>JBBKWO010000001.1:0-62393 GCA_037969015.1 Opitutaceae bacterium
GAGTCGCAAAAAACAATCCATCAGTCATACCGCCCGTTATTTTTGCGCTTCTTTGTGACTCTTTGCGGCTATCTCTGCCGAAGGAATTATTAAGGGCATTTGAATGACAGGACACTAGGTGGCACGGACATTCTTGTCTGTGCTCAGTGGAGGCGGGTCCACAGTCCTACGCACAGGCAGGAATGCCTGTGCCGCTCCGATCAGACGAAGCTGAAGTCGGCGACTACCATGTGGTGGTCGCTGGCCAAGGTCGGAATCACCGCGCGATGCTCACAGCGAAGTCCCGCGTTGTAGAAGATGTGGTCGAGCACAAAGGGCATGCGACGCCAGGTGATCTCGGTGCTCTGCACCGGTTGGAATCCGACATCAGCAAACTGCGAGATCAGCGACTGGTGATAACGGACGTTAAAGTCTCCACAGGCCACCATCGGGCCGGTGGCGGCGCGCAGATGATCTTCGACTTGCTGACGCTGCTCGGGATGCTCGTCGCTGGTAGTCTTGAGCATGAAGAACGCGAGCAGGTGCGTGTTCAGCAGCGCGATTTCTCGACCGAAAATAGTGGTCTTGGCGCACAACATCACCCGGTCGGTGGGCGTTTTATTCTCACCGTTGAATTCGAAATGCACCGGTGGCGAAACGATGTCTTCCTTAAATACTCCGGTGATCGGAGTTTTCGAAAAGATGGCGATGCCCAGCCCGAACGGCAGCTCCCGCTTGTCCTCGCGGGGATAGGTGAAGGCCGCATGATATCCCGGAAGCTCGGCTTGCAAACGGGTGAAGTTGGGAGGCGGCTGGATCTGATGCCCCTGCGGCTGGGCCTGCTCGACTTCCTGCAAAAAAAACAGGTCGGGGTCCTGCGCCTTGATCTCGGCGACAACCGCCGACAAATTGATGGGCGCGGAGTCGGGATTATTTTCATCCCATCCCTGACCGTTTTGGATATTAAATTGGAGGACGCGAAAGGTGTTCATTCGGCGCTAAGCGGGCAATGTGATCAGGGCTGGCTGTCGGCCGGGGCGGATCCGGCGGGGGTAATTAAATCGTCACCTTCCGGGCGGTTGCGACGAAAAATGAAACGGTTCACCGAATCAAAAGTGGTTCGTTTTTTCACGACGGTCTTGGGCGCGGCATCCGCGGCGTCACTGAGGCTGGATTGATAACGCTCGGACAACGAGGTGCGATATGTTTGCTCACCAGTTTGAAAACGGTTCGAACGCTTTCCGTCAAAGGCGCTGTTGTCGTAGGTGATCTTCTCGTAGGTTTTTTTCTCCGGAGTGATCAGATTCTTCTTCTTGGATTCCTTAAGATCGATGGCCGCACGTTTGTCACCCAACGAAGATCGCGGCTCTTCACGTAACGTTCCTGTATCAAAACGCTTGTTCTGCACACCATCGACCCGATCAAACTGCTGCACCTCGGGAGTGATGGTGGACTCGCCCGTTTTGATTGAGCTGCGCTTTGACGCATCAATCCGCGCCGCCGGATCACGTCCGAAAACGGACGTGGCACAGACCACTGTCAGCAAACAGGTCAGTGCTAGGGGAAGTTGCATGGCTATATCAGGCTTTTGCAAGCCGTTGGCGGCAAGTTTTTTTTGTTATACCTAACAGAGATATGTCGTTTTTTACTCTGGCTCGGCGGTGCCTTCGGTAACCCAGTCCCGAGCCTCGGGTACTTGCTCAAAAAAGGCGTGCAGGGTCGCTGAAAGATGCTCGGCGTAGCGGTAGTGTGCCCCCATGCCGGTGCGCAACTCGGCCTCATAGATGAATTTATCCGCGTGGGTGCTGTGCTCAAACGGGGTCTGGGCCCCCAGCAGCAGCGAATAAACGTAGGCGGGCGAACCACGCTCCATCAGCTCACGAGTGAGTTCGGCCTGATCATCCAACAGGGGTTGATGTCCCGCATGCGGGATTTCAGGCGGCAGATAAAAGCCGGCCTGAATCAGCGGCGTGTAACGGTAGCCGGTGCGGTGACGGTTGAGGTCGCGGAGCTCGGCCAGCGCCATGTTGTTCCAAGCAAACGCCACGCGCATACGGCGGGTCGCGGTGCCCTGCAATCCGTAGCGGTTGGACCGGTGCTTCAAGGATTCGGGAACGGATTGGACATCGCCCAAAAACGGCGGGGTGGCCCGATCAACATGCACCCAGACCTCGTCGGCCAACGGCGCAGTCGACAGCCGCTCCAAACCAAGGCGGATCGACGTGGCGTGCTCCTGGTTGGCCTGAGCTTCGCAGGAGGCCTCGGCAAAACTGTGCCGCAAGAGCCGCGGAGACTGTTTGACCAGCTCGGACCGGATCAACTCCGCGGCGGCCCGGGCCTCGGGCTGGGGCAACGAGGCGAGCTGCTTGATGGTCTGCGCCCACATGCGCGAGGTCTGCACGAGACCCACGTTGGTGCGGGTGGCCAGCGGAATGAAATAACGGGCCCGGTCTAACGCGTAATTTTTGCGCAGACGGTTGATGACCGCCGGCTTGGCGTTGGCGGGCAGACGCACCCGGTCCGGCTCGGCCGTAGCCAGGCCATCGAGGCGGGAGTATTCCGCGTTATAGGCCTCAAAGGAGCGGGCCATCAACGCCTGCCAACGCCCGGCCAAATCGGCGGGCACCCCCAGATCCTCGGGAGTGGGCAGGTTGGCCGCATTCATCGTGATGTAGCGGGTGGACGACTCCTGGCCGTCGGCCATTTGGGCGATTTCGAAAATCTTATAGGCCAGCCACATGGACACATCGTCGAGAGCGACCGCCAATCCGCCGGTGAGGCCGCCAATGGAAGCATGGCCATAGTCGACAAACTTCAGGATGCGATCGATTGACGCGTCCGGATCGGCCGGATCGACCTTGTCGAGGATGACGTGGATACCGTCGTTGGAGCGCGAGTAGCGGGCCAGCACGGATGCCAGTAGTTCAGGGGTAACCCGGGGCAGGTCTGCGGCAGACGGAGGGGGGACGAGAGCGAGGCCGGTAATTCGCATAAAGCAGGGTCATTGGTCGCACGCCGAACCACGCGGAGCAAAGGCAAAAATCGGTGAATTGGTCAGCTAACCGTTGGCGCCTGTTTCACCGCCCTGAGTCACCAGCTCCAAAATCTGTTCCCGATCAGGAATCATAAGAAAATGATCGCTTTGCATTTTCTCTGCGACTCGCCTCAACACTTCCTGCTGAGGTTTGCGCAAGGTCATCAGTCGTTGCACCTGGGGATACAGGTCGTCGTTCCAACCACGATCCAGATTCCATTGGATCAATTGGGTCAAAGCATCCCGGTTGAGTGGCGATAGCTCAACCGCACGACGCAGCAGACGCCCCAAGAGCGCCTCCGCCCCGAGCACGCGTAGATGCGTCGCCACCGGCAAGAGCACTTCGGCCCGTAAATTCGGCTTTAACAGATACGACTCCATCAACAGATCCGCCGCAGTTTTTTCTCCGATCCCATAAGTGGCCACCGTCTTGAGCCCCCCCAGCACCGTCTCGACCCGGCCGCCCTCGGGATTGTCCGCGATCATCTGCCGGATAGCCGTCAAAGCCGCCTGATACTCCTTGGCCGCCACCAACGACTCGACCCACGCCGTGCCGGCCAGGTCCGCTCCCATGCCCACCTCGCGACAGCGTTGATAAATCCAACCGGCAAGCTCTGCCCGGCCAAATTGGGCCGCGTAACCCGACAGCGCCTTTAAGCCCACCGCATCCTCGGAAAACCGTCGACGGCACGCCGCCTCCAACTCGACCAGACCTGCCCGCTCTCCCTGTGAGGCCAGTGCCGACAGCTCATCCACATAACCCCGGGTCTGATTTGGCTTCGCAAACTGCCGCGCCAGCCCCAACAGCCGCCACTGCTCAAACAAACCCTCCTCCCGCAGGCAAGACACGTAGTTACTATGGATCTCCGCGTCATCCGGCCAGTGTTCGGACATGGCCGCCAGCAACTTCAAAGCATCAGCATGTCGGTCCTGCTCCCACATAATCTGGGCGCTCAACAAGGCCCCCGAACGGGTGCCGGACATGGTTTGTTCAGCGATTACCGCCCGCGCCTGCTCGTAGCGGCCACGATTGAAGTGCGCCGTGGCCAGCGCCAGACCGACCAATCGTTTAGTTTCCCGATCAAGCCCGCCAGCCTTCAACAAGCGCCCGGCCACCTCCACCGCCATGTCATCCTGATGCTCTTGAAACAGGTAACCGAAAGCCCGACCGACATAGGCCACCGAGTCCTGATTGTAGGCCAGACCAGCCACCAAAGTCTCCGCCGCCAGATCCGTGCGTCCCACGACGTTAAAGACCTCGACCACAAAAAAACGCGCCTCGTTATCCTCGGGCACCTGCAACAAACCCATGCGCAACAGTTCAAAGGCCTTGAGATAGTGCTTTTGAGCCAGTTCAGCTTTCCCCTCCTCAATAAAAAACTCCGCCTTGGCCCGCCGGTAGGGTGCCGGATCATACAAATACTGAAACACCTGCACATAGGTAACGCTGGTGATCCCGCGTTGATAACGCACAAAGGAATAAGCCCCGGCCGAAAGTGCCACCCAGCCCAACACGACCAGCACAACCAGCCAGACCAGACACCGTCGCCAAAAAATCCTGACCTTGGTCTCCACCTGCGTGCGCTCGACCTGAAACGGCGCCAAAGGACCCAGCCCAAGAAACGGCCGGGCATCCACCAAGGAAGGATCAACTTTGCTCAGGTCCATGCAGACAGAGGTCTATGGTGGAAAATAAAAAAGCCGCACGATCAAACGTGCGGCGAGAGAGAGACAGGTAAACCACCCGGCCTTAAGCAGCCAAAACCGGCGTGCGCCGACGACGGCGACAACCGGCAAAAGCAAAGGCAGAACTGCCAAAGAGGATAGCCCACGTGGCAGGTTCAGGGACAGCGGAGGCTGCCAAGTTATCAAAGGTCGCAGTAAGGGTGCCACCCGGACTGCCACCAGCGGAAAACGCCAAAGAGATTGCGGTGCCATTGAAAGTGCCGGTTTCAGAATTAAAACTTAAAGCGACAGTAGTAGGCACACCCGATGGAAACGAAGACCAATTGGCCTTATAGAGTCGACTATCCCCATCACTGTCGAATAGCTCGATACCGAAGTCGCTGGTAAGCGAAGTCGTTTGCGTCGCCGTAAGAAACAACGAGGAGGGACTCCCAATCGCTACAGAGGAAAACGTGCCATAAAACGCGGTGGTAAAATCAGAGCCAGTAATACCGTAATTATCAGCTCCCGGCGTCGTGGTAAACCCATCTGAGAATGTCTCAGTGAAATCACCCGTTCCAAACCCAGTTATCTGCTGGGCTACGGCCGTAGATGCCGAGAGTATTAGCAAACCTCCTGCCGCGTATTTAAGTAAATTCAAGAATGACATAATATTAGAAATTATAAGCTATACGGGAGGCTTTGCTCTAGTTGAACTGAACCCGTTGCAGTGCCCTTGCGGACCAGCAAAAAACCCGAACCCGCGCTGATCACGACCGCGTTACTAGGACTATTGGGCCCCACACGAAGCCACTGAGTCCCATTGTGATAATAGGCACGCCAAAGGCCAGACACTGAAATATTCACAATATCCGCAGTGGACGGGTCTGCGGAAGTCACCCATCCGGGGATATTTTGAATGCCAGAATCACCCAACATGATGTCCACAGGCCAACTAGTGGACATAGCACTCAAGCCACTGTTACGAACAATTGCCTGACGCCCCTTGTTGGGGACACTACCGACCAAGCTCAAAGTTATGGAATCTGCCGCAATTCGACTGTAAAGTATCAACGCATCGGGGCGAATAGGAACATTGTTGGAGTTTACATTTGGCCCAACCCGGAGCCATGCGCCGGATGTAGTATTGTAATAATAAGAACGCCACAAACCACTGACCAAAACATAAATTACATCAGCAGTGGTGGAGCTGGTATTACCCAAAACACCGGTTTCCTCGGGAGTTCCAAAAATCGATGATAGCGTGTCCGCCTCAATGAGACGGTAGGTATCCCCACTCACACCAACAGCAATGCCGAGACTTGTAAGATCAACCAGCGAAGCCTCTTCTCCATCAATAGTTACTTGTGTAGAGGTATTTGTGGTCGACGTAGACAAAAGAAAGGTGCGCCCCGCAGCCACCCCACTGGTGATTTGGATCAGGTAGGGGCTCGCTGCTTGAGACAACTGCCCAGCCGTCCAACCTGCATCACCATTGGAGAACGTATTACTTCCGATCGCGGTCAGTCGACCAGTCATCTGACCGTCTACTGACCCATTTTGCAAAAGGGGGAAGGAAATCACACTAAGCGTCCGGGTTGTCCCCGTCCCAGCCGCAATCGTCACTGTCACTGCCCCCACAGGCGTGGTGGAGACCGACTGGGCACTGAGCGGCATGGGGGAAACCGCTATCAGACCTATAGCCGCGAGGGAGAGAAAGCGTAAGGGAGGCATAGCAATGGGTGACTCAACCGACATATATTTGCAGGTCAATTTGAAATCGGTGAGGGCCATTCCCCATTTCCCCTTACCGTCAGGCTCAGGGTAGCCAGCCGCCGACTGCCGGCAGCGGCGCCGGTTCTTGGTTTCGCGACACCCGGATGGCCAAATGCCTGGCGCGCCCCTGACTTGGGAATACGCGGCTCGTCGCACGGTGAAGGCCGGCGTGACCAAGGCATCCATCCAGCCCAACCGGCCCCAGTCATTCACGCAAAAAGCCACCGGCACAACGTCGCGCTACAGGCGCGGATTATTAGCCTGACCGCTCAACCGAGCCTCGGCCGGTGAACAACTGCTGCATCCCTCGCTGGTGTAGAGCTCGAGCAGGGGCCAACGCCACCGGACCAGATTCAAAACGCGGCGCCGGCTTATTCCCGTGGCAGTGCGGTCCCAAAGGAGGGCGGGCACTCTTGCCCAACCGGAGCGACGTGCTGAATCCAAGAAACCGAAGGACCCGGATGTTAACCGCAAAAAGCGCAAATAGACGCAAAAGCAGACGGGCCGGCTCCTGCTGGTTTCTTTTTGCGAGCATTCGCGTTTTTTGCGGTTGAGAAATCCGCGTTCGAAGAACGGATAACGAAGGAGGCAAGACCAACGTCCCTTAATATTTAGACCGATCCGAAGGTAGTGACGGAGCGCTGCGCCGTCCGGCTCGACGGATGCAAACGGTGAGCGGTTGTCGCACACGGCGGGCCCAGCGGTCCCGCCCCACCCAAAGCCGAGTTCATTCGGACTGTTGGTATAAGGCCACGGGTTTAGACGTTATCGTAGCCAACGGCGTGGACAGGTTTCGAGGCCCAGGGCCGACAGTCCGGCATGTCCACGCTCCTGCTGACACCCATTTCCGGTTTTTAGGTTTTAGGATTTGTTACCGCCGCAGGCGCACGGCTTTGTTACGTCCACGTTAATAATCTTTCATGATTGAACAGAACGGGCGGTCGGACGGTCGAAGGCGGTGTGTTACTCACTCAAACTGTCCACCGGTCTCCCATCGAAAGGATCCGTCGTCCCGCATCACAATGCTTCTTTGCCCTCTGGGCGGTGGCCGCATTGTTCACCCGACCGGTCGAGCTGGGCTCGGGAGGTTATGTCGCCATGGAGCTGACGGGATTCGTATTTCTGATCGTGGCCGCGCTCGGTCGCATGTGGTGCACGGTCTACATCGGCGGCCGCAAAAATCGCGAACTCTGCCAGGCCGGTCCCTACGGCGCATGCCGCAACCCCCTCTACCTGTTTTCCTTCGTGGGCGTGATCGGCGCCTGCCTGGCTCTGCAACATATCTTGCTGCTCATCATCACCGTGCCGGTCTTCCTGTCCTATTACCACTACGTGATCCAGGCGGAAGAGCGTCGGCTGCAATCGTTCTTTGGCGAGACGTTTGTTGAATATTGCCAGACGGTGCCACGCTTCTGGCCGCGCTGGATCAAATTCACCGACAACCGCGATGTATCCATCAGCATGCGACACTTTAGCCGCGGCTTGGGCGAGGTATTCTGGTTCCTGCTCGCGATCGTGTTGATCGATGCGATCGAGCTGGCCCACATCGCCCAGCTCTGGCCAACCCACGTGCTGCCGATCTGAGGCAGAGCAGTTCATTCCACAGATTTCTAACCGCAAAATTCGCGAATGGTCGCAAAAGAAGAACTGCCCGTGAACAGCTCCGGATATTTGCGATCCAGCACACCGATATGAGGGATTGCGCATAGGGGATGAACCCAATCACCCGCGGCTGAATCATGAGAATTCATCGTGCCTTGGGAACCCGTGTCGATCCGAGTAATCCGTGGTTAAAATCTGCTGAGTTCAGACAGTTCGAAAGCCTTATTTATTTTGCGTCTTTTGGCGCCTTTTGCGGTTAAAAACTCAGCCGCCTAAACCAACCCGGTCGGTCATGCGCGCCTGCTCCGTAGCTTCGAAGGCCCGCAGGTTACGCAAGAAGTGGTCGACCATGGCATCGTCCTGATCGTGCCGCCCGCCGGCCGAGTGCGGGGTGATCCAGCAGTTAGGCAATTGCCACAAGCGGTCGCCGGGGGCCAGCGGCTCGGTCGGAAACACATCCAGATAAGCCGCGCCCAAGCGGCCGGACTCCAGCGCCTCCGACAGCGCGCGGTGATCCACGGTAGAACCGCGGCCGATGTTGTAGAAGCGGGCTCCGGGTTTGCAGGCGGAGAGCCGCCGGGCGTTGACGTAGTTCTGGGTGGCTTCGTTGTCCGGCAGCAGGTTGATGATATGATCCGCCTCGCCCAGCACGGTGGTCACGCGATCCTCGGAAATGATATGCACACCGGCCTCGCTGTAGGCGCTTCGCCGCACGGCAAAAATACGCAGGGCAAAGGGCTGGAGCAAAGCCGTCAACCGGCGGGCGATGGCACCGTAGCCTAGCAGCAACACCGTCTGGCCGTTGAGTAGCACAGAGCCCGAACGGCGTTCATGAAACCGCCAGGCACGTTCGCCCAATTGCTCCGCCACCGATTCGGGCAACCGGCGCCCGAGTGCCAGCATCATGGCGAGCACGTGTTGTGCACAGGGCTCGGCGAAGACCGACGACATCGTGGTCAAAACCGACCCGCGTGCCCGCATTTCCTCCAGCACCTCCGGACGGTCGTAGCGGGTGTAGCCCGCACTCGTCACCGCAACCCAGCGCAAATTGGCATAGCGCCGACAGTCTTCGGCATCGGGCTGGCCGAGCGCGATATCGACGCCGGCCAAACGCGGATCGGAAGGTGCCGGTTCAAGGACGGAGGCGGTCAGGCGGGTCGCCTCGATCAGGCGATGGTCCCCCAATCCGGCTTCCAGCCGTTGGCGGGCTCGGGGAGAAAATTGGGTGTTGGTCCAGATGGTCATGGGCAAAGGAGCATGTAGCCCATGGTATCGCACCGACCATGGCAGTCTTTTTCCCGAAAGAGCGTGGACATTCCTGTTCACGCCGTTGAACGACATACTACCAAGAGGCATGGCCACGTCCCCGCATTGCCCGCTCCTCCAACTCGGATTTTTTTAACCGCAAAAAACGCAAATGATCGCAAAAAAGAAACCACCAGTGGATGCCCCGCCTCGTTTTGCCGCTTTTTTCGGTTAACACTTCGGCCTTTTACTCCGTGCGCCGCACTGCGTGGACAGGAATGTCCACGCTCCTTTTTTACTCAGCCATCTCCCACGGCGAGCCGTCCGCATTGAACAATTCCTTGCGTCCACCCGGCCAGCGCCGGCCGCGCCAAATGCGGGCACATTGATCGGGCAACGCCACCACCGAGGGCATCGAAATTTCGGCGGACTCGCACTGGCATTGCCAAACCGTTCCACCCGCCCAGGCGCGGGTCATCGCCGGCAAATCCAACAACGAGACCGGCGCCTGGAAAACTCCGTCCGCGCCACCGGACTCCGGCAAACCCGCCACTAGCATCGGCACACGGATGCTTTCCTCGTGAGGCCAACCTTTGCGAAACAAGCCGTGCGCGCCATGCATGTCGCCATGCACCGAGGTGAAAACGGTCACCGTCCGCCGCCCGCTCGCAGCCACCGCCGCCAACAGCCGGCCAAGGGCGCGGTCGGTCGCCTCGATGTGCGCGTAGTAACCGGCCAACTCGCGCCGGGCGCGTTCCTCGACCGCTCCGCCCGTGGGCACGTTGTCACTCAGGACCAACGCGTCGGGCCTGTATTCAAAACCACCGGCCGGCACCGACGCGGCGTAGGGCGGATGCGGCGCCTCAAGGCTGAGCAGCATAAAACGTGGACGAAATTCGTCGCCACGCATCCAGGCCAATGCCTCGTCGATCAGCACGTCGCTTTGATAGCCGGGCACCTGTTCGGGCACGGGACGGTCGTTACCGTGCAGCCACGGGTTGTTGAGCTGAAAACCGCCCTCGAAGCCCGACCACCAAGCAAAGCCGCCTCGCGACTCGGGTGGCACCATGACCTTGCCCGCCGCTTCGCCAACCAACGGTAACGCGGTATCACGACGGCCGACGCCCCACTTGCCGACAAAGGCAGTCGCGTAACCAAGGCCGTTCAAATCATGCGCGATCGTGTGCGTGTTGTCCGGCAACGCGTCCCAATAATCGACCACGCCATTTTCAGGCGAAGGCACGCCGGTCAGCAAGGCCGCCCGGGCAAACGGTCCAAACGGATGAGGCGTCACGGCCTCGGTGTAGTTGACCGCTGTGGCCGCGAGCGCGTCGAGGTTTGGTGTGCGGGCATTAACGTCGCCGGCATAACCACAGGACTGCGCCCGCCACTGGGTGGTCACGATCCAAAGGATGTCGGGCGCGACACGCATCAGCTCGGTCCGGCGGCGGCGGTTTCCTTGAGGATTTTCGCATCCACCACAAACGGACCGGCCGGCAGCAGACTCGCCACCAATACCAGGCACGTGCGCTTCCAGTTCCAGCGGTGCTCAACCGCCGCTTGCACCGCGCACCACACGTAAGCGAGAAAGAGGACGCCGTGCGCCATGCCCACGAAGCGAACGGCCAGCGGTTGTCCCGCCAGATATTTGAGCGGCATAGCCACGCCGAGCAGCAGGAGAAAGGACACGCCTTCCCAAAAGCCCACCACCCGCAGCCGTCCGATTGTCGTCTTGGTCCAATTCATATCCGCCCAAAGCAACCGAACCAGCTGACAAATTCAAGTGCGGGACAACCAAAGGAGGGTGGGCACTCTTGCCCGCCCTGTTCGTAGTGACGCCGCAAGGGCGCAGCCCAAGGCGTTTTTACGCAGCTATCGCAGCCGCTTGATCACGTCTTACACGGCCTAATCCCGGCTACGCCGGGCTCGCGGCCGCACTACGAACGGGGCGCAGCTTCCGGCTCTCCGTTTAGGATTTGGTTTTTAGGATTTAGGATTCCCGCCGCAGACGGTCGCCATCGCTTCGGCGCAACGCATGCCGTCAAGCGCCGCGCTGACGATGCCGCCGGCAAATCCCGCACCCTCGCCACAGGGATAAAGACCTGCCACCTCCGGATGCTGCAGCGTGGTATCGTCGCGAGGGATACGCACCGGTGAACTGGTGCGGGTTTCAAAGCCGATCAGGACCGCGTCGCGGCTGACGTAACCGGGCATCTGTTGCCCAAAGAGTTTTAACCCGTGCTTCATCCGCCACGAGATAAAGCCCGGCAGCAGTTTATCGATGCGCGCGGATTTGAGCCCGGGGAAATAACTGGTCGGCGGCAAATCGGGCGACAGCAGCCCGGCCATATAATCCGTGACCCGCTGGGCCGGAGCCACCTGCCCTCCACCGCCGGCTTGTTTGGCCGTTTGCTCGAGTGCCTTCTGCATGGCGATGCCAGCCAGCACGCCGTGCTCAGCTTGCCAAGGCGCGGTGTCCTCGGGCTCGACCGTCACCACCAGTCCACTGTTGGCAAAGGGTGAATCGCGGCGCGATAGGCTCATGCCATTGACCACCACCTCGTCGTTCTCCGTGGCCGCCGGCACGATGAAACCGCCCGGACACATGCAGAACGAGTGAACGCCGCGATCCTTGATCTTGGTGGCCAGCCGGTAGCTCGCCGCCGGCAACAGCAACGGGCGCTCCGCATCCGCGGGATAATGATACTGCCGGCTATCGATGAAAGCCTGCGGGTGTTCGATACGCACACCCATCGCAAAGGGCTTTTGCTCCAGACGCACACCCTGCGCATGCAGCTGACTGTAGACATCCCGCGCCGAGTGTCCCGTGGCCAAAATGACCGCGTCGGCGCGCCACTCACGACCGTCGGCCGTAGTCAGGCCATGGATACGACCGTCGTTAATGAGATAGCCGGAAACTTTGGTCTGAAAATGCACCTCGCCACCGGCCGCGATGATGCTTTGGCGCATGGCCTTGACCACGTTGGGCAGCAGGTTGGACCCGATGTGCGGATGCGAATCGACCAGGATACGCTCGGGGGCACCGTGGGCGACGAACGTCTCGTAGACTTTGGCCACCGGCCCGCGCTTGGTCGCCCGAGTGTAGAGCTTGCCGTCAGAAAACGTGCCCGCGCCGCCTTCGCCAAAACAGTAATTGGAGTCCTCGATCACGCGGCCCTCCTTGAGGATCGGACCAAGATCAAAACGACGCGCGGAGGCATCCTTGCCGCGCTCCAACACGATCGGCCGGATGCCGAGTTCAATCAGTCGCAACGCCGCGAACAACCCCGCCGGTCCGGAACCCACGATCAAGGCGGTGCGCGTCGCGCTTACCACCGCAGGATAATTGGCCACCGGCGGCGCCTCGTCGGGCAGTGGTCCGTCCAACGCGACTTCCAGACGCAGCTGGATCTTGATGGCGCGCTTGCGGGCATCGATCGAGTGTTTGCGCAGACGCACTCCGCCGATCCGGTCGACCGGCACCTTCAGTTGGCGGGCGGCGGCACGCGTCCAGGCCGCGGCATCCTCGGAGGTTTCGAGGGGCAGGATAACATCAATCGTTTCAACGCTCGCAGCGGACATGGAGGACAACCAAGGCGGTTCAGGGGAACAGGCTCAAGTTTTCCCGTCACCGATTAACAGCTTGGCCGTAACAACCGCTCGAACCAGATTGCGAGCAGCATGGCCCCCCACTCCGTTTCGCGTCCCAAGTATTTCTTCCTCCTGCCCGTGTTGGTCGCACTGGCCGGTTGCCTGCTGTTGTCGGCCTGTGGAGACACCCCCGAGGCCCGCCAGATCCGGGTGCTGCAGCAGGCCAACGAAAGCCTGCGACAACAACTCAGTGACAATAATGAAGCCCTGGCCCGCGTCACCGCCGAGCTGATGGCCCAAAAGACGTTGGTCGAGGAGCTCAAGGCGACACCGCCACCCGCTCCGACTATTGTCGCCGCACCGGAACCCGAGCCGCCACCTGTCGAGAAGCCGGTGGAGGCCCCCAAAGAGGACACCAGCTACATTGTCGTCAGCAAAAGCCATACTCCCGGCCGGCTAAACCCACAACCTTCCGCCTCCGACCCAAGCGCCTCCACGCGGGTTCCTGCGGTTTTTGAGGTGATCTTTCGAGGGGCACAAAGCGCCAAAACCTACCCAGCTTTGGAAGTGACCCAACTGGCCTTCCCCCAATTTCGTGAAGGTCAAAGCTACTCCAGGGCAGAGCTGAATGCCGCCAAGCTCGTCCAAGCCGGGCAACCCGGCACCACCAGCGGCGCCACCGGCGGGGCGAACAGCGGTTTGCCGCCACTCGATTTCGACGAGATTTTCGGTATCAAATAGCCCGGTCCCGGCCCGTGATCACTCAAGCCAAGGCCACGATCACCGCCAAAGTGCCCGCCGACGCCAGCGTGCTGGCCACGATGGCCCGTGCCGCCAGCACTTCGTCCCCACCCAGTTCCCTCACCATCGTATAGGAGACCGCGGCCGTCGGACAGGCCGCCAGCACCAACAACAGTCGTAATTCGTCTGAAGGCAGACCGAGACTGGCTCCGATGGCCCAGGCCAGCAAGGGCGAGACGACCGCCTTGACCAGCGCCACAGCCGTCACCTGCAGCCCGCCGCCCCGCAATGGAGTCGAGACCAATGCCGTGCCAATACACAGCAGCGCCAACGGCACCGCCATCCGCGCCAACTGGGTCAATCCGGTCAATAGCGGCGACCAGACCGGCAACGCATTCACATACCAAATGCCGCCGGCCACACTCGCCCAGATCATGGGATTGCGCACAACCTCGCGAGATATCGTGCGAAACACCCCTTTGCCTGCACTATGCTGACTCGCAGACAACACCATGACGGCAAACACGTTGTAGGCCAAAATCATGGGCGCGATCACCAGAATAGCCGCTGCGTGAGGAACCCCCGGCAGAACCATGACCACAGGCAACCCAACAAAGGCCAGATTTCCCCGAAACCCGGCCTGCACAAAAGTGCCCCGATCCGACGGGACGACGCCAATGCGCAAAGCCAGAAGCCAAGCCGTCAACATCGCTGCCAATGTCGTCAATACCATCGCCAACAGCAGCACGGCGGGTCGCCCGGTCCCCAACTCAGCCGTCGCCAAGCTGACAAAAACCAGCGCAGGCAAACCGACCCAGTAAGTCAGTCGATTCAGGCCGGCCACCACCCCGTCGCCAAAAAAACGCACGCGCTGCAAAATCGCGCCAAGTGCGATCAGCAGGAACACCGGAAGCAGGGTGCTGAGTATGGTGACCATGAAAGGATCATGAGTAAGCCGTCATGCAGGATACGTCTAGCCGGTAACTCCACACGAGGCGCATCGGGCACCGCAGAGCGTGGACATGATACCAACACTAGACTTTGGGTAGGGTGGGCCCGCCGCGTGCGACAACCGCGCACTGCTTGCTTGCCGTCGAACCGGACGGCTACACAGCGCTCCGTCCCTACCCTGGGTTTAGAGCATTTAGTAGCCGCTTAACTTAGGGTGGACCGCGTTGCCCCACCCCCAACGCGGTCGTTGCGCATGAGTCCAAGTCAAACCGGGCGCCTTGGGGACAAGTCGCCCCACCTTCCTACGGCTGGCCTCGCCCCCGCCCTTACGGCTGCAGGCACAAAAAAACCGCCCGGCAAAGCGGGCGGTTTTGAAAAACGAGAGGATCGAAATCGTCCGGGAGGACGAGCAACGATTAACGCTTGGAGAACTGGAAGCGGGCGCGGGCGCCGGGCTGACCAGGCTTCTTACGTTCCTTCATACGAGGATCGCGGGTCAGGTGACCGGCAACCTTCAAGGAAGTGCGGAGCTCGGCATTGAACTTGAGCAATGCGCGGGCGATACCGTGGGCAACCGCACCGGCTTGACCGGCGACGCCGCCGCCGGAAACGTTGGCGACCACGTCGAATTTATCGGCGAGCTCAACGGTGAGGAGGGGCTTGAAAGCCAGCTTGGCAAAGTTCTCGTGGGAGAAGTAGTCCTCAAACTCGCGACCATTGGCCGTGAACTTGCCGGAACCTTCAACGATGCGAACGCGCGCGGTGGAGGTCTTGCGACGACCGGTGGCGGTGAAAATAGCTTGTTCGACGCTCATGGTAATAATCAGAGGGAATACGGAACCGGGCTTTGGGCCTCGTGGGTGTGGGTCGGACCGGCGAACACGCGGAGCTTGGTCAGCATCGTGCGGGCGATACGGTTCTTGGGAAGCATGCCTTTGACGGCGTGCTCGATGATGAATTCGGGATGCTTTTCACGCATCTGACCGAGCGAGCGGTAGCTTTCACCACCGACGAAGCCAGAGAAGAACATATAGCTGTTCTGCTCTTCCTTCTTGCCGGTGAGCACGACTTTTTCAGCGTTGATGATGACAACGAAGTCACCGGTATCGACGCTGGGCGTGTAGGAAGCTTTATGACGACCGCGAATGAGGTTGGCGACCTTGACTGCAAGGCGACCAAGGACCATGCCCTCGGCATCGATAAGATGCCACTTGGGTTGCACAGTCTCTTTTTTGGCGAGGAACGTTTTCATGAGAAAAGAGGCAAGAGCTAGATTCTGCGGAAGCAGTGTCAACAGCTGTTTTTGAATGGAGACAAAAAACCCGCCTTCACCAGTGGTGAAGGCGGGTCGTAATGTTTTTCTATCGAATGTCTAAATCAGCTTAGAAGCCGATGGAGATACCGACGGAGCCAACAACGATGTCGTTGTCACCCTTGAGGGTGTTGGAGTCGCTGAGGATGTATTCAACGCCAGCGGTCAGGGTGGCGGTGTCGCTCAGGGCGTAAGGAACAGAAACGCCAACGGAACCGTAGGAGTAGTCGTTACCGGGGATCTGGATGAAGCCATAGGTAGCTGCGAAGTCCAGGGAGATGCCGGCAGCTTCAACAGGAACGCTGTAGCCGATGGAGCCGATGTAGGAGGAGATCTCGAGGTCGAAATCGTGGTAGTAGTAAACCGAAGGGCTGAGGAGGACGTCAGCAGAGAGGCCAACATAAGCCTCGGTGGTGTCAGCAGCGCCGCCACCATTGTAGACGTAACGGGTCAGGCCAACGTCCAGGGAGAGGGTGTCGGTGAGGGCGAAGCCGTAGCCGGCATAGAAGTCGGTCTCAGAACCAACGGCAGCGGTGCCGGAGATGTCGTCAGAATACCAGATACCAGCGTAGAAGTCGCCATAGGAGGCTTCGATGGAGGGCTGGATGGAGGCACCAGCGTTGTGAATGCCACGGAACACGTAGTCGGTCACGTAGGTGGTGTCGAGGGACACGGACAGAGCAGAACCGGAGTCCTGAGCTTGGGCAACGGAGCCGGCAACGAGGGCGGCGAGAACGATAGCAGTCTTTTTCATGATGTAGTTTGTTTGTGGTTTGTTGGTTTGCTGCTTTACAGCGAGCATGGCCAAAAGAATGAGCGGAACCCAAATGGCAAGCAGCAATTCATCGCAACCGGATGCAGCATTCATGCTAGATTCGTCACTTTCCTTTAATTTTCCAGAATGTCACCTAAGCAAAACCCGTCCCATTTAACCGCATTTTCCGCCTTATTCGGCGGATTCGGGGTCCTTCTAGGCGCATTTGGCGCTCATGCACTCAAAGTGCATCTCAGCGAGCTGAGCACCGTAACGACCTGGAACACAGCAGTGCTTTATCACCTACTCCATGCCGTCGCCGCTTTTGCCGCCAGCTTGGCCGCCCTATCCTGCCCCGCCCCTTTTGCCAAAAATCTGGCCCGCGCCGGCTGGTGTTGGCTGGGGGGAATTGTGCTGTTTTCAGGGTCCCTTTACGGCCTCGCGCTGGGCGGCCCCCGGCTGCTGGGCCCGATTACCCCGCTGGGTGGTGTGCTATTTTTGGCAGGCTGGACTTGGGTTGCCGTGGCCGCCTTTCGTAAATCTCCGCCCCAAGCATGACCCCTCCCGCCGAACTCATCCCAGTATTGGAAGCCATCTGCACGATCGGCCGGCCCAAGCTGGTAGGTGGCTGCGTGCGCGACTGGCTGCTGGGGCAACGTTCCGACGATTTTGACATCGAGGTCAGTGGCACCGATTTCGCCACCCTGCATCGCGTGCTGCAACCGTTTGGCTCCACCGACGTCGTCGGACGCAGCTTCGGCGTCATCAAGCTCTATATAAGGGGACGCTGCTACGATTTCAGCCTGCCCCGTCGCGAATCCAAGACCGGCGCCGGCCACCGGGGCTTTGCGGTGGAGCCTGACCCCACCCTCAGCGACGCGGAAGCCGCGGCAAGGCGCGATTTTACCCTCAACTCCATCGGATATGATCCCTTTGCCCAGAAGCTGATCGACCCCCACAATGGAGTCCGCGACCTCAAGGCCGGCATTCTGCGGCACACCAGTCCGGCTTTTATTGAAGACCCGCTCAGAGTGCTGCGGGCGTTCCAACTCGCCGCCCGCTTTGATCTGGAACTGGCCCCCGAAACCGTAGACCTCTGCCGCCAGATCCAAGCATCCGGCCGCGAGCTCCCCGTGGAACGAATCTGGGGCGAGTGGGCCAAATGGGCGGAAAAGTCCGTTCGGCCCTCACGCGGATTACATATATTAGGAGAGACCGGTTGGCTGACCCACTTTCCAGAGGTCGCTGCGCTGGATGGCTGCCCTCAGGAACCGGAGTGGCATCCCGAGGGGGACGCGTTTGTCCATACCGCCCTGTGCTGTGACGCCTTGGCCGCCCTACCCGAGTGGAAAGCCGCCCCGCCCTTGCGTCGCCGCCTGCTGATGCTCGCCGTGCTCGCCCACGACCTCGGCAAACCCACCACCACCGAGCAAACCGAGCGTCGCGGAAAAATCCGCTGGACCAGCAACGGACACGAAGCCGCCGGCGTCGCCCCCACCGAGGCGTTCCTCCAGCGCATCGGCGCTCCACACGACCATGCCCCGTTTATCACCCCGCTGGTCGCCCACCACCTGGCCCATCACCACGGTCATGACGGCACGTTCAGTGATCAACATATCCGCCGTCTCGCCCGAAAACTCGCCCCCGCCACGATCGAAGACCTGTGCATGGTCATGATTGCCGACGCCCGGGGACGGCCTCCGTTGGACTCCTCCGAATCGGAAGCGTTGATCACCCAACTACGGGAACGCGCCAACGAACTCGCGCTTCAGGACGGCGCCCCCAAACCCATCCTCCAAGGACGACATCTGATCGAAACCGGCCTCAAACCCGGCCCGGACTTCGGAGCTATTATTGAGGCGGCCTTTGAAGCCCAGCTCGACGGCACCTTTCACGATACAGAAACCGCGCTCATGTGGCTGAGAAATTATTTGCACGGCCCCGACGACACAAAGCGGTGACAAAACCCGTCCAAGGTTGCCAAGCTACGACTTCTGGAAATCAATTTAAACATCATGCCTACCCAACTCGACCAACTCAAACAGTTCACCAAGGTCGTCGCCGATACCGGCGACTTCGCCAGCATGAAGGAATTCGCCCCCCAGGACGCGACCACTAATCCTTCCCTCATTCTCAAGGCCGCCGGCATGCCCGAATACGCCGCACTCGTTGATCAGGCCATCGCCCAGTCGCCCGCCTCCGACTCGCTCGACAAAGTCATCGACCGCCTGCTGGTGGTTTTTGGCCTCGAGATCCTCAAGATCGTCCCCGGACGCGTCTCCTCCGAGGTCGACGCCCGCCTCTCCTTTGACACCGAGGCCACCGTTGCCAAGGCCCACGAAATCATCGCCCTCTACGCCGCCGCCGGCATCGCCAAGGAGCGCGTGCTCATCAAGATCGCCTCCACCTGGGAAGGCATCAAGGCCGCCGAGATCCTCGCCAAGGAAGGCATTCGCTGCAACCTGACCCTGCTCTTCTCCTTTGCCCAGGCCGTCGCCTGCGCCGAGGCCGGCGTGCAACTCATCTCGCCCTTTGTCGGTCGTATCCTCGACTGGCATAAGGCCAAGAACCCCACCGCCGACTACAACGGTGCCAACGATCCCGGCGTCGTCTCCGTCACCGAGATCTACACCTACTACAAGAAGTTCGGCTACAAGACCGAGGTCATGGGCGCCTCCTTCCGCAATACCAGCGAGATCGTCGAACTCGCCGGTTGCGACCTGCTCACCATCGGGCCGGCTCTGCTTGCCGAACTCAAAAAATCCGACGCCCCCGTCGCCATGAAGCTCGACGCCTCCAAAGCCTCCGCTTCCGACCTCAAGAAGGTCACCTACAACGAAAAATCCTTCCGCTTCGCCATGAACGAGGACGCCATGGCCACCGAAAAGACCGCCGAAGGCATCCGTCAGTTCAGCGCCGACATCGTCAAACTCGAGAAGCTCATCGCCGCCAAACGCGGTTGAATTTGCCGGAACGGTCTAATCCCGGCGCTGCCGGGCTCGCGACCGCACGACAAACCCAGACACGATCACATTCGTGGTCCGTTTGTAGTGACGTCGCAAGAGACCGCTTCGCAGGCCCAAGACGTTTCCGCTCTCCTCTGTAAAAACCCGACGCCCGCAACGCGTCGGGTTTTTCTTTGCCCAACCGCCGACTTCCTGCCCCTCCTTCCAAGGTGACTAGCCTTCATTCGCGTCCATTCGCGTCCATTCGCGGTTAAAAACCATGCTTCGCGCCTTTCAATGGGACCTCGCCCGCCAGGTTGAACGCCTGCCAGTCCTCCTCGCCCTCCTCCCCCGCTACGCCGAATGGGGTTACCAGCAGCTTTACCTGCACTTGGAGGACGCCGTCGACTACCCTTCCCTACCCGGCATCGCCCGTGCGGATGCCTACACTTGGAGCGAGCTCGAAACCCTCGTCACCACCGCGGCCAAGCACGGCATCAAGACCGTGCCGATCGTAAATCTGCTCGGCCACACCCAATACCTGATCAAGCACCCCGACTACCGCGACCTCAACGAGCTCCGCGACCCGACCACCGGCGAAGCACTGCCCGTCGGCCAGATCTGCCCGCTGCACCCGCGCACGCTCGGCGTAGCCGAAAAGCTGCTCAATGACGTCGCCCCACTCTGCACCGCCGGCATGGTCCATGTCGGCCTCGACGAATCCTTTCACCTCGGCAAACACCCGCTCTCCAAAGCCGAGATCGCCAAGATCGGACTGGCCGCGCACTTCGCCCGCTACGTTGGCAAACTCCACCAACTTTCCACCGCACGCGGCCTGCGCCTCGGCATCTGGGCCGACATGCTCGCGCTGCTACCCGAGGCCATTCCACTCCTCCCGCGTGGCATCGCCGCCTTCGACTGGTATTATTATCCCTTCGGCCGCCAGCCACGGATGGAGTTGCGCAACTTTACAACCTACGACCTCGCGCCCGCGCTCGCCGCGCAAGGCATCGGTTACTGGGCCTGTCCGATGAATGGTGCCTTCCGCTTCGAACCCGCGCCCGTCTACGGCGAACGCCTCGCCAACATCGTCAGCTGGTGGCATCGCGCCAAGGCAACCCACGCCGAGGGCCTGCTCGTCACCTCATGGGAAGCCTACCGGCTCGCCCTCGAAACCACCACGCTGGTCGATGCCGCCGCCGCCAGCCTTTGGCTCGACAACGATCCGCCCGAAGATCCCGCCGGCCTGCTCGCCCGCGGCCTGCGAAGCCTGCATGGACAAAGCGCGGCCCAAGCCCGCAAAGCCGCCGCGCAACTGCTCGCCGGCGACCCGCTCGCTTTCGCTGGCTACCACCGTTGGGAAATCAACACCCGCTGGGACACCGTCGCGTCACGTCGCGAGAGCCCGACACCCTTTGCCCGCGAGGCGAGGCGACTCGAACGCTTGGATTGTAAACCGCCAGTGCCGGACTCGCCGCCGCAAGTCGCCACCATCCGCTTTCAACGCTACCTCGCGCTTCGCGATGCCTTTGTGCGCTCGGCGGGATTGACGCTCGGCCGCCTGCGGCGCGCCGTCGCGAAATCCCAAAGACCAAATCTCAAATCTCAAATCGAAGCGGCCATCGCCGCATGTGACGTATTCGTTGAACACCTACGCTCGGGTCGCGTCGCCGCACGCGCCATGTGGAGCGCATCGCGCGACCCGCGCCTATTCGGAAAAAGTCAGAATGCCGCCATCCTGGATGACGACGCCAAGCGCCTGAAAGCCTGGAAATCGTGGTTGAGTGCCGCCCTGCGCAGCCCGGAAAAAATCAAAACTGCCAACCCGATGGGCGGCGCGTGGCAGTTGCAGTTCACCGTGCATAATTTTGCGCCGGCCCTGCAAAAAATCATCGTCGAGCAGCGCGACGCGGACGGCAACTGGCGCGAACTCCACGGTCGGTTCACCATCGAATTCCGCGCAAGCGGAGCCCGACCAAAGGCGCGCCTGCAGCGCGAATTCTCCTGTCCCGTAGACGATCCGTCCGCGCCGCTTCGTATAGCCGTGCGCGGGCTCGGCCAGGTGCGGATTGGCTTCATCGCGTTGACCGACGGCGTGACCGAACTAAGGCCTGCAACCCTGACTCCAGCAGCGCGCCCCGTGCTCGGAATGGCCGCGCCGCAATCAGGCTGGCCGGTGTTGGATTGGGTCAACAACGCGGACGCGCTGGAGCTGGTGTTTACCTAAAAGGAGCGTGGCAGGAATGCCCACGCTCCTTATCCTTCAAGCAACTCGCGCAGGCCGGCCTCGTCGATCACGGGCACACCGAGCGACTGCGCCTTGGTGAGTTTTGACCCGGCCTCTTCGCCGGCGACGACATAGTGGGTTTTCTTGGACACGCTGGAGCTGACCTTGCCACCGGCCGACTCAATCAATTCGGCGGCTTGCTCGCGGGTCAGGACCGGTAGCGTGCCAGTAAGCACAAAGGTTTTGCCGGCCAGAGCAGTGCCGCTGACGGCAGCCTGCGCGGGCGGAGTCGGCGCGACACCGAGCTCGGACAACTCCCCAACGACCGTGCGGTTGCGCGGCTCGTTGAAGTGGCCAAGTATGGCCAACGCCATCGTCTCGCCAATACCGTTGATGAGACTGGTTTTTTTCTCGCCGATAAAGTCCTCGTAGGTGGCGGCGGAGAGTGTCTCGAGACTGCGGAAACGACGGGCGAGGTCTTTGGAAGCGGCGGCGCCGACATGCGGAATGCCGAGACCGTGGATAAAGCGCCAAAGATCGACCGTTTTACTGCGTTCGAGGGCGCCGAGCAGTTTGTCGGTCGATTTCTCAACGCTCTTGCCAAGCGTCACGAGATTGTCGCGGCGCAAGCGGTAGAGGTCGGGGATCGCTTTGACCCAACCGTGATCAACCAGAGTGGCCACCATCGCTTCGCCAAGACCTTCGATGTCTACGCAGGCCTTGGATGCGAAGTGTTGCACCCGGCGACGCACCTGCGCGCCACACTCGGGGTTGGGACAGCGGACGGCGACCTCGTCTTCGTAGTGCTCAACCTCGGTGCCGCAGAACGGGCACTTGTCGGGGAACACGTAGGGCACACAGTGCAGTTGGCGCTTGTCGAGATTGACGTCGATGACGGCGGGGATGATTTCGCCGGCTTTTTCAACGCGGACAAAGTCACCGACGCGGATGTCCTTGCGGGCGATTTCGTCGCCATTGTGCAAGGTGGCACGGGATACGGTGGTGCCGGCCAGTTGCACCGGCGCCAGTTCGGCAACCGGAGTCAGCACACCGGTGCGACCGACTTGGATGCTGATGGCGAGCAACTCGGTCTCGGCGCGTTCGGCGGCAAATTTGTAGGCCATGGCCCAGCGCGGTGCCTTGGCGGTGGCGCCGGCTTCGCGTTGGAGACCGAGTGAGTCGAGTTTAACCACCGCACCATCGGTCGCGTAGGCAAAGGCATCGCGGCGGGAGTCGAGTTCATGAATGGCGGCGAGCACCTCGTCGATGCCATGGGCGTGCCAGTATTTTTCAACGGTAGGCAGACCCCAAGCGCGGATGAGCTGATGCAGCCCGCCATGGGTCGGGAGCAAAACCGAGGCCGGCTCACAATGGCCGCGGCCGTAGAGCACGATATCGAGTTTGCGACGAGCGACCTCGGAGGGGTCGAGCAACTTGAGGGTGCCAGCCGCGAGATTACGCGGGTTGGCGTAGAGCGGGTCCCCGGCCTCTTCGCGTTCGCGATTAATGCGTTGAAACTCGGCGAGCGTCATGAAGACCTCGCCGCGGATCTCAATAACTTCGGGCTGCGGGATGTCCGGCCCCTCGGCCAGTGAGCGCGGCAGACCGGCAATGGTCAGGATATTGGTGGTAACATCGTCGCCCTCGACGCCATTGCCGCGGGTGACGGCACGGGTGAGTTTGCCTTTTTCGAAGGTCAAGCTGACGGCGAGTCCGTCGATCTTGGGCTCGACAATGTAGTCGAGTTCATCACGGCCAAGCAGGCGGACCAGCCGATCGTGGAATTCGCGCAGCTCGGCCTCCGAGTAGGTGTTGTCCAGACTCATCATCCGCTCGATGTGATGCACGGTTTGGAAACCTTCGATGCGATCGTCACCAACATGGGCGGTGGGCGAATCGGCGTCGGCCAGCTCCGGGTGGGCATCCTCAAGGTCGGCGAGCTCGCGCTTGAGTTGATCGTAGTCGAAATCGGCGATCTCAGGGGAGGCGTCGCGATAGTATTGCTCGTCGTGACGATTGATTTCGTCGCGCAGAGCCTTGATGCGCAGTCGGGCTTCGTCGGAGGTCATCAGGAAGGTCTACTTTCAGAGGTCACGGGCTGGGATTCGAAGGCGGGTTGCGGCCGACGGCGAACGAAAAGACGGCGCTCCAACAAACTCCGGTAGGCCGGCCAGCATTGGTATACGATGACGGCGGTGATTGCACCGCAGGTGTCGGCCAGCCAGTCGGCAACCTCGACCGAGCGTCCCGGCGTGAAGCTTTGCCGGAGCTCGTCACAAGCGCCATAAAGCGAAACGATAAGCATTGCCCACCAGCGGCGCCGAGAATTCGGGTTCGCCCGGGCCACCAGAGTGGCGAGCAGACCGAAGACCGAAAAATGCGCAAACTTGTCGAAGTCGATGATCCCGGGAGCGGCCACTTGGCTTTGCCCCGAAGCGATAAAAATCGTCGTGACCAACGCGCAGACCCACAGCCACCGAAAGGCGTTGTGGGTGATAGGTCTGGCAGGCTCCGGAGTCATGATGAATTGGCACCAAAAAAGCCACCGGTTGGGGTGGCTTAAGAAGTGGGGAAAATGGTCGGGCTGGTGAGATTCGAACTCACGACCTCTTGCACCCCATGCAAGCGCGCTACCAGGCTACGCTACAGCCCGAATGACTGACAAGTTGGTCAGCAAGCCGGATGCGGCGGTGCGAATCAAGCGGTTTTTTCAACCCTATCCGTATACATCACTCAGTTGCAATCAGGCCAACACCCGAACAATGTGAAAAAAACCGTCAAATCTCTACCCCAAGCGCATTAAACTCTCGCCCGATTCACCGAACCGGACGCAATAAACCAATTAGGCACAGCTTTCGCTCATATCCACAACCTGATGGCCCGTAAAATCGCATTCATCAATTACAAGGGAGGTGTCGGTAAGACATCACTCATCGTTAATACCGCCGCCTGCCTCGCCAAACTCGGCAAGCGGGTTCTGCTGTGCGATCTCGATACCCAGTCCAACGCTTCCATCTGGCTGCTCCGACTTGAACGCTGGAACTTGATCAACGGAACCGGAACAGGCTCGGTCTACTCCATCTTCGATCCGGGCGTCGCCCAGCTTTCCGATCTGGTCGTCGACGACGTGGTTCAGGACAAAGGCGGCGAACCGCTCCTGCCGGGCCTCGATATTATCCCCACCTCCTTCAATTTAGTGGATTTGGAAAACGAATACATCGGCGATCCGCGCAAACCCGCCTACCTGGTTTTCCACGAACAGCTCGCCAAGATTGAGGCCGATTACGACTTCATCCTCTTCGATTGCCCTCCGAATATTTTGCGCGCCTCCCAATGCGGCATTTTCTCCGCCAACGAGATCTATGTGCCCTCCAATCCCGATGCGCTCAGCCTCATCGGATTCACTCTGCTGGTCGAAAAGCTTCAGAAATTCCACCAGCTCTCCGCTAGCTTCCGCGACGGAGCCATGGGGCGACCGGCCCAGGTGGAAGGGATCATTTTCAACGCCATCAAAACCGGCGTGGACATCGAGGTTCCCAAGATGCGCATGCAGCTTCGGCTCAACCAATTCAAAACCGCCAAGCGCGCCGGCAAGAGCGCACGGATTTTCGACAGTATCGTGCGTGATGCGATGGTCGTGCGCAGGGCGGTGACCCTCGGCCTGCCCGTGCTGCTCATCGGAGCCGACACCGAAGAATCCGGTCAAAGCAACGTCGTTTCGGATTACCGCCAGCTCGCCAGTGAAATCATCCGGCACGAACCCTCCTGAGCCCTCACGACAAAACCCAATCCTCGAACAGAACCATGTCCGCCAAAGCCACACCTAAAGAATGGGACCACGTCCGCGCAGCGTTCGCATCCTCGTTGATGGTTGATCTGCCGCTTTCCAGTCTCGCCCAAAACCTCGAAGGTCCGGACTGGCCGATCAAAGGCGCCACCGAAACCCCCGCGGCCTACATCGACCTGCCCTACGACGAAGCGCTGGAGATGCTTGCCCTGAAAGGCCTCGGACCGACCAGTTTAGACAAGCTCATGGGCATCCTCAGCGAGACCCTTTCCTTCGACGAACCCTTCGGCGAGATGGTCAACCAGAACGCGGCCGCCTCCGAACGCGAAAATCCCGTGCGGCGTAACCTAGCCCGGGCCGGTATCCCCGAATCCTTCCCCATCGCCCTGTGCGAACTCTCGGTCGACATCCAGGAGTTTTGTAAGTTGGAGAAAATCACAACCCTCGGGGAGTTCGCCCTCTTCACTCAGGAAATGTCGCAAAACGTCATCGTCGGGGGCGACTTTCGCGCACTGCTCAACGCCCTTTCCCACTTCGATGAAACCGTGCTCGCGCGGCACCTGCCCTATCGGGTGGGCGCGTCCGGCCTGCACTTGATCGAAGCCATCGCCCACTCCGCACGCTCGCTTTCGCCCCAAGAACGGAGCGCCATTGTCGCCGCCCCCGACTCTTCCCCGGTTTTACTGGCCGCCCGCATCAACCAATGCTCAGCCTTCTTCACCGAGGAGTCCGCAAAGATCCGCGAACAGCTCGGTTCCGGCACCCCCGCGGGACGTATCGTCGCCGTCTTGGATGATTCCGGGCTTGAACCCGTGGTCGCCGCGCTCATTTCCAAATACTTGGCCCCACCGGCCGCCACCCCAGCCCCCAAATCGTCCAGCTGGTTCGGCAAACTCTTTGGTCGCTAAATACGATGGCAGACACCCCCTCCGCTCCCGGCACCCCGCCCGGCATTCGCTTCCCCGGCAAACCCAATCTCTTTTTGCCATCCGCAGCGGCGAATCGCACCCGTTCAGCCGCGGTCACACCCTACGCGCTGGCCAATGCCTCGGCGGAAACCCGCAAGCACATCGGCAACATCATCCGGGCCACCCGCACGCCCTGGGGTGACCCCAATCTCAGCCACGAGCAGGTCCGCGACTTTGAACGCACCCTCCGTCAGCTGGAGACCAAGCTTTCCGAAGCAGAACGCGACCTCGACGAACTCCGCGTGAAACTCGCCGACAAGGAACGCGAACTCGCCGAAACTGAAGCGCTGTTGGTCGCCCGTGAACAAGTGCTCAGCGCACGCACCCGGCAGACCGCCGCCCCCATGCCCAACGTCAATGGCACCGCCGCGGAGATGGCCGCGCTGGAATCCCTCAAACGCGAACTCGAACGTCAGGAAGCCTCTTTCCGCGAAGCCAAAATCTCCCTCAAGGAGCGCGAGGAATTCATCGAGGCCAGCGAGACCGCCCTGTTTGCCAAAGTGCAGTCCCAGCAGGAAAAAGAAACCGAGCTCGAGCAACGAGAAGAAGAACTGCTCATGCGCGCACAACGCATGCAGGAGCGCGAAGCCGTCTTTGATCCGACGCTGGCCGCTTCAATCGAAAACGAAAAAAAGGCTCCGCCGCCCCCTCGCGACGAGTTCAACGAATAAGGGGCTGCGACAGGAACGCTCCAAGCCGGCTGATTTTGCAGACCGCTTGCTTGCCCTCTTCTGTCCCCGTCAGGGTGTAGCCGCCGGAGTCGCCGCCTCCGCATTGGCCTTTGCCTTGGCCGCCTGCTCGGCTGCGAACTCCTTGGCGATTTGTTGCACGCGGGGCATCGCACTCATCATGCGGGGCATCATCACCGCCATCATGCGCTGCTGCACCTCGGGCTGTTTCTCGATCATGGCCTTGCCGGCGGTGGTCGCATAGAAATCACCCAGTCCGAGAATCTCGTCGCGGGTGAACACATCGGCGTAGATGCCCGCTACCTCTCCGCGGAGCTTTTCAGGCTCCAAACCCTTCCACATCTCGTCGGCAATACGCATCTGCAAGGCGACCATCGCGTCTTTGTCCACCCCAGGCTGTTTGCCCATCATCTGACGCAACATCGGCTCCATCGCTTTGCGTTGCTGCTCAAGCGACTTCGACAACATCTCTTCAAAGTGCATCTGCCGCAGTAATTCGTCGGCCTCGGCCACCGTGGCCTTGACCGCAAGCGGCTTGATGGTTGCGCCGGCCAGCTTGAGCACCACCTCGGTTTCTCCCTTGCGCACCACGACCGCCTCGTCGTCGGCACGGTAATCGACCAGCGTCCAGCCGTTGAAGTCCCCACCGACCTTGACCCAACCCGACTCGGCACCGCCGGCCGTGCTGAGGGAGAACTCCCGACTTTCGCCGGCGACCAACATGCCGCGCAACTCCGGCGGGGCATCGGCTCCGGCAGCCAAAAGCCCGGGACATACCCAAGCCGAAATTAAAAGTAACGGGGCCAGCCAGCGGATCGTCTTCATAAGCAAATGGGGGGAATCGAAGATCTCCATGCCATTCGAAATCCCACACCGCCGCAAGCTTCCGCCCGCTCTATCCGTCTCAAACTACTCCAGAACCGAAAAAGAAACTTGGGGCCACGCCTGAAACATCCTAATCCAAACCACACCATGCCATTACCCTGTCGTCTCGATTTCCCCCAATTGCGCCGGCTGGCGTGCTGGTTCGCCCTGTCCGCATTGCCTCTCTTCGCCGCCGAAGCCGAATGGCGCACGCTCACCGACTCGCAGGGACGGGCCATCCGTGCCCAGATCGTGAGTGCGACCGACAACGAAGTCACCATCAAGCGGGAAGACGGCCAGACCTTTACCCTGCCGCTAGCGCAGCTCAGTGAAAAAGACCAAAAGGACCTCCGCGCCTACGCCAAGGCCAACCCGCCGGCCATTCCCGCCGGTGCGCTCGAGCTGCAACTCAGCCGCGGTAAATTCGATACCCTCGTTTCCAAGGAAACCATCACTTTGGTGGGCGGAAAAATCGTAAAGGACGGCCTGGTCATCACCACGGAAAAATGGGGCTACACCGTAAGCCTCAAAAACCGCACCGACCACGAGCTTTCCGGCGTGCGCCTGGACTAT
This sequence comes from Opitutaceae bacterium, assembly GCA_037969015.1. GTDB lineage: Bacteria > Verrucomicrobiota > Verrucomicrobiia > Opitutales > Opitutaceae > JAUWBF01. The sequence continues at coordinate 28,704 of JBBKWO010000001.1, forward strand.
GTGCTCTTCGCCCGACAAGATCAGGCCGGCAACCCCAAGTCCTCGGACCAGAAGTTCAGGCAAAAGCGTTACCGGACCAACGTGGAGCCCATCGCCGTATTCAGCCAGACCGACGTGCGCACCAATACCATCGACACCCGTAAAACCCAATTGCAGGGCGGTATTGTGTGGAAAGACAGCGGTGGCGATAGCACCACCCGCGACACCCTCTACGGCATCTGGCTGCGTGTCTACGTCGGCGATCAGCTGCTGATCGAGCAGGCCAATCCTCCCGGTCTGGCGACCAGTGAAAAGTGGCCGGACGGGTTGCCGGGCCCACTGGGTAAGTGACTCAAGCTTTGGGATTCCAGTCGGCAGTAACCACCGAGGAGATACCGCCGCGCCCCTTCCAGTCAGCGATGATCGTGAGCTTGCGCGGCTTGAGCACGGAGCCGAGATCGTCGCAGATCTTGTTGGTCACCGCCTCAAAGAAAATACCCTCGTTGCGGAAGGCGTGGAAATAGAGCTTCAGCGACTTGAGCTCGACGCAGGTCCGGTCGGCCACGTAACGCACGGTGATGGCGGCAAAATCCGGATGCCCGGTGATCGGACACATTGAAGTGAACTCATGGTGCGTGTGTGCGATCTCGTAATCGCGATGCGCGGCGGGATTGGGAAACGTTTCGATGATCTTCGGGTCGGCCATTTGTGCCCACGAAACACACTAAACCCACGAAAAGGAAAACCAAAAAACCTTACCACTCATTCAACGGACCACGCCACCGACTCCAACCGGCCTCTCGCGCTGGTCCATTTCGTGCCTTTTCGTGTGTTTCGTGAGCGGATAAACTCAGGTCGCCGTCTCGGTATAGCGGCTCTCACGGATCACGGTCACGCGAATGGTGCTCGGATACTGGAGCTCTTCCTCGACGCGCTGCCGGATAGTCTGGGCGATGTGGCGGGCCTGCTCATCGGTCACATGCGATGGGTTGACCACCACACGCACCTCGCGACCGGCCTGGATAGCGTAGGCTTGCTGCACGCCCTCGACGGAAGAGGCCAAGTCCTCAAGACGCTGGAGACGTTGAATATAACCGGTCATAGCCTCGGCCCGCGCACCGGGGCGAACCGCGGAAATGGTATCGGCGAGAATAACCAGACCGGCATAGACGGTCTCGGGTTTGACCTCCTCGTGGTGGGCGGCGACGGCGTTGGTTACGATGGCGGTCTCGCCATGGCGTTTGACGAAATCCGCGCCGATCGTGGCGTGGCTGCCCTCGTAGTCGCCCTCGACCGCCTTGCCGATGTCATGCAGAAGGCCGGCACGTTTGGCGATGCCGGGATTGAGCCCGAGCTCACTCGCCAACATCGACGCGAGGAATCCGACCTCCACCGAGTGATCGAGCACGTTCTGGGTGTAGGAGAAACGATATTTCAGCTTACCAAGCAGCTTGATGATCTCGGGATGCAGACCATTGATGCCGAGTTTCTGCACGGCGTCTTCGCCGGACTGCTGCACGTTGAGGTCAACATCCTTGGTGGCCTGGCTGACAAACTCTTCGATGCTGGCCGGATGGATGCGGCCATCCTTCACCAACCCCTCCAGCGCGATGCGCGCGATTTCGCGGCGCACCGGATCAAAGGATGAAATCAACACCATCTGCGGAGACTCGTCGATCAACAGGGTGACGCCCGTGGTGGCCTCGAAGGATTTGATGTTACGACCTTCGCGGCCGATGATGCGGCCCTTCATCTCTTCGGTGGGCAGCTGCACGATGGTCGCGGTGATATCGTTGTTAGGCCGCGAAGACATGCGCTGCATGGAGGCGATCAGAATGCGCTTGGCCTCGTTGTTCAGGTCCTGCTCGGACCGGTCGAGAATCTGACGGCGCAGGGCGCGCAATTCATCCTGGCACTCCAGCTCAACCTCTTCACGCAGGGCTCGCTTGATCTCCTCGGCATCCATTTCCGAAACGCCCTCTAGACGTTTGCGCAGGGATTTGGACAAGGTGCGAATGGCATCACGAGCTTGGGCAATCGCAGAATTCTCTCGTGCGAGACGCTCTCCCTTTTGCTCCAACTGATGGTCCAGCAACGCCAGAGATTCTTCGTGGGAACGGATTTCCCGGATCTTCATTTCGACCTCGATTTCACGCCGGTCGATCTCGCGATTCACTTCGGAACGACGCTTTGAAATCTCTTCTTCGATTTTTTGCTTCAACGCCTGCGCCTCGACCAGACTCTCGCGATGGGCCACATCCTTGAGCTGGGCCACTTGCTCGGCGGCCACCCGACGAGTGTGCCGGGTCAACATCCAGACGATGAAAAAACCGGCGCTGGCCCCCATGACCACGGCAGCAGAAAGCACCCAGAACGTGGAGTCGTCCGAGACCGAAACGGCGGCAAAAAACTCAAGGCCAGATGGATTCAAAGGCTGTGCATGCTGAGGGGCGAAGATCAAAATTCAATCTCGCAATATGGGGCTCCCACCGCCCCCATCCCGGCGGCTAATTGAAGCTTATTTCGTCAAATTCACTGTCATTCAGAGTGAGGGTTTCACCGAATTTGAGTTTATCAACCGGCCCGGGCGACTGATTTACCGAAAGGCGATGAACCGCGGCATACCTTAATCGCAGGGTCGGGGTGAGCGGTGATTTATCGGCCGCCAGATCACGTCGAAAATCGCTTATCTTGAAGTTTTCCATGCGCGTCTCCAGTCGCAGCAATGCGATGTCGTTGGCATGCGATTTCCCAACCAGGAAGTCAGTCGCGGTGATGTTGCGCAATAACCCCACCCCATCGGGAAACGGGGGGTTCTTCTCGTCGAAGACCGGAACCCGGCATCCGCGGGCGGCATCACAATTAATCGCCGCGATTTCACAGGTGCCGCGCACACCGCGGATGGAAATGTTTTCGATCGTCGAAAACACACTGAGCAAGCGGACAAAACTATGGCAGCCCTGCGCCTCGATATCCTCGATCACAATGTTGCGGATCGGTCCGCCGGTCATGCCCTTCACCTCGGTGCGGTTCAGCGCATCATCGGCGTTGAGCGCTATCATGTCGTCACCGGTTACTCCCGGATGGAGACCCTTGATGTCACGAATAACACCATCCTCACAGTGGCCGCCCAAATGAATGCCATCGTTGTTGTTTCGAATCCGACTGGCGCTGAAACGAATCCCCTCCACCACAAACCCACGCACTTCGGTCAGACGAACATGGTAAGCCTCGGCGTCATGCAGATGCAGGCCGATCAACCGCAGCCCGTGAACATTGCGAAAATGCATCATGGCCCCGGAGCACCCATAATCGAAGAGCCCCGACGGGCGGGAATTACCGGTGTTGTTACCGTCCCAAAACCCACCTTCGATCGTAATGTCCGTATCGCCACCAGCGGGGTTGGCGTTGGTTAGAAAGTAATCGTCCGGTGTCGTGGCCACTCCGTCGGCCAAGCGGAGGCGGGCGTCGGGCGAAACCTTCAGCCAAATGCTCGATCCTATGCGCAGCACACGGCCAATAAGATAGTTCCCTGCGGGCACCACCACGGTGCCAGGACCGACAGCCAGCGCGCGCTGAAAGGCCTCTCCGTCATCGCTCAGGCCGTCGCCGCGGGCACCAAAGTCCAATACCGTTCGTTCGAAGGAATGCATCATTTAGCCGGCCAGACTGACTCCGGTTACGATGAGCGACCAACCATCAAATCTGCAAACAGTTGCCTATTCTTAAAATGGAAACGGCAACCTTCATGTTTGTATAAAAAACATGTAGTTTGGCCATCACGCGCATTAAATCATCGTTATATACAAATTTTTCCCGTCGCCACCCGTCGTGAATGGGTGCCTTGATGGACGTTTTAAATTTTACCCAGCCATGCTCAAAACCGGTCTCGTCACTGCTTGGGAAAATCCCGAGCTCACCTCGCTCAACAAACTGCCGCCCCGCGCCACCTTCACCCACTTCGCCACCGCGAAGCAGGCGCTGACCCGCAATCCCGACAAGTCGCCTTGGGTGCTGCCACTGAACGGCGAGTGGCAGTTCCGCTGCGAAGCCACCCCCGAGGACGCCCTGCGCTTCACCGAGGGCTCCGCCTTCACCGATTCCGCCGAATGGGGTTCCATTCAGGTCCCCGGCAATCTGCAGACCCAGGGTTATGGCAAACCCCACTACACCAACGTGCAGATGCCTTGGCCGCATGAAGCGCCTTTTGTCCCCTCGGACAATCCCACCGGTGTCTATCGCCGCACCTTCACCATGCCTTCCGCATGGGACGGCCAACGCGTGGTCATTCACTTCGGCGGCGCCAACAGCGTGCTCGCAGTCTATCTCAACGGCGTCGCCATCGGCCTGTCCAAGGACTCCTGCCTGCCTGCTGAATTCGATATCACCGCCGCCATTCGCCCTGGTCAGGAAAACGAACTCATCGCTCTCGTGATCAAGTGGTCCGATGCCACCTTCGTCGAAGATCAGGACCAGTGGTGGCTCACCGGCCTGCATCGCGAGGTGTTCCTCTACACCACACCCAAAACCTACCTGCGCGACGTCCACGCCAAGCCCACGCTCGCCGTGGACTTCCAGTCCGCCAAACTCGATGTCTCCGTCCACCTCGGAATCACCGGCGCCGGCCCCGTGCCCCAAGGTATTCAGGCCGAGGTTCGCCTGCTCGACCCCAAGGGCCGGGAGGTCTTCAAAAAGCCACTGACCGGCACCCACGAGGTCCCGGAGAAGCGCTGGTGCAACACCCCCAGCCACCTGCGCATCGATCTCTCCGCCACAGTCAATCGGCCCCAGTTGTGGTCGCACGAGACCCCCGCCCTCTACACTCTGCTGATCACGCTCATCACCCCGGACGGCACCACTCACACCGCCACCCGCATCGGATTCCGCCGCGTCGAAATCCGCGACCGCGATCTGCTCATCAACGGCAAACGCATCCTGATCAAGGGCGTCAACCGCCACGACCACCACCCCGACTTCGGCAAGGCCGTTCCCTACGAAACGCTCGTCAAGGACGTGACCCTGATGAAGCAGTTCAACTTCAACGCCGTCCGCACCTCTCACTACCCCAACGATCCCCAGTGGCTCGACCTGTGCGATCAATACGGCCTCTACGTCATCGACGAGGCCAACATCGAGTCACATGACTTTCACAACTTCCTCTGCAAAGACCCCCGCTTTGCCACCGCCTGGCTTGATCGCGCCATGCGCATGGTCGTCCGCGATAAAAATCATCCGGCCATCATTTTTTGGTCGCTGGGCAACGAGGCCGGCTACGGCCCCAACCAAGCCGCCGCCGCCGGCTGGATCCGTGAATACGACCCATCCCGTCCGATCCACTACGAGGGCGCCATTTCCAAGGGACAGTCGGGCTCCAGCTGGGCGCAAAACAGCTCCGGCACCGACGTCATTTGCCCGATGTATTCCAGCCTGCAGGAACTTTCCGACTGGAGCGATTTCGTCTCCAAGACCTACAAGCCCGGCAAACCTGCCAATCCTCATGGCGCGGAGCTCGAGGCCCTGGTCGCCCCCTACATTAATAAGAGTGAGCTCGTCACACCCCGCTCGCCCATCGTCGCGCCGCTTCACCCGCTGGCCCGCCCCGTGATCCTCTGCGAATACTCGCACGCCATGGGCAACTCCAACGGCGGCCTTGCCGACTACTTCCACCTGTTCAAGACCAAGGCCGGCATCCAAGGCGGATTCATCTGGGAATGGCTAGACCACGGCATCCGTCAAAAAACCGCCGACGGACGCGAGTTCTTCGCCTACGGCGGCGACTTCGGGGACACACCCAATGACGCCAATTTTGTCTGCGACGGCCTGGTCTCCGCCGACCGCCAGCCCCACCCCGCCATGTGGGAGTTCAAATACCTAGCCCAGCCCGTCGCCATCGAGCTGATTGACGCCCCAAAAGCCCGCGTGCGCATCCGCAATGACCACGACTTCGTGAAACTCGGACACCTCGCCGGCCACTGGGAACTGCTGCACGACGGCGAACTGGTCCGCCAAGGCAAATTGCCTGCCCTCAACCTCGCCCCCGGCGAATCCAAGGAGCTGAACATCCCCGTCGGACAACGCCCGAAGGACGGCGAACTCCACCTGAACATCTGGTTCGTCACCAAAAAGGACAGCAACTACGCCGACAAGGGCCATGATGTCGCGTGGGCTCAGCTCACGCTCAGCAAAACTCAAAAGCCAAAAGTCCAAACTACAAAAAGGACTACCGGACCCGCGGTCACCATCCGCGAGACTCCCGGCGGCGTCGTGCTGACAGCCGGCGACATCACCGCCACCTACGACCGCGCCACCAGCACCCTGACCTCGCTGCGCTCCGGTAAAAACGAAGTCCTCTCCCGCGGGCCCCTGCTCGAACTCAACCGCGCCGCCACCGACAACGACGGCCTGAAACTCTGGAGCGGTCAGGAAACAAAAATACTCGGCCGTTGGCGAAAAATCGGCCTGATCGACAAGCCGATCTCGCACCGTCCCACCAAATTCAGCTGGAAGAGCAATACCGACAACTCCGTAACGGTCACCCTCGCCCACGCCGCCAGCGGCCGAGAACAATGGACCGATGCCGTCCACACCCAGCGCCATACCCTGCATCCCGATGGTCGCCTGGTCGTCGACAACGATATCCGCATCGGAGCCGACGACATGGTCGACCTGCCCCGCATCGGTATACGCCTCGACCTCGTCGCCGGCTACGAGCGTCTGGCCTACTTTGGCCGCGGGCCGTGGGAAAACTACACCGACCGTAAGGCGTCCACCCTGCTTGGCGTCTACGAAACCACCGTGACCGGTGAATACGTCGACTACGTGATGCCCCAGGAACACGGTCACCACACTGACGTGCGCTGGCTCGAACTCGCCCCGACCAAGGGCAAACTCCCCGCCATCCGCATCGAAAGCGCGCCCACCTTGGAGTTTAACGTCAGCCACTACACCGCCGAGGACCTTTACGCCGCCAAACACACCACAGACCTCAGCCCCCGCAAGGAAACGATACTCTACCTAGACCTTGCCCACCGCGGACTCGGCACCAACAGCTGCGGACCGGACACCCTGGAATGCTACAAAATCAAAGGCCGGCGCCATCAGTTCGGCTATACCTTACTGGCTTGATCGCCCTTGATCGGGGGCAAATTTCCGCCTCCGGTTAAAAAACCACGAAATAGGCCGTTTTCGGGCAAAAACCCCAAAAAAACGGCCGTTTTCGTTCAGTTAAGTGCATTTTTTTATTACTTTCCTAGTCATTCAATTGCCCAGACATACCTAGGTCACGACCAGACTCTCCCCCTGAAAAACCTTAAAATAAGCCAATTTGGCGGTAATTCATGTCACATTCGGGTCAAAAATCGGGAGTTGCCATACCCACGCGGCAATCTTTGATCCGGCTGTTCCCTGCGGCTCCTTCGGGATGCCGCTCAACTCAACCAAGACCACCACCTTGGACTTAAAACAAATTAAACAGATCATAGATCTCATGAAGCGCTCCGAATTGACCGATTTTGCGGTCGAGGAAGAAGGCTTCAAACTGAAGATCCGCCGGGCCGGTAACGGCCTGCCGGTCGTTACGACCAGCTCCGGCTCCTATCCTCCCTTTGCGCCCGCCGCTCCCGCTGCGCAGGCTCCTGCACCGCAGGCGGCTCCGGCAGCACCCGCCGGCCCTGCCGGCGACGAGGCCGGTGTATCCTACATCAAATCTCCTATGGTCGGCACTTTCTACAAGTCCGCCTCCCCGGAGAGCAAAACCTACGTCGAACCCGGCGCCAAGGTCACCGAGAGCAGCGTCGTCTGCATCATCGAGGCCATGAAGATCATGAACGAGATCCAAGCCGAGATCAAAGGCACCATCGTCGAGACTCTCGTCGAAAACGGTGCTCCGGTCGAATACGGCCAGCGTCTCTTTAAGATCAAAACCGCCTGACCCACCCCTCATCCAGCCCTTAAACCACTGACCACCCGCACTCCCCCCACCGACGTTTCCATCCGCCGGATGGGCCGCTGCGGGTGACCAAGTGGTTTCTTCGTTTTTATGATTCAAAAGATCCTCATCGCCAACCGCGGTGAAATCGCCCTCCGCATCGTCCGCGCTTGCCGCGAACTCGGCGTCAAGTCGCTTGCCGTCTACTCGGAGGCCGACGCCCAGTCCCTGCACGTGCAACTCGCGGATGAGGCCATCTGCATCGGCCCAGCCAAGAGCTCCGAGAGCTACCTGCGCGCCGACCGCATCATCGCCGCCGCCGAACTGGCCGACGTCGATGCCATTCACCCCGGCTACGGCTTTCTCTCCGAGAACGCCAAATTCGCCGAGCAGTGCGAATCCTGTAACATCAAGTTTATCGGGCCCAGCGCCGCGACTATCCGCATGATGGGCGACAAGGCCGTCGCCAAGGATACCGTCAAAAAGGTCGGCGTTCCCACCGTGCCCGGCTCCGATGGCATCGTTGCCAGCGAATCCGAAGCAGTTAAAATCGCTCGCAAGATCGGCTACCCCGTCATCATCAAAGCCGTCGCCGGTGGCGGTGGTCGCGGCATGCGCATCGCGCACAACGATATCTCCTTCGCCAAGGAATTCCATGTCGCCAGCAACGAGGCCGAGAAGGCCTTCGGCAACGGCGCGGTTTACATCGAGAAATACATCGAAAAGCCCCGCCACATCGAATTCCAGATCCTCGCCGACTCTCACGGCAAGGTCGTCCACCTCGGCGAGCGCGACTGCTCCGTGCAACGTCGCCACCAAAAGCTCATCGAGGAATCCCCGTCGCCCTTCCTCACGCCCGACTTGCGCAAACGCATGGGCAAGTTCTCCGTGAAAGCCGCCGAGGCCTGTAACTACGAGGGCGCCGGCACCATCGAATACCTCGTGGACGCCAAGGGTAACTTCTACTTCATCGAGATGAACACCCGCATCCAGGTGGAACATCCCGTGACCGAGGAAGTCACCGGCATCGACCTGATCAAACAACAGATCAAGATCGCCAACGGCGAACACCTCGAGTTCGACCAGAGCGACATCACCTTCACCAAGCACGCCATCGAGTGCCGCATCAATGCCGAGGATCCCGCGCGCAACTTCACCCCTTCGCCCGGCACCATCGGTCTCTATTATGCCCCCGGCGGCCACGGTGTGCGCGTCGATTCGCACGCTTACAGCGGCTACACCATCCCGCCGCACTACGACTCCATGATCGGCAAGCTGATCTGCTACGGATCCACCCGTAAGATCGCCTTGGAACGTTCTTACCGCGCCCTCAGCGAATACCTGATCCACGGCGTGAAGACCACGATTCCGCTGCAAAAGGCCATCATGAGCGACCCCACCTTCATGGAAGGCAAGGCCACCACCGCCTACATGGAAGAGTTCTTCGCTCGCACGCCGACCGATCTATTCACCTGACCCCCCCCACCCCGCTCCTCACCGAGCGGGGTTTTTTGTGCCCAGAGCGACCCGCGAGACTTGCCAGCCCCCGCCTGCGGACCTTTAGTCACCACCACACGCGCAAATCATGCAACCGACTGAATTTACCACCCAGCCCCCCTTCGACGAGCAACCCGACTTCGGCGACATCAAGATCAACCACAACGTCGTGGCCAGCATCGTGCGTCTCGCCTCCCTTCAGGTTGACGGCGTGGCCGGCGTCGGCGGTGGTATCGTCGACGGCATCAGCGAAATCTTCGCCAAACGTGAGTCCGATCACCGCGGCGTGCGCGTTTCCGAAGACAATGACGACGCCTACTCAATCGAGGTCCGCCTCATCGTTGCCTACGGCTCCGAGATCGGCCGCACCGCTTACGACGTGCAGGTTTCCGTGCGCAAACAAGTCATGGCCATGACCGGCAAGAACGTCGCCAAGGTCGATGTGATCATCGAAGGCGTGCGCCTGCCCGAGGGCTCCCAACTCGGTGACAAATCCGAGGACTCCTGGTCCGACCCGACCGCCACGGATTAACCGACCGCCCCACTCTTTCCCGTGCTGCAAGCCATCAACGACTTCATCTTCGCCTCCCCCATCCAGGCGCTCATCGTCTGGGGCGGCATAGCCGTGCTGGTGCTGCTGCTCTTTTTTCGCGAGCCTCGCACCCTGACTCTGACCACCAATGAGAGCGGCAAGCTGGAGATTTCCCGCCACGCCCTGCATCGCCTGATCGAGGCCTGCTGCCAACAACTCAACGGCATCGCCTCCGCCCGGGCCGAGGTTTATCGCCGCAAAGGTAAGTTCAACACCATCATCCGCCTCAAGGTCCGGCCCAACGCCAAGCTTGATGCCATCCAAGGTTACCTCACTCAGGAAGTCGCCGACATCTACAAACAGAACCTCGGCATCACCGAGGTTGGCACCATTGAAGTGAAGGTGACCGGAGTGATTCAGGAAGCCGACGCCACTTTCTAAGGGACGACCGGCTCAGCCCCGGCCACCCTTAAGGAAAATCAGATTGGCCAGATCGTTCTTCTCGAACTCGTCCCAGTAGGCCTCTTCGATTTGTTTGAGCCGCATATCCGCGTTGATCGGCGGACCGCCGCCACCCCCGGCATGGTGCCGAGCCTGCTCCGCAGCGAGATCGCGATCAGCCATGCGATTCACCAATTCATGCCAAAAGGTGTCGTTGTCATAATCACCCAAGGCCTTGCGCAGCCGCTCATCGTTTTCGACTTTTTCAGACATCATCAGACGCCCGTCCGCCCCGACCGTCACCATGTCGGCGCAACCTTGAGCGGTGGCCATGTCATAGAGCTTTTGCTCAAGATCGGCGTAGCGTTTAGCCGAGGTTTTGTCCGGCCCCTGTCGCCCCATGGCCGCCTGCATACCCAGCCAGACAAGCTCGAGCAGCTTGGCGTATTCCTTGGCGGTAAAGGTGACTTTCATAACCACCACTGCATGGCCTGCCCCCGCCACTGCGCAAGGCCGGACTTCAGGCAGTCTAGTCCTCGAAAAATCCGCGCACTTTCCATTTTTGACACCTCACCTGGACAGGCGTGTCATGGCACACGTTGAAACGCATCATTAAAACAGTCCTGCTTGGCCTCGTTGCCGTCCTCCTCGTCGGACAATTCATCCGGCCAAAGAAGAACCACTCTGCCACTCCAGCGGCCGGCGACATCACGCTGAATCACCCAACCTCACCCGAGGTCAAACAGTTACTCACCGTCGCCTGCTACGACTGTCACTCGAACAACACCCGCTACCCGTGGTATGCGGAGATTCAACCCGCGGGCTGGTTCCTCGCCTCACATGTCGAGGACGGCAAACGTCACCTTAACTTTTCCGAATTCGGAAATTATTCACGTAAGCGCGCGCTGAGCAAACTGGAGGAAATCAAAGAGGTCGTTGAAGACCATGAGATGCCGCTCGAGTCCTATACCCTCATCCATAGTGATGCGCAACTGAGTGATGACCAGATCGAGTTGCTCTCCGACTGGGCCGAATCTGTCCGTCAGCGTATTCTCGCCAATCCCGCCAACTAATTCCGCCATGTCCGCCTACGACCAAGCCCGCGCACTCATCGACACCGCGCACTCCGCCGACCCCACCCTCGCCGCTGACGGCCGCCCCGCCGAACTCGTCTACGGCGAACGCGTGGCCGCCTGGGTTGCCAAGCTCGTGCCCGACGCCTCACCCGCACTGCTCCTGGCTGCCCGCTGCCAGCACCTCGAACGCTGGCTAACCCCGCGCTCCACCTTTCCCGACGGCAAGGTCGGCTACCTCAACTGGCGCCGCTCCCTCTATGTGCAGCAGGCCGACCGAGCCAAGGAACTACTCCAGCAAGCCGGCGTATCCGCCGAAGAAGCTGACGAGGTTCGCACCTGGGTTTCCAAAACCGGACTCAAAACCAACGCCGGCACCCAAGCCTTGGAAGACGCCGCCGTCCTCGTGTTTCTCGAAAACGAAATCGCCGGTTTCGCCGCCCAACACGCCGACTATCCACGCGAAAAGTTCGTCGATATCCTCAAGAAGACCTGGCGCAAACTCAGCCACGGAGCCCAGCAGGCCGCTCTTGCCCTTGACCTACCTGCGCCAATCGCAGCGCTCGTGCGCGAAGCGCTGGCCTGATTCAAGCAACGACCCCAAGGATTACCGGCAACCCACTTTGAGTTTTCAAGAGGCGGGGAAAAACAGCGTGAAGGTCGTGCCCCGCGCACGACGGGATTCCACCTCGATCCAGCCACCGTGTTGCTGCATCACGCGGAACGCGGAAGCCAAGCCCAGACCCGTGCCCTGACCTTTCGGCTTGGTCGTGAAAAATGCGTCGAAGATCCGCACCAGATCCTCCTCGGCAATGCCGCAGCCGTTGTCGCGCACCGATAATAAAACAAACTGACCCGACATCGGCTCACGCTGGAACATCGATTCATAACGCTGTAGGCGGCGGCCTTCGACCGTCACCCGCACGCGCCGTCCCTTGCGATCGCCCAGCGCATCTCGCGCGTTGACCACCAAATTCAAAAGCACTTGGTCGACCTGAGAGCGGGAAACCACGACCTCGGGCAAACCCGTTTCCGCGTCCACCTGCCAGTGAGTGCCTCTGCCCAACACGCGGCGGGCCATCGGCTCGAAAGCCCTTACCACTGCCCCGAGATCCACCGCGACACGCTCCGGCGAAGCATCCTGCATGAACATCGCCAACTCCTGCACGATACTGGCCGCCTTCACCGTGGCAGCCTCGATCTCACCCAATCGCGCCGCCACTTTTTCGGGATGCAGCTTCTGCACCTCGGCCAGCGCCGTCACACCTTTGATGATCGCCAGCACATTGTTAAAATCATGCACCACCACTGCGGAGAGACTGCCGAGCGACTCCAGTCGTTGGGCGACCTGTAGGAGTTCCTCCACTTTCCGCTTCTCATTCTCGAGGCGCTGCTGCCGCTCAAGCAACCAAGCCAAGGCAAAATATAATCCAATGGCGGTCAGCACCACAAAGAACGCCTCCTTGTAATTGTGCAACGAGAGACGCGCCGCCGGCACACTGTCCGTCATTCCCGTCACCGCCGCATTCGAGGCCAAAACCCACACCGTCGCCACCGCCAGATAAAATCCAGCCACGAGCAGTGCCGTGCGGCGCAAGGGTTGCATGAGAGGAGGCATGGAAGGGCTCTGTTATTAAAACAGTTTCTCCGGATATTCACCGGCGGCGACCAACGCGGCCAGCTCCGTCTGCACGCGCGGCCGGTCCTCGCGATAGGTCACTCCAAACCAACTGGCCGACGTGCGGCGCACCTCCACCGTGACCAGCCCCATAGCCACCTGCTCCGAGACCGCCGCCGGCAGATAAAATTCCGATTTCAACTCACCCCCATGTGCCTCCAAAAACGCAGTGAACTGTTCATCCAGCGCCGTGAACAAAGCCGGCGTGAACGCCCAGCAGTTCATCGAAACCACTTCCTCGCCGGAATATTTGCGGCCTTCACCGACTTCCTCGCGCAATATTCCGGTGTGCTCGGTCACTTCCATGAGCAACCCTTGCCCATCGACCGAACAGACGCCCCGGGAAACCGAACCATTTTCCGACAGCGTGTTGCCCAGTCGATAACCCACCATGGCAAAGGCCGGGGCATCTTCGTCGTTGACCACGGGTGGCCGTAAAAACTCCGCCAGTTGCACAAATGCATCCCGGCCAAAAAAATCATCCGCACCGATCACCGCAAACGCCCCCGGCAACGCATCACGGGCGCACCACACGGCATGGCCCGTGCCCCACGGCTTTTCACGTCCTTCGGGAATCGAAAATCCCGGCGGCAGCCGGTCGAGTGCCTGAAAGACATAGTCCACTTCGATTTTGCCTGCATAGCGCGAGCCAACCTGAGCCTTGAATTCGGTTTCAAAATCCCGGCGGATCACAAACACGACCCGGTCAAAACCCGCCCGGATCGCGTCAAATACCGCATAGTCCAAAATCGTCTCGCCGGAAGGCCCCACCGGATCGAGCTGCTTGAGCCCCCCGTAGCGGGAGCCCATGCCGGCGGCCAGGACCAATAATGAAAGCGACGATGCCATCGCATCCGAAAAACACCTACAGAGACTGAACGCAACCCGCGATCACCAAACTTTTACCGGCGAAGGCACCCGGCCACGACCTGAACTGTCGTGGCGTTGGTCCCCAGGGCCGGAAAATCATGACCTCAGCTCGCTTCCGGCTCCTCGGAATCGTCTTCCTCGAGAACCCCGCCCTGCATGGCCTCGGTGGCCGAAACAAAGCTCTGACCGTAGCCAAACCGCCACAGCCAGCACGAGCCGTCGTAGCGATCATGGATCAGCATGAAGTCCGGATCACTGTCCTCGGGACCCGCGATACTGAACTGGCCCATGCCCATGTCTTCCACGGATTCGCGTAGTGCGGTCAATTCTTCGCAGGCGTCGAGCATCACCGTCCAGCAACCAGTCATAGCAATGGCGTCGTCACCCTTGAAATAATAGCCGAAGAACCGCGGTGGTCGGAAGGAGTGCTCGGCGTGGAGCCGCTCCAAATAACCATCAACCATCTGAACAAAGTTCACTCGCCACGGCAGATCGGACGGCAGCGTCAACCCGCTGAGCGAGACCAACACATTGTCTGTGGTAGCCATGGCTCAAGTAAGAGCATAACATCGGCCAACTGCAAAACCTTCTCGAATAAATCTTCGATCTTCTCGAACGCAGTAGACCTTGCCTTAACCTTCACCCAGAGCCGCCTGTAAACGCGCCAGCTCCGTCGCCAGCCGGATGACCTCGGCCTCCAACGCCGCGATTCGTTGCTCCGCCTGGGCCGGCAATACCATGGCGACGGTCAACGGCTCCGAAGTCCCCGCGCCGGATGACTCGATCGCCGGCTCACCCGTCAACAGCTGCGCCCAACGCGCTTCCTTTTGTCCCGGTTGACGCGGCAGTTTGCGCACCCAGTTTTCGCCGGGCCGCGCAGCCAACTCAGTTAAGATCGCCTCCACCTCGGCTGCCGGCGGCATCGCGTGCAGGCGCTCGGCATTACCGCGCAACGCCGCCGCGGTCTGCGGCCCGCGCAACAACAACTCGCCCAGCAATGCCCGCGTCGCGTCCTCCACCGGCAGCACATTATCCAGGGTCTGCTTAAACTTCGGCACCCGTGCATCGGCCCCCGAAAACAACGCCGAAAAGCGCTTCATGCGCAGGGCCTCCAGGGCCGCCGACACCGCCTCCGAGCCGACCTCGATGACCGGTGAGCGGTTGCTGCGCTGGTTGCAGGCGTTGACCAACGCATTAAGCGTCAACGGATAGATGTCCGGCGTGGAGAACTCCTTCTCGATCAGACAGCCCAGCACCCGGGCTTCGAGCGGCGACAACAACGGTTCGGAAACAGGCAAAACTTCATCCATCCGGCGATGCAACGAGATCGTCTCGCCCCGGCAAGCCGCAACCGGCGGCGATCTGCCTAAAACCTTCCGTTGACCACAGTTTCACCTAAACCTACCCCTCTAAGTTATGTCTGTAAGCTGAAACGAAGTTCGAGACCGTGCCATCCGCTTCGCCATCTACGAACAACTCACCGCCCCCGCCGAGCCCGCCATGAGACCCAGACGCGCTCGAAAAGCCAAAGAATGAGCACCGCACTAAACGATCTAATCAAGGCCTTCCGCAGCGGCGAAGCTCGAATCGACCTCGATCATGCGGAGCTGCTACTCCCCGATACAGCGCCAATCGCCATAGGCGTGCCAGTGTTCATGACGCTTAATGACCGACGCCTGCAGCTTCACCTTCGCGAGTCAGCACCAGTCGAGCTGCCGCCGCTCGTGCTTTCCGCCTTCGCTAAAAATGTTTCCGGCAAAGTGGTCACGCCTTCCCGATTGTTTTCAAATCGAGGCCGTAACAGCCCACGGGCTACCGATCAGGTTGGAAGATGTAAGTCCGCGCTTCACCCGAACCTCCTCCAATTTCGTTAACCGTGGCGGCTCGGTAACTCACCGAGAGCTGGGTTTTCATCGAATCTCCCTGTTGCCAATCGGCCAAGAAGGCATGACGCCCGCTGAGCAGAGAGCTGAAAACATAACACTTAGCGTAGTTAAACCCGATCAACCCAGCGGCTGGCCAGCAGACGAGCGGGAGAGTTTTTTCGCGCTCATTCCAAGCGTGAAACTCAAACTCATGAACAGCGGTGTTACTAAGACAACAAAGCATCCTTATCACGAACGAGAAGGGTTCAGCGGTAACACGAGTTGCTACACCGGGAAGATTTTGAATGGCGAATTCTGCCTAGAGCAGACGGACGCCGGGGATCTTTCGGTAAGCTATCGTAGGAGCAGTCGCGGCACCGAATCTGAACCTTCCGTTAAAACGATTTCCGAAGCATTCATGACATCCATCGGCCTGCTGCATTCCTGCAACTCTTGGCCCTACTACTACAGCCAATGGCACGAAAGTCGGCTTGTTGACAGATGGATCAAAGCACCCGCCGTTTGCCAACGGGACTGCTTAGAACCCCTAGGCGTAAGCATCATGGACGAAAACGCGGCGGATTTGTTTACGAAGGCGGTAGAATTTTTTGCTAAGGGCGGCGATGATGCCGAACATTATAAAAAAGCTCTATGGTTAATGCGCGAGGCCTGCCGTAACGGCGCTCCGATGGAGGTTCGTTTGCTGACGCTATGCAGTGTTCTGGAGGGACTACATAAACGAAATTTTTCTGGCGGCGGCACCAAGCGTGAGCGTTGGCAAAATTCTTTCGCGAAAGCCGGTCTTAATTGGGATCAACATTTCGAAGCCATGTTCGATGCTTGGGAGGGTTACCGAAACAAACTCGCCCACGGCTTCGACCCGCACCCTGGAGACGAAAAATCACCCGATTTGGTCTTCAACGCCTACTCCCGCATCACTGCCGGCATCTACATCCTAATGGCGAAGCGCATGGGCTTCACCGGCACCCTCTGGCGATCCCGCCTAGAAGGCGAAGCGACTGTTTCGATAGCCGCACTTCCATTGGATTGAGTTAACGCCGCTCCCGCCGCTGCATCTTGGCGAGAGTCCGCCTGAAATCAAAAACGCGGGCGACGCCGTCCTTCTTGCCGACACGCCAAAACGTCGGCGGCTCATTGCTCGCCGCCAGTTCACACATCGTCGGATAGGCATCCACGATGCACCGAGCTTTATCCTCGCGACTCCCACCGTTGAGGCCGCGCAGCATGAATACGTGTGCCCGAGACGCCACCAATTGATGCAGAAAAAGCGGCGTGCGGGTCGTGTCATCGTCTCCGGTCACCAGCAACCAGCCCGAAGCACCCAGCTTGGCCAACCAGTCGTGGTCTTCGGTCGTATCGGAAAAGCACTCGTCGTGGAGCACCACCGGAATGCCCGCCGCCTCGATAATCGCCTTGAACGACCGACCGCCAGAATTGCGGTCGATAAACACCGTGGGGCGCGACGACTCAGCAGGCATATCGCGTCGTCCAACGAATCGCGTCCTCGATCTCCTCAGCCGTAACGCCGTAGTCGGCCGCGAGGTCGGTCATATGTTCGCCGGCCTCAAAACGCTGCGCGATGGCCTGCACGGAAACACCGCGACGGGCCAGAACCGGTCGTCCAAAACCCACCGACGGCGAGAGCATGATCGTCTTTTGCTCATGCCCCTTTATGAGCGGAAAAAAACGATCCGCAAAACCATCTTCGCCATGCACGATCTGCTTCAGACCGTCAGCGATCACGTGCCGATTCACGTGCTGGCCATGCTCCGAAAGCGAAAGCAGATAATCGTCCTGTTTGACGTAAAGATGCTGGCGGTCGTGTTTAAAATTCTCGTGGGCCAAGAATAGCAGATTCCCGCCTTTCTCGCGCAGGTAATCCATCGCATCACGTAACCTCTTGAGCGGAATTCCGTAGCCCTTGCGGATAGCGAGCAGCATGTGCGCCTCCACCAGATCGATAAACGAGAGGGGCGCGCCGGGTTGTTGAGTGGCGGGAAGCGCGGGGGCAGATTTCCTACGACCGGTCTTGGTCGAGAATTCGCGGCCATGCAGCCACGACCTGAGCGAAGATGGGTTGGTGCCGAGAATGCGCGCCGCTTCAGCCAGCGGATAAGCCGGCTGCAACTTGATCGAATTGGGAGCGAGTTGAACCACAGTCAGAATCAAAACTCTACTTACCCCAAAGCCAAGCGAAACGGTTCATCAAAATGGCCCGCCTTGGGTTTTAACGTCTAACCCCGCATTACCGAGGGCATCTACATACTGATGCCGACGCGCATAGGCTTCAACTAGCCCGCCGCCCCACCACCGCCAGCCAAACCCCTCAACCGCGCGATTGACCACACCCCGCCGTTCCCCTAACCCTGCACCCTTATGTCCACGCAGTCCGCCCAACCCGAAAACCTCATGGAAGCCATCGTCTCGCTCGCGAAGCGTCGTGGCTTCGTCTTCCCGTCGTCTGAAATCTACGGCGGCCTCAACGGTTTCTTCGACTACGGCCCCATGGGCGTGGAGCTCAAAAAGAACATCCGCGACTGCTGGTGGAACGACATGGTCCGCCGCCGCGACGACATCGTCGGCATCGAGACCTCCATCATCATGCACCCCAAGGTCTGGCAGGCCTCCGGCCACGTCGAAGGCTTCAGCGACCCGCTCGTTGACTGCAAAGTCAGCAAAACCCGCTACCGCGCCGACCAGCTTTTCTTCTCGCCCGTCACCGTTGATGGCACTGTGCACGGTTACGTTTCCGCCCTCGAAAACGAAGACACCACCGCCGCCCTCCAAGCCGCCGCCGAACTCTTTAAACGCAAAAAAGCCATCACCGGCACCCTCGCCCCCGTCGTCATCAAGGACATGACCGAGGCCGCCCCCGAGGAGATCAGCCAGATCCCCTCGCCTGCCACCGGCAACCCCGACCTCACCCCGCCGCGCGCCTTCAACATGATGTTTCAGACGAACGTCGGCGCCATGACCGACGCCTCGTCCGTCGCCTACCTGCGGCCCGAGACCGCCCAGGGCATGTTCGTTGACTTCAAGAACGTCGTCGATACCGGCCGCGTGAAGCTGCCCTTCGGCATCGCCCAGACCGGCAAATCGTTCCGCAACGAAATCACCCCGCGCAACTTCATCTTCCGCTCCCGCGAGTTTGAGCAGATGGAGATGGAATTCTTCATCCACGAGGACGACGACTGGGCCAAGTGGCACCGCTTCTGGATCAACTGGTGCACCGACTGGCTCCGTAGCATCGGCCTGCCCGACTCCCACCTTTCCGAATTCGACCACCTCAAGGAGAAGCTCGCGTTCTACTCCAAGGGCACCACGGACATCATGTTCAAGTTCCCCTTTGGCGTGCAGGAACTCTGGGGCATCGCGGCCCGTGGCAACTACGACCTCGGTCAACACGAAAAAGCCAGCGGCGTGCCGCAGGCGATCTTCGACGAAGCCACCAAGAAGAAGTTTGTCCCGCACGTCATCGAACCCGCCGTCGGCCTCGACCGTATCTTCCTTGCCGTGCTCACCGCTGCCTACGCCGAAGAGCCCGTCACCGACGAAAAGGGCAACACCGAGATCCGCACCGTGCTCCGCCTCAGCCCGCGTATCGCGCCGGTCAAGGTCGCCATTTTCCCGCTGCTCAAGAACAAGGAAGCCCTCGTCGAACGAGCCAAGGCCTTGCACAAAAAACTCCAGCGGCGCTACGCCGTGTTCTACGACGAGGTCGGCAACATCGGCAAACGCTACCGTCGTCAGGACGAGATCGGCACGCCCTTCTGCGTGACCATCGACTTCGACACCATCGAAAAAGAAGGCGACACCTTCACCCTGCGCGAACGCGACTCCATGGCCCAACGCCGCGTTACCGAAGCCGAACTCTTCGCACTCTTGGACGAGCAGGTTTACTGATCAGTGTAACCTCGGCCGACTGCGGCCGATTCCACGACCGCGATGCCTCCACGCAACCGCCAACCCAACGTGCGCAGCGTTCGCACGCCCGAGGCACTCACCGCGCTGCATCTCGGCCTCGACGACTACGAGGCCGGCTCGCGTCAGCGGGGACGTGACTATTACCAAAAGGGCGCCGTCGCGGCCGTCTGGTCCGAAGCCGACCACCTGGTCAAAGCCGAGGTCGAAGGCACCGAACGCTACACGCTCACCCTGTTCCTCACCCGCGGCAAGTGGACCAACCGCTGCTCCTGCCCCGTCGGCCAGGACTGCAAACACACCTACGCCGCCAGTCTCGCCTGGATCGACTCAGTTGAATCAGGCGCCCGCGACGGCAAAAACCCCGACGCCATCCTCCCCGTCATTGCCTCCGCCAGCGAGCGTGCCCTCGAGCTGGAGCTGAGCAGTTGGCTGCGGGCACTGCCTTCTACCGAGGAAAAAAAACTCGCCAATAAACCCGGCCCGCTCGCCACTCTTGCCGGCTTGCGCGTGCGTCTGGACATCAGCGGGAAATGGACAATCGAGATCCGCCCCGCATCCGACAAACCCTGGAAAGCACCCACCCAACGCTGGCTGACCGAACTCTCCACCCTGCGCCCGGCCGACATCGAAGTCCTCCCGCCTGCAGAAGGCGCGCTTGCCGCCGCCCTCGCCGCCGAATGCCGGCTGTCGCTTCCCGGGCTCTCCGCCCGTCGTCCGCTGCCCGACGACGCCATCGTCGGCCTGCTCCGCACCAAGGCCGCCCGCACTGCGCTGGTCATGCCCGACGGCGAACCACTCGTCATCGAGCCCGACTCCCTCGTGCCCGAGGCCATCGCCTCCATCACCGATTCTGAGCAACTCACGGTCCGCCTGATCGCCCCCGACGGGCGCCTGGCCGACTCCGCCGTGCTCATCGCTTCGGCCCCCGACCCGCTCTACCTTTTCGATCGCAAGGTCTGGCGCGGTCCGCCGCCCGCGCCCTCGACCCACCTCCCCATCGCGGCCCTGAAGGATGCCCGATTGCTCCCCCGCCTGCGTGCCGCCGGCCTGCGCCTGCCCGCCGGACTCGCCGCCGAGGTCAACGTCATCACCCTCCGCCCGCGCCTCAAATGCTGGCTCACACCCGCCTTCGAGGGCACCGAACGCGATTTTCACGCTCAACTCACCGCCGGCTCCGACCACCCGTCCTGCGAACAACAATGGACCGATCTTGAAGGCTGGGACTGGGGGAAAACCACCCAACCCCCGCCCCGCGTCGCCGGCGAACCCGTGCTGGAGTTCGACCTCTCTCTGGCCCGCGCCGCCAGTGCCAACTTCACCGGTTTCCGCCTCGTGTGGGACGGCTGGGCTGAAGCCTGGACTCGCCCCGTCACCAGCACCTTCCCCGACGATTTTCTAGATTGGCACGAAGGCCAATCGTCCGACCTCGACATCGAGCTCTCGCCCGAACTCGCCAGCCTGCTCGGCGCTCCGCTGCACGCGCACATCGACCTATCCGTGGTCGCCGCGCCCGGCTCCGAACAAGACTGGTTTGACCTCACCGTCGGCCTCAAAGTCGAGGACACCAACCTAAGCCCCGAGGAAGTTGCCCTCCTGCTCAAAGCCCGTGGCAAATGGGTCAACCTCCCCCGCCACGGCTGGCGCCGCGTCGAAACCAGCGCCGAGATCGACACCAAAACCGCCGATACCCTCAACCGTCTCGGACTCGGCGTCGACGACGTGCTCGCCGGCGGCCGTCCCGCCCGCCATCGCCTGCACGTGCTGCAACTCGCGCTCGAAGTCGAAGCCCTCGCCGAACGCGATGCCCTGCTCGCCTACACGCTCAAGGACCGCGCCGCCCGCATTGCCGCCCTGCCACCGGTTGAATTGCCAAAGGGACTGCAGGCGACGCTCCGGCCATATCAGATCGAAGGATACCAATTCCTCGCGCACCTCTCCGCGCAGGGCTTTGGCGGCGTGCTCGCCGACGACATGGGACTCGGCAAAACCGTGCAGACCCTCGCCTGGTTGCTCTATCTCGCCGCCCAACCACGTGCGGCCAAGACGCCCGGATTTCGCGCCCTCGTGGTCTGCCCCAAGAGCGTGACCCACGGCTGGCTGGTCGAGGCCGCTCGCTTCACGCCCGACCTCACCATCGCCGCCTTCAACACCGACAAAAACGGCGCAGCCGCCGCCGTTGCCAACGGCCCGCAACTCCTGGTCGCCAACTACACCCAGCTGCGCCTCAACGCCCCGGCCTTTCGCTCCATCCCCTGGGACGCGGTCATCCTCGACGAGGGCCAGTTCATTAAAAACCCCGGCAGCCAAGTCGCCGTATCAGCGCGATCACTACACGCCAAACACCGCGTGGTCCTCACCGGCACGCCCATCGAAAACCGGCTCGCCGACTTATGGAGCCTGTTCGCCTTTGCCCAGCCCGGCCTGCTCGGCGACCAGGCCGGTTTTCGTCGCCAGTATAACGAAGCCGATCCGGCCGCGCTCGCCCGTCTGCATCGCCGCGTGCGCCACTTCCTGCTCCGCCGCACCAAGGCCCAAGCCGCGCCCGACCTGCCCCCGCGCACCGAAGACGAAATCGTCGTCGAGCTCGAAGGCGGACAACGGAAACTCTACAACGCCGAGCTCAAACGCGCCCGCGCCCACCTGCTCGGCGTGGAGACCAAAAGTGCGCTCGATTCTGTGCGATTCCACGTATTGGCCAGCCTGTTACGCCTGCGCCAAATCTGTTGCCATCCCGCGCTGGTCGACCCCGCGCACGCCACGTTGCCCAGCGCCAAACTCGAAGCCCTCATGGAGCGCATCGAAGAGCTCGCCGAGGAAGGTCACCAGGTTCTCGTTTTCAGTCAGTTCGTGCAAATGCTGGAAATCATCCGCGACCGCCTGAAGGCCGCCGGCATCGGTCACCTCATGCTGACCGGCGCGACCGAAAACCGCGCCGAGCTGGTCGACACCTTCCAAACCGACCCGACCAAAACCGTGTTCCTATTGTCATTAAAGGCCGCCGGTTTCGGCCTGAACCTGACCGCCGCGAGTTACGCGATCCTCTACGACCCGTGGTGGAATCCCGCCGCCGAAGCGCAGGCCATCGATCGTATCCACCGCATCGGCCAAACCAAGCCCGTCATCGCCTACCGCCTGATCGCCGAAGCCACGGTGGAGGAAAAAATCATCCTCCTGCAGCGCGAAAAAGCCGCCCTCGCCGCCGCCGTCGTGCAAGAAGAAAGCCTAGCCAGCGTCATGGACCTCGACAGCCTTCGGCAGATCCTAGCGTAGGCTCGAAACGATGGGCTTTACGCGTCAGGCCCCCAGACTTGGCTTGTCGTCAGAAATCCGGCCCATACGGTCAGCAGCATGACGCTGTTGGAACAATTCGAGGCGCTGCGGGCGAATGCCTACAGTGCGCTCACGGACGAGCGAGGCTCGCTTGGGCAGTTCTATACTCCCGCCTCCATCGCGTCGTCACTCGCGTCCTTGGTTGAAAAACCGCTTCTGCCAGTTGTTTCACTGATTGATCCTGGTGCCGGCGTGGGAATGTTGTCGGCCGCCGCAGCGATGCACTTGGCTGATTCCGGCGTCAGAGAAATTAATCTGACTGTGTGTGAAATCGCACCGGAAGTGCTCCCTTTTTTGCGCACAGGTCTGGTTCTAATCAACGATTGGTGCGTCACGCGTGACATTGTTTTTCATGTCAAAGTCATCGAGGGGGACTTTATCGAGTGGGCTGCGCGGCAGGTTTCCGACGACCTGTTTGCCACGGAACAAATCCGCTTCGATCTCGCGATTCTAAATCCCCCTTACAAAAAAATCCCGACAGACAGCCTTCACCGACAGCAACTGCGTCGCGTGGGCGTCGAATGCACCAATCTTTACGCGGCGTTTGTCTATTTGTCGGCGCGACTACTTCGGGACAACGGCCAGTTGGTTTCGATCAATCCGCGTTCGTTTGCGAACGGTCCGTATTTTCGCGATTTCCGGCAGCAGTTTTTCTCCATCGCGCCGTTGCACACCGTTCATGTTTTTAAACACCGCAACAGCGCCTTTGCCTCAGATAACGTCCTGCAAGAGAACGTAATCATCCACGCAAAACGGGGCACGCCTCCATCGCATGTTCGGATCGTGAGCTCGGAAGCCGGAGAAACCTCCGAGGTCGTTCGCGAAGTGCCAATGGCACGGGTGATCAGCGCCGATGACCCAGATCAAGTCCTCCATTTGGAGGCGACTGCCGCCGATGCCGATGTTTCCGATTTGGTTCGATCATTACCCGCGACACTCAGCGACATAGGCGTCCAAGTCTCCACCGGACGAGTTGTGGATTATCGCGCCAAGGATGGACTTAAAACCGGGGCCGGTGACGGCTGTGTGCCACTCATTTATCCGCAGCACCTTCGCGGAGGAACCATCGAGTGGCCCAAGCATGCGAAAAAGCCCGACTACTTTTATCCCGGCGATGCCTACGCATCCCAGTTGATTCCCGCCGGCACCTATGTGCTGACGAAACGCTTTAGCTCCAAAGAAGAGAAGCGGCGCATTTCGGCGGCATTGATCACCAAGGAAAACATTCCGGCCACCCATTACGCGGTCGAGAATCATGTAAACTATTTCCACGCGTCGGGAGGGCCCCTTGAACAAGAGCTGGCCGTGGGGCTGACGGCCTATTTAAACAGCACGCTCGTTGATAGTTACTTCCGCCTCTACAATGGTCATACACAAGTCAACGCAACCGACCTGCGCGCCTTGCGCTATCCCTCCCCCTCAGCATTGAGACAACTCGGGCAAAGCCTGTCCGGGATTCCCCTTATCACCGAAAATGTCGATCAAGCCGTCATCAAACTCTGCCGCCAGTCTGAGAAAAAAGAAGATCAAGGAGGCGCTCTCGGTCCTCCAGGATCTCGGCATCCCTCGCGCGCAGCTTAACGAGCGATCCGCGCTCACGCTTCTCGCGTTACTCGATATCAAACCGACTTCCGCTTGGACTGAGGCGACGAATCCGGCGCGCGGGATAACGGAAATGATGGACTGGTTTCGTGTCCATTATCGTAAGAGCTACAAACCCAACACGCGGGAAACGGTGCGCAGACAAACCATGCACCAGTTTGTGGAAATGGGACTGGCAATTGCCAATCCCGACAAACCGGACCGACCAGTCAATTCACCATATTTTGCCTACATTTTGGACCCTGCAGCCGTGCAGCTCATGCACCATTTCGGAACCGTCGAATGGCCCGAGTTATTGGATGCGTTTCGGAAATTATTCACCAAGTTACAGGTGCTCCATCACCAAGAACGGGAAATGGCTAAAATTGCCGTCACGCTGCCCGACGGCAGCACGCGTCACCTGACCGCTGGTGGCCAAAATGTGCTGATTCAGTCCATCTTATCCGATTTCTGCTCACGATTTACCCACGGAGGCCGTGTGCTTTATCTAGGTGATGCCGGAGGAAAACTCACATCCGACGAACTCGCTGAGTTCAAGCTGCTGGGCATGAAACTAGATGTTCACGGGAAAATGCCGGACGTCGTAGTATATCTCCCAGACAAGAACTGGCTGGTCCTCGTCGAGGCAGTTACCTCACACGGCCCAGTGGATAATAAGCGTAAACTGGAATTGCAGGCCCTGATGAAAGGCTCAACGGCTGGACTGGTTTTTGTAACCGCGGTCCCGGATAGAAAGACGCTGACCAAATTCCTAAGTGTGGTCGCATGGGAAACCGAAGTCTGGGTGGCAGACAATCCGACTCACATGATCCATTTCAATGGTGAACGCTTCCTCGGACCATATGAGACGTAATGGCAAGTAAGCGCGGGCCCCCCGGCTAATCTGCGTCCTCCTCCAGCACAATGCGCGCGTCGTTGATCAGCACCTCGACATCGACGAGCATGGCTTCGGTTTTCAGGCGGACTTCGGCGCGCCATTTCGGTTCGGCCAGTGATTGCTCATCGGCGGCATCGAGACCGGCGAGTGCATCACGCAGGTAGCCGCGCGCTTTTTTGAGCCGCACCAGCACACCGCCCGCGAAAATCGCGTCGGGTGGCCAGTCCTCCTCGTCGTCGACCGAGCCGAGCGCGCCGGCGAGCTTGGCGGTGGCGATCATCACGCCATCGGCTAGTTCACGCAGTGGGTGTTCGCGCGGATCATCGTCGGTCAGCCAGCCGTGAGTCTTGAACGCCTGCCGGATCTGATCCGAGAGGGCGTTGCCATGCTCGACCAACGGGTGCCAGCGCTCAGCTTCGGCTTCGGCGTCGGAGCTATCCGCCTTTTCCCACTTTTCCGCCTCCATCTCCTCCGATGCCTCATCGGCCGCAGCATTCATCTCATCAATCCATTCGGCCTGTGCGGCTTCCTGTTCGGGCGTGAGCGGTTCGGGCTCCGGTTCACCGCGCTCGCGACGCAGACGGGCACGCTCCTCATTAAACACACGCTCCCAGTCCTCGGGCTCCAGCGTTTCACGTTCCATGCGGGCAGAAACTCGGTCGAGCAACAGGTCCATGCGCGCCTGATCGGAATCAGCCTCAGCCTCGGCCGCCGTAGTGGGAGCGTCGCTGTCTTCGTCGTCATCCGGCTCAACACCCTTCCGATACTTGTCCGCCGCGTCCACGGCAGCAGACAGCCGGTTTATGAAATCTACCATCGCACGACCATTGGCTTCGCGTTGCGTCTCTTCCTCTGCCTCGGACATCGTCCAAGCCGGCTCGGGGTCGAGTTCCAGCTGATAGGTCGCGCTCTCGATGACCACGCGACCGTTGGCCTCGCTGTGCCATTCGAGGTAAAGACTATTACCCCAGTGCCAAGGAAAGGGCTTTTTCGCCACGTAATATGCCATGAGCTCGTCCATCGAGCACTCCGGCACCTTGACCTTACGCGAGGCCGTGATGTCGCCGACCACGCCGCGTTGCATACCAGCTAGCCCATCCAACTCTCCCGATCGCGGCGGCTTCGGCTCCGGGTTGGCAAAACGCAACACATGCCCCGCGACATCACGCCAGGCATTGCCCGTCAGCTCGAGCGTGACCGGATCATCTCGACCGACAAACCACAGTCGCCCGGTCACCCGTCCGCACACGCGGTTGTCCACCTCCCCCTTGATCAATGCCTCGCCAATACGCCATGCCATACCTGCACATCTAAACGAGGACATGGCTCGTAATCCAGCCAAGGATACCTCATTCACCATTTTCCCAAACTGCAATGCCCTCCAATTCTCCCGAGCCGAGACCATCAGCCACGCAAGCCATGCCAGCGTCCTCGCCCAAACCTTCCGCCTTCCGTCGCCATGTTTGGCCATTGGTTCTACAACACCGGTGGTCCTTCATCGTCGCCGCCGTTCTGGTCGGCCTGAGCGGTGGCGCGACCGCGATCCAAAACGTTTTTCCTAAGTGGCTGTTTTCCTACGTGCTCGAAGCTCAGGAAATCGACACTGCCGAGCGTTGGCACCGGTTGATCTGGCTGGCTATCGGCTATCTCATCCTGACCAGCCTCATGCGCATGATGTCGTGGCATATCGGATACAGAATTTTTACGCGTGCCCGGGAAAAGGTCGTCTTTGGTCTACGCGGACGATTTTTCAGTCATGTGAACCACCTTTGCCTGCGGTTTCACGGGACCCATTCGTCCGGCGAACTCTTTAGTTATCTGTTCGGTTCGCCGCTGAACTCGATCATGCAGTTTTTCCAGCACGGCACCATGATGCTACCCGGAGCGATCGTGTCGGTGCTCATGACGCTGGCGCTGTTTTGGCAATGGGACTGGGTCATCGCCAGCCTCCTGCTCGTCACCGCGATGATCAGCGTGCAGATGATGAGGCACTCCCGCCGCAAAGTAGAAATCATCCACAAGGAGTTTCAAAAACTCGAAGGCAACGTCAGCGGCCGGGTCGCCGATCTCCTACGCGGGAACAAAGCGGTTAAACTCTACGCCATGGAATCTCAGGTGCTGAGCGACTTCGAACACGAGGCCGGCATCATCAGCCGCAAGAGCTACGAACGCGACGTCTACTCCCACCTGGAGTGGATCAAACAAGAAGGCCTCACCTACGTCTGCTACGCCGTGCTCATGGCCGCCTGCACCTGGCGCTACCTCGATGGCCACATCGACCTCGGCATCGTCGCGGCCTGTCTCGCTTCCTACCTGGGACTGACCGGGCCGCTGCAACAAATTTTCACGGCCTTCACCCTCTGGGGCGGAGCCTCTGCCGCGCTCAACCGCATCGGCGACGTGCTCGATACGGCCAGCACCACGCCCGAGCCCGTGTCCTTGGATGCAACCCTACCGGCCAACGGAGACATCGTGTTTGATCACGTGAACTTCGGCTACGAAGCCGGCGAACCCGTTCTGCGCGACCTCAGTCTCGTCATTCGCCCCGGCGAGCGCGTTGCCTTTGTCGGCCCGTCCGGCGCGGGAAAAACCACCATCACCCAGCTGCTGCTCCGCCTCTATGATCCTCAATCGGGCGAGGTGCGTATCGGCGACACCAACCTTGCCTCCGTATCCGGTCCAACCCTACGCCGCCACTTTGGCGTGGTCCCGCAGGACCCGTTTATCTTCAACACCACCCTGCGCGACAACCTCCGCGTAGCCAGACACGATGCGACCGACGCGGCCATCCGTGCCGCCTGCGAAAAAGCCAACGCATGGGAATTCATCGCCGCACTTCCCGGCGGCCTCGACGCCCGAGTCGGCGAAGGCGGATCGATGCTTTCCGGCGGCCAACGCCAACGCCTCGCCATCGCGCGCGCACTGCTGGCGGAGCCCGCTTGTTTCATCTTCGACGAAGCCACCAGCGCCCTCGACACCCTCAGCGAACAGCTCATCTCGCAAACCTTAGAGCACAACCTGCACGGCCGCACCGCCATCTTTATCGCGCACCGGCTTTCCACGGTAAAAAACTGCGACCGTATCTTTGTGCTCAAGAACGGAACATTGGCCCAGTCGGGCAGCTACGACGCACTCGTCTCCACGCCGGGCCTGTTCCAAGATCTCGTCCGCGGCCAGCAACTGCGCTCCTAAACGAGATTCAGGCGCTCGGCTCCGCCCTGCCTCCTGTGCGCCACAGCCAGATCGCCAACACGACCCAAACCGGTGCCATGATCGTTACCTCGACCCAGCGGCCGAGCACCATGCCCATCGGGATCAGAAAGGTCACGATCTGCCAGACCAGCGCCAGCACGAGCGTGAGCACGTCACGCCTGTGCTCGGGCACGTCTGCCCGTCGCCAGACCCGCGGCCACCAACCCAGCGGACGAATCTGCCGGTAAAAGGTTTCCAGCGTCTCCAGCGCCACCGGACGCGTCGCCAGTGTGCCGATGATCGATGCCGTCAACGACACCGTCGAGATTCCCAAAAACCGCGTGAC
The DNA here is from genome assembly GCA_037969015.1 of Opitutaceae bacterium. GTDB lineage: Bacteria > Verrucomicrobiota > Verrucomicrobiia > Opitutales > Opitutaceae > JAUWBF01. Next base: position 57,858 of record JBBKWO010000001.1, read on the forward strand.
TTCGTTCCAACCGGCGGGATCGACCAACGCAAAAAACAACGCCGCGGCAAAACCACCCCCAGTGCCGATGGCAAACCCGGCTCCATTGAATCGTGACCAAAACCAACGCAGCGCAAACGGCACCAGGAACGCCGGGAACAACAACATCACGATGCCGACCCAGATCCCCAGCACCGAGCCGCCCAGGGCAAGCGCAACCACCAGACCCGCGACCACCAGCAGCGTCGAGGCAATGTAGCCCGCCCACACCCGCTGCCGGTCCGTGGCCTTGGGCCGCCACACCTCATACAGGTCGCGCACCACGTAGGACGCACCCGCGTTGATCGTGCTGTCGAACGTGCTCATGGCCGCAGCCAGCATCGCCGCCAATACCAGCCCTCGTAGCCCCGCAGGGAAGAACGAGGAATTAAGCACCGCGGGCAATACCGCCTCGGCTTCCTTCAGCGAACTCACATCGAGACCCAGTTTGATGGCGAGGATCGCAAACCCCAAAACCATCGGCCAACGCGCGGAGAACAAAACCGTCCACAGCATCGCAATCCGCCGGCAGTCTTTCTCACTACCCGCCGCATAAAAACGCTGCGCCATGTAAGCCGATCCACCGCTCCCTCCCAGTCCTTCGAGCACACCCTTGAAGGCCCAGATGATCAGGAAAAACCAAAACGGTTCATAAGGCGCCAATCCTTCGTGCCCACCCAGCATCGGCATAAACGAGTTCAGCTCCGCGCCCGGCCAGTTCGCCAACAACTCCGGCGATACCTGACCCGCGGCCACCACCGCGACATACACAGCCGCCCCACCGATCAGGACCGCCTGAAACACATCGGTCCAGATCACGCCATACAGCCCACCCACCAACGTGTATCCAAAAGCCACTAACGCCATGCCGACCGCGCACTGCGTCGGCGAGAACGGCAGGAACTCAGCCAAAAACTTTCCGCCGGCCGATAGGAAAAATACAATCATCGCCACCGTCAGCACCACGTAAGTCAGCGCCGCCGTCGCTCTCGCCGCGCGCCCCCCCGCGCCCTCGCCAAAACGCAGCTTCATCCACTCCGCCGTGGTCATCACCTGCGAACGCTGATGCCACTTGCCCATGAACGCCAAAAACACCGCGATCGGCAGCACTACCCCGCCCCGCATCTCGATAAAAAATCCCTGCAATCCGTAAACCGTCAGCAAGGTCACGATCGTCATCGTGCCGGCCACATCCAGATTACTCGACATTCCCGAGGCCCCCAGCGCCCACCATGGCAGTTTGCGACCACCTAAAAAGTAGTTCTCCGAGCTCTCACCCGCGCGCTTGGCCAACCACACCCCGGCAATCACCAAAGCCACCAAGTAGGTCACAATTACGGCTATATCGAGAGGATGCATCATTCACCGGACCCTAACATGCCTGTCAATCGGCCCGCCCCCTGCTACACGCCCTCAAAAACCCCGCATGCCTTGACCCGCCTGTGTGCACGCCACTACGGTAGGTCCGCACCCGGAACCCTCGGCTCCGGACGTAATCTCCTTTCCACTACAACGTGACCACGCCTATTCCCATCCGCCTCTTCAGCACCGACCTCGACGGCACTCTGCTCGGCAACCCCGAGTCGACCCATCGCTTCAAGCACACTTGGGAGTCACTCGACTCCGCCAACCGTCCCTTGCTCATATTCAACAGCGGCCGTCTGGTGCCAGACATGCGCGACAATCTCGTTGGCAAAGACATCCTCCCCGCACCCGATTACTACATCGGCGGCGTCGGCACCCAGATCTTTGAAGCCCACAGCTCCATGCCGCTGGTCGACTATTCCAGCTACCTGCGCGAGGGCTGGGATCGTGCCGTTGTCGAGGGTCTGCTCGTCAACGTGCCCGGCATACGACCCCAACCCGCCGAGTTTCAGAACGATTTTAAATCCAGCTGGTTTCTCGACAACGCGACCCCCGAGGTCCTCTCGAATATCCGCCAGAGTCTCAAGAAAGCCGGGCTGCAAGTCAGTCTGGTCTACTCCAGCAGTCGCGACCTCGATATCCTTCCAGCCAAGGCCAACAAGGGCGGCGCACTCACCTGGCTCTGCGCACGTCTCGCCATCCCCATGGACACCGTGCTGGTCGCCGGCGACACCGGCAACGACTCCGGCATGTTCCACCTGCCCGGCGTGCGCGGCCTCATCGTGGAAAATGCCCAGCCCGAGCTCTTCGAAGCCACCGTTGATCGCCCTACCTACGCCTCCCGCAAGGTCATGGCCGACGGCGTGCTCGACGGCTTGATTCATTATAACGTCATCAGCGACGTCCCTGCCTCAGGCAAAGCTCACATCCCCGTTCACAAACTGGACCCCGAGTTCCGCCAACTTTTCACCGGCACCAAGCTCACCGCACTCTCCGATGATGAAAAAGCCTACCTGCTGACCGCCTACGACAAGGCCCTCGTCGCCATCCGTAAAAACATCACCCCGCTCGGCTTCTCAGCCTGCTCGCTGACCGACAACACCGTCACCGGCACCGACGCCAACTACCGCTCGGTCTGGGCCCGCGACGGCGCCATCACCATCATCAACACCATCGAGCTCGACGCACCCGACATCCGCCGCGCCCAGCGCCGCACCCTCGAGACCCTGATGAAGGCCGCCGCACCCAACGGCCAGATCCCCGCCAACGTGCGCATCGACGACGGCATCCCCGACTACGCCGGCGTGGGCAACATCTGCTCCATCGACAGCGGCCTGTGGGTTATCATCGCCTTCTACAACTACGTTTCAAAAACCAACGACATCGACTTTCTGCGCGTCCACGCCGAGCGCCTGCAGGCCGCCATGAACTGGCTCAGCGCGCACGATAGCAACAACGACGGCCTGCTGGAAATCCCCGAAGCCGGCGACTGGACCGACCTCTTCGGCCGCAGCTACAACGTGCTCTACGACGAGGTCCTCTGGTATCGCACCAACGTCTGCTACGGCCACATCCTTGAGATGCTCGGCGAAAACAGCCGCGCCGCCGACTACCTGCGCTGGTCACAAACCGTGCGCTCCCGCGTGCTCGATGTCTTTTGGCCCAACACCGCCGAACCCACCACTCCGCGCGGCAACCACCACTTCGCCAACCGTCAGTTCAATATGGGCGACACCCAATACCTCATCGCCGAGGTCACGCCCTTCGCCTTCAACTGGCGCTGCGATGTCTACGGCAACGTGCTCGCCTCGCTGATGAACCTGCTCGACGTGGACCGTGCCCGCACCGCCTTCCGCTTCATGTGGGGCGTGGGCGTCAACGAGCCCCACCCCGTCGCCAACCTCTACCCCGTCGTCCAAGCCGGCGACCCCGACTGGAAAGCCTACTACACCGTCAACCTGCTCAACCTCCCCGACCACTACCACAACGGCGGCCTCTGGCCTCTGGTCGGCGGCATGTGGGTGCGCTTCATCCATCGTCTCGGCTTCCACGACGTCGCCTGCCGCGAACTCGTGCGCCTCGCCAAACTCAACCAGCTCGGTCGTGACCAGGAGTGGGAGTTCAACGAATGGGCCCACGGCAAAACTGGCCGCCCCATGGGTAAAGCCTTCCAAGCCTGGTCCGCCGCCACCTTCATCCGCGCCTGCCAGGAAGTGGAGGTGGATCCTTCCCACCTGACCAACGACTGAAATTGATGCCTTCCGCCCCCACCATCCTCTGCTTCGGCGAAATTCTCTGGGACTGCCTGCCCGCCGGCCTCTTCGCCGGTGGCGCGCCCTTTAACGTCGGTTATCACCTCAACCAACACGGCGCAGATGTGCGTATCGTTTCGGCCACCGGACGCGACTTTCTCGGCGACGAGCTCGACCGCCGCCTGCGAGCCTGGGGAATGTCCACCGAACTGATCACCCGTCACCACGGACTGAATACCGGAACGGTCATCGCCTCGGTGGGCGACACCGGCGACGCCCACTACGACATCACCCTGAGCGTCTCCTGGGACCAGATCTTCGTCACTCAGGACAGCGTGCAGGCCGCGGTCGACGCCAAGGCCTTTGTCTTTGGTTCGGTTGCCCAACGCTCCCAATTCAACCGCACCGCGCTCGACCGCCTGCTCGCCGTGCTTCCCGCTGAGGCGATCCGCGTGTTCGACGTCAACCTACGCGCACCTTTCGACGACATCCCTCTGGTCCGCGAACTCGCCGGTCGAGCCAATCTGCTCAAGCTCAACTCAGCCGAGGCTGCCCGTCTCGCCGACGGAGGCGACGAAGCCGCCGGTCGCGAAGAGTCCGACGCCCGCGCGCTGGCCGCCCAAACCAATTGCCCGCTCATCTGCATCACCGCCGGAGCCCGTGGTGCCGGCCTGCTGCGCGATGGCAACTGGACCTGGGAACCCGGCCGCGAGGTCGAGGTCGCCGACACCGTTGGTTCCGGCGACAGTTTTCTGGCCGCCCTGCTCTCCGGTCTGCTTTCTCCCGAAAAACCGGACGACGCCGAGCTGCTCCGGCGGGCCTGCCGTCTCGGTGAATGGGTAGCCACCCAACGCGGAGCCACGCCCGCTTACAACGCAGCCACTCCCGCCCACCCACTGGC
>JBBKWO010000002.1:0-61923 GCA_037969015.1 Opitutaceae bacterium
CCCCCCGAGTGAACCGCCGCGCGCGGTCTGATTGCCCCCCCCCGACCGTTTCCCTGCGCGGAAACGTTGCCTGCCTGCCCGCCGCTCCACCGGTCGCCGCCTAACGCGACCGTGCGGCACCCGTTCATCAGCCAAGTCACTCGTTTAACATGTCCCTTTCCCACCGAATTCTCCTCGGCGGCTTGCTCGCCGCCATGCTCCAACCCGCAGTCTTCGCCGAAGAAGCCCCCGTGCAACTCGACCCCATCGAAGTTACCGCGTCCCGCACAAACAGCCTCACCTCGCCGACGCTCGAAACCGACCGTGACGCACTCGCCCTCAACGCCGGCGGCACCGAAGTCGTCGACTCCGACCGCTACCTGACCGGACGCGCCGCCACCCTCGCCGACACCTTCGCGCTCTCGCCCGGCGTCTTTGCCCAACCCCGTTTCGGCTCCGACGAAGCCCGCCTCTCCATTCGCGGCTCCGGCCTGCAACGCACCTTCCATGGCCGCGGTCTACGCGTCCTCCAGGACGGCGTGCCCATCAACCTCGCCGATGGCGGATTCGACATGCAGTCGCTCGAACCCGTCGCCGCCGACCACATCAACATCTGGCGCGGCGCCAACGCCCTCAGCACCGGAGCCTCCACCCTCGGCGGCGCCATCGACTACATCTCCCGCACCGGCCGCACTTCCCCCGGCGGCTTTACCCGCATCGAAGCCGGCTCCTTCGAAACCTTCCGTGCCACCCTCGCCGGCGGCGCTTCGTCCGGCAACCTCGACGCCTACGCCAGCTTCACGCAGTCGCAGCTCGAAGGCTTCCGCGATCACGCCGCGCAAAACAATCAGCGTCTCTTCGCCAACGCCGGACTGCGACTCTCGGACACCGTCGAAGCCCGCCTCCACCTGACCGCCGTCCGCACCGACTCCGAACTCCCCGGAAACCTCACCAAGGCCGAGCTCAACGCAGATCCGACCCAAGCCGACAACAGCTTCTTCGGTTCCGTGCGCTACGACAATCACCGCGACTACGACCTCGTTCGCCTGGCCTCAAAAACCACGGTGCAACTCTCCGCCGACACCACCATCGACCTGATCGCCGCCTTCACCGTCAAGGACCTCGATCACCCCATCACTCCCTTCGTCGGCGTCATCGACCAATACTCCAAAGACGCCCTGCTCGGAGCTTCCCTCACGCACGCGGGCGACGTCCATCGCCTTCGTGCCGGCCTGATGTTGACGCGCGGCCAAACCGACTCCGCCACCTATCAAAACCTGCTCGGTGGCACCCGGGGCGCACTGACCAGCGACTCCGACCAGACCGCCACCAACCTCGAAGCCTTCTCCGAAGACCAGATCGCCCTCGGCCGCGGCTTCACCGCGATCCTCGGAGCCACCGCCGCGCTCAACCGCCGCGAAAGCGACACCAACGTCGGCGCGTCCGCCAGCTACGACCGCGATTACAAGAACCTCGCGCCCAAGCTTGGCCTGCGCTGGAACAACCCCGACCGCGACCTCCAGTTCTACGGCAACGTCAGCGGCAGCTACGAGCCGCCCTCCTTCAGCGAGACCAACGCCACCACCACTGCCAACGACGCCCAGACCGCCGTCACCGTAGAACTCGGTTCGCGTGGACAACGCGGTCCCGTTCGCTGGGACGCCTCTGTTTACCACGCCAAGATCAAAGACGAGTTCCTCGCCCTCAACGACACGCTCGGCGCGCCGCTCGGCACCACCAACGCCGACCGCACCATCCACCAAGGCGTTGAACTCGGCCTCGAGGCCGACCTCCTCGGCACCGCATGGAACGCCACCGAAGCGCCCGCCAACCGCCTCGTGCTGCGCTCCGCCTGGACCTATGGCCGCTTCAAGTTCGACGACGATGCCGTCTATGGAAACAACACCATCGCCGGCCTGCCGCCCCACCTCGTCCGCGGGGAGCTCCTCTGGGAAACCAAGTCCGGTTACTACTTTGGCCCCACCTTCGAATGGGTTCCTACCAAGAGCTACGTCGACCACGCCAACACCCTCAGCGCAGATCCCTACGCCCTGCTAGGCTGGAAGCTCGGCCGCCGCGTGACGGAAGGCCTCAGCTGGTTCATCGAAGCCAAGAACCTCACTGACGAGACCTACGCCGCCACCACCAACGTCATCGCCGATGCCCTCGGTGCCGACGCGCGCTCCTTCCTCCCCGGCGACGGTCGCTCCATCTTCGCCGGCCTAGAATACCAATTCTAACCCCATCACGAGCATCCGATACAAAGTAACCATAATGGTTACTTTCTACACATTTTAGCCCACTTTTCACTGTAACGACAAAGTAACCATAATGGTTACTTTGTGCATAAAGTCTTCCCAGATTAAGCCTTACACACTCCTATTTCTGCATCGCTGGATTGGTCTGGCCTGCGCGCTTACCGTGCTCGCGGCGACCGGCTCCGGCATTCTTCACGTCGTCATGACGTGGACCCAACCTCCGCCGCCACGACCACAACCGGCCGCCGACTTGACGCCCGACAGTCTGCCTCCGGCACTGCAAGGACCGGAAGGCTCGTCGCTATTTGCGTCGGTGCAATCGGTCGCCCTGCGCTCGGTTGCCGGCGAAGCCTTTTGGCAGATTTTCGCAGACCGCGACGCGACACCCCGCTATTTCCACGCCAACGGCACGCCCGCGCCCGACGCCGACAACACCTACGCGCTCGACATCGCACTCTTCGTTGCCACCCGCACCCATAAAAAATAATCACACATTCCTATCATGAAATTACTCCGTCTTTTCCCGCTTACGATTCTGACAGCACTGCCTTTGTTTGCCGAAAGTCCCGTCTGCAGCTGCTGCGTCATCACGCCAACCGCCACCACGTCGGAAACTCCCGTCGTTCATCCGGTCAAAGGAGTCATCGTCAACATACTCCCCGAACGCTCGGCCCTGCTCGTCAAACACGAAGAAATCCCCGACTTCATGAAAGCCATGACCATGATGTTCAAGGTCGATGCCGACACGCTCAAGTCCGTTAAAAAAGGTCAGGCAATCACCGGCAACCTCATCAAAAAAGCCGACGGTTTCTGGCTTGAGGATGTCAAGGTCAGCACGGACTCCTAACCCCGACAATGTCGGCCCCACAGGGCGCATATTTCACCAGAGCGCTGGTGAAATATGCGGGCTAAGTCCGGCGCGCCAGCGACACCCACCACACCCAGGCCATAAATCCGGCCTGAAACGGCAGACGCGCCCACAACAGCCAACTCGGCGCGTCGAGACCGGGCATATTGCCCTGCAACGCCACGTGCAGATTGGCGGGAAAGACCGCCACCAGTAACGCGAGCAATCCCCACCCCGCCGCGCGGCGAAACCGGGGGAGCAGCAAACCCATGCCACCCGCCACCTCGGCGGCACCGGCGATTCGATGCAGGAGCTCCGGCGCTGGCAGCCAAGACGGCGTCATGCCGACATATATTTCCGGCGATAGAAAGTGGTTGATACCGGCGATAACCAAAAACGCCGCCAGCACCCAACGCGCCGCAGTCCGGCCCCACTCAGCGCGCATAGTCGTCGACCGTGGTCACGATCCCGTTGGAAAAAGTGATTTGCATCAACACCTCCATCGAACCGCCACCGGTATCGATGCCCACTCCGGCGCCCACACCCCCGCTGCCACCGCTGAGGCCCAAACCAAAGCCTAGACCGGGCACCGGATGCTCATAAATCCATATCAACGAATCGCCCGACTCCTTGGTCTGTTTGCCCACCCGTGACGGTTTTCCCTTGGCCAACAGCACCTGCTCTTCGGTGAAGCCAACCTCCACCTTGCCGTCCCGGATTTTCGCCTGCACATCGGCCGGCATCGCTGCAAAGGCTTCCTTGTGTGACGCTATTCGTCCAGACGGTGTCGACTGACAGCCGGCCAGCACGAGCGAACTCAACACCAGCATCAACACCATCAACGTCGAGGTTTTCATGTCTGCAAGCTACGCGCACTCCCGCTGCGTAGCCAGCGATTCAGCGAATTTATGTCACCGCGTTAAAAACCCACCCGATGATCGTCGTGCCGACCAGCACCACTCCGCTGAAAATAACCAGCAGCCGCACCGACATCAAACTGCGTAGCAAAGTCATCTCCGGCAGCGAGACTCCTACCGCCGAAAGGATGAACGCCATCGCCGTGCCCAACGGCACGCCCTTGGCCACAAACGCATCCAGCAGCGGCACCGTTGCATTCGCGCTCACGTAAAGCGGCAAACCGCCCAACGCAGCCAGCGGCACCGTCCACGCTCCTGTGCCAGACAGGAGTTTCTCAAAAAAGCCCTCGGGCACGAAGCCGTGCAATCCCGCACCTAGAGCCAAGGCGGCGATCAGATACAGGAAGATCTTTTTATAGATAAACACACTGGTATCCGCCGCCTCACGCACGCGACCACTCCAGGTATCCGGCACCGGCTCTTCGTCTTCATCCATCGTTTTTTCCATCGCCCCCGGCACCAGCCAGCGCTCGGCATGCACCGCGGAAAGCACCAGCCCACCGACCACACCCATCAGTATGCCGGATACGGCGTAGCCCACCGCCACCTTCCAGCCAAAACTTACCCCGATCAACACGACCGCGACCTCGTTGACCAGCGGCGACGTGATCAAAAACGCAAACGCCACCCCGATCGGAAACCGCGCCTTCACAAAACCCAGAAACAACGGAACCGACGAGCAGGAGCAAAACGGCGTCAACGCGCCAAAGGCCGCCGCCGCCGGATAGCCGATCCAACGCACCGGCGAGTGCTCCAGCCACAGACGCAATTTCTCCATCGGTAAAACGGATCGCACCAGACCCATCACAAACGCAACCGCCAGAATCAAGACGGTGATCTTCAACAGATCATAGACAAAAAAGTGCAGCGCGGCCCCGAGCGGCTGCCCGGCCGTCAGCCGGAGCACACTCAACACTTGATCAGCAATCCATTCGGCCCAATTCCACATTCCTCAAATCATATACCTATACAGGAATATTAACAGCGCATTGGTTGGCATTTTTATTCACCCCGTAAGGCCTCGCCCAAATGATCCAGTAACTCCGTGGTTGTCACCGCAGTTGCGCCCCGAGCCCGAGCCAGAACATCTGCCGCCAGTCCATGCCAAAACGTGCCGCGGCAGGCCGCGAGCAGGGCGGCGTCCGGGGTTTGCGCGAGCAGTCCACCAACCAAGCCCGCCAACAGGTCGCCGCTGCCGCCACGCGACAAAACCGGCCCACCCGCCGGCGAATAATAAACGCCGCCAGCGTGTTCAATCCGGGTCAGCGGCCCTTTTCGAATCGTCACCATGTCGGACGTCACCGATTTTTCGATACGGGAAAACTCCCCCGCATGTGGCGTCAGCACGCGCGGGGCCTTGCCCGCGGAAACGATGTCCGGCTGCAGCGCATCCGCATCGAGCACCAGTGGCACCGACGCCGACTTCACCACCGACTTCACCATGGCCAGCGTTTCCGGCTCACGACCAAGACCCGATCCGATCAACAGCGCATCGGCCCGCGTCAGTCTTTCACGCAGCAGGTATTCACCTTCAAGCGCGAGTCCGCCATCAGGAGTTTCCGGCCAGCCGACCCACATAGCCTCCGGCGCCCGCGCCGCGAAGGCCGGAGCCAGCGACTCCGGCACAAACGCCGTCACCAGACCCACGCCGCTGCGGAGCGCCGCCAGCACATTCATCAACACCGCGCCTGGAAACGCCCGCGAACCGCCGATGATAAAAAGATGACCGTAGGAGCGTTTGTCCGCGTGCGGATCGCGCCAGCCCCGCAACGAAGCCAACACATCGCCGGTCAGCACATTGAGCTTTCCCGTGGATCCATTCGGGAAAAATCCCAGATCAAGATAGCGCAATCGTCCGGCATTCGGCAGGTCCAAAACCGGCGTTTTTAAGCTGCCGGTCGCATAAGTGAAATCAGCACGGAACGCATCCTCCGCATCCAGACCCGCCGGCAGGTCGACCGCCACCCGCATACGAATCGGGGTCGCGTTGGTCTCGCGAAGCAGACGGGCCACCGCATCGAACAACGGCGGACGAAATTGAAATCCAAATATACCTTCCAGCACCAGATCGTAGCCAGCCGGATCAGGCGCATCGACCATCTTGGCATGCGGGGCGAGATCACGCCTGGCACGCATGGCCAAGGGCCGCAGAGTTCGTTCGCCAAAGGCAAAGACCACGTCCACGGAGACCGCTGATTTCAGTTCAACGATATGTGAGGCCGCGATGAGCGCGTCGCCGGCATTATGACCCTTGCCGGCGAGAACCAGCACCCGACCGCCTTGGGCGGGAAATCCGCCGACCTCGGTCATATCACGCAAGGCGGCTTCAGCCACCGCACGACCGGCCTGTTGCATCGCTTGCCATTCGCGAGTTTCGTCACCTTGGAAATACCCGTTCTCAAACTCGCGGGCCTCGTCGCAGGTGAGGATGGGATGGATGCCTTTCATAAAACAGAGTCTAGTCCACGAAATACACGAAAGGGCATGAAAAAACGGAGGTGAATGTAGCCACGGCCGTCCCCGACCGTGCGTTTGGCAAAAGAATACGCTAAATCATTAATCCGCGTCGCTCACGCCCCCGGGGACGGGGGCGGCTACATCAAGCCTTACGAATTATCGCGGCAACCGCCATCGCGGCGGTGTCGGTGTGGGAAAGCGTGAGCAAAATATGAGTGCCTCCGACATGGGCGAGTAGTGCCTGGCCTTGCTCGTCGAGCCGCACAATCGGTTCGCTGCGTTCGCCGTGGGCGACACCGATGGACGTCCACCCGAGCTCGGCACCAATGCCGGTGGTGAAGGCCTTGGACACCGCCTCCTTGGCGGCAAAACGCGCGGCAAGATGCTTGTGCGGGTGCTTCATGCCCAGACAGTAGGCCCGCTCCTCGGCAGTGAAGACGCGCTCTAAAAACCGATCACCCTGACGTTCCCAGACACCACGGATGCGCTCGATATCGACGATATCGCAGCCGAGTCCGATGAGAATGCCGCCGGGAGGAAGTTGGAGGTTCATGATTTATTGCCCACGAAACACACGAAAGAACACGAAAAGAAAACCCAGTGGGCCCGACTCTACTTTTTCGTGTCTTTTCGTGTGTTTCATGGGCCAAAAGAACTCAGCTATTCATCCGCGCCTTCATTTCGCGAACCGCCTCGTCAATGCCGGTATAGAGCGCACGGCTGATGATGCTGTGACCGATGTTGAGTTCGTGCACGTGGGGCAGATTACGAATCTCGGACACGTTGACGTAGTTGATGCCGTGGCCGGCGTTGACCACCAGACCAAGGGCATGGGCACGCTTGGCGCCATCAACCAAACGGGCAAACTCGGCGGCGCGGCCGGCACCGTGGTAGGCATTGGCCCAGGCGCCGGTGTGCAGCTCAATCACCGGCGCGGCGATCTCGGCGGCCGACTCGATTTGCTCAGGCACAGGATCGATAAAGAGACTGGTTTCAATGCCGGCCGCGGTCATGGCCTGCACGCACTCACGCACGCGTTCCAATTGACCGGCGACTTCAAGGCCGCCCTCGGTGGAGACTTCCTGACGGTTTTCCGGGACCACGCAGACCGCCTCGGGCTTCACCTTCAGGGCAAACTCGATCATCGCCGGGGTGCAGGCCATCTCGAGATTGATGCGGGTGGTGGCCACTTCGCGCAGGCGCCAGACGTCACGTTCCTGGATGTGGCGGCGATCTTCGCGCAGGTGAATCGTGATACCGTCGGCGCCGGCCCGCTCGGCATGGGCAGCCAGCAGGATCGGGTCGGGTTCAACGGGGCCGCCGACGATGGTATCGTAGCCGCGGTAGCGTGCCTGCCGGAGGGTGGCACAGTGATCAATGTTAACGCCGAGGAGAATCATAGGAGGGGTGAACAAACAAAGCACGAATATGGGAATCAGGAAATCCGGAATATCTGGAGAGTTTCCCCTTCCTGAATCGGCTTTTTCCACGTTGGCTTAAAGGGAATGTCGTCCCCCTCCCCCAAACGCGAAAACCTGCTGGTCAATATTGTCTGCAATCTGGTCCTGCCTTTTTTGATCCTATCCAAACTGAGCGGCGAGACCCGGCTCGGACCTATCTGGGCGCTGGTATTGGCACTGATGTTTCCGCTCGGCTACTTTTGCTACGACTTCGCGCAACGTCGTCAGGCCAACTTCGTATCGATCCTCGGTTTTGTAAGCATCCTGCTGACCGGTGGCTTCGCGTTGATGAAACTCGACGGGATTTGGTTCGCGGTAAAAGAAGCCTCGATCCCCACCGTGATCGGTCTGGCGGTCCTGCTCTCGATGAACTCGAAGCGTCCGTTGATCCGACAGTTCGTTTACAATGATCAGGTGATCAACACGCCCAAGGTCGACGCGGCCTTGACCGAACGTGGCAACGAGGCGGCCTTCAAGGGCCTCATGCGCCAGGCTGGGTGGTTGGTGACCTTGTCGTTTCTGATCAGCGGCGTGCTCAACTTCGTGCTCGCCCGCTGGCTGTTGACCAGCCCGAGCGGCTCGGAAGCATTTAATCAGGAACTCGCGAAGATGAATCTGCTCAGCTGGCCGGTCATCGTAGTGCCCAGCATGGGTATGATGATGTTCGCCCTCTTCCGACTCTTCGGCGGCATCAAGCGCCTGACTGGCCTGGAGCTGGAGGAAATCATGCACGCTCCTCCCGAAAAGAAGTAAGCAGACAAACACCCCATGAGCCTACTCATCCGCAACGCGCGTATTCTGACCCTGGCCCAACCCGGCGCCGACACGATGTTGATCGGCGGCCTGCGCGCGCGTCGTGGACCCGCGCTTCGCGAGCTGGGTATTATGCCCAAGGGTGATGTGCTCATTTCAGACGGCAAAATCGAAGCGGTTGGCGAAGGCCTGTCGGCGTCGCCCGAAGTCGAAGTGATCGATGCCGATGGCCGCGTGCTCATGCCCGGTTTTATCGATTGTCACACCCACGCTTGCTGGGCGGGTGATCGGCTCGACGAGTGGGACCGCCAGTTGAACGGCACCTCGCAGGCCGATTTCCAAAAACTCGGTGTGGGCATTCTTTCGACCGTGCTTTCGGTGCGGGCCACCACCCGTAAGCAACTCGCGGCCGGTCTACGCACCCGCCTCGATGCCATGCTGGCCGGCGGCACCACTACCATGGAAGTCAAAAGCGGCTATGGCCTGACGCTTGAAGCCGAGCTGAAAATGCTGCACGCCATCCAACGCACCGCACAAGAGTGGACGGGCACGGTTGTATCCACCGCCCTACTCGGCAGTGCCCTTGACGGTGATCCGGCCATCTACACCCGCATGGTCGTGCGCGAGATGCTGCCGGCCATCTGGCATGAGTTTCCCGGCATCACCATCGATGCCCGCTGCGGTGAAAGCGGCTGGCCGCTCGACGCCTGCGTGAAGCTGTTTGAACGCGCCGGCAAACACGGTCTGCCACTGCGAGTGCATGCCGATCAGTTTGCATCCACCGGCATCATTCCCGAGGCCCTTCGCCTGCATGCACGCAGCGTTGATCACCTTGAATGCATGTCCAAGCCCGACCTGCAGGCGCTCGCGGCGAGCGATACGTTTGGCGTGATGTTACCGGCGACGAGCTTTCACACAGGCGGACGTTACGCCCGCGCCGGCGCCTTTGCGGAAGCGGGCGGCCTGCTCGCGCTGGCCAGCAACTACAACCTGGGAACCAGCCCGACACATTCGATGCCACTGGTGTTGGCCTTGGCGGTGCGCTACGGCGGGCTGACCCTGGCCGAGGCGATCAACTCCTGCACGATCAACGCCGCCGCAGTGCTGGGCCTGACAGATCGCGGCACGGTCGAATCGGGCCAACGTGCGGACCTAATTTTGCTGCGCCATCGCGACGAACGCCTGCTGGCCTACGAGCTCGGCGGCAACCCGGTCGACGTGGTTATCTGCGGCGGCAAACGGTTGGCCTGAGCAGATAAAAAACCCCAGGCGATCTCCTCGTCGTCTGAGTCCTGACAGTCGCTTGACTGACCAACGGGATCGGAAGGATACAATTCAAACCTGAAGCGCAGCCGGCCTGCTTCTTTGATTGCTGCGAAGACCTTATACTCTGCACTCTGAAAATGTGATGGCATCCCCTTCCCGACGCCCCCTGAAAACCCGGTCAAAAGCTTGGGCGGGTAGGCTGGCACGAACCATGGCCAATACAGGGTTTACTGCTAATGGGGTGTCTGTTCTTGGCATTGGCATCGCCATCATAGGTGCCGTAGCAGCGGCGTGGTCATGCCGACTGCAATCTCATCCATTGGTCTCCGCCAGCCTGTTGGTGGCAGGGGCGATCTGCGTGCAGCTGCGTTTGGTCTGCAATATGATCGACGGGATGATCGCAATGGAGAATGGACTCAAAACCAAATTGGGAGACCTTTTTAATGAGTTCCCCGATCGGATTGAGGATCCGGTTCTCCTACTCGGAGCCGGCTATGCCAGCGGCAGTGATTTGGGCGTCACGTTAGCGTGGACCGCCGCTCTTTTTTCAGTCGCCACTGCTTACGTGAGACAACTGGGGGCGGCCTTGGGTTGTGGTCAGGATTTTTGCGGGCCACTAGCCAAACCGCAGCGTATGTTTTTCCTGACGCTGACCTTGTTGATATCGGCCGCGATGGTCGCAACCGGTGGTTCGCGTCTGGCGTTGGTTTACGGACTCGGCTTCATCGCGACGGGCACCGGGGTGACGGTCGTGCGTCGCTTGGTGAGATTAGGAAAGGTCATGCAAAGCCAATGATCGCCGACCTGTTAGCCAGTGCGGTGCGGTTATTCGCCGGAGCGCGGTCGCGGCGTTCGGAAGCGTTGTCTATTAATCAGGAGGCAAACCGGCCACGGGTGTATTTTGCCAATCACACCAGCAATCTCGATTTTGTGCTGCTGTGGGCGGCGTTGCCCAAACCTTTGCGCGACCAAACGCGCCCGGCGGCGGCGCATGATTACTGGACTGCGTCCCCGCCCCGGAGGTGGTTGGCTGCAAAAGTGTTTCGGGCAGTCCTGATCGAACGCAAACACGTGACCCGGACCAATAATCCACTCGATCAGATGGGAGCAGTATTGGCCGAAGGAGAATCGTTGATCATCTTTCCCGAAGGCGGTCGCTTTCCCGGTCCGGCGCCGGGCCCGTTCAAAAGCGGGCTGTATCACCTGACCCATCGTTATCCGGCTACCGAGCTCGTGCCGGTCTATATCGAAAACCTCAACCGGGTCTTACCCAAGGGCGAAGTGCTGCCGATCCCGCTGATTTGCTCAGTCAGTTTCGGAGCGCCATTGCCACAGGTGACGGACGAAACCAAAGACGCGTTTCTCCAACGTGCCCGTGCGGCACTGGATGCGTTGCGCACCGACTCTCCACGCTCATGACATTAATTTCTCACGATCCTGAAATACGAAGGCTACTCGGCGGTCTCCTGGGCTTGTTGACGGTGGCATCGGCAATAGGCGCGGTGCTGTCGATCACAACCAAGGGAGACGGCGGTCGCGCGATTGTGGCAAACCTCAACGCACGCACCCGGGCCTGGTGGGTGATGGCGGCATTTTTTACGTTGGCAGTGCTGGCCGGACCAAACGGTGCGGTGGTGCTGTTCGGCTTGATGTCGTTTCTGGCCCTGCGTGAATTCATTACACTAACCCCAACGCACCGGGCCGATCACCGTGCGTTGTTCTGGGCGTTCTTCATCATCACGCCGGTGCACTACTGGCTGGTGGCTTCACGCTGGTATGGATTATTCAGCATATTCATCCCGGTCTACGCATGCCTGTGGATGCCGATTCGAAACGCGCTGGCGGGTGAGACCAAGGACTTTCTGGCGCGCACCGCGAAGGTGCAGTGGGGCTTGCTGGTCTGTGTGTTTTTCGTGAGCCACGCACCGGCTTTGCTGATGTTGGATATTCCCGGATACGATGGGGAGAACGCCAAGCTGCTCTTCTTTCTGGTGATCGTGGTGCAGATGAGCGACGTGTTGCAATACGTGTGGGGCAAGCTCTGCGGACGCCACAAAATCGCCCCGCGAGTGAGCCCGGGCAAGACGGTCGAGGGACTGGTCGGCGGAGTGACGTCGGCTACAGGGCTGGGCGCAAGCCTGTGGTGGCTGACGCCCTTCAATCCCTGGCAGGCGGCCGGCATGGCGTTCGCGATTTGCGCGATGGGCTTCTTCGGCGGACTGGTGATGTCGGCCATCAAGCGCGATCGCGGCGTAAAGGACTTTGGCGCGATGATCGAGGGTCACGGCGGCATGCTCGACCGGATCGATTCACTGTGTTTTGCCGCCCCCCTGTTTTTCCATCTCGTGCGGTTCGGATTCGCGCAGTGATACCAGCAAAAAGCCCGGCGTAATGCCGGGCTTGAAAAGGAGTCGCAGCGTGATGCCGCCGGACGTCTTAGCGTTTGTCGATTGGAACGAAGTCGCGCTGCGTCGCACCGACGTAGATCTGACGGGGGCGGTAGATCTTGAGCTTGGGATTGGCGGCGACTTCGCGCCACTGGGCGATCCAGCCGGGCATGCGGCCAATGGCGAACATCACGGTGAACATGTTCTCGGGAATGCCGAGGGCGCGCATGATCAGGCCGGAGTAGAAGTCGACGTTCGGGTAGAGTTTGCGTGATACGAAGTAGTCGTCGCTGAGGGCGCACTCCTCGAGCTTCATGGCGATATCGAGCAGCGGGTCGTTCTTGATATTAAGCGACTCGAGAGCCTTGTAGAAGGAGGCCTTGATGATCTTGGCGCGGGGATCGTAGTTCTTGTAAACGCGGTGACCAAAGCCCATCAAACGGGCGCCCTTGCCGGCCTTGGCGGCGGCGATGAAGCGGGTGCCGTCGTCGCCGTCGGCGTGAATGGATTTGAGCATTTCCAAGACGGCCATGTTGGCGCCGCCATGCAGGGGACCCCAGAGCGCATTAACACCGGCGGAAACCGATGCAAAGAGGTTGGCTCCGGCTGAGGCGACCATGCGGACCGTGGAGGTGGAGCAGTTTTGCTCGTGGTCGGCGTGGAGTAGGAGGAAAAGATTGAGCGCGGCGGCAACTTCGGGCGTCGGCGCGTATTCCTCGTAAGGCGCGGAGAACATCAAATGCAGGAAGTTCTCGCCATAGCCGAGGGTGGGTTTGGGGAAGTTGAAGGCCAGACCGTTGCTCACGCGGTAGGTGTGGGCCGCGATGGTGCGCACCTTGGAGATGGCGATGGCGGCGGCTTCGTCAAAGTGGGCGAGGTCGTTCTGGTGGTTGTTGCTCGCGAGGTGCGGGTAGTAGGCACCAAGGGCGTTGAGCGATGCGGACAGCACCGCCATCGGATGCGAGTCGCGGGGAAAACTCTTGATGAACTGCACCATGCCCTCGCGCAACGGGGCATGCGCGGTAAGCAGCTTGGAGAAAGAGGCGCGCTCCGCGGAAGTGGGCAATTCGCCATTCATGACCAGCCACGAGGTCTCGACGAAATTCGACTTCTCGGCGAGCTGTTCAATGGGATAACCGCGGTAACGCAGGATGCCGACCTCACCATCGATATAGGTGATTTTGCTCTGGCAGGAGCCGGTGTTGCCGAAGCCATCATCATAGGTGATGCAACCGGTGTCCGCCCGTAGCTTGCTGATATCGATCCCCTTCTCGCCTTCCGATCCGATGATGACCGGGTAGTTAAGTTCTTTGCCGTCGATATTCAGGGTAGCGTTGTTGGCCATAGTTATCCTTGAACAGAGCAAAAACCGTCCCTGTTGCAAAGAAAAGAAGGCCTCGATCACATTTCAGCAGACTTATAAGTTAAACAACCTGCGTGAATAGCTACCAAAATAGGTCGGCTGTTACCCGGCCGTAACCCAACTCGCCTGAAGGAGCGTGGACATTCCTGTCCACGCCAAGGACAATACCATGACGCCATTTGGATGATAGCCGCAGTGAATGCCAGCTCACGCCGCGGTGCGTGGACAGGAATATCTCCACGCTCCTTCAGCCCGCCAGACGGGTGAAGTTACGATAGATCTGCAGGCCTTTGGCCTGACTCTTTTCGGGGTGGAACTGGGTGGCAAACACCCGGCCGCGTCCGATGGCGGCCGTGAAGCTGCCCTCATAGTCGCACTCAGCTAGCACCAACGCCGGATCAGCCGGAACACAGTGATAACTGTGCACAAAGTAAAATGATTCTCCGTCGTCAGCCAAACCATCCTGCAACGCGGTGCCGGGACGGGTAAAACGCACGGTATTCCAGCCCATGTGCGGAATTTTGAAGCTCGGTGGGCGTTGAAACTTCACAACCCTCCCCTGAAAAATCCCCAAGCCGGCCGTATTCCCCTCTTCGGAGGATTCAAATAGCGCCTGCAAGCCCAAGCACACGCCAAGGAACGGGCGGTCTTCACCGATCCAGCCGCGCAGGGTGTCATCAAGTCCGGTAGCCCGCAGCGAAGCCACACAATCGCGCAAGGCACCAACCCCGGGCAGGACCAAGCCGGCGGCCTTGACGGCGGTGACTTCGGCCGGGGTGCGCACGACCTGCACCTCGGCACCGACGGCCTCAAGGGCTTTGGTGACGCTGCGGAGATTACAAATTCCGTTGTCGATGACGGCGATCATAGGACGCGTGGGGACAGAGGGTTTAACGCAAAGACGCGGAGGTGCAAAGGTCGCAAAGCCGATCCGCTTTCGCTGATCAGATCAGCCCCTTGGTCGATGGCAGGCTGTCGGCGCTGCGCGCATCGATCTGGGTGGCGATGTCCATGGTTCGGGCCAGTCCCTTAAAAATGGCTTCCGCAACGTGGTGAGGCTCCTCGCCATAGACGAGTTGCACGTGGAGATTGCAGCCCAGCGCGTTACTGAAAGCGCGGCAAAATTCCTTCACTAAGATGATATTAAAATCGCGCACAAACATGGTCGGCGCATCGGCCTCGTAAACGAGGTGCGGACGGCCGCCGATGTCCACGACGATGCGGGCCAGGGACTCATCCATGGGAAGCAGGAAAAAACCGTAGCGTCGGATGCCCTTCTTATCGCCGAGCGCCTGTTTAAACGCGTCGCCAAGAACCAAACCGACATCCTCAACCGTGTGGTGATAATCGACGTCCACATCACCGTTGCAGGTGACATCAAGATCGAACAGCCCGTGACGCGAAAACAGCGTGAGCATGTGATCAAAGAACGGCACGCCGGTCTCGATTTTGGATACGCCGGTGCCGTCGATCGACAGCGTGAGCTTGATGTCGGTCTCGGCGGTTTTACGGGTGAGGGTTACTTTACGGTCTGAAGCCATGCTTGGATTGCGTGTTCGACGGCGAGCATTTCGTCGTCGGTACCGACGCTGATGCGCAGAAAGGAGGCGGTCAAGGCGTGGCTGGGGAAGTAGCGAACGAGGATTTTGCGGGTAAGCAGAAACTCGTAGAGCGACTTGGCCACAGCCGGGCCAGCCTCGCCGGCGGCGTTTTGCGGCTCGGTGAAGATGAAGTTGGCCTGCGACTCGTAGGTGAACCAACCGCGTCCGCTCCACTCGGCCGCCCAATGATCGCGGGTGTAATTGATCTTGCCGATGATGGCGTCGTAGTAGCCGGTGTCCGCCAGCGCCGCGGTTGCACCCGCCTGCGAAAGACGGTTGACGTTATAGCTGTCCCGCACGCGGTCGAGCAGTCCGATGACCTCGGGATGGCCCAACGCAAAGCCGACGCGCAGACCGGCCAGTGCATGAGCCTTGGAGAGTGTGCGAGTAATGACCAGATGCGGATACTTGGCGAGCAGGCCGACACAGTTCTCGCGGGCAAACGGCGCGTAGGCCTCGTCTACGACGAGGATGCCGTCAAAGCGTTGCAGCACGGATTCGATCTCGGTGGGCGTGAAACCGACACCCGTCGGCGCGTTCGGCGAGGTCAGAAAAAAGACATTGGCGCCGGACGCCGCGATTTTATCAACCGGCAGACGCATCGACCGGTCGAACTCCACCGCGCGAACCGAACCGTTCTGAATCGCAACTAGCACTGGATACAGCGAGTAGCTCGGCAGGGTAAACGCCGTGGTCGCTGACGGACCTCCGAAGACACGAACCAACAGATTCAGCACATCGTCGGACCCGTTGCCGATGAGCACGTTTTGTTCGGTCAGGCCCTGCTGCTTCGCGATGAGTTTACGCAGCGGCGCGCTGGTGGGATTCGGGTAGAGCCGGAGTTTATCGCCGGAGTCGGCGATCTCGGCTTGGATCGCCTCGGCAGCACGTGGGCTCGGACCGTAGGGACACTCGTTGGTGTTGAGCTTCACCCAGCCGGACTCGGTGGGCTGCAAGCCGGGTGTGTAGGCGTGCAGAGCCGGGACGTGAGGCAGGGCGAGATCGGAGAGTTCGGACATAGCGGTTTCCCTCGCGGGCGGGCCTTACTTGGCGCGCAGCGAAACGCTGCGGCCGTGGGCGTCGAGTTTTTCCATGGCGGCAAAGGCGGCGACGGTGGGCTCGGCCTTTTTGACCGCAGCCTTGTCGTAGCAGATCAGGCTGGTGCGACGCATGAAATCAACCACGCGCAACCCGCTGAAAAAGCGGCCTGCGCGGCCGGTAGGAAGCACATGGCTGGGGCCGGCCACGAAGTCGCCAAGGGCGGTCGCGGTGTAGTTGCCCAGCATGATGGCGCCGGCGGTGGTGATCGTCTTGATCAGCTTCTTCTGGGCGGTCGCGTTGACGAGTAGCTCCAAGTGTTCCGGTGCAACGTAGTTGGCGACCTCTGAAGCCTGATCGAGATTGGCGACTTCGATGGCGAGGAAACCGTTGGCGAGCACGCGGGAGGTTTTCTCCGAACGGCTGAGCGTCTGCAGCTGGCTCTGCACTTCGGCGTTGATGGCCTCAAGCAACTCAGCCGATGTCGCGACCAAAAAAATCTTTTCGCGACCGGAACCGTGCTCGGCTTGGGCCAGTAAGTCGGCGGCGGCAAAAGTGACGTTGGCGCTGTCGTCGCAGATGAGCATAACTTCGCTCGGACCCGGCAGCGAATCGACTCCGACCGTGCCAAACACCTGACGCTTTGCCTCGATGACGTAGGCGTTGCCCGGTCCGTAGATTTTGTCGACGGCGGGGATGGTATCGGTGCCGTAAGCGGCGGCAGCGATGGCTTGGATACCACCGATGCGATAAACTTCATCAATGCCGACCAAGTCCAAGGCGGCGAGCAGACCGTCGGCGATTTTCCCCTGGGAATTGGACGGGGTAAAAACAGCGATCTGCGGACACCCGGCGATCTTGGCCAAGGTGGTCGTCATGAGCACGGAGGACACGAGTGGCACCTCGCCTCCCGGCACGTAGAGGCCGACGCGACGGATGGGGTGATTCAGTTCGCCGACCGTGGCTCCGTGTTTGTTTTTGCCCTGCCAGTTTTTCGGCAGGCTCTTTTCGTTAAAGGCCACGATGTTTTCGTGGGCGGCCTTGAGGGCCTTGAATTCGTCGGCGGGCAGACGCTTGGCGGCGGCTGCGATTTCAGTAGGTTTCACCCGGAAATCGCGCGCACGAAGTTTAACGCCGTCGAACTTGGCCGCGTAGTAGGCCACGGCTTCATCCTTGCGCGTCCGGATGTCGGCGAGGATGGCGGTTACGGTGTCGGAAATATCCTTGGACACGACAGCCGTCTGACAGAAGTCAGCCAGCTCTTGATCAAAGAATTTGGATGCAAAGCGAAGGACACGCACGGTGGTAAATCGGTTACAAAGCTGACAGGTTGCCACGCGCCGCGTTTGGGCGCGAGACGGAAAGCCACCGGAATTCGACCGGCGACAACGAAGCGACAGAGATTATTGCGAGCCGACCATCGGCATCGCAAAGGTGTCGGCTGGGAAGGTCTCGTTCACCTTGACTGTATCGAAGACCACGACGATTTCGCGTTCCGAACCGTCGGGCAGTTTGTTTTTAGTAACGATTTTCTTCGGAAAACTCAAACCGCCGGCATTGAGCTGGCCCTGTTCGCGAATGGTGCTGCCGCTCTCGGTCTCGGTCAAAACGAGATCGCCGGTCTTGGCGTCAAAGTAGCGGTAGAAAACGATGTCGTCTGAATGGAAAAAGCCGAGCTTACGGCAACTTTTCCCATCGGCCGTAACCAATCCAAAATCCTCGGTGCGCCCGCCTCGGTCCTCAATTCCGCGATAAAAGGAAAGGTTCTCCCACGTGTTGGCGCGCAGACGCTTGATCTGATCGGGCGAGAGCAGGGTCATACGCCAGTTCGAAGCATCAAGCGGATCCTGCTCGTGCTGCCAGGCGTCGTAGCCGTCGAGCGCGGTGATCTCGATTTTCTCAGGGGAAGTGGCAACAATGCGCTGGTGATAAGGCTTCTCGAAAACGATCTCGATAGCCACGGTCACCGGAGTGTCCTTGCCGTCGGCATCCTTGCCCATGACCTCCAACTTTCCCGTGTAATGCACCGCTTTGAGATCATTGAGCGCCGCCTCGGAGCCGATTTTGGCGCGGGCTTTGGCAATGATCGGATCCTCGGCATGGAGAACCACGCTGAGCGCGAGTGACGAGAGAATTAATACAAGGGAGCGGAACATGGATGGCGGGGGTTGGGGTGAATTATTCCCACTCGATGGTGGCGGGCGGTTTGGAACTGATATCGTAAACAACGCGGGAGACGTCGCGAACCTCATTGGTAATGCGGTTGGAGATCTTCTGCAACAGGTCGTAAGGCAGGCGGGTCCAGTCGGCAGTCATGGCGTCCTTGGACTCGACGATGCGCAGCGCGATGACGTCGGCATAGTTGCGCTCGTCACCGATGACACCGACGGACTTGACCGGCAGGAAAACGCAGAACGACTGCCAGACCTTCCAATACCAACCACTGGCCATCATCTCCTCCTGGAGGATGGTGTCGGCCTGCTTGAGCACATCGAGACGGGCCTTGGTGATGTCGCCGGCGACACGAACGCCGAGACCGGGACCGGGGAAGGGCTGTCGCCAGACAACCTCGCGAGGCAGCCCGCAGGCTTCGCCAACGGCGCGGACCTCGTCCTTGAAAAGTTCACGTAGGGGCTCGAGCAGTTTCATCTTCATGCGCTCGGGCAAACCACCGACGTTGTGGTGGCTCTTGATCAAGGCCGCGGGATTACCACCGATGGCCACGCTTTCGATCACGTCCGGATAAAGCGTGCCTTGGGCGAGGTAGTCGGCGTGACCGATGGACTTAAGGGATTTTTCGAACACTTCGACGAAGGTATTGCCGATAATTTTGCGCTTTTTCTCGGGATCACTGACATTCTTCAGGCGACGGAGAAACAGCTTGGAAGCATCTACGACCCGCAGATCGATCTTAAAGTTCCGTGCGTAGAGCGACTCGACCTGTTCGCGTTCACCGGCGCGCAGCAAACCATTGTCCACAAACACGCAGGTGAGTTGCTTGCCGATAGCCTTATGCAGGAGCGCGGCGGCCACGGAGGAATCAACGCCGCCGGATAGGCCCAACAGGACACGGGACTTCTTTCCGACTATCTTGCGAATCTCGGCGACGGAATGCGCAATGAAATCCTTGGTCGTCCAGTCTTGGGCGGCGCCACAGACCTGCACGAGGAAGTTTTTAATGACATCGACGCCACGCTCGCTGTGAAACACCTCGGGGTGAAACTGGATACCGTAGAAGTTGCGCTTGCGGTCTTCGATGACGGCAAAGGGCGAATTATCGGTGGTGCCAATGGCGGCAAAACCGGGGGGCAACTCGATCATTTTGTCACCGTGAGAATTCCAGACCCGCAGCTTCTTGGGCAGCTTGTTGAACAGGCGGCCGGGCTTCTGGATGCTGAGCGTGCCGTGTCCGTATTCGCGATGAGTGCTCTTGGAAACTTTCCCACCAAGCAGATGACCCATCAGCTGGATGCCGTAACAAATGCCAAGAACGGGAATCCCCAGTTCAAACAAGGCACGATCAGGAATCGGAGCCTCTTTGGCGAACACGCTGCTGGGACCGCCGGACAGGATGATGCCGATAACGCCATCAGCGCGCAACTCCTCAGCCGTGGTCTTATAATGGTAGATCTTCGAATAAACCTGACACTCGCGAATACGACGAGCGATGACCTGGGTGTATTGTGATCCGAAATCGATGACTGCGATGGTCTGTGACATGGGCAAAAAAAGAGAAAAACGCCAACTTATGGGGTAGCGCAAGAGCGATTCCAATCCGGAGAAACCCTTGCCCCTAGCACGGGTCTAGATCAGAGAGTTAACACCCCTCAATGCCCTATTCCACCGAGTCCTTTCTGAACGCCCTGAAAAAACGCGATCCGGACCAGCCCGAATTTCACCAAGCGGTCTCTGAGGTGATGCACAGCATCGCCCCCTTCCTTAAACAAAACCCCGCCTACCTGCACGACGGCCTGCTTGAGCGTCTGGTCGAGCCGGACCGGATCATGCAGTTTCGCGTGGCTTGGGTCGACGACCACGGTGAAGTCCACGTCAACCGCGGCTATCGCGTGCAAATGAGTGGCGCCATCGGCCCCTACAAGGGCGGCCTGCGTTTCCACCCCTCGGTCAACTTGAGTGTGCTCAAGTTCCTCGCCTTTGAGCAGACCTTCAAAAACGCCCTCACCACCCTCCCCCTCGGAGCGGGCAAAGGCGGAGCCGACTTCGACCCAAAGGGCCGCAGCGACCGTGAGGTCATGCGTTTCTGTCAGGCGTTCATCAACGAGCTATTCCGCCATATCGGACCAGAAACCGATGTGCCCGCCGGCGACATCGGCGTCGGCGCACGGGAGATCGGCTACCTCTTCGGCCACTACCGCCGCCTGACCAACCGCTACCATGGCTCCTTCACCGGCAAGGGGCTCAGTTATGGAGGCAGCCTGCTCCGTCCGCAGGCCACCGGCTACGGCTGTGTCTATTTTTGTCAGGAAATGCTCAAAACCCGCGGCGAAGACCTCGACGACAAACGCGTGCTCATCTCCGGGTCGGGCAACGTGGCCCTCCATGCCGCCGCCAAATGCATCGAACTCGGTGCGAAAGTCATGTCGCTCTCCGACTCGGGCGGCACCCTATATTTCCCCAAGGGACTAAACCTCGACCAGTATGCAGATATCATGCAACTCAAGGAGGAACGCCGCGGCCGTCTCACCGAGCTCGACGGCAAACACGGTTTTAAGCACCACCAAGACAAGACGCCCTGGCACCTCGAAGGCGACATTGCCCTACCCTGCGCCACGCAAAACGAACTGCACGAAGACGACGCCAAGGCCTTGCTCAAAAACGGCTGCACCTGCGTTTGCGAAGGTGCCAACATGCCCTCCTCCGCGGCGGCGATCAGTGTTTTCCAAGCAGCCGGCATTCTCTTTGCTCCCGGCAAGGCGGCCAACGCCGGCGGCGTCGCCACGAGCGGTCTGGAGATGGCCCAGAACGCCGCCCATACCGTTTGGGACCGCGCGACCATCGACAACAAGCTTCACGAGATCATGCGCGGTATCCACCAAGCCTGCGTAAAACACGGCAAGCAGAACGACGATTCAATCAACTACGTCCAAGGTGCCAATATCGCCGGGTTCAAAAAAATCGCCGAAGCCATGCTCGCGCAGGGCGTGGGCTGACCAAGGAGCGTGGACATTCCTTTCCACGCAGCCAGAGACATCGCAACGCGGATCAGACGGTCACTACCTTATAACCGCCGCACTGCGTAGACAGGAATGCCCACGCTCCTTCTTCAGAATTTCAGCCGGCCGTTTTCGTGGCCGCAGCGCGGGCACTTGGCTGCCTCGGCGTCACCTTGCACAGAGTGGATGTGGCCGCATCGCACGCAGTGAAAAGCCGCATGACGTCGTTCATGCTCGAAGCGGGCATGATCACGTTTGTCGTAGTAACGCCAGAGCCCGAGAAACAGGGCGGCGACCAACAGACAATAGACTACGGTGGCGGTTTGCAGATCCATTCGGGGCGAGCGGTTAGCCAAACCCTAACACCCTTTCGCAACAAGCCAAACCGCTCAGCGTCTCTTCCAGTGGACACAAAAAAACGCGCCGGACAAAATCCGGCGCGTTGAGAGTTTTGTTCGCTTAAGCGAAAACCCGATTAGGCCTCGGTGGAAGGAGCGGCTTCGGCAGCAGCTTCAACAGCGGCGGGCTTGACGGCCTTCTTGGCGGACTTGCGGGACTTGGACTTCTTGTAGCCCTGGTCGTCGGCCTTGACGAATTCGATGAGCGCCATGTTGGCGGCATCACCGATACGCGGCCCGAGCTTGTAGATGCGGGTGTAGCCACCGGTGCGGTTGGCGAACTCGGAAGCCTTCTCGTTGAAGAGGAGGGTGACCGCGTCTTCGTTGCGCACGTCCTTGAGGGCGAGGCGGCGGAGATGCAGGGCGCGGGGATCGAGCTTGCCGTCGATCTTTTCAAAGGTCGCGGCCTTCTTGGCCTTGGTGATGACCTTCTCAATGAAGGGACGCAGGGCCTTGGCCTTGGTCAGAGTGGTCTTGATACGGCCGTGCTCGATGAGGGAAGCGGCCATGTTGCTGAGCATCGCGGAGCGATGTTCGACGGTGACGCCGAGGGAGGCGCGGTGTTTATTGTGACGCATTGTAGTGTATTATGTTTTGGTTGAGGTTCCCGATCGGCAATCCGGTCGCAGCGTGGCGCGGCAGCGGACGGCGCGAGAACCCAAATGGGGAGCGGGAAATTCCAAACTCCAAATCTCAAACCTCAAAAGCAGATGACGATGGTCACCACCCTTTGGAGTTTGGAATTTGAGATTTCCGCGCGAAGCGCGGGCTTAGGCCTCCTTCTTGGCGTCGAGCAAGCGCTCGTCGAACTTCATGCCAAGGGAGAGACCGAGCTGCTCGAGCTTGTCTTTGATTTCGTTGAGCGACTTCTTGCCGAAGTTGCGATACTTGAGCATCTCCTGCTCGGTCTTCATGGCGAGTTCGCCGACCGTGGTGATGTTCGCGTTGTTGAGGCAGTTGGCGGCGCGAACCGACAGCTCGATCTCGTTGACGGACATGTTGAGAAGTTTGCGGAGCTTGTTCTGCTCTTCGCTGACCTCGGACTGCACGTTGTCGAATTCGAAGGTGTCTTCGCTGACGCGATCGAACACATCGAGGTGATGCTTCAGGATGGAGGAGGACTGCTTGAGGGCATCGTCCGGAGTCACACGACCATCGGTCCAGATTTCGATGATGAGCTTGTCATAATCGGTGATCTGGCCAACGCGGGTGTTCTCGACGGAATACTTGACCAGCTTCACAGGAGAGAAGAGGGAGTCGATCGGGATGACACCGATGGCCTGGTCTTCCTTCTTGTTCTGCTCGCCGGGATAGTAACCGCGGCCGGTCTTGATCTCAACCTCGGCCGAGAAGGTCTTGGCCTTGTCGAGCGTGCAGATGACCTGCTCAGGGTTGACGATGGTGATGTTGGAGTCGGCCTGAATATCGGCGGCGGTAACGGCACCCTCTTTGTTAACCTTGATCTGAAGCGTGATCGGCTCGCGCTTCTGAGAAACGATGAGGATCTTCTTCAGATTCAGAACGATGTCGGTGACGTCTTCAACGACACCGTCGATGCTCTGGAACTCGTGGCTGACGCCGTCGATCTTGATCGACGAAATCGCGGAGCCCTCGATGGAGCTGAGCAGCACGCGGCGCAGGGAGTTGCCAACCGTGTGACCGTAACCGGCCTCGAAGGGCTCGGCGATGAACTTGGCGTAGGTCGGCGTGGCGCCGTCCTCGACCTTGGTGAGTTTATTGGGAAGTTCGAACTTTCCGAGGCGTTTGGGCATGTCGATGGGTGTAAAGGTTTAGAAATGAAAAGAAGTTCTGCCGGTCCGCAAGCCCCGTCTTTGGAGGACGAAGGCCGCGAACCGGCAAAACCACCGGCAAGCCGGTTTAGAAACGCGAATAGAACTCGACGATGAGCTGCTCGTTGATGTCAGGGACCATTTCCTCACGGGTGGGGAGACGGTTGACGACAGCCTTGAACTGCTCGGCGCTGAGGGTCAGCCAGCCGGGAACGGTGCGGGCGCGGTTCTCTTCCAGGTTGCGGGTGGCAAGCTGGCGGGAGGAGGCCTGGTTCTTGATCTCAAGTTCGTCGCCGATTTGGACGATGTAGCTGGCGATGTCGACCTTGTGACCGTTCACGCGGACGTGACCGTGGTTGACGATCTGGCGGGCGGCGGCGCGGCTCTTGCCGAAACCGAGGAGATAAACGACGCTGTCGAGACGGGTCTCGAGGAGCTGCAAGAAGCGCTCACCCGTAACGCCGCGCTCGCGCTTGGCGGTTTCGAAGGTGCGGCGGAACTGACGCTCCAGCAGACCGTAGGTGAAACGAAGCTTCTGCTTCTCATTGAGGCCGACGCCGTATTCGGAGACCTTGCGGCGGAGCTTGGCTCCGTGCTGGCCGGGCGGATAAGGACGCTTTTCGAAAGCCTTGGTGCTGCCAAAGAGCGGCTGATTGAAGCGGCGACTGAGGCGGGTGGTAGGACCGGTATAACGAGCCATGGTAGTATTACCTTAAAGTGGGTTGATTCCGTGGGTGGATGAGGCGGTCGCTTAGCAGCGGCGGCGCTTCTTGGGACGGCAGCCGTTGTGCGGCACCGGGGTGACATCGATGATGGAGGTGATTTCCAGACCGATGGCCTGGAAAGCACGAATGGCGCTGTCGCGGCCGAGGCCGGGACCGGACACGCGTATGACGATGTCCTTCAGACCGTGGGACATCGCATTGCGGGCGGCGTCCTGGGCGACCACCTGGGCGGCGTAGGCGGTGGACTTACGCGAACCGCGGAAGTTGCACTTGCCGGCGCTGGACCAGGAGATGACGGCACCCTTGCCGTCGGTGATCGAAACGATGGTGTTGTTGAAGGAGGCAAGGACGTTGGCGACGCCGGAGGAGACGTTCTTGGAGCCCTTGGCTTTGCGGATCTTGATCGCGCCAAGCTCTTCCTTGAGCAGTTCTTCAGCGGTCGGCTGACGAGCGACACCACCAATCAACTCGGACGGCTTTTCAGCGGCGGGAGCGGAGGTAGCGGCCCCGGACTCGATGTCCTTGGGGGCTTTTTCTTTTTTAGGAGCGGATTTTTCTTCGGCCATGACGGGTGGTTGGTTAATTATTTAGCAGCCTTGGTCACACCGACGGTGCGACGAGGACCCTTGCGGGTGCGGGCGTTGGTGCTGGTGCGCTGACCGCGGACCGGGAGGCTGCGACGATGGCGGATGCCACGGTAGCAGTTGATGGCCTGGAGGCGCTTGAGATTGCCGGTGAGCTCGCGACGAAGATCGCCTTCGAGGACCCACTTGTGCTCGGTGATGATGTTGATGATCTTGTTGAGCTGCTCCTCGGTGAGGTCCTGGGACCGCATGTCGGGGTTCAGTTCAGCTTCAACAACGATTTGGTCGGCACGGATCGGGCCAATACCATAAATGTAGCGGAGCGCGAAAGAGACTTTCTTTTTCGCGGGGATGTCGACGCCAAGTAGACGAGGCATAGTGGTGTGTGTTTAGGTTGGAGGTGAGTGTGAGTGGGAAAGTGGAGAGTGACGCAGCCGTAGCCGCATCGATCAGGCGCTGGGAGCAGGGTTCGGGATCGTAAGGATCTCGGGGCCTTGTTCGGTGGTGAGCACAGTGTGCTCAAAGTGAGCGGAAGGTGATCCGTCGGTGGTGACCACAGTCCAGCCATCGGAGAGGGTCTTGGTCCGATAACCGCCGAGGTTTACCATGGGTTCGATCGCGAGCGTCATGCCGGGCTTGATTTTGGGGCCCTGGCCCTTGCGACCGAAGTTGGGAATCTGCGGCTCTTCATGCATCGAGGTGCCGACACCGTGTCCAACCATCTCGCGAACGACACTGAAGCCGTGGGCTTCGACGTGGGCTTGGATGGCATGGGACACATCGCCAATGCGATTGCCGACCTTGGCCTGGGCAATACCGATATCCAGGGCCTCGCGGCTGATTTGCAGCAGCTCGGTGATCCGAGGGGAAACGATACCGACCGGAACGGTGGTGGCATTATCGCCGATGTAGCCATTGTAGGCCACGACAACGTCGAGGGAGATTACATCACCGTCGGTAAGAATGCGTTTCATGGAACCAATGCCATGAACCACTTCTTCGTTAACGGAGATACAAGTGTAAGCGGGATAGCGCCGGCTACCAATCTGGTAGCCATAACAAGCGCTGGTGGCTCCGAGGCGGGCGATTAAATCGCGCGCATACTGATCCAAGTCATACGTGGTTACACCGGGGCGGACCTGCGTTTTAAGCTGGTCGAGAACGGTGGCGGCCACGGCACAGGCTTCGCGCATCCGCCGGATGCCTTCGCTGTTTTTGATAGGTATCATGACAGTTGGGTGATTTCGGCGGCCTGCAGCAGGCCCAGAGTGCGGTAGTGTTCGTGGACGGGGCCGCCGATTGAATCGGTCGAAGCCAACACAGCGTCGAGGGACTCATCACGAGTCTCGAGCCAGTCGTCGAACACTTGAGCTTGGAGCAACGTAGCCGGGAAGCCACTAAGGGCGAATCCCGCATCAGGTTTGCGCGTCCAGAACCAGCGGCGAAGAATCGCCAGCAACGGTTCCGTCGGCAGGGGTGATCCCTGTCGATTAGCCCGGGCGACCTCGCGGCCGGCCGGGGTTTGACGCGAAATCTCCCGCGCGATCAGGTCGGCGGAAGAGACGTGCTCAATATTCAAAGAACGAAGGTGGATCATCAGATCGTTCGGATGTGATTCCGAATAATCGAGGAGCAGTAACTTTGTTCGAAGCGTGGCTTCGACCAGAGGAAAGTTTGGTGATACAGACACCCTGCTCCTTGTAAAGCGGTTTTTATCCGCCCTGAATCATTTTTGTCAACCAAGCGGCCATGCCGATGACGAACAAGGTTCCTAAAGCGAGCCAGAGCTTGCCCACCGTCTTCATGTCGGCGGCTTCGCTGACAGCAGTGGCTGCACCGGCGGACCGGGAGCGAACGCGGCCTTTTTTGAGGAAGCCGTCGTAGTGACGCTGCAGCAGAAAGGTCTCTATTTGTTTCATCGTGTCGAGAATGACGCCGACGGTAATCAACATGCCGGTTCCGCCGAAGAAGATCGCGATACGCTGAGGCACGCTGAGCTCAAACAGGAGGATGTCGGGCATGACCGCGATGATCGTGAGGAACAGCGCACCGGCTAGAGTCAGGCGGGTCATCACGAAATCGAGGAACTTGGCGGTGGGGGCACCGGGACGAACGCCGGGGATATATCCGCCGTATTTCTTGAGGTCATCGGCGATCTGGATCGGCTTGAACATGACCGAAACCCAAAAATAGCTGAAGAATAGGATCAAGGTGGCATAGCCGGCGTAGTAGACCCAGTGGCCGCGCAGCAGGTTGTTGGCGAACTCGACGAGGAAGTCCCACTTCATGGCGGCTCCGAGCTGCGAAAGGATTTGCTGGGGGAAGAGCAGAATGGCGCTGGCGAAGATGACGGGCATGACACCCGAGTAATTCACCTTGAGAGGCAAGAATGAGTTCTGGCCGCCCATGACCTTGTTGCCGACGACACGCTTCGCGTATTGCACAGGTATGCGGCGACTGCCCTGCACCACCATGATGATACCCATGGTGACCAAGATAAAGAGAAGCAGCATGACGATCAGCTCGGGTGCATTGACACCCTCAACACCGGCGGGGGCGTTGATGAGGCGCCAGAGGGCTCCGGCGGCGCCGGGGATATCCTGAAGAATACCGATCGTGATCAGCAGGGAAACGCCATTGCCGATACCGCGCTGGGTGATTTGTTCGCCCATCCACATGAGCACCAAAGTGCCGGCGGTGAGGAAGATAACCGAGGTGAACAAGAACGTGGTCTTACCCACGATAACGATATCACCATAAATGGCGGTATCATAGCCTTGAAAGAGACGTCCGGGGTTTTCCAAAGCGAGAATCAGCAGGGTGCCTTGGATCAAGCAGATCGCGACCGTGGCATAGCGGGTGTATTGGGTCAGCTTCTGGCGACCGATGTCTCCCTCTTGCTGCAGGCGGCTGAGGGCGGGGACCACCGCGGTCATCAGCTGGAAAATAATCGAGGCGCTGATGTAAGGCATGATGCCCAGGGCGAACACGGCGCCCTTAACCAGCGCGCCGCCGGTGAACATGTTGTAGAGACCGACTAGGGCACCACCGGCGCTGCCGGCCTGCTGCGAGAAGAAGTCCTGCAGCGGCTGCGGGTTCAGACCCGGCAGCGGGATATGGGCACCAACGCGGGCAACGAAGAGCAGGGCTAAGGTGTAGAAAATACGGGAGCGAAGCTCGGGGATTTTCAGCGAATTAGTGAATGCGGAGAGCACGATGTAGAGGAACCTGAGTAAAAATAGAAAGGGGCGGGAGTGCCGTTTGGCATCAACCCGCCCTGTTCACAAGTCGAAGATCAACGCGCGGGGCGTTGGCGAGTAACAATCAAGCGACGATGGCCTGGCCACCGGCTTGTTCGATCTTGGCCTTGGCGGATTCGGAGAACTTGGCGGCGGTGATCTTAATGGAGCGGGAGAGCTCACCGTTGCCGAGCACCTTGACGGTGGTCTCGCCGGAGCGGATCAGACCGGCGGCTGCGAGGCCGGTGGCGTCGATTTCGGAAACGCCGTCCGCGAGTCGGGCGAGGTCACCGACATTGACGATAGCGATCTCAGTGCGGAAGTTCGCCTGATTGAAGCCGCGATGAGGGAGCTTACGGTAGAGGGGCATCTGGCCGCCTTCGAAGCCGGGACGGATGCTGCTGCCGGAACGGGCGGTCTGGCCCTTGCCACCGCGACCGGAGGTCTTGCCGTGGCCGTTACCACGGCCGTTACCAACGCGCTTCTTGCGATGAATGGCACCGGTGGTGTTAGAGAGTTCGTGAAGTTTCATGATGTATTCCTATTTATAAAAGGTGCGCCCCACTCCGCCGTGGCGAAGTGGGACTCGGATTTTGAAAAGCGGAGGATTAGGCGCGGAGCGCGGCAAATTCCTCGGCGAGGCGCAGCTTCTTGAGGCCGGCCAGAGTAGCATTGACGATGGCGTTATGGTTCTGGGAGCCCATGGACTTGGTCAGAACGTTCTTCACGCCGGCTGCCTCAAGGACAGCACGCACGCCGCCGCCGGCGATGAGGCCGGTGCCGGTCGAGGCGGGCTTGAGGAGAACCTTGCCTCCGTCGAACTCGCCGAGAACCTCGTGCGGGATGGTGTCGCCGCGGAGCTTGACGTTGACGAGGCGCTTCTTGGCCTGCTCGGTGCCCTTGCGGATGGCTTCGGGGACCTCGTTGGCCTTGCCGTAGCCGATGCCGACGTTGCCCTTCTGGTCGCCGACAACGGCGAGCGCAGAGAAGCTGAAACGACGGCCACCTTTAACGACCTTGGCGCAACGGTTGATGAAGACGATCTTCTCCATCATCTGCGGACCATCGTCGTTAGAGGCGTTGTCGCGACGACTGTCGCGGCGGTTGTCGCGGCGCTGGCCGCCTTGATAATTATTGCTCATGGAGGTTTAGAATTGGAGGCCACCTTCGCGGGCTGCGTCGGCGAAGGTCTTGACTTTGCCCTCGTAGGGAGCGCCGGAACGGTCGAAAACGACCGAATCCAGACCGGCGGCCTTGGCCTTGGCGGCAAAGGCGACACCAAGGGTCTTGGCGCTGATAACGTTGGCGGCGAGTTTTTGCTTGCGCAGCTCGGGATCGAGGCTGGAGAGGAAAACCAGCGTGGTGCCGGTTTCGTCGTTCACGGCCTGCGCGTAGATGTGCTTGCTGGTGAAGCGAACGCAAAGGCGGGGACGGAGGGAGGTGCCGTTCACCTTTTTGCGGATGCGCCAGCGGCGTTTCTGCAGGAGATTGGCTTTGGTAATGGTATTCATGGCTATGCGGCCTTGGGAAATAAGTGTTGGATGAACTGGATAAGGTTAGGCAACGGTCTTGCCTTCCTTGCGACGGACGCGTTCGCCCACGATGCGCACACCCTTGCCCTTGTAAGGCTCCGGCGGATAAAAGGAGCGGATCGAAGCGGTGACTTCGCCGACGAGTTGTTTGTCGGGACCGGCGACCTTGACCTTGGTCTGGTCGGTAACGGTGATTATGATACCCTCCGGAACCTTGTAGTTGATCGGGTGCGAGTAACCGAGAGCAAGATCGAGGATCTTGCCCTTGAGGTTGGCCTTAAAACCGACGCCCTGGATCTCGAGATCCTTGGAGAAGCCGACGTTAACGCCGGTGATCATGCCATTAAGGACCGAACGCACCGTGCCAAACATGGCGCGGGCGAAACGGGAATCCTCGGCGGGGTTGACTACGAGAGCGTTGTCAACCTGCTCGATGGAAACGACGGGAGCGAAAGTCTTGGTGAGCTTACCCTTGGGACCTTCGGCGGTGACCGTGGTGCCTTGGATGGTAACCTTGACCTTATCGGGAATTTGAACGGGAACTTTACCTACGCGTGACATGGTTGTGTATCTCCGGTTACCAGACGTTGCAGAGGAGCTCTCCACCAACCTTGTTACGGCGGCAGTCCTTGTCTTTCATCAGACCCTTGGAGGTCGAGACGATGCTGATGCCGAGACCGTTAAGCACGCGCGGGATGTCCGTGTAACGGAAATAGAGGCGGCGGCCGGGCGTCGAGACGCGGGAGAGGTTGGTGATGGCGGGCGTGCTGCCCACATATTTCATGGTGACAGCGAGGGTCTTGTGCCCCTGCTTGTCAGCGCCATTGGT
This sequence comes from Opitutaceae bacterium, assembly GCA_037969015.1. GTDB lineage: Bacteria > Verrucomicrobiota > Verrucomicrobiia > Opitutales > Opitutaceae > JAUWBF01. The sequence continues at coordinate 30,598 of JBBKWO010000002.1, forward strand.
GTAATCGACAATGAAGCCTTCAGACTTCAGAATGGAGGCAATGCTCTCCTTGAGGTTGGAGTGCGGCGAGACGCACTGGGCCAGACCAGCCTTGGACGCATTGCGTAGGCGGGTCAGGAAATCGCTAACTGGATCGGTCATGATGGATGTTGGTGTTTAGAGTGTCGAACGGGTCATATCCGTAGCGCCTTGGGGCGCAGACTCCCGTCGACAAAAAGTTTTTACCAGGAGGACTTGGTAACGCCCGGGATCTTGCCGGCGAGCGCGAGCTCGCGGAAGGTGATACGGGAAACGCCATACTTGCGGATGAACGCACGGGGACGACCGCTCAGCGAGCAACGGTTCTTGATGCGAATCGCGGCGGAGTTGCGAGGAAGCTTCTGGAGCTTCTTCTGCGTGGCGTAGAACACCTCGTCGGTGGTCTCGGGATTGAGCAGGGTGGCCTTCAACTCGGCGCGGAGGACGGCATACTTCTCAGTAAGGGCCTTGCGCTTGATGTTGCGGTGGATGGCGGAGGTCTTCGGCATGGCGGAAAGGTAGATTAAGCTGCGTTAGTGGCGGACTCGGTGCGACGGAACGGCATTCCGAGAAGCTTGAGGAGCTCACGTCCCTCTTCGTCGGTGTTCGCGGTGGTGACGATGGAAATATCCAGGCCCATCGATTTCTTCACGTTCTCAACCACGATCTCCGGGAAGATGGTGAAGTCGGAAACGCCAAGGGAGTAGTTGCCCTGGCCGTCGAGACGGACCGGGACGCCGCGGAAGTCGCGGATGGTCGGGAGGGCGACGGCGAGCAGGCGATAAAGGAAGTTCCACATGGCCTCGCCACGCAGGGTGACGCAGGAACCGACGATCTGGCCTTGGCGCAGTTTGAAGTTGGAGATGGCTTTCTTCGACTTGGTGAGGACGGCTTTTTGACCGGCGATGGCGCTCAGGTCGCGCTGGATATCGGCGATCTGGTTCTTGTCGGCCTCGGCGTCGATACCCGTGTTCAGGGTAATCTTAACGATCTTCGGAATCTCGTGTTTATTGGTGTAGCCACGGCTCTTCATGAGAGCGGGGGCGACCTGCTCTTGATAAGCCTGCTGAAGGAAAGGAATGTTTTTGCTCATTGGAAATAGACCGACGGATTACCGACCCGGCGGCAGTTGAGTGTAGTGTGTGAAGACGGAAAAAGGATGAGGTTACACGGGGTGACCTCACCCTTTGCAAGGATGATTTTCGAGAAGATGATCAGGCGGTCTGGGCAACACGCTTCTTGGAAGCGTCGAAGGTAGCCTTGAGCATCAGATTCGAGACGTGCACGGAACCCTCGCGTTCGACGATAGCGCCGTTCGGGTTTTCCTGCGATTTCTTGACGTGACGTTTGATCATGGCAACGCCCTCAACGCGAACGCGTTGCTTGGCGGGAAGGATCTCAAGAACCTTGCCTGACTTGCCTTTATGGGAGCCGGCGATGACGACGACGTCGTCACCGCGTTTGATGTGAAACTTCTGCATGTTAAAGAACCTCCGGAGCGAGCGAGATGATCTTCATGAATTTCTTCGCGCGCAGTTCGCGAGCGACAGGGCCGAAGATGCGGGTGCCCTTGGGATTGCCGTCGGGACCGACGATGACGACGGCATTGCTGTCGAAGCGCAGGTAGCTGCCATCCGCGCGGCGGACGGGGGCTTTGGTGCGAACGATAACGGCCTTGGCGACCTCACCCTTTTTGACGCTGGCGCCGGTGGCGCTTTCAGTGACGTTAACGGTGATGATGTCGCCAACACCGGCGGTGTTGGTGAGCTGTCCGGTCTTGCGAATCATGGAAACCTTGCGGGCTCCCGTGTTGTCGGCGACCTGGAGAATTGAGCGGAGTTGGAGCATGGTGAACCTACTTCAGTTAAGAGTTTCAGGCCTTGGTGGTCTTGGTGGGCACGCTGGCGGCAACGTCGTTTTCAGTGACGGCGACGAACTCAGCGGTAACGGCGGTCTCAATGACGCGGGTGACGCGCCAACGCTTGAGGCGGCTGATCGGGCGGGTTTCCATGATCTCGACCTTGTCGCCGACCTTGGTCTCGTTCTTCTCGTCGTGAACGTGCACAACGGTCTTACGATTGATGACCTTCTGGTAGCGAGGATGCGGAATCTTGTATTGAACGGTGACCTTGACGGACTTGTCGCCGGAGCTGCTGCTGACCGTTCCGATCAGGGTTTTGCGCGAATTGCGGGTGGTGGACATGTTGATGTGTCTTAAGTGTTGGCGCTACAAAGCTCAGGCGGCTTTGGTTTTGCTAAGCGCGGTGCAGGCGGTCTCCAAACGAGCGATGTCCTTGCGGAGGCTGCGGAGTTCGTGGGTCTTTTCGACTTGGCCGGTCTGCTTGCGCAGGCGCAGGCCAAGGAGTTGCTCGCGGGCGGAACGGAGCTTGGTTTCGGTCTCGGCGGGCGAGAGTTCGCGGATTTCCTTGGAAGTCATGACGGTATATTTCCGGTAGTGTTGGCGTCCAGATTACTGGACGGTGCCTTCGCGCACGATGAAACGGCAGCGGAAGGGAAGTTTGGCATCGGCCAGGCAAAAAGCCTCCTTGGCGATGGTGAGGGGGATACCGGCGAGTTCAAAAAGAACGGCACCGGGCTTAATCTGGGCGATGTAGTATTCGACACCACCCTTACCGGAACCCATTCGGACTTCGGCAGGCTTTTTGGTGATGGGCTTGTGGGGGAACACGCGGATCCAGAGTTTGCCCTTGCGCTTGAGATGGCGCGAGATGGTGACACGAGCAGCTTCGATCTGGCGGCCGGTCATAGGACCGCGGGACAGGGATTGAAGGCCGAATTCACCGAAGGCGAGCGTGTTGCCACGCTTGGCGTTACCCTTACGGGTGCCCTTCTGGGTTTTACGATATTTGGTGCGGGCGGGAGCGAGAGCCATGTTAGGTTTCTGCTAAAGTTTTAGGTTGATGGTTGAGTTCGCTTAGACAGCGACCTCGTCCTTTTTACAGATCCAGCATTTCACGCCGATCTTGCCGTATACGGTGTTCGCCTCAGCGAATCCGTAGTCGATGTTTTCACGCAGGGTGTGTAGCGGAACGCGGCCCTTGCGCTGCCATTCGCGACGAGCGATGTCGGAACCGCCGAGACGACCGGAGCACTGGATACGAATACCCTCGGCGCCGAGATTCATGGCGATTTCCACGGACTTTTTCATGGCGCGACGGAAAGCGATACGACGTTCGAGCTGAAGACAGACATTCTCGGCGACGAGCTGAGCTTCGATCTCGGGCTTCTTCACTTCCTGAATGTCGAGGAGGATTTCTTTGCCGGTCAGTTTGCAAAGCTCTTCCTTGATCTTCTCGATCTCCTGGCCCTTGCGTCCGATGACGATGCCGGGACGGGCGGTATAGATCTTGACGCGGACGCGGTTGGAGGCGCGCTCGATGAAGATGCGCGGCACGGAAGCCTGCTTGAGCTTCTCCATTAGCTTTTCACGAATGATCTGGTCCTCGTGAAGGAGCGTGGCGAAGTCTTTTTTCTTGGCATACCAGCGAGAAAGCCAGTTGCGGCGGACGGCGAGGCGGAAGCCGATCGGATTGGTCTTTTGGCCCATGACAGTAAGTGATTAGTTGGAAGTGCCGTCGGAGAGGACGATGCGGATGTGCGACATACGCTTGCGGCGCGGCTTGGCGGTGCCACGAGCACCGGCCTTGAAGCGCTTGATCACGAGACCTTGCTCGATGATGGCGTATTTGACGGTGAGTGCGTCGGCCGAGACGTTGTTGTTGTTTTCGGCGTTGGCGATGGCGCTCTTGAGCGTCTTCACGATCAAGCGGGCGGACTTGCGCGGGATCATGTTGAGCAGATCGACGGCGTCGGCGGCCTTGCGGCCGGTGATGGTGTTGGCCACTTCGCGCATCTTCTTAGGAGACATGTGCGCGTTGCGGTATAGGGCTTGGACTTCCATTTTAGTAAGGGATTCCTTGAAACAAGGCGACAGTAGAGCCATAAGGCCCCCTGCCCTTTAGGTTGGGTTGTTGACGAATTAGATTTGGCGCGTTTTCACCGCGGCGATGTCGCCGGGCTGGATGCGCTGGCCGGGGGCCAGATTGAGGATGAGTGCGGTCGCAGCGTTTGAGCGCAGATCGACCAAAATGATTTCGGCGACATCGGCGTTACCGCGGGTGACGCGGCAGACCATGCCTTGACGAAGACCGGTGGAAAAACCACCGCCCAAAACCACGAGATCGGCGGGACGGGCGGCTTGCACCGCCACGACCTGGGCCGGTCCGATCGAGCGAACAACCGGAATCGCATGCACCACCGGCGACACCGCAAGGGCGGCACCGGTGAGCAAGACAAAGAGGTTGAACGGACGAAGGGACATCGTGTTTGAAGGCGAAGGGTAGACCGGGATCAGACGTCCTTACGAGTCATGCCGCCGTGCGACTTGAAGACGCGGGTGGGAGCGAACTCGCCGAGCTTGTGACCGACCATGTTCTCGGTGACGTAAACGGCGACGAATGCCTTGCCGTTGTGCACGTTGAACGTGTGACCGATGAAGTCCGGAGTGATCGTGGAACGACGGGACCAGGTTTGGATGGGCTTGCGGGTGGGCGATGCGACGGCCTTCTCGATTTTCTCGAGGAGGTGGTAGTCGACATAGAAGCCTTTTTTGATGGAACGGGCCATAGTAGTGGTCGGTAAGGGTTACTTCTTGCCGCGCGGCTTGCGGCCGTTGTGGCGAACGAGAATCTGGCTGTTCGAGTTCTTCGAGCGGCGACGAGTGGGGAAGCCCTTGGCGAGCTGACCCCAAGGGGAAACGAGGTGCTGACGACCACCGCCACCCTTGGACTTGCCCTGACCACCACCATTGGGGTGATCGACCGGATTCATGGCGACACCACGCTGACGTGGGCGCTTGCCGAGCCAGCGATTACGGCCGGCCTTGCCGAGGGATTGATTGCGATGATCACCATTGCCGACTTCACCGATGGTGGCGCGGCACTTGGCGTTGAGCAGCCGGATTTCGCCGGAAGGCATCTTCACCTGAGCAACACCGTCCTCGACGTTAACGAGAGTGATGGAGGTGCCAGCAGTGCGACCGAGCTGGGCGCCGCGACCAGGGATGAGCTCGACGCAGTGCAGCTTGGTGGAGGGCGGGATGATCGACAGGGGGAAGCTGTTACCGACGTTGTAGTCGTTCAGCGAGGCCTTGTCGGATGAGAAGATACTATCGCCAACATTCAGGCCCTCGGGGGCGATGATGTAGCGCTTCTCACCGGTGGCGTAGGCCACCAAGGCGAGATTGGCGCTGCGGTTGGGATCGTATTCGATCGCCTGCACCTTGGCCGGGATGTCGAGGGTGTCGCGCTTGAAATCGATGATACGATAGAGGCGCTTGTGACCACCACCACGACGGCGGGAGGTGATGCGGCCATAGACGTTACGGCCACCGGTCTTGTGAATAGACTCGGTGAGCCCGCGCTGCGGACGCTCGGTGGAGAGACCTTCGGCGCGATTCAACTGGGTGAAACGCTGGGAAGGTGTCAGGGGACGTGATTGCTTGAGAGCCATGTGGTAATTCTCCGGTTATAGGTATCAGGCTCAGACGAGCTCGATTTTGTCGCCGGCTTTGAGGGTCACGACAGCTTTTTTGTAGTCGTTGGTTTTACCCGGACGACCCGTGCGGCTGCGCTTGCTCTTGCCAAGATAGTTTGCGGTGTTCACGCGGGTGACCTTGACCTTGAAGGTCTGCTCAACAGCGAGGGCGATTTGATGTTTGTTGACGTCTTTGGCGACCTCGAAGGTGTATTGGCCGAGCTCGGATGAGAGCTGGTTGGACTTTTCGGTCAGGCGGACGAGTTTGAGAACTTTATCGGCGTTCATTAGTTCTTACCTCCGTTGATGCGGGCGATCACCTTCTCGAGAGCCTTGGTGCTCATGATGATCTTCTTGTATTGAGCAAGGTCCAGAGCGTTGAGCTCGTTGGCCTCTTGCATGGAGACGCGCTTGATGTTGCGGGCTGCGCGGGCTGCCTCGACGGCAAAGGTCTCATCAACAATGAGGATCTTGCCGGTGGGTGCGATGCGACCGATGATGACGTTGATGGCCTTGGTCTTGGCCTCAGGAGCCTCCCAAGCGTCGATACCGACGATGTCGCCAGCGATGGCGCGGTCGAACAGAGCGCGGCTGAAAGCGAGAGCCTTCACCTTGGTGTTGACCTTCTTTGAGTAGTCGCGGGGCTTGGGGCCGAAAACGACACCACCGCCGACCCAGATGGGCGAACGGGTGGAGCCGGCGCGAGCGCGACCGGTGCCCTTTTGACGCCAGGGCTTTTTGCCACCGCCGCTGACTTCGCCGCGGGTTTTGGTGCAATGAGTGCCGAGACGCTTGTTGGCGTTGATGGCGACGATGACTTCCTTGAGGGCTTGAACGCCCTTGGTGCCTTCGAAGCTGGGAAGACCGGCGAAATCTTGTTCGCGGGAGGTCTGACCGTCGGAGCTGTAAACAGTAAGTTTCATGTTATGGATTCTCCTTAGGTTTAGGCTTGGGCCTTGCGTTGGCCCTTGATGGCGGTGCGAACGATGACGTCGTCACCGTTGGCTCCGGGAATGGCGCCCTTCACGAGGATAAGATTTTTGTCGGCGAGAATCTTCACGATGGCGAGATTCTGGACCGTGCGGTTAACATTGCCCATGTGACCGGGCATGATCTGGTTCTTCCACACGCGGCCAGGAGTCTGGCGCATGCCGATCGAACCGACGCGGCGGTGAAACATGGAGCCGTGAGAAGCAGGACCACCGGCGACACGGTAGCGCTTGACGACGCCTTGGAAGCCTTTGCCCTTGGTGACGCCGAGGACGTCAACGAGCTGGCCTTCGGTGAAAGCTGCAACGGTGACGATATCACCAGCCTTCAATTCAGATGCTTCAGTGAGGCGAACCTCGCTGAGCACGCGGGGGGCGTCGGCGACACCAGCCTTGGCGGCGTGGTTCTTCTCGGCCTTGGAGGCGTTCTTGGACTTCTTTTGCGAGAAGCCGAGTTGAACGGCGTTATAACCGTCGGTTTCGACGGTCTTTACTTGGACGACCGGGCAGGGGCCGGCTTCGACCACGGTGACCGGGACTAGGACGTTTTGGGCGTCATAGACTTGGGTCATTCCGATTTTTTTACCTAGGAGTGTTGAGATCATGGGCTAAGTGGTAGGTGGAGGTTATCCGTTTCGTTGGCCTACATTAGCGACTCCGGACATGTGCCGGAGCGGCGCTAGACTGTATGGATGGAAACTAGGCGGGTTGGTTCAAACGTTGATGGTGATATCGACGCCGGAAGGTAGGTTGAGCTTCTTGAGCTCGTCGACGGTCTGCGCGGTCGGTTCGATGATGTCGATGAGACGCTTGTGAGTGCGGGACTCAAACTGGTCCATGGACTTCTTGTCGACGTGCGGAGAGCGGTTGACGGTAAGTTTTTCGATGCGAGTAGGCAAAGGAACGGGACCCGAAACACGGGCTCCCGAGCGTTTGGCGGTCTCGACGATCTCGGCTGCAGACTGATCGATAACACGATAGTCGTAGCCTTGGAGTCTGATGCGAATGCGTTGGCCTTTCATGGCGATAAAAGAACTTGGGTTTAGGTGCGGGCCGGAGCCTTGGAAGAGGACTCGACAATCTTGGTGAGCAAATTCGAAGGAACCTGTTCAAAATGCGAGGGAGTGATCGATGCGCTGGCGCGCCCCTTGGAAAGGGAACGGATGTCGGTGACGTAACCGAACAGCATTTCGAGAGGGACGTGGGCGTTGACGATGCACGCACTGTTCTTGTTTTCCATGCCCTGGATCTGACCACGACGACGATTGATGTCGCCCATGATGTCGCCTTGGAATTCTTCCGGAGTGGTGACCTCGACACGCATGATGGGCTCGAGCAGTGCCGGGCTAGCGGACCTCATGGCCTCCTTGAAGGCAAAGATACCCGCCATCTTGAAGGCGATTTCAGACGAGTCGACCGGGTGGAACGAACCGTCGATGATGCTGATTTTGGCATCAACCACCGGATATCCGGCGACAACACCGTTGTTGGTGCCTTCCATGATACCGTCGGTCGCGGGCTTGATGAATTCCTTGGGAATGACACCGCCGACGATCTTGTTGAGGACTTCAATGCCCTTGCCTTTTTCGTTGGGCTCGATCCTGACGACGACGTGACCGTATTGGCCCTTACCACCAGTCTGACGGACAAATTTGCCTTCGCCCTCAGCGGTGCCGTGAATGGTTTCACGATAGGCGATCTGCGGCTTGCCAACGGTGGCCTCCACCTTGAATTCGCGCTTCATGCGGTCGATGATGATCTCCAAGTGGAGCTCACCCATGCCCGCTAGAATGGTTTGCCCAGTGTCGGTGTCGGTCTTGACCTTGAGGGTGGGATCTTCGGCGACGAGGCGCTGAAGTGCGGTGCCCATTTTCTCTTGATCGGCCTTGGAGTTCGGCTCAATGGACATCGCGATAACCGGCTCTGGGAAGGAGGGCGGCTCAAGGCGGATGTCGTTATCTTCGTGACTAAGGGTGTCACCAGTGATGACTTCCTTCACGCCAACCAGAGCGCAGATGTCGCCGGAGTAGGCCACTTCGACCTCTTCACGGTCCATGGCGCGCATGAGCACGAGACGCGAAACGCGCTCGCTGCGACGGGTGCGGGGGTTGTAAAGGGACATTCCCTTGTGAACCTGACCCGTGTAAATGCGGTAGAACACCAGCTTGCCAACGAACGGGTCGGTCCAGAGCTTGAAGGCGAGACCAGCAAGCTTGCCGTTGTCGTCAGCTTCGGCGAGGACTTCGTTACCGTCGCTGTCCTGGCCCTTGATGGCAGGAAGATCGATCGGGCAAGGCAGGAAATTAACCACGCAGTCGAGGAGACGCTGCACGCCCTTCTTCTTAAAGGCAGACCCGGGGATAACACCGGTGAACTTCATCGAGATGGTCGCCTTGCGGATGGCGCTCATCAGATGCGGCACAGTGATCTCTTCGCCACCAAGATATTTTTCGGCGAGGACGTCGTCAAAATCGGATGCGGCTTCGATGAGTTTATCGCGATATTCTTGGGCCTGCGCGGCATATTCGGCCGGAATCGGATATGTGGCCGGAATAAGGTCGAGATCCTTGTCGTCGCTTACGAACATGTAAGCGACGTTCTGGACGAGGTCGATCAAGCCGGTGAAGTTCTCTTCCTTGCCGATCGGAATAAACAGCGGATGTGCGTTCGCGCCCAATTTCTCGCGCATTTCGCTGACAGCGCGGAAAAAGTCCGCACCGGTGCGGTCCATCTTGTTAACGAAAGCAATACGCGGAACGTTGTATTTGTTCGCCTGGCGCCAGACGGTTTCCGACTGGGGCTGCACGCCGGCAACGGCGCAGAACACGGCAACGGCACCGTCAAGAACGCGCATGGAGCGCTCGACCTCGGCGGTGAAGTCGACGTGACCGGGAGTATCAATGATGTTGATACGCTGCTGAATACCATGCCAAGGCCCCCAGGAGGCATTCCACGCACAGGAAATGGCGGCTGCGGTAATGGTGATGCCACGCTCGCGCTCCTGCTCCATCCAGTCGGTGACCGCGGAGCCCTCATGAACCTCGCCCATCTTATGGACGACGCCTGAGTAGAAAAGAATACGCTCAGTGGTGGTGGTCTTGCCTGCGTCAATATGCGCGGCGATACCAATGTTACGCGTCCACTCCATAGGGAACGGACGATCCTTGGAGTTGGCCGGCGAGCTCTTGGCGCGATCGGTGACGATAGGAACTGCTTTGTTTTCGAGAGACATGGGACTTACCAGCGGAGGTGAGCGAAAGCGCGGTTGGCCTGGGCCATCTTGTGAGTGTCTTCCTTCTTTTTAACAACCACACCAGTGTTATTGTAGGCATCGACGATCTCGGCAGCGAGGGCGTCACGCATGGTGATACCCTTGCGGGAACCAGCGGCACCGACGATCCAACGAAGAGCAAGGCTCTCCTGGCGCTCGTAGGAGATCTCGATCGGCACCTGGTAAGTGGCACCACCAACACGACGGCTCTTGACCTCAAGGCGAGGACGGGCGTTTTCCAAAGCGCCGATCAGCAGATCGACGGGATCACCCTTTTCGAGCTTCTCAGAAACCTTCTCAAAGGCTCCGTAGACGATGCGCTCGGCAAGGTTCTTCTTGCCGTCAAGCATGACGACATTGACGAGGTGGGCGACGAGCGGGCTGCTGTAGCGGATATCCGGTTCAACTTTGCGCTTAACTGCTCTGTGACGGCGTGACATGGCGAAATATAGATGGGTTTAGATTACTTCTTGGCGGCCTTCGGGCGCTTGACTCCGTATTTGGAGCGACTGCGGCGGCGTTTCTCGACACCCGTGGCATCAAGTGCACCACGAACGATGTGGTAACGAACACCAGGAAGGTCCTTCACGCGTCCACCACGAACCAGCACGATGCTATGCTCCTGGAGATTGTGACCCTCGTCGGGGATATACGAAATCACCTCGCTGCCGTTGGTCAGGCGAACCTTGGCGACCTTGCGGATGGCAGAGTTGGGCTTCTTTGGGGTGCGGGTCATGACCTGCACGCACACGCCACGGCGGAACGGATTGGAATCCAGGGCCGGCGATTTTGATTTAGCGCGGATCTGACGGCGGCCCTTGCGCACGAGTTGGTTGATGGTCGGCATAGCGAAAATGTCTGTGAAAAGTGGAAAAAGACGGAGAACCTACTTGGCCGAGATTTCACGGCAAGAAGAATTTCGCTGGTTCGGTGAATTTATTCATTCCACCAATGCATCCGGCGTTTACTGCGGATATCACGGACTGAAACTCGGCAAAAGTCCGCCATTTAACGCTGAACGAAGCCCGAAGCACCAAGCCCAACTGGAGGTTTTGACCGAACGGATCGAAATCACTTTAAAGAAAATACGTGACCAAATCACTTCGTCGACAAATAGGACCCAGGCAAAAGTAGTCAGCAGACCAATACCACTTAGTCACAAAAAAGCCGCCCGAAGATTATTCGGACGGCTTGAGTGAAATTGCTGAAACTCAGTCTTATTTTTTAGCTTCTTCGGGCGCTTTCTCAGGGAGCAGAGCACTTTCGGATGAACGGAAGCCGGGGAGATCGCTTCTCTTGATCTTGGCGTCACTAATTTGACGAGGATCAAACACCTCCTCCACCGAAGCCTCCTCGGAGCTCACAATTTTCGCAGTGATGAAGATAAGCAGATTCTTACGATCCTTAACCGTATTTTCGGAGCGGAAAAGTCGACCGATACCCGGTATTGATCCAAGTATAGGCAACCGATCATCGGATTTGGTCAAAGTATCAGTTATCAAGCCGCCGATACCAAGAGTATGGCCATCCTTGAGTGATACCTGCGTCTTAGTCTTACGAGTGTCAATAACCGGAATATCGGCCGAACTGCCACCACCACCACCAAAAGATATGGTGCGGTCGGAGGAGCTAATTTCAGGCTCAACCGTGAGACGGACAAAGCCTTGGCTATTGATTTGCGGAGTGACGCGAAGAAGAACACCAATGGGTTTGTATTCAAAGCCACTGATTTCAAAAGCACCACGCTCAGCATTGTAGCTGTAGCTGGGAATCGGGAATTCGGTGCCCACATTGATGGTCGCCTCCGTATTATTAAGCGTCACCAAAGTCGGATTATTGACAACCCTGGTATTCTTAACGGATTGCAAGAAGTTGAGGGTAGCCGACAACTGCGCACTCGACAGGACCGAGGTGGCATAATCAGTCGAATTAGCAAATGGAGCCAGTTGCGGTGCCAATCCAGCCCCAACAGTAATGGGTAAAGCACGTTGGCCACCCCGAGAACTACCCTCAACATTACTAGCAGCACCTGCCGCCAACGCCCAGTCCAAGCCAATATCCTTGGTGTTGTTACCCGTTACCTCGATAAATTTGGACTCAATCATGACCTGCTCCGTCGCCTTATCGAGTTTCTCAATAATTGGACGAATACGAGCGAGACGCGAAGGGCGTTCAGTGATTACCAAGGCGTTGCTACGGGAATCGACCACCACTCGCCCACCCGCTCCAGGCTCAACCAACGGGTTAATTGAACCGAGGATGTCACTAGCCTTGGCGTAATTGATAATATAAATTTCAGTTGTCGTAGGCTCTGCGGCCAAAGACGCGGTGGTTACCACCTTGATAATGTTTCCATCTTCAACGAAAGTGTAACCAATCGGAGAAAGGATAACCTGATAAATTTGACGCCAAGTAACATCCCGAAGCTTGATCGAGGTGCGTCCCTGCAGGGTATCCGGGATAACCAAGTTCAGCTCAAACAAGTCGGCAACATTACGTAAAATGCTGCGAATATCCTCATCGGGAAAATCAACCGCCAAAGTATCCTTGGCCTTCGAGGGCAAAATTTCGGGTGCTGACGGTTCTTCGGCCGGCTGCTCGGTTACGACAATCATTGATGCGGGCGCTTCCGCTGATTCAGCAGCGGGTGCCTCCACAGCGACCACAGTCGCTGTCGGTTCAGTAGGTTCAGCTTCCTGTGCAAACACAGGCAGCACGGCCAAGGGGATCACTAGGCCGCTCAGGGCCGTCAATTTGAGATTACGACAGTTCATGGTCTGGTTGGTTTAATGGGGCGGACGAGGTCGGCTCCGCCGAGGCGAATAGAAAAGCTGGTGCTTTGTATGCCGGTAACAAGTATGTCGTAAGTGGCCCCTTGGAAGACAATTGGGAGGGAGTCACCTACTTTGAGCTTTTTTTGACCAAAGAGAAGATAGGACTCCCCTCCCAAAGCAATCGTCCCGGTCGGCTGAATACCGGGGGCAATCGCCTTGAGCTTCTGGTCGTCACTGAGTTCTGATTTTACAATAACTTGAACGGGGGCTCCCACAGTGGGGGCAGTAGGAATCTTACCGGTAAATGGATTGGTGGGTTCGTCGGGTAGGCGAGCAGCACTTTCAATATCCCGGGCAATCAGTTCGTTAGCCTTGGCAACGACTTCTGCCCTTGCAGCGGCAGGCACCAAGTCAGCTTTCTGTGCAGAAGTATCCGCGATGAATGCGAGCGAGCCCAAAACAGTAAATACGTAAGATAATGAGCGTAGTGTTGTCATTATGGTTGTCCCAAAAGTTCCACCGAAAGGCTGAGGGTAGCATTTTGCGAACCCGATGGCCGCAAACTTGCAGAGGTAATGTTGCTGAAGCGTTCACCATTTTCCAGCTTACGCAAAAAGATCATCACATTCTCAAAGGTTCCTTGAACGCCAACATTATACGGGACTTTTAAAAATGTTGCGGGCGGATCCGTTCGCCCTCTGGGCAAATTAACCGGCCCACCTTGTCGAAGGTCAGTAAGGGTCACTCCGGCATCGGTTTCCAATTTGTAGTAGTATTGCAGATTTTGAGCCAAGTCATCCGCCCGCACGGATCGTTCCTGTATCTTCGAAATTGCATTGGTGAGCGACTCCAACTGGGTTGTCAGCTGGATGGAGTAACTGATATTGGTCTTTAAACGCTGGCCGGTAGCGGTTACCGCCGTTAATCTGGATTCAGCTTCAGCAATCTTGTCAGACCGAAGGTAGATTAAAACCAACAGAATGAGACTGAGCAGACCACACCCTAGTCCAACGGGGTGCTTTTTGGCCAAATAGATTAGGTTTTTGATGACAGGGCTCATTTTTTACCTTTGGGCTTAACGGGGACCGGATAGCGAAGCATCACTTCAATGCTTATAAGTTCCGCGGAGGTATTGCGACTCATGTTAAGCAATTCAACTTCTCCGAACATGCCTTTTAGAACCGGGTCATTCCTCAGCTGCTCAAGGTAAGTTGTGACCATGCCGCTTGCCACCTCGGGAATTCCACGGACTGTGGCGGTCAAGTTTACTCCCGATGAGCGATAATCAAGTGAACCCAAACGAATATCCGGGGGGAGGGTATTACCCATGTAGAAAACCAAGTCAGAAAACACCAACCGTGGCTTAAGTATGGTCTCTACAGCTTTGAATTTTGCTTCTTCGGCTTGGAACTTCTTGAAATTTGCAATCGCGGCATCGCTCGCACTCTTATTGGCGGCAATAGTCTCTTCCCACTGGGCAATGTTAGTGCGAAGAGCTCCCAAGCTGTATTCCGTATAGACAAAATATATTGTCAGCGTGACAGCCGCCAAAACCGCTAGGCCGTTAATGAAAAAGGCGGTGCGCACCGCCTTTGTATCAGGCAAATGCTCGACATCCCTGAAATTCGGGTGCCAAGCCGGTTGGAGCGCGGATGACTTGTCTCCAGACTTTTTAAGAAGCGACAGCATTGGTAGAAGATAATTGAGTCATCAAACCGAGCAGCGCGAAACTCCGGGAAGTGAGCACACCAACCGGTGCAGTATCAGCCAAGGTAATCTGACGGGCCTGCAACCACGGGGCGAAATCAGGCTCTAGAACAGACACGCCAAGCTGGGAAGCAATGGCAGCCTCAAGCCAGACCAATTTTTGCGGCAAAAGAGTGCACACCAATTGACCGATTGATTGACCCGTTTGAACCTCATAAAAGCCAATCGACGACTGAAGCTCTTTAAGGAGTTTTTTCACGAGAACTGGCGCCATTCCAGTAAAGTCGAAAGTATTCGAAAGGAATAACTTACGAGCAGACTCTTCATCCTTGAGTCCCAATTCTTTTTGGACGACAGGAACCATTGCATTCAGACCTTGAGTAATCGGTCTGGAAGCCTCCACGCCATCCGGGGAAACAATAAATGAATGGGTGGCATCAGCACCAATTTCCAGCACCAAGGTGGGGGCGGTCAATTGGCTAAACGCCGTGTAATTAATAATACCGCCGAGTGCGGACAGCGTCCCGATCTCTAAGCGTTCAGGAAAAATTCCGTCTGCTAGTAATTGATCTTGAATCTGAACGACCTCCTTCGAGGGCAAACCGCAAACCACGACATCCTTTTGGGTTGCACGGCCCATATCGTATTCCAGCCCGTTGTCTGAGTTGAGCAAAGTCAATGTGTATGCCGCAGGATCGATCCGGAATTGTGAAGAAGCCACCTCATTGAGATACCCATCCTCGCGAATTCGCTTGGGATCCAGAGTGGCTCGCCTGACCAGGCGTTGCGGGGAACTTACTCCACAAACTGAAGTCAAAAAGCCCGATGAATTTTTTTTCGGGCTAAATTCGGCGCAGATAGCAGCCAGTGCTTCAGGGTCATCGATACCGCATTCGCGGATATCCTCGATGATCATCGGCGCACCAATGGTTGAAGTCCGGGCGAATAAAAGCCCGAATTCGTTTCGCTCGAAGTAAAATCCCTTCGTCTTGGCGGGGAAAAGCATGGACTGGATTACAAATTGATAAACCTGAGCTGGGTCAAACCAAGGAATGGTTCGGAGTTTAAAAACTCTGCGAGCCCATTTAGATTAGCCAAGCTCAAAGCACATAATGGACCATCAAAGCAAGCTTGAGGCACATAGTTGTGGGATTTTACTGCGGATTAACGGTGCTGTTCGACGCGCAGAAGCGAGAAAGGGACACAAAAAACCCACCGGCCATTGGCTCGGTGGGAAATAAGACGATCAAAATCGCCGGCAGTTTACTTCTGCCAAGTGCGCTTCTTATGGCGATTGGACTTCAAACGCTTGCGGCGCTTGTGTTTGTTCATTTGGAGACGGCGTTTTTTCTTGAGGTTGCCCATTGTTGAAAGGTGTTTTGGTTGAGAGAAAACCGTCCTTAAAACGGGTTTGGCTCCCATCTGTAAAGCTCATTCTAACTCTCGACCTCGATCCAATGCCCCACGGCTGTGCTGTAAATCAAGCAACGCACCTGGGAATCGGGGAAAAACTCAGCCAAGCTGACCCCGTAAGCCCTTAACTGCGGAGTATATTCCGACACCAAACGGGTAAGGAGTGCATCATCGCTCTCCCCTGCACGCCGCCGATTGGTTTTCCAATCAACCACCCAAACCTCGGAAGCTGAAGGGTCGTGCAGGACCAAATCGATCACACCGTCCATCCACGAAACCTCGTCCAAAGGAGCCAGCACGCCAAGCTCGGCTTGCCGCGTCCAGCGAGCGGCAGTCAGCTCTGCCCAGGCTTTACTGGAACGCAGACGCCGCAGATCCTCAGAGCCCCTGGCCTCAATCCCCAGTCCCCTGCCTACCTCCAAACGACCGGCCAGATAGTCATCAATTTCCTCCACTCGTCTGGTCCAAGGGAAAAATTCCATGGTTTCATGCCACCATAAACCGTAATCAATCGCTTCATCAGCGGACTTGGCCGGCAGAGGTTGATCCAGCCCCGACTCATGCCGACTGGAGCGACTCAAGTCAGGGACATGTTCAGCCAACTGGTGGGGCAATACTCGAATAGGAAACATCTTGGCGGGACCATTCCCATCGGCAGTCAATGAATCAAACGGCCGCGCAACCGCGGGCTCTGTCGATTCCTGTGCGACGTCAAAGTTCGCGGTTGCACGGGGAGAATCCTTACTCAAAGCCGGAATCTCATCCATATCGCCTCCCCATAATCCGGCGAAAGACGCCTCCTTGGGTTTGCCGCCGAATCCATGCCCCCAGGGTAAAATCAACCCCTGACGGGGTCGCGTCAGCACAACATAAAGCAGGCGCACGTTTTCTCGCAGGCGTTCACGCTCACGGGAATCGCTGAGGTCAGCCGGCATGCTGGCATCGTCGAAATACACCCGAGGGCCGACGGATCGATCTGTGACAACCTTCAACCCGTGCCCCGAGAACTTGCCGATTTCCCGCCACAATCCGATCGGTATCACCACCGGCCACTCCAGCCCCTTGGCCGAGTGAGCCGTCAACAGGTTGATGGCCTCGGACGAGGGTTTGCCCGCGGGGCGGCCGCCTTCGCGTTGTTCGAGCAAGGCCTGCAACCAGCCGCGCGGCCCTTCGCCTTGAAGGCCCAACTCGGCCGCTTGCGAGAGCAAACGCTCCAGTTCCCCCGCCACCGCTCCGCTGGTGTCCACCGCGAGTGCTTTAGCCGCCAATGCCCCTGCCTCGTCCAACTTGGACGCAAACAACTCGAGCGGCCATCCCTCGTCGTTAAATCGCAGGATCAACGGCCTCAGCGCCGCCAAGGCCCCGGCCAGCGGCTCCGGGTGCTGTTCCGGTTCGTCCCAATGAAAACTGCCGCAGCGGCGCAGCTCGGACGCGATCAAGGCGTCGCTGACCGCAAAAACTTCGCGCAACACTCCCGTCCACTCGAACAGATTATCCGGATCCGCCATCACCGCCAGCAATCCGCAAACCCAGGCATAGGCCGGATTGTCGCCGTTGCGGTTCTTGCGCATCTGCAAAGCCACTTCGAGCTGCTCCGCTTCCAGCGTCTTGCGCGCGGTCAACAGCCAGTCATTGCGCGGAGCGATGATGCATATGTCACCCCAGCTGCGGGCCCCCACCCCGGCCGGACCATGGGCATTCAACCAATTCGCCAGCTGTCGCACTTCCTCAGCCAGCCACCCATCGACCGTGTTTGGCGCCACGTCAGGCAACGCGAGTGGCAAACGGGCGACCAGCCCCTGCGCATTGCCCGCGCCGGCCGCCAGCGGCTCGTAAGGCACCTGCAAAAACGGGGCGGGCGCTTCGGGTTCGGCCGGCAGCCCGACATTATGATCACGCTCCGCGCCAAAAGCCGCGGGTAACGTTGCGTTCAAACAATCGATCACCGCATGCGGTGCCCGAAAGGTGACCGAAAAGTTCAACAGCTCACCGCCATCACCACGCTCAAACGCATCCAGGTGCCTCGTAAAGTTGGTGATATCCGCCCGGCTGCCGTAGATCGCCTGCTGTCCGTCGCCGACCAGACAGAAGTGCCCCGCTCGCGGGCCTTCCCCACGCTCGTCAGGCCAACTCCCGAGCTCGGCACCGGACTCGCGAGCGATTTCCACCAGCACGGCAAACTGCTGCGGATCGGTATCCTGAGCTTCGTCCAAAATCACCCGCCATCCCTCCGCCCGGATACGGTCCAGCGTCGGCCGGTCAGCCAACACCGCCATCGCCGCGTCGATTTGATCGGCATAGGTCTGCACACCGCGCTCAAATCGCCACGCCCGATATCGACCGGCCAGCTCGCCCGCGAGCACTGCGGCGGCATCGGCCAGCCATGCCTTAACCGGAGCATAAAACGCATCAAACAACTCCTTAATGCCACTGGCCGTGCCCTGCGGTTTGGCCAGCGCCAGGAACCCGTCTTCTTCGCGAAAACGGCGCAGCCACTCGACCGCCAACCGCTGGTTGGCCTGCACTGCGGGCAGCGAACGTTTTTGCTTGGGCACCAAATTCTCAATTTGACCCAATGCCGCCAAAGACGGTCCGGGCATCGGCCCCGGTGGACGTGTCAAAAATCGGTTCGCCGTATTGGTGTCCAATTGACGCGCCAAATCAAAAACCCGTTCCAACGGCACGTGTCGCAGGAATGCATTTACCTCCGCCGCACCCAACGCATGGAAGTGCATCGCCTCGGACTCCAGAAACTCCTCCCAGAGCGCATCGTCTTCATCGCTGTCCGATTCGGTAACAACCTTCGGGTTGAGGTTGATGCCCAGATTACGCCCGTAGGTCTGCGCCAGTTTTAAACAGAAACTGTGAATGGTGCCGAAAAACGCACGCTCCAGATGATCGAGCGGCGTGACGTCCGTCCGGCCGCTTTCGGACAGTCGCTTCAACAAGACCTGACGCGCCCGTTGTCCAATCTGCGCCGCCGCCTTGCGGGTGAACGTCACCACCGCGGTGCGGGCCAGCAGCCGCTCACCATCGGGAGCCAGCGCCAGCGCGGCCAGTCGCTCCGAGATCGCCGTTGTTTTGCCCGAGCCGGCATTGGCACTGACCGCGAAATTACGATTCCATTCGTCGCGGAAACGGTCGCGGGCGAGTTGATCAACCAAGGGTTCAGTCATCGTCGCCCTCCCCCGCTTCATCGTCGCCATGCGTGAGCGCAAACTTGGCATGCAAGATGGCCGATGCTATCGGCGCACAGGCCAGCGGCCAGTCATATCCGAAATTTGAATACTTGGAACGATCTGGCGTCAACGCGCCACACACACCGGTCGTCAGCATACGATCCAGCCGCGCCGTCAGCGCCAGCGCAACCGGCAGATCCGCCAGCGAAAGTTCACCCGAACCATCGGCCATGGGCTTGAGCATGAGCACTGTGCCGGCGTCCACGCCGAGCGATTGAACCGCGCCAAGGTAGACGCCCAGTTGCAACGAACTGCCGGAGCGGCCCATGGTCTTCGCGGACAGCTTGGAGTCGCCTCCGGTCTTAAAATCGATCACCCGCACCGTGGCACCCGCCCAACCATCACGGTCGGAGAGCACCAAATCCATGCGCCCCGCAACCGGCAGCGCCAAACCTGAACCAACCAGGGTCAAAGTCGCCTTGGGCGGCAACCTCAACTCGGTCGCCACCCACGGTCCTGCCTCCAGCGTATAGACCGCGGCCAAAAGATCACGCGACACCGCGCAAAGCTCACCATGAAACGAATCGCCGTAGGCGTCGTCCGGCCAAAGTGCGCGTTGTGCGGCGAGGCTTTGGTCGAGCACTCGTCGGGCCTGAGCCTGTTCCGGCAGCAGACCAAAGCCGTCGTTGGATATCGCGTCGGGGCGCAGTGCGAGCGCCAGCAAGCCGTGCACGCGTTGGCCGATCGCCTTTTGCCGACTGCGCAGGAACGGCTCCCAAGCCACGCGACTTACCCCGAGCACGGCATCAAACCACAACTCCGCCGGATCACTCACCGCGCTTTCAATCAGACGCGCCGGCAAGGTCTTGGTAGGATTGCCCACCAACGCCGGATCAGCCGACAGGAAGTAGTCGTCAAAGGGTCGATCCGGTTGCCGGCGGCCATTCCAGACCGCGAGCCAGTCGGCGGTGGAATCTGATTGGACAGCCGGCGTGCTGACTGCGAGCCGTGCATCAAGAAACGCCGCCTCAAGTCCACCGGGACGCGTCGCTGCGCCTTGAGCCCACAATACGCGCTCGACCCAGACGTTGGGCGCGAGCGCCAGCTCCGGCTCTTCCTCGTCGTGAATGGCAGCCGTGAAAATAATCTGTTCGCGCGTGTCCGCGGCGAGTGCAGCGCAACCTTGCTTTTCCAACCAGGCGCGTTGCTCGGAAGTGAACAGACCGAGCGGCAACCGGTGCTGGCTGTTGAGCTGTTCACGATCGGTATCAGTGAGCCAACAACTTGGATCACGCCGCTCGGGCCAGATACCAGAGTTGCTCTCGACCCAGATCGTATGTGACCAAGCCAGACCGACCGCGCGACGACGGCTGGTGAGCGTCACCCGTGCGAACTGACCACGTCCGGGAGCCGAAGTCACCGGAGCGGTCTCGGGCAAAAACGAAGCCAGAGCCGCGAGCAACACCGGCGTCGGGTAGAGATCGTCCGACTTGGTGGCAAAGGCCTGCAAAGCCGACCATCCCTGCGGTGCCTCCAGATCCAAGCGGCTGTTGATTGCGTCAAATTTCTGCAACGCGTCGGTCACCTTCAATTCCTCCGGCCAGACCGGTAGCAGCAGATCAGCGATGCGGGCAACCTCCTTCCATTCGACCCGCGTGGATGCACGCAACCGTTCCAAGTGCGGTGTCAATTGATGGGTTTGGCCGTCATCAAAGCAACGTTGGCAAACGTCTCGTGCGGCAGACATTGGTTGGGTAACCAAGCCCAGTGCGCGCAACCAGGGCCACAGTTTCAGCAGGTCCTCCAACCGTCCGCCGCCCTCATAAAAACCGAGCAACGCGCGCTGCACCTGCACGTCAACCGGCGGCGGGCCGGCGGTTTCCAATAAATCGGCAAAGGCGATACCGCGCGCGGCCAGCAAGCGGACCAAACGCAGGTGCGCGGCATCGGAGCGGGGAAACATCACCCCGATGTTGGTCGCGCCATGTGCCAACAGGTCCGCGATCGTTTCGGCCACCAACGCCATCTCGTCGGCACGGGTCGCCCCGACCAGCAAGCGGGCATTTTCGGGTGAACCACCATCGCGCAACCAGAGCGCGCCAACCGGTGCGCAGCCGTCGTCCGGCAGCGATTCATCGAAAGTTTCGGCGGATTGACCCAGGAGCTTTTCCCATAACTCGACCCAGCGTTCGTCGAGCGCATCGCGTCCGCGAAACTCCGGCGCGGGCAATACCACGGTGAGGTCGTCACAGCGGCGGACAAAGGCGGCCACGTTAAAAAATTCGCCCCACAATTCAGCCCCGAGTCCAAGAATGAGGACACGTCCACCGATGCGCCGGGCGTTATCCGGCGCCGGTTGCAATCCCGCGACCCTGGCCTGCACGGGAGAAAATGCATAGCCGAGCTGATCAACCCAATCTGTCAGTTCGAGAAAGATGTCGCGCAACGGTTCGAGCGGAAAGTCCGCGGCGGTAAACCCGCCCTTGAGCAGATCATCAAAATCATCGAGCGCATGCTCCGGATCGCTCTGCAGACTTTTCCAGAGTCCCCAGCCTCCGTCACCCACGGCGAGCGGCTCAAGTCGACGGGAGATGAGCGTGCGCAGACCGAGCAAAAGCAATTCGCGGCCGATCGCCGGACGTGGGGCCTCCGGCTGATCACCGAGGGCCAGCCATTTTTTTCGGGCCAGGCCCGGAGTCAGAAACTCGACGCCGAGCAAGGGCACCCGTTCTTCGAGACACCGTTGCTTGAGTCCATGGGCCTGACCGCGGGTCGGCACGATCACATGGGCGCGTTGCAGTCGCCCGCGGCCCGATTCCAACCAGGGTCGCACCACCGATTCCCAAGCGGCATCAGCTTGGCGGACCAGCAGAAGTTGGGCGGACGGTGAGGTATCGGGCACGGCGCGGCAGACTCACGGCCACGCCGTCACGGCACAACTCAAAGTGTGCGCCAACTCCGCACCAGACACAAAAAAACCTCCCGCGACCCAAGGCCGGAGAGGTTTTGAAAAGATTGCCTGAGCCGGGGGCTTACTTGGCGAAAACGATCTTGGAGACGTGTGCCTTGGCGCGGGAAGCGGCGTTCTTATGAACGACACCGGACTTGGTGGCCTTGTCCATGGCGGAGACAAAAGCAGAGGCGGCAGCCTTGGTGGCGGCGGCATCTTCACCGGCGGTGGCGGCGGTGAGCTTCTTCTTGAGCGTCTTAAGACGGGTCTTGGTGGCGCGGTTGCGGACGGTCAGACGCTCGGACTTGCGAGCGGCTTTGATGGCAGATTTAGTGTTGGCCATGGCGGTATATAAAAGTGGTGGTTGACGTTGTAAGCCGGTCAGAAACCCAAACCAAGCGCCCTAAGTCAAGAGCTTTCAAACGTATCCGGCCTCCAATGTTGCAGGCTTGCACCCCCAGTGCGGGCAACTTCACATCCTCGGCGGTGCCGTCTGACGGCGCAATCCACTCAACATGAGCATCAAACTACGCTTTTCGCTCCTTCTCGGGATCCTTCTTTTGGCGTTCATGTTTTGCCTCTATTTGCTGCGACAGGCGGAAAAACAGCAGCTGTCGGAGGCCATCGCCAATTCACGCAGCGACGATGCCGACCTGTTGGAAAACTGGCTCGAAATCACCGGTGCGACCCTGCGGCAATTTAGCGAGGACTACGCCAACTGGGACGACATGGCGTTGTTTGCCAACAAGCCGGATCCACAATGGGGGCACGACAATCTTGACTTGGGTCTGGATAACTTCGGTTTGCACGCCATCTGGGTTTTCCATGGCGACGGAACCCTCGCCTATACCGCGAGCAAAACAGAAACCGCCCCGCCGCCGCTCACGGCTGAACAACTTTTAAGCGTTACTCGAAACGTGCGCCAGCTCCACTTCTTTGCCCAAAGCCCGGCGGGTCTGCTTGAGATCAGAGGCTCAGCCATCGTTTTTGCCAGTCAGTCCAACAAGCCGGACAGCCCGCCTCCACCCGTCCAAGGCTGGTTACTCGCTTCCCGCGCTTGGAATCAACCTTACGTGGAGAACCTCGCACGTCTGGTAGAGGGAAGCATAGCCATAGAGGACCCGCAACATCCCGGACCTGCGCAAACCGAGCAATCCCAGCTCACCCTGCTGCGTCCGCTGGACGATTGGCAGGGGGAAACCATCGCCCTCTTACGGATCGTGCGCGAGACTCCGACTCTGGCTCAACGACTGCGCTCCGAAGCCATGGCCACCCGGATTTTTGTCATATTTGGTCTTTGTCTGGTGGTGACCCTCGGACTGAGCCTGCACCTGTGGGTGCTACGTCCTTTGGGTCAAATCGGCGACAGTCTGGCCCGACACGACACTGAACCGATTCTGGAACTCAGCCGCGAGCACACCGAACTGGCCCGTATCGCGCGCCTGGTGGAATCTTCTTTCGAACAACGCGCATTGCTCCGCCAGGAAATCAACGAGCGCACCACCGCCGAAGCGGCCTTGCAGCGCACCCTTGATGAACGGGCCCGCCTCGGACGCGATCTGCATGACGGCGTCATCCAATCCATCTATGCCGCCGGCATGGGTTTGTCGGCCGCCCACACCTTGTTGGCCACCAATCCGGCGGAAGCCGCCGAACGCGTTGAAGAAGTCCGCGCAGTGCTCAACGACACCATCCGTGACGTGCGCAACTTCATCACCGGTCTGGAGCCTGAAGCGCTGCAACGCAGCACATTTTTAGGTGCCGTGGACAAGTTGATCACCACCATTCACACTGCCAACGACGAGGTGCAAACCCGCCTGGATATCGACGAACCGTTGACCGATCTGCTGCCGCTCTCCGTGCGCACCGAGGCCCTGCAAATCATCAGGGAAGCGATCAGTAATGCCGTCCGCCACGGCCGGGCCGACCAGATCAACATCAAGTTCGCCCGATCAGAGGGCTATGCGAACCTGACCATAGTCGACAACGGCCACGGGTTCGACCCCAAGACAGTCAAACGCGGACGGGGGCTCAACAACATAGCCGAACGCATCCGGCTGCTTGGCGCCCGTATAAATATCGAATCTTCCAACGGAAACGGAACTCGCATCCATGCAATGTTTAGACTTAACGAATCGTAGACCATGACCCCCCATCTCAGCTCAAATACCATACGTGTCCTTCTGGTGGATGACAGTGCCCTGGTCCGCCAAGGCATCCGGGCAGTCTTCCAGGCAGAGCACCCTGCCCCGGCCATTGAGATTATTGGAGAAGCCGGCAACGTCACGGACGCCATCGCCACGGCGGCCCGACTGCACCCCGATGTCGTCCTGCTGGATATCCGTCTGCCCGACGGCACCGGCTTCACCGCCTGCCGCGATATCCTCAAAAAACATCCCGATACCCGGGTTCTCATTCTCACGTCGTTCATCAACGACAACTTCATCTACGATGCCATCACCTCGGGTGCCCAGGGCTACCTGATGAAGGAAATCGACCCCAAGGGCCTCATTCAATCCGTGCAGGATATCGCCGCCGGTAAATCCATCCTCTCCCCCGACATCATGGCAGGCGTCATGCGCATGGTTCGCGACGGAGGCCCGCAGGAGGATAAACAACTGGCCTCCCTATCTCCTCAAGAACGTCGGGTGCTGGCCCTCGTGGCCGAAGGCAAAACCAACAAGGAAATCGGCGTGGCCTTGGAACTGAGCGACAACACGATCAAAAACTACTTGGTCAACGTCTTCGACAAGCTGAACGTCAAACGCCGTTCACACGCCGCCGCACTCTATATCCAAGCCCACTCAGAATCCAAGTAGGTTAGTTTGGGCCTATCGGTATAGGTATCATTTACGGCAAATAAACACTGCATATGGTTCTACTCGTGCTATAAATACAGGCATGAGTCACCAGAGTAGACATGCCGGAAGAAGCGTTTTACGCAGGGCTTGCCGCGCATTTACCCTGGTCGAGGTCATGATGGCGGCATCTGTAATGGTGCTCAGCATCAGCGGAGCATTGGTAACACTAAAAAGTGGCTTAAGTGCGGTCAGCCAAGCCCGTCACCTTGGTCAGGCCACATCGATCATGCAAAGTGAGATCGAACGACTACGGCTTAAAAATTGGGATCAGCTTGAGGTCCTCCAAGCCGACAGTGAGCCCGTTCAGCTCCAAACCGCTACGACCGTCGGCACGGATTTTAAATGCACCCGCAGCATTACGGACCTGCGGGACGGCATGAAAGAGATCACCCTGGTTTCCACGTGGGGCGGCACCAATGGGCAGGCTCACTCGGCCCGTTTGATAACCCGATACAGCCGGAGCGGACTGAATGACTATTTCTACGCATCCAACTGATCGTCACCGGTTGACCGACTCGGGCTTCACGCTCGCCGAGGTCATGATCGCCGCCACCCTGTCAGTGTTTACGCTGGCCGGAATAATGAGTGCGTTTTTACTGATCGGTCGCACCGCTTTGGGCGCGAGTAACTACAGCACCATGGAGGGCGAAATCCGCAATGCGCTCAGCCTGTTCGCGGATGATGCTCGCAATGCATCCGATGTCCGCTGGGAAACCCCGCAAAAAATCACCCTGATCATGCCAGCGGGAACCGCAGGTCCATCACAAGTCAGCTACATCTACCAAAGCCCCGAAGGCAGCTCCCTGGGCACATTTTACCGCCAGGCTGGCGATTCCAAAATGCGAGCCCTGGTCAAAAACGTCACGAGTGACTTTGCCTTTCAACGCTTCAAACTCGAACCCGCCAACGGTTCCGACAACACCGCTAGCAACGACCTTGAGACCAAGCAGATCCAGCTCTCGCTAAGAGCACTTTCCCTATCCAACGGTTCGCCAGCTGCTACCCAAACCGCCGTTTCCACCAGTTACGTTCTCCGTAATAAAAACGTAAGCCAATGATCCGGCCCACACATAGCCTCCACCCCGTCCGCAAGGACCTGCGCTCATGTCGCGGGTCCCTGCTGATCGTGGCTATGCTGGTCGCGGCATTCATCGCGCTGGGCCTCGGCAGCTACCTTAGTTTTAACCTAAGCTCGACCCGCCTGGCTCAAAAAACCTTTCACCGTAACGCCGCCTTCAACCTCGCCGAAGCCGGCTTGGAGGAGGGCCTGTGGTCATTTAACCGGACCCTGGCCGGACAAACCGATGGGTGGAACGGGTGGAACACCGACTCCGGCGACGCCTGGCGCAAGTTCGAAGGCTTCAGCTTTGCCGCCGGCACCTCCGGCTCGGTTAAAGTCTATGCCACCCCGCGCATACCGACCGAAGGCTCCAAGCCCCGGCTGGTGGCCCTCGCCGCCATTGATACTAATTCCGGCACCGGCACGACCCAGATGATCGAGGTCAGCCTGCAGAGACGCTCCTATTTCGCCAACGGCTTGACCGCCCGCCGCACCCTCGCCTTTCGTGGCAACAACACCACGTTCGACGCTTGGAATTCCGACCCTGACCAGAATCCTGCCACCTCCAGCGTCCCCTACTCCAGTGCCGTCGCCCGTGATGACGGCGGGGTGGCCAGCACCACCGTCGAAAGCACCGACCTCATCTTTAACAACGCCAAGATTTACGGTTACGTGCACACCGGCGGTCCGGCCCCCGCCGTCGGCTCCAACGGCCTGATCGGTCCGTTTGGCACCCTCAACGGAGTGATCGATTCAGCGCGCGTGGCCACAGACTTCAGCGCCAGCTTTCCCGATGTAACCGCCCCCACCGACACAACCTTTATTGCTTCCGTCGGCACCACCCTCGGCACCGTCGGCACCACCACCAAGTGGCACACCCCGTCCATCTCCCTGAAGGGAACCAGCACCCTGACCATTTTAGGCAATGTCACCCTGGTCCTGACCGATAAAATCCATGCCCTCAGTATTGCCGGCAAGGGATCCATCATCATCCCCACAGGGTCTTCACTTACCCTTTACGTGTCCGGTGACGTCATGATCGCCGGCAACGGCCTGGTTAACCCCAACGCCAATCCCGCCACCTTCCGCCTGTGGGGCACCCATACTTCCGAAGAGACCAATCAGGAAATCGACATCACCGGAAAGGGCTCGCTGAACGCCGTGATTTATGCGCCCAAAAGCGATGTGACCATCCGGGGCAACGGCGCCATTCAGGGCTCCATTGTCGCTGACACGATCACCTTAACCGGTAACGCCAATTTCCACTACGATCAGGCTCTGGCAAACTTGGGGGACAACGCCACCTACCGTTCAACTGGGTGGCGCGTGCTCACCGGCGCGGAGGCAGAAGCTAATCAGTCCTTGTTTTCAGGTTGGTAACGGGCTCGAGACCGGAAATAGGCCTAAAATCGCAAGAAAATAGACCCAAACAGACCTAGCTATACCCGGTCTGAAATACAGGCCCGTGTGCCCCTTATAAATCTGCGCGGGACGGCGTAATGTCGTCGGCATGACAAATCGTCATCTCAAAACCGCACGCTGGCCTGGTTCGAAACAGGGCGGCTTCACCTTGGCTGAAGTCATGGTCGCCTCATTCGTGATGCTGTTCTCCATCACCTCATCGGTGGTGACCATCAACTATGGCTTCCGCTTCATGGACACCGCCCGCAAAACCACGCTGGCCTCCCAGGTCATGCAAAGCGAAATGGAGCGCATTCGCATGCTGAGCTGGGGTGCGATCAATAGCTTCCCCGAGAACGAAAAAGAGGAAATTAATTTTGAGGAGAGCTTTCCGAACACCACCGATGCCGAAAAGGCCGTGTTAGGCACCATTAAACGGACCTTCACTGGCATACGAGTCACCACGAGTCTGGCCGATTACAATAACGAGATCCGCCAGATCGACATCACCATCACCTGGAAGGGACTGGACGGCGTCCGGCACACCCGCAGCAGCTCCACCCAATACTGTAAGGACGGACTTTATGCATACTATTACACCGGCATTTAAGCACCCGCGTTCACGGCGGGCTTTTACGCTCGTTGAAATGCTGGTCTCCACCGCTCTCTCGGCGGTCATCCTGATCGGCATTTTGAGCAGTGTGCTCTTCATCGCCAAAGGTGGCTTCCTGCTCAATAACTACATCGAGATGGAGAGTGAAGCCCGCGCCGCACTCGAGACCTTTGCGGTCGATGCGCGTATGACCGAGGACGTCACCTGGAGCCGCGACTCCGTCACGTCACCACTCACGGTGCTGACCCTAGTTGCGGTCACCGGCGACTCGGTGACCTACACCTACAACTCAGCCGCCGGGACCTTGTCCCGCGCCGCCGGAGTTGCTGCCGCGCAAACCATGATCTCAGGCATCCAGTCGTTCACCTTCACCGCCTACCGATACGACAGCGAAGACAGCGTAAAGGCCATGGAGCCGGCCACCTACACCATCGCGAGCCTCAACAACGAAACCAAGATGGTGCAGATCTCCCTCTCCGCCATTCGCAGCCAATCTAATCTGTCCGACGCCACCAACAACGTCGTCTCCGCCCGCTTCGTGCTCCGTAACAAACGGAGAGGAACCTGACGTGCCGCCCTCAAGGGCAATCTTCGTAACCCGTCACACTCACCCGACAACCCACTTCCCAACGTGAAAACGAACCACTCATCGCCAAACTCCACCCGCGGATCCGTTCTGCTGGTCAGTCTTATTTTTAGCGCGGTCATCGCCATCTCGATCGCTTCCTTCCTCACGTTGGCGACCCAAGCCACGCAAATTTCCTATCGCACCTACGATTTGGGTGTGGCCATGAACATCGCCGAAACCGGCCTTGAACGGGCCATGTGGTCGATCAACCGGGCCAACGCCGGTGGTTCCAATCCCTGGGCAGGATGGACTAAAGATACGGCTGCCGGTGCCGATTACTACAAACGCAGTTTTGACTTGGGCACCTTTCAAGGTGGAGCCACTGCGGTGGTGAAAATCTACGCCAAGGACACCTCCACCGTGCCCGTCATCTATGCCCGGGCTATCGTCACTCCGCCCAGCGGCAACGCGATTGAGAAATGGATCCAAGTTTCCCTGGCCCGGCGTTCGTCGGTTGCCGCTGGCGTCGGCGGCCTCGGTAAAAAAGGCATCACCGCCAATGGCAACAACGTCGAATTTGCCAGCTGGGACTCCGACCCGGATGACAATCCCAGCACTCCCTACATCCCTTATAGTGCCTCCGTTAAGAACGATAAAATGACTCTGGCCACCCTCGAGCTCGACGCCACCCTCAACTCCGGCCAAGCTGACGTAAACGGCTCGGCCGCCGTGGGCAGCAGCAGCCTTTCCGCCATCAAAGTCGGCACTCAGGGGTTCATCGGCCCCTTTGGCACCCCCAACGGCACGATCGATCCCGGCAGTGTCAGCACTGACTTCAGCACCGACCTGAGTGTTAAGCCTGCTCCGGCCGCAACCTACACCTCCTTGGGCAGTATTAACAGCAACACCACCCTGCCACGCGGTGGCGATACCCCCAATGCAGATGGCGTCTACTACTACACTGCCAGCGGCATCAGCCTCACCAACAAAACACTTGAAATCACCGCCGGTGCCAACGTCGTGATCAATATGGACAGCACACTAGCTAGCGTTTCCGTCGGCGGCGGCAGCGGAGCCATCGACATCAAGGGAACCAAGAATCCCGCCACCGGAGTCGTTACCGCCGGCTCACTGCAACTCTACACCGCGGGCAATGTGGACATTGGCGGAAATGGCGCCGGCAACACCGTTTCATGGACGGAGACCACCAACACCACCGTATCCGTAGGCGTGCGCACCCGCGTCGGTAACAAGTGGGTCACGACCTATCACGACGAGGTTGTAACCGCCACCAGCACCATCACCCAGCCTGGGCAGCCCAAATCATTCGAAATCTACGGCACCCGCACCGATGCACAGGTCACGAACTCCGGGAATCAACTTTTCAAAATCCACGGAAATGGAAACTTGAGTGCGGTGGTCTACGCCCCCAATGCAGACATTCAGGCCAAGGGCGGCGGCAACGCCGGCTTCATCTACGGCTCATTGGTGGGCAACACCCTGCTCTTCACCGGCAACGACGCCTTCTACTTTGACGAATCCCTTTCCGACCTTATCGGTGGTGGCGCCTCCCGGTTCGGCATCGACAGCTGGCGCGAATACGTCGGCTACGCGGATCGCGTTGCTCTCGGCTCGTTGATGGATTTCTGATCGGATAACCCCGCCGATCAAAATAAAAACGCCGGCCTCCTGAATGGAGACCGGCGTTTTTGTTTTTCGAGAAAACGAAAGAATCTTGGTTTCGGAGCCATAAGCCGGGTTCTGTGTTTCGGTCGGCGTTGCCGCCTTCCGCTGACCGCCATTTATCTCCAGAGCGTCTTGCGACGCCCGGTCGGGGAGTGCCCCGAAGGACCTCCCTGATGCGACTTACCCGTGGCCTTAACGAGCGGGCCGCCCAGCCACCTATTTAGCCTTGCACCGGAAGGGGTTTATCGTGCCGCCGACATCGCTGCCGGCGCGGTGGGCTCTTACCCCACCTTTTCACCCTTACCCTTCGAAGCTCGGCTTTCGCCGAGCGAAGTAGGGCGGTATATTCTCTGTGACACTTTCCGTCGGTCGCGCCTTAACGCGCGCCGCCCGCACTTGCCGTGAAGCTCGTGCGGCATCCTGCCCTGTGGTGCCCGGACTTTCCTCTCCATTGCTCAAAGAACATCGGAGCGACGATCCAGCCCCGAAACCAAGAGGAAGACCTTCACAACTCCCTCGGCCCAAGGCAACGCCGGAGTCAGTCCGACATCATAACAGTCCCGATAACGGCCGACTCTTGCTCAACGCGAACGCCTCACGCACCGCCGCGAATGCCTCCAACAGCTCCCGCGGCGAACCCGCCCGCGTGAACCGCATCTCCAGCGAAGCCCCGTCACACACGACCTCGGCCGCCACGTCAGGCACCGACAGCGTGCACGAGCGGCAATCCGACGGATAGTCCACCCGCAGCCCCGCCGCGTGGTCCTCACCCAGCCCCTCAACCGCATCGATCACCGCCTCAACTTGCACGCCTTTGCGCAGGTCAAAACCCACCGCCGTGAACCGCCCCGCAAAAACCGCGTCGAACTCAGCAACCTGCATCAGATCGCCACTGCGCAAACTGTGCAGCGTGCGCGTAATGACATAGCTCGCCGGGTCAGCCGGTTCCAAAGCGTAGTCCCACTCAAAGACAAAATCCTTCGCGGTTAGCACCGCCGTCGGCGACGTCACGTCGAGCGACAGATCCTTGCGCTTGTAGTCCATCGCCACGCGCACGGCTTGGAAAAGAATCTCCGCCTCTTCGGTCAATTCACCGGAGCAAAGCTGCCCCAGAAACCGCCGCGTCGCCGGCGTGTCTGCATCCGGCAGCGTGTGGTGGCTCTTCTTAAAACCGCCCAACGCCTTCACCTGTCCGCCGCCCCAACCGAGCAAGCGCACGCGACTGACGTAAGACTGTTTGCCATCACCCGATGAACCCATCCCCACACTACAGCCCCCAC
>JBBKWO010000003.1:0-42924 GCA_037969015.1 Opitutaceae bacterium
TCAGCCAGATGAGTGCATACCTCCCAATCGTAAATAGTGGTTCCTTATGCTCGTTTTTTTGAGCTGGGTCACCAGGAACCATCCATCTAGTAAATGCTCCAATCGCTATTAGCACTGCGAATATATAATTCGGATTCGCATATAAGCCTATAGCGCCTGACGCTAGACATCCGTGCGATAGAGCGAGGATGTATTGTAGGCGTTTCATGTTTTTTATTTTGCCGAACGTTTCAGGTGAGGCGCGAGCGTGGCTGGCGCGGAGGCTGCGCAGCAGCATCCGTGACAGACATGCTCGTTGCCTCTAGCGATTGGTTGGGCTCAGTCTTTTTCAGCTCCTGGACTTCGTCATATAACTGAAGAAGAAGCGCGCTGCCGCTCGATCTAAGTAGTCCCGAAATATAGACTCCGACGGATATGCCTATTAAGCCGCAGAAGATCATCTGTAGGAATACTCCTTCAGCGATTTTCTCAATGACTGCGCCATACGGTTCGACGAAATAACTGATACGGTCGTCGGTGTTTTTAGCGACGATCCAGATACCTGCGATAAGGGCAGACCAGAGGCCGATAAACATAATTAGGCACCATGGCTTTCTCCATGATTCCTCTCGCTTACGAAGTCGCTCAAATCGTGATTTCATATTTCTGCCCAACGTTTCAGGTCAGAGACCGGAGCAGTTGGCGCGAAGCGTGCGCAGCACGATTCGTGACAGCTGTGGAGGTTCTCTGTAGCGTATGGTTCGGCTCCGTCTTCATTTTGAACTCTCCAGCTTCGAGGACTTCGCAAGAAAAAGGAATGCTGAAGCGAATGCGTAAATAACTCCCATGATCGCCCCCCACGCGATAAACCAAGCAGGAATTCGATCAGAGTTCTGAATAAGAGCGAAGAACCCGATGAACGAGGTAATTGCACCGAGACCCGAGATAATGGCGACAGTGAGACGCGCCCAATTTTTACCTTTGGCGAGATGATACGCCAGGAGACAGGTGATCCCCAAACGAATCGCTCGGATTGCGAGTTTCTGAGGGCCTGCCACGACGGTCAAAATGACAATATTGATGACCGAAGTAACGACCAACAATCCGGCAATTAGTGAGAGGTTTTTTTTCATATTCAGTGCCTAACGTTTCAGGTCAGAGACCGGAGCAGCTGGCGCGAAGCGTGCGCAGCACGATTCGTGACAGCTGTGGAGGTTCTCTGTAGCGGTTGGTTCGGCTCCGTCTTCATTGTCTTTAATAAATGGCTAAAGCTATAGCTATGCTTAAAAAGGGTAATATCGCTAACATGCCTAATGTAGCTCGGAAGACATTGGTTCGGCCTTGCTTTCTGGCGACTATTCCCGTGGCTAAAATACAGAAAAAAACGGGTAGATATACCCAGCGGTATAAATGATGATTCTGATCTGATGGTGTAACCACGTGTCCAAAAAAAAGTGAAATCGCCGATATTGTGATTAGGTCACGCCAATTAAAGATCGTCTTGGGTTCAGGCGGGGGATGATCGATGTGAATTGGCGTGCTCATTTCTTTGCCGAACGTTGTGTAGGTGACGAAAGTTGAGGATTTGCAGGATCTACTCTCTGCAAATCCTCAAGAAGCTGGACTTTTGGGGGATTAGTTTTTGGGTTAAAAAATTGTAAAAAATCGACCTCCCCGTGAATTGCCGTCTTGGTCCATCCGTGTTTTGGCGGTTAATGGGATCAATCCTTCCGATGATGTCCAGGCGCACTGGTGGGGCTATCATATGGAACGTTTTGTGGGTTTTGCGCGGCTTAATTGCGAGTCTTTTGAGCTGAATACGTCCATCGCGAGTGATGCAGAAGGGGGCGGGCCGAAACATGTTAACATGTGCGCCGTATGGGGACCGGGAATGTGTCGGCAAACGACATGAAGCCGACGCGCCGGCAGCGAACGTGATCCGGGAGGGTAGCGGGTAATCCGGTCCGAGGTTCATGATGGCGACGGTTTTGCCATGTTTCTTACAAGTAGCGAGTCTGGGTTATGGAACGTGCTGATTTTAGCCCACTAGGGGCTGTTTTCGAAATAAGCCGGTGCTTCGTGAGAGGGAACCATGCTCGGCCAAGGCGACCGAAGCGGAGGCGGGCCAGCGGCCCGCGCCGCTGAAGGGTAACACCGGCCCAGCTTGGTTTCCTTCTCACCCGTAGGGCGTAAGCAGAGCGCTGGTTTATTTCGAAAACAGCCCCTAAGCGGGAGAAGTAGCAAGTGACAGGGAGCAAGTCACAAATGGCCGGAATTTTCGGAAGAACGGAGGGATGAGTTTTTACAAAAGGAAACGAGGGAACGAAGCGGGCGAGAAACGGAGTGGCGGAGTTGGAAACTTGAAAGCTGAAACCTGAAAGGCGGAGGTTGGATGGGCTTTGGCGCTTTTTTGCGCTTTTTGCGGTTCAAAATGGTTTGGTGGGTCTTGCGAGACGGAAGGGTCTAATCCCGGCTGCGCCGGGCTCGCGACCCCACTACGAACGGGGACCGGGAACGAAGGGGGGCGGGGTTTTTCGTTTCCGTGTGCTCCGTGGTTCTAAATGGATCTCGGTGAACGCGCCTGCGAGTAGGCGGACTACAGGGTCACTGTCTGAGCTCTTGCGAATGCGATGAATTTTCTCTCCGTTTTCATAGTGGTTCGCGTTGATACGCAGGCACAAAACCCGCAAACAGATTTATCTATTTATGCGCCCAACCAGCTCCGCATACCGAACGCCATTGCCACCAAAAATATCCAGTGCGCTGCCGACGGTGACGTCGACGTTGCCGTTGCTGAGGGTTTGGACGAGATCGACGTCGGCCATGGTGGCGACGCCGCCGGCGTAGGTCATGGGGCGGCCGGCCCAGGCGCCGAGGAGTTTGACCAGATCCTGATCAATGCCTCCGCAGAGGCCTTCGACGTCGGCGGCGTGGATGAGGAACTCGTCGCAGCTGTTGGCGAGTCGATCCAATGTGGCCGGAGTGACGTCGAGGTCGGTGAGGGTTTGCCAGCGGT
This sequence comes from Opitutaceae bacterium, assembly GCA_037969015.1. Lineage (GTDB taxonomy): Bacteria > Verrucomicrobiota > Verrucomicrobiia > Opitutales > Opitutaceae > JAUWBF01. The sequence continues at coordinate 2,996 of JBBKWO010000003.1, forward strand.
TCATGGCAACAGTCCAGCCCGTGGCGGTGCGGCGGCAGCTCAGGTCGATCACCAAGTGGTCGGCTCCAATGCGATCAACCAGCGTGGCGAGGCGGTCGGGTAGAAACTTGCCCTCGGGCGAAAAGAGCCAGGAGGTCACGATTACGTGGCTGGCACCGGCATCGAGCCACTGCTGCGCGTTGTCGGCGTTGATGCCGCCGCCGAGCTGCATGCCACCGGACCAGGCGGCGAGGGCTGAACGGGCCGCCTCGTCGTTGCCGTTGCCCAGCTTGATGATGTGGCCGCCGGTCAGGTTGTCTGCGCGGTAGCGGGCGGCAAAGGAGGCTGGCGATTCGTCGCTGACGAAGTTCTCACGCGGGCCCGGTCCCTCGTCGCGGAGGGTGCCGCCGACGATCTGTTTTACTTTGCCATCGTGGAGGTCGATGCAGGGCCGAAACTTGGTCATGTCACGTGGTTATTCGGAGGGTTACACAGAGGCAAGACTACGGAGGAAGGTGGACGATTTCGGAATTGGCCACAGAGATCACAGAGCTCGGACACAGAGGGCACGGAGTCCAAACCAGGGACGGGGGAGTGATAATGGCCACAGGATGCAGTGGGGCACAAAAACAGAACGCTTAGTAGGCGGTGTTTTTCATGGTTAAATCTGCTTCTGAATTCTGATCAGACTCCGTGAACTCTGTGTCCGAGCTCCGGCTTGCCTCTGTGGCTAAAAAAACAACGCAACCCCAGCTGCCGTTTTAGGATTTGGGGGTCACGCTGGGACCCCTGGCATTTTCGGGGAGTCGACGGCTTTGAAATACAGGGCGCGTTCCAGGACTTCGCCGACGGCGAAGGTGACCACTGCCATGTAGGCTGGCAGGAGGAAAAAAGTGGGGATGGCTATACTCGCGATGGCCACACGGGCCACAACCATCGGGGCCAATAGCTCGCGTTGCAGGCGGGCGGAGGTGCTGTCGTCTCGCATCGACAAAAGCTCCAACGCTACCTTGGCGATCAGGGCCAGCATGGCCAGTAACGGCGAAAGCGGGAGCAGTGCCGCCACCAAGACTGTGCCGCCCATGCGGCCAAAGGATTGGCTTGGGCGCCAGAAGTGACGGCGGGTGTCGATGTAGATCATCGCGGAGCAGAAGACTCCGAGCGCACAGAGCGCCGCACCAATGATGCCGGCGGGCTGGATGGTGAACGCGAGTGGTTCGGGAATGAGTCCGGATTGACCGGCGGTGTAGTGGACCAGCGGTCCAAAGCCCAAGCCGAGAACCACCGCTTCGCGGCTGAGCCACGATTTGCGCAGTCCGAGGAATACGCGCCAGGCGCGCAACGGTTGACCAAGGTGGCCGACGCTGGCGCCGAGTCCGACGGCGAAGAGCAGGAAACCGGTGACGGCCAAAACCGTCGCCTGCGCGGGGCTAAAAAGTGAAGCGATGTAGAGGCCGAGACCGATCTGACTACCGACGAGAAGTCCGACCAGCGCCCAATGGGTGTGCTGCGGCCGCAGCGTGTGGGTGTCGCCGGCTACGATGTTCGCCGGAATCGGTTTGGCCGAAACGTAGCGGGTAGTCGGGCTCGTGTAGTTGTCGGTCGTGCCGCTTAAAACGGACACCGACAACACGCCGTTTGCAGTGCCGGCTTGAGTTGGAGTTTGGATTTTGGCGTTTGAAATTTCCGTGCCTGTTACGGATACGGTAACGATTTTAATCGCGTGGGTCGGACAGGCTTGCACGCAGGCTGGGGCTTCGCCCTCGGCGAGGCGGCTCTGGCACATGTCGCACTTGCGCACGATGCCGAGGCGGGCGTTGTATTTGGGAACGTCATACGGGCACTTGAGCACGCAGTAGCTGCAGCCGATGCACTGGTCGTCGAGGTGGCGGACGATGCCGGTGATTGGGTCTTTCTCGTAGGCGAGCACCGGACAGCCGTTGAGGCACGCGGGATCGGCGCAGTGGTGGCAGGCGGTGGTGATCGTCTGCTGATACGGATCGGTGGCAGGACCGCCGAGGGCGATGCCGACGTCGCGCCAAGTTTCCTCTTCGTCGAGACCGTTGAGCGAGTGGCAGCCGGAGACGCAGGCTTTGCAGCCGGAGCAGGAGTCGAGGTCGACCTCGAAGGCGTATTGCTCGCCGGGCTTGGGCGCGGTGAGCGGGATGAGTTCGCGGAAACGATCGCCTCGGAAAGCCTCGGGCTGGACGTCCATGACTGCCGAGGCGCGGGCCACCGGCGTCTGCAACTGCTGCTGGTCGGCGAGCAGTTCGGCGAGGAAGGCGTCGAGCTTATCAGGAGGTTGGAGGTTGGGTGCGACCATTAGGTGGGATTGGTGTGTGTGGGATTTAGTTACACAGAGAGCACTGAGGAGGCACAGAGGGCACTGAGAAAGGCAGTAGGAGTATGGCCACAAAGAGGCACAAAAAGGCGCAAAAAAACAGGCCGGTATTTTGTGGATTTTTGTGACTTTTCGTGGCGAGAAAGGTTTGGTGGATCGGGCTCTGTGAACTCTGTGTCTCCTCCGGGCTCTCTGTGTAACCTTCCGAATACAGATCAATACACGTCGCGCTGGTAGCGCTTGGCGGTGCGGAGGGCCTGGACGTAGGCGATGGCTTCCTCGGGGGATTTTCCGCCGGCCGTTTCGATGACTTTGTGGAGGGCGGCGTCGACATCCTTGGCCATGCGGGAGGCGTCGCCACAGACGTAGAAGTGCGCGCCTTGCTCAAGCCAAGACCAGAGTTCGGCGGCGGCTTCGGTCATGCGATTTTGCACGTAGATTTTTTCGACCTGATCGCGGGAGAAGGCGAGGTCGAGCCGGGCGAGTTGGCCGGCGGTTTGCAGGGCTTCGAGCTCCTCGCGGTAGAGGAAATCGGTGGTGGCTTTTTGGTCGCCAAAGAAGAGCCAGTTTTTACCGGTGGCCTGAGTCGCGGCACGTTCTTGGAGGAAGGCGCGGAAGGGAGCGATGCCGGTGCCGGGACCGACCATGATCATGGGCACGGACGGATCGGACGGCGGGCGGAAGGCTTTGTTGCTGTGCACAAAAACGCCGACGGTGCCGGAGGCCATGGCACGTTCGGCAAGGAAGGTAGAGCAGACGCCTTTGCGCGAGCGGCCCAGCAGATCGTAGCGAACCGCACCGACGGTGAGGTGAACTTGCCCCGGATGGGCTTTGGGAGAGGAGCTGATTGAGTAGAGGCGCGGGGCGATCTTGCGCAGGGCGGCGGCGAAGGCGGCGGGAGCGGGTTTCGCGGTGGCGGCGTTGAGTGCGTCGAGGACGTCGTGGGGCGCACAGGCAGGAATGCCTGTGCCACTACCGAGGAGGTCGAGCAGGGCTTTGGCGGGTTTCCCGAGATCGAAGTGGGCGGTCAGCGCGAGGCGCAGGGGCAGCTCGCCGGCGGGCGTGGTGACGGCTTCCTCGCCATCGCTGCCGAGGGCGGTGAGCACGGCGTCGACGAGGTCGGGGCAGTTTTGAGGGATGACGGCGAGGGCGTCGCCGGCTTCGTAGACGAGACCGCTACCTTCGAGGGAGAACTCAACGTGGTTGACCTCCTTGGCGGAGCCGGGGGCATTGAGATTGCGCACGGTGAGCAGCGGGGACGGGAACGGGTTTTTTTTGCCGAAGGCGGGCGTCTCGGTGGACGGAGCGGGCTGACCAAGGTCAGCCCCTACAACGGAAGTAGACCCGAAGGCGGCGAGGGATTTATCGAGCCAGACGGTGAAGGGCTCTTCGTAGTCGGTGTCGCAGTCGGCACGGTCGTGGACGCGGGCGCCGCCGTGTTTGGCGAGGGCGGAGTCGAAGTTTTTGGCGCACTGGTTAAACAGCGTGTAGTTGGTGTCGCCGAGTCCGCAGACGGAGTAGCGCACCCCGGAGAGAGACGGTGCACCGTTGAGCAGGGCGTCGTGGAGCGCCTTGGCGTTGTCCGGCGGTTCGCCTTCGCCGTAGGTGCTGGTGATGACGAGCACGTTGCCGGCGGCGGCGATCTGCTCGGCGGTGGCGGCGGCCATGTCCATGACGGTGGGCGCGAAGCCACGTTTGCCAGCTTCTTTGGCTGCTTGTTTGGCGAGGCCTTCGGCGGTGCCGGTCTGGGAGCCCCAGAGAATGGTCAGCGGCGTGAGCGCCTGCGCGGGAGACGGAGCACAGGCAGGAATGCCTGTGCCACTACGCGAGAACATGCCGGCGAGAAAGCCGTTGAGCCAGGCGCGTTGTTCGGCGCTGAAGGGAGCGTTGTCGGGAATGAAGGGAGCGGACATTGTCGGTCTAAAGGTCGAAGATTCTGAATTTGGGCCACAGAGAGCACAGAGCCCGGACACAGAGGTCACGGAGGGCGCGCTGCGCGCGTCAGTGGTGTTGAGATTGATGGTTTGGACTCTGTGTTCTCTGTGTCGGAGCTCTGTGAACTCTGTGGCGAAAAATAGGTTACTGGCTGAGGAACTCCTGAAGTTCCTTGAGAGAGTGGCGGCGGGTCCACTGGACAAAGGTTTCGCCGAGGGAGCGCTTTTGTTCGAAGACGTCGAGGATGCGGGTGACGGTTGTATTCACTTCTTCGGCACGGATGCCGCGGAAGAGTTCGCGGCCGATGCCCTGCTCGTCGTCCATGCCGCCGCCGACCACCATGTGGTAACCCTCGCCGCCGTCCTGGAGTTTGACGCCCTGCAGGCCGATGTCGCCGCAGTAGTGCTGGGCGCAGGAGTTGGGGCAGCCGGTGAAGTGGATGTTCATTGCACAGTCGGTTTCCTTGCGTTTTCCGAGGTGCTTGATGAGCGCGACCGCGTGCGACTTGGTATCGGCGGCGGCGTATTTGCAGCCTTGGTTGCCGGTGCAGGCGATGATGCCGCCGGTGAGCAGGTTGGGCTCGGTGCTGAAGCCGAGGCGAAGCAGTGAGCGTTTGACGGTTTCGACGAAGGCTTCGGGAATGTGCGGGATGATGACGTTTTGCCAGGCGGAGAGGCGGAGTTCGCCTTTGCCGAAGTTGGTGGCGAGATCGGCGATGGCGTGCATCTGGCGCGGCGAGAGGCGTCCGACTGGCACGGCCATGCCGATGGAGTAGAAACCGCGTTGCGACTGCTTGTTGACGCCGAGCCAGGCGTGTTTGCGCACGGGGCGGCGGGGTTTGCAGGATTCGAGCGGGAGGCGGCCGAGCGGGAAGGCGAGTTTCTTAGCGGACTCGGCGATGAACTTTTCGAAGCCCCATTTTTCAAGGAGGTATTTGAGGCGGGCCTTTTTGCGGTTCGTGCGGTCACCGTTTTCGGCGAAGACGCGGATCATGGCGGCGGCGACCGCGACGGCCTCGGAAGGCTTGATGAGCAGGCCGGTGTCGCGGGCAAAGTCGCCGTGGCCGGAGATGCCGCCGAGGCAGACGCGGAAGTAGATGCCGGGTGCGAATTCGGTGGAAGCGCCTTCGGTGACTTTGACGGCGAAAAAGCCGATGTCGTTGGTGTCGGCCGCGGCGGAGATGGAACCGCCGCCGTCGAAGGAGACGTTGAACTTGCGCGGGAGCCCGTAGAGGTCGCGGTGGTTGAGAATGTAGTGATGAAGCGCCTTGGCAAAGGGGCGGGTATCAATCAGCTCGTCGGGATCGAATCCGGCGTGGGGCGAGGCGGTGACGTTGCGAATATTGTCGGCGCCGGCTCCACGGGAAGTAAGGCCGAGGTCCTGGACGTGGGTAAGCACACGGACGAGATCGCGCGGTTTGAACTCGCGGATCTGGAGATTAGCGCGGGTGGTGACGTGGGCGTAGTTTCCACCCATGTCGGCGGCGAGATCGGCGAGACCGTGAAATTGGTGCGAGGTGAGTTCGCCGGCGGGAATGCGCAGGCGGATCATGAAGCTGTCTTGCGCGGGGGCCACGTAGAAGAGGCCGTGGGTCTTGAAGCGGTAGGCATTCTCCGGGTCGGGCATCTTGTTCGCCTCGGAATGCGCTACGAGACGTTCCCAGGCGTCGAGCGGATCTTCGTCGTGTTTCCAGCGCTCCTCTTTGCAAAGGTCGGAGAGCGGGGTGCCATGGATAAGTGGTTCGGCCTCGGCTGCTTCCGAGGCGGTGGCGGTAATGCGGCCGTCGGCGGTGTGGCCGGCAAAAGGGAACTGCCCGGACGCTACGACACCGGCCATGAATCCCTGCAGGTATTCCTTCTGATCGGCGGAGAAGCCGGCGGTGGCGGGTGGTGTGGGCAGTGATGACATGCGTGCCAACTTAGCACCAGCGGTGCCATGGGAGGCCTGACGGCCGATTAATCCAGTGAATAGTTTTGGTTAAGATGATGCAGGCGGCTCATGGTTTATGGATTAAACATGAGCCGCCGGAGGGTGGATGACGCGAAACTCGGCCGGGGACGGCCGACGCTACAATTGTATCAGGCGGCTTCGGCTGCGCCGGCTTTCATGGTGTCGGCGAGGAGGGTGTAGACGGCGACCCAGGCGGCTTTAACCTCTTCGGTGAAGGCTTCGGCCAGACCTTGGCCAAGGGTCCACAGCAAGGCGGCTCCGACGGTCGCGTAGTGCTCGTCTTTGACTCCGTAGGCGACGTGTTTGGCGCCGAGGGATTTCAGGACGGGCACGAGGGCGCCCACGTTGCCCAGACCGCGCACGGCGACGGTGATGGTCATCATGAGTTTCTTTTTCTGTTCGGCCATTTCGGAGGGGAACATCGGTTTGAGGGCGGGATCGATTTCGAAGAGCTTGCCGTAGAAAAGATCGGCGGCGGTATCGGCGATGGGAACGACTTGTTCCCAGGTGGTTTGGACGAGGGTGATTTGGTGAGGCGTGACGCTCATAGTATTAGTTGGTTGGTGTTGACTGAGGGAGGTGCCGGGGAGCGCCTGCAAGCAGGCGGCCTACGGATTGAGTGGTGGTTGGACTTGGCTGAGTATGTGGTCGACGGCGGCGGTGACCTCGGCATCGGTGAGATCATCGTTGCCGCCGCGGGCGGGCATTTCGTCTCCGGCGGGGCCAGAGTAGCCCTTGAGGGCGTGTTTGATCAGGAGTTCTCGTCCTTTGGTCAGGCGTGGAGCCCAGTCGGCGGCTTCGGCGATGACCGGAGCGCCGGCTTTGCCGCGGCGATGACAAGTGGCGCAGTTTTCCTGATAAATGGCGGCTCCATCGACAATGCGCGTGGCGGATTCTTCGACCATCGCGGCAACCGGCCCGCCCGTCGCCAATAAGGCGCCGAGCAGAGCAAGGGCAGGAATGTGACGACGGGCGGGTGATTGCATGGCGGGATAAATCAGAGGGTTTCGAGCGGGATGCGAATCACCACGCCACCCATCACGTCGCCGATTTTAAAGTCGGTTTTAGGAGTGTCGTCGTGTTCGTTGTGGCACTTCACACAGGCAGTCACCACGCCGACGTCGGCGTAGATTGCGGTGAAGTATTTTTTACCACCGAGGGTTTCCTCTGAGTAGTAGGGCGCGGTGCCCTCGTTGGCGGCAACGGCGTCGAGCCCGGCGATTTCGGTGTCAGTCTTGGGCGCGTTTTGCGGGTTGATCGGCCACTTGGAGAGCAGCGAGTAGGTGAAGCCGGCGTTTTTGGCGGTCACCATTTCAGCACCCATGCGGAACATCTGGGCCGGGAGCGGAAGGGTCTTTTCATCCTCCCAGTGTTCGGTGGCTTTGATGACTTTCTCTTGGTTGGCGAGACGGTTGACGACCTTCTTGGTGTAGACGGCGCGGTCGGAATCCATGACGGCGTGCAGTGCGTCGGCCATGACTTTGGGACTGATCAAGGGTTGATCTTTGACGTCGGCGGCGCGTGCGCTGGTGGCTAACGCCGCAGTGACGCCTGCGGTGAGCAGGGCACTGGTGATGATGGTGCGTATGTTTTTCATTAGTTGGGTTGGTTTTGTTTACTGCTTACTCTGGGCTTTGAGGGCCTGCCGCTTGAGGATCAGGTCGATGGACTCGACGTGAACGGACGGAGGGCCGTCAAAATTGCGGTCGATGAGCGCGCGGTCGGCGAGGGCATCGAGCACCATGGGCATGCCATGGCAGTCGAGGCAGACGGAGCGGATCATCTTGTCGTTGGGACGAAGATTGGCGTTTTGGTTGTGCTCCACGGAGACGACCTTTTCGTCGTTGTCGTTGAACCGTGAAGTGCGGGGAAGGTGGCAGGTGGCACAGGAAACTCCCGTGCCGGGCAGGGTGGTGCCGGCGAGTTCGGCGGCCCAGAGTTTGGCGTGCGGCGAGGCCGCGTAGTTGCGTGTGTGAGTGTCGTCGTGGCAGGACTGGCACGACTCGGCAGCGGCCTTTTTTGTGTCGTAGGCGTGGGGAGCGTGGCAGGAGTTGCAGGTCAGTTCCTTGTGCGCTGCAGAGGCGAGCATCGGCAGGCGGGCCTGCGCTGGAGTCATCGGAGAGAGGCCGGCGGCGATACGCATGCCGTGCAGTCCGGACTTGAAGCCGGTGACGGCCGCCTCGTGGCAACGCACGCAGGAATCGATGGCGGGTTTCTGTATCCATGGCTTGGCGACGTCTCCGCCATTTTGGTGGCATTCGGAGCAGGCCACCCCGGCGCGGGCGTGGGCGGAGGCTTGCCAATCGTGGATAACGGTGGCGTCGGTGCCTTCAGGAAAGTATCCGGGGGCGGTGGTTATCGCGGGTTCGGGTTTGGCTTCGCGGACGACAACCTGTTGGCGGCTGTTGTTAGCCGGATCGTCCATGCGCTTCTTAATGAAGGATTCGTAGATGGCGGTGTTATCGTGATAGTTGTGACAGCCGGAGGCATTGCAGCCGGAGAAGGGGAGCCCGAGGTGGGTGAGACGATCGGTGCCGATGTCTTTGTGGCAGTGAATGCAGTAGTCGTCCGGCTGAGTGACGCCCATGGCGTGGGTGATCTCGGGACGGTGTTCGCGGTGGCAAGTGATGCACTCGTCGGCGGCGATGGTTTGCAGGCGGTCGGCATTGCGGGGGTCGGTGAACTTGGTCTTGGGATGAGTGTCGCGGAATTTCTTAAGATCCTCCGCATGGCACTGGTTACAGGCCTCGGTCTTCACGCTCATCCAAGGCGTGTGACAGGCTTGGCAGTCGTTCTCGATCTGGTGATGACCGCGTGTGGTGCTGCCGGGGATAAATGCGGACTGGAGCTTGGGCTGAAAGAAAAAGACCGCGCACAGGCCTGCCGCGCCCCACAGGACACCGCTCCAGGTCAGCCAGATGATCGCCTTGCGTTTCATGCGTAATAGAAGGCCGCGAGGATGTGGAATCCGACCAGTGGCGGGAGCGGCCAGACGAGGATGATGTGAGCCCAGGTGTAGGTGCGACGCAGGGTGTTGGCGCGCAGCGGATCGAGTCGGGATTCGAGGGCGGTGATACCGCCGGCGACGGATCCCAGGATGATCAGCCCGAGGAAATCGAGCATGAGAATGCGGTTAAAATTATCTCCGAGTCGAAGGCCGGTGTGGGCGAGGAGGGTGGCGAGTCCGGACAAGCCAAGAATGGTGTGCAGCACGCGCCAGCCGCCGAAGGAACCAAAGGCGAAACGTTTGATGCGTTTGCGCAGCGACAGCACGAGACTGAGGGCTGCAAAGCCGAGCACGGTAAAGCCGGTGGCCTTGCGCCACCAACCGTCGAGATAGAGGAACTCCCACGGTTTTTGGTGTTCGATGCTTTGGCCAAACGTCAGGCCGGGGATGAGCACCAGAACAGCGGCCAACAAAACTGCCAACGCACTGAAAAAGAGCAGTGGTTTGGCCGAACGCGACGGCTTGACGGTGTCGACAGGCGTGCCCCCGGCGAGGGCGGCGAGCTGGGGCTTGCAAGAGCCACAAACGGTGGAGGCGCCGGTGAATATGGCGAGTGCCTCGGTGGTTGCATGGCCGTCGCGTAAAGCGGCGGTGAGTTGGCCCCGAGTGATGCCCTTGCAGGAACAGACGATGGAGTCGGCCGGCCAGTCGTTGGGATTGGTGGAGGCGGTTTTAGGCCAGAGGTTGCCACTGCGGCGGAAACGATTGCGCCGCCACGGGCTGAGCCATTTCCGACGTTCCGCAAGGTCCTGCAGGCGGGCGGCCTCGGGGTGCGGACCGACGCTGAGCGCGCCGACCAAGTGTCCGTTGTCGATGATGAGTTCGCGGTAGCTGGTTTCGGTGCGGTAAACGATGGACTCGGCATCGCGTTGGAATTCGCCGGTTGAGAAAACATCTACTCCGAGCAGCTTGAGTCGGGCGGCCAAAGGACTGCCGGTGAAGCGTTGCCGGGGGCCGGAGCTGGCCAGGTTGTGCACCAGAACCTCGGCCATCAAGTAACCGGGCGCGACCAGTCCGTAGAGCTTGCCGCGATGGTTGGCGCACTCGCCGATGGCGGAAATGGCACTATCGCCAGTGTGGAGAAAATCGTCGACCTCGATGCCGCCGTTGCGTCCGCAGGTGAGATTGGCGGCGCGGGCCAACTCATCGCACGGAGTGATACCGGTGGCGACCACAAGTAGATTCGTTTCAAGCGTGCTCTGATCTGTGAAATGAAGCTGGAGTCCAAGCGGCGAGGGCGTGACCAGTTTGGTGTTTTTTGCGGAATGGATGATCACACCGAGTGCCTCGATCTGGCTGCGGAGAATTGCCGACGCGGTGGGTGTAAGCTGTCGCGCCATTAAGCCCGAACCGCGCTCAAGCACGTGGGCTTCGAGCCCCATGTCCATGAGCGCGCGGGCTGCCTCCAGGCCGAGCAGTCCGCCACCCATGACCGTGACGTGTTTCGCGCCCGTGGCGTGATCGCGGATGGCTTCGATGTCCTCGATGGTGCGGTAAACAAAAACGCCCGGCAGATCGTTGCCCTCAAAGTGAGGCATGGCCGCGCGTGATCCGGTGGCCAGCACCAGATGATCGTAGCCATACTCAGCACCACTGAGCGTGCGCACGATGTGGGCGCTCCGGTCAATTTTGACCACCTGATCATTCGTGCGCAGATCGATTTCATACCGCGCATACCAGGAGCGCGGAGCCAACTCCAACTCGGCTGATGAAGACAGGTAATCCGTCAGGTGCACACGGTCGTAGGCGGGGCGCGGCTCTTCACCCAAAACGGTGATCTGCCAGCGCTCTGCTTGTCCGCTCCGGACCAGAAGGTCGCAAAATTTCCAGCCGACCATGCCGTTGCCCACCACCACGAGGCGGGGCACCCTGTTTACGTTGCGGCTGGCGGGACTGGCATACTGGTTGGTCAACACGTCTCAAGTTTGCAGCTTGGGTGCCTGGACCGATTTGAGGATGAATTCAGAAAGGAATAGTTTTTGATGAAATGATGAGCGTAACTGATTAATGAATACCGCTCATGATACTTTAATTTGGGCGCAAAAAAACCGCAGCCGGGGCGGGCTGCGGTTGTGAGCAAGCGAAACGGTTGATACCGAATTGGCGTTTAGTAGGTGAAGTCAGCTTGAAGGGTGAACTTCTTGGTATCCTTGTTGGATCCGGCGATGACGGCGGCGTTTTCGTCGGCGTCATAGTAGGCACCCTTGGCGGTCAGGCTGATGTATTTATTGATCTTGTAGGAGAGCTGGAGGTCATACTCCTGGCCGATATCAGAAGCGGCCTCGGTGGTGCCAAACTGATGGTAAAACGCCAGTAGCTTGACGTCACCGGGCAGGGTGGTGGAGCCCTTGAGGTAGAAGTCGGTGAGGCCGGCGTTGGGCGTGCCAAGGAACTTGTCAGCCCAACCATTGAAGGCGTGGAGCGTGGCCAGCGGGGTCTTGAAGCCCGTGCCGGCGGCACCGTTGTCAGAGCCGAGCACTTCGTAACCGACGGCAAACGCGGACTTCTTTAACGCAACACCGAACTCGGCGAGGTAGTAGTCGGAGTCGTAGCTGAGGGTGCTGGAACCGTAGTCGCTCTGCGTGGCGTATTCGAGGCGATAGGTGGCCTTGATGGCGTCAGTAATGGGCGTCGAGCCGGCGAGGCTCAGGCCGTAGGTCTGGCTGGAGTTGTTGAACGCACCCTGGGTGAGATCATCAAAGTCGAGCAGATAGCCGTAGCCGGTGAGGGTGAGGTATTTGCAACCGGCGTAGCTGGCGTTGAACAGGTGTGAGTTGGATTCCCAGTCATATTGGGCGGTGCTGTCATCGAAGATCCGATTGATCTGGTCGAGGTAGGCGTAAGAGAGGGTCAGCTTGTCGACGGTCTTGTCCTGCAGAACAATGGCGTCGAAGGTCTGCTGATTCTGGCGCCAACCGACATCGCCGACGAAGCGGGCGTTATCGAGGACGATCTTTTGACGACCAACGATGGCCTTGGTGGTCTCGTAGCTGTAGGACGCCCAAACTTGATTGATCTCGTAGATCTCGGGGTCGGCGACCACGGAGTAGCCCTTGGTGTTGGTGCCGGTGGCGTCGTAGTAATCCTTAGTCAACGGAGTGGTGGATTCTCCTTCGATGCCAAATTGAAAGCCGTTGTAAGCCTTCGTGGTGTAACCAAGGTTAATGCCGACGGTCAGTGCGTTCGCTTCAGCTTGTCCGTCTTGATCGACGTGCTCGTAGCGCACGCGGGAGCTGAGGGAAACTTTCCCATTGGTCATGGCATCTTTAAACGAGGCCGGAGCCTCGGTTTCGGCCGCCTGGGCGGCAACCGTGCAGGCGAGCGCGGAGGCGATCGCAAACCGTTTTAGGTTGGTAGTCATATATTGTGATCTTGGTGTTTGCTGGCTGGATGGATGGTTTCGTAAACCGGGCGAGTCCGGTCATGTTACGCTCAGGTGAACTAGCACCGAAAATGCCCCGGACAATTTTCGATCAATAAACGACGTGAATTGTATTTCTCAGAATCCATCCGGATATTCATGCATGATGAAATCGTGGCGGTTGTCGGTGTCCGAGCACAAAAAAGCCGGTCGCGGCAGCAGGCCGGACCGGCGTTAACCAAAAGGAAAGCGTGGTTACTTTTAGACCGGCACGGCGACCGGAGCAGCCTTGGCCTTGGCTTCTTTTGCATGGCCGCAGTCGTCGAGAAAGCGGAGCAGGCGTTCGCGGTAGCCGTAAAAGCGGGCGTCCTCCATTATTCTGACACGATCGCGCGGCTTGGGAAAATCGATGTGCATGATTTCGCCCACCTTGGCACCGGGACCGTTGGTCATCATGACCACGCGATCGGACATGTAGACCGCTTCGTCGACATCATGAGTGATGAGCAGGGTCGTGATTTTTTGACGGTCAAGAATGCTCAGGATCACATCCTGCAGTTCCATGCGGGTGAGCGAATCGAGACGACCAAACGGCTCATCGAGCAAGAGCACCTTGGGCTGCAGCGCGATGGCCCGCGCGATACCGACACGCTGTTGCATGCCGCCGGACATCTCACGCGGATATTTGTGCATAGCGTCGGCGAGTCCGACGAGCGCCAGATTATGTGTCACCAGTTCAGTCCGCTCTTTTTTTGAGGCAAACGGGTAAACCGAACGCACCCCCAGCATGATGTTCTCGAAGGCAGTCATCCAGGGCAGCAGACAAGGGGCCTGGAACACCACGGCGCGGTCAGGCGCCGGGCCTTGCACTTCGTGACCGTCCACGATGATACCGCCGGAAGAGGTGTCGTTAAGTCCGGCGATCATGGTGAGCACGGTGGACTTGCCACAACCCGAGTGCCCGATGATGGAGACGAGTTCGCCTTGGGGGACGATGAGGTCAAAACCGTCAACGACACGAATGGCTTCGCCGAAGGGATTCGGGTAGGCTTTGACGAGCTGGAAGATTTCGAGGAAGCGGGCGTTGCGCATGGCAGATGGGAGATGTCGGAAGGTCGATGTTAGAGGAGCTCAGGCGGCGACAGTGTTGCGCGTCTTGCCGGGCTGGGCATGGCCGGTGGTGAAGTCGGCCGGGAAGATGGCCGGAGCCGGCGGAATGGCTTTGGCCGTGCTGAGTTTGTTTTTCTGGAAGGAGAGCAACAGTTGGGTGGTGTGACTCTTGAGCTCACGGAAAGCGGGCAGGTGATTGAGTTCGGTGCGATTGCGCGGCCTTGGAATGTTGACCGAAATCGAATCGGCCAGGGTGGCGCAGGGACCTACGGTGAGCGGCACGATGCGATCGGCCAGCAAGACGGCTTCGTCGACGTCGTTGGTGATGAGCACGACAGTTTTTTTATCCTGCTCCCAAATGCGTAGAATCTCGTCCTGCAGATTGGAACGGGTGAGCGCGTCGAGGGCGGAGAGAGGTTCGTCCAAGAGGAGCACATCGGGCTTGATCGAGAGCGTGCGGGCTAGTGAAACGCGCTGGCGCATGCCGCCGGAGAGTGCGGCGGGACGTCGCTCAACAGCGTGGCCGAGGCCGACCATTTTGATGTAATGCATGACATGGTCGCGGCGCTCGTTTTTTCCCATCTCCGGGAAAACCCTGGAGACGGCGAGCTCGATGTTGCCGAACACGGTCAACCAAGGGAGCAACGAGTAGTTTTGGAACACGATACCCTTGTCGGGCCCCGGGCCGGTGACTCTTTGGCCGTGGATGGTGACCTCACCAACATCGGGCGTGGCGAGGCCGGCCATGAGGTTAATGATGGTCGACTTGCCGCTGCCGGAAAACCCAATGATGGCGACGAATTCGTTTTTCTCGACGGCGAGGTTGACGTTCTTAAGCACCTCGGTGCGGTGCCCTTCCGGACCGTGACCGAGGCTGACGTTTTTAAGTTCCAAGTATGCCATGATATTGTTTTTTTAGCCACGAAGGACACGAAGAGACACGAAGTCCGAGCGCTCCATTATGTCGTTGCGTGATGTTTTTATCTTCCAGTTGACGAAGGACGTGATCAGAGCGACGTGGGGGCGCCGTCGAAGGAGACGAGGCGTTGGAAGACGATCATGATCCGATCAAGGGCGAGGCCGATGACGCCGACCACAAACACGACTACAAACATTTGGGCGAAGGTCTGGGATGAGCCGTTGTTAAACATATCCCAGACGAATTTGCCGATGCCCTCGGACGAGGCGAGCAGCTCGGCGGCGATGAGCACCATCCAACCCACGCCGAGCGAGATGCGCAGACCGGCAAAGATCAGCGGCAGGGCGGACGGGATGATGATGCGGAAGAGACGGGCGCCCACGCCGAGGCGAAGCACCTTGGCTACGTTCATGTGATCCTTGTCGACGGCGGCGACGCCGAGCGCGGTGTTCACAAGGGTCGGCCAGAGCGAACAGAGCGCGACGGTGACCGCCGATGCAAGAAAGGCGGGGTTGATGCCGACGCCGCCGATGATCGGGATGGCGTTAAAGAAATCGAGCAGGCCCGAGTTGTTCGGATCGGGAATAAATCCGCCCACAATAATGAAGATGATCGGCAGCCAGACGATTGGAGAAACCGGCTTAAAGAGCGAGATGAGCGGAGTGAGCGCGGCCATGACCACGGAGCTGAGTCCGCACAGCAGTCCGAGCGGGATAGCGATCGCCGAAGCGAGGATAAAGCCGGTGAACATACAGCGCAGGGAGCGTCCGATCTGGTCGGGCAGCGTCCAGGGACGCGAGTAGGTGGCGGCCTCAAGTTGGGCGAGGCTGTCGGTCTGGGACGCGATGGACTTGGCGAGAGCCAGACGTTCCGGCGCAGTGGTGGCGGCGACCAGCGCAGCCTCGTCGACGGCGAGCTTGGCCTTGAGTTCGTTGGCACGCAGGGGCGCGTTTTCAGCAGTCAACAAGGCCTGACGCTTGCGCAGAAACTGGAGTTCTTCCTCGAACCGATTGCTGACAGTGCGGGCGGCGGTGAGCTCCGGGCTCTTGGCGTTTTCAACGGCTTTTTGTTCATCACGGAGTTGCTTGATGATTTCGGCTTCCCCGGCGGACTTGGCCTCGTGTTCGGCATAAGCCTTACGAAAGACAGTCGCGGCGGCGGCATCGCCGGAGGAAATAGTGGCGGCCAGATCGAGCAGTGCGGTCTGGCGGTCCTTGGTCGCAGCGGCGAATTCGCGACGTTTGGCACGGTAGGCCTCGGAGAGAGGCGCTACGTCAGCGGAGAGTTTTGCGCGGGCGGCCTCTTCAGCTGCAGTGAGTGCGGCACCCGCTTCTTTGGCCTGGGGCTCGAGTTCGATAATGCGGGTATTAACTTCGGCGAGGGCCGCTACGCGTTTGTCGCCACCCAGATTAAAGTCGGCGGTTTTGGCGTCTTCCTGATTATGAAAACGCAGGATGCCTTTGGCGGCCTCCCAGACGACGGGTGGCGTGGGGACTTCGCCGGACTTCGTGGTAATCTGTGGTGCCAGCACCCACCAGAGACCAATAAAGGCCATGAACGTGAGCGTCGGGATGACGATGTAGAGACCAATGCGCTTGAGCTGCACCTTGGGCTCTTCGGCGTAGCAGAGACGAATAACCGGATCCAGAATCTGGAGGCCGGCGACATCGATGGCTTTGAGAAGTCGGTATTTAAAGGACATGTTGATAAGAGCGAAATAAAGTGGGCGGTGGATCCGCGTTGTTGGTCCTTAACTTAGCGTCCGACGTGCCAGCCCGTGCCAATGGATGATAAACGCGGCTCAAACATTTAATAATAATGATGAGCAAAATAACTGGTTCCTGCAGATGTATGAATTCGGGCACAAAAACGCCGGGGCGAAAAATGCCCCGGCGTTGAGATGCGACTGAAGGATTGGTCGGTTGTTGCGGGAAAGCGGGCGGGCGACGAAGCAGCTCGACTTAGAGTGCGTCTTTGTTGCCGATTTCGAAGCTATTGATGTAGCCGATCGGATCGCGGGCGTCGTAAGTTTTTCCGTCGATAAAGTCGGTGGTGGCGGGCTTGTAGCCATCGGTGTCCCAAGGAATATCTTCCTTGGCGATCTTGCCTTCATCCAGGAGGGCCTTGGCGGCGGCGAGATAAACCTCGGGCAGGTAGATTTTCTTGGCGGTCTCGGCATACCAGGAGGCGGGCTTGGACTCGGTGATCTGACCCCAGCGGCGCATTTGCGTCAGGAACCAGATGCCGTCGCTATACCACGGGTAGGTGGCCTGGTATTTGAAGAAGACATTAAAGTCGGGCATGGATTGCACGTCGGTCTTTTGGAAGATGAAGGTGCCGGTCATGGAGTTCTTAATGACGGAGTAGTCGGCGCCGACATAGTTGGGCTGGGCCAGAATCCGGGCGGCTTCTTCGCGGTTGACGAGGTGACCTTCCGCATCGGTTTCATCGAGCCATTTACCGGCCATGATGAGCGCCTTGATCACGGCGATGTGCGTGTTCGGATTCGCATCGGCCCAGGCCTTGGTCACACCAAACACCTTTTCGGCTTTGTTTTTGTAGATCTCAAGATTGGTGACGACGGGGACGCCGATACCTTTGGTGACGGCCTGTTGATTCCAGGGTTCGCCCACGCAGTAGCCCTGGATGTTGCCGGCTTCGAGCACGGTGGGCATCATGGGCGGGGGCGTGACGGAGAGCTCCACCTCGGCACCGGTGCGACCGCCGACGTCGGTGGTCGTATAAAAGCCGGGGTTGATGCCGGCGGCGGCGAGCCAGTAGCGGATCTCGTAGTTATGCGTAGATACGGGAAACACCATGCCCATCTGAAGCTTCTTGCCTTCGGCGATGTAGCCGTCGACGACCGGCTTCAGCGCCGAAGCGGTGATCGGGTGCTTGGGATTGGGAGTATCCAGCTCGATGTCATTAAGCTGCATCGCCTCCCAGACTGTATTGGAAACGGTGATACCGTTGCCATTGAGATCGAGGGTGAAGGCGGTGACAACGTCGGCCTTGGTGCCAATGCCGATGGTGGCGGCGATGGGCTGGCCGGAGAGCATGTGGGCGCCGTCGGTATTGCCGGAGATAACGTTGTCTAGAAGCGTCTTCCAGTTTGGCTGCGCGACCACCTCAACGGAAAGGCCCTCGGCGGTAAAGAAGCCCTTTTCCTTGGCGATAACCAGAGGAGCGCAATCGGTGAGTTTGATGAAGCCGAACTTAAGCTCGGTTTTTTCAAGAGAGGCCGCGGAAACCACGGTGGCGAGGCCGAGGATGGCCGGGATCGCGATGTGTTTGAACGATATCATATGTGGAGGTGTTGCTATTTTAGGCTGAAGGGAGAGTGGAAAGGCGGGTCAGGTTTCGACGCCGGCGCCGAATTGACGGAGCGCGCGATGGTAGAGATCGGAGCGGAAAGTGCGGCGTCCCAGATCAGAAGGAACCGCCATGCCGGCGGGGATCAGTCCATGCCGGGCAAAGCGGTCGATAATCCAGTTTGCCTTTTCCGTGGTCGGGTCGCTCGCGCCGTCGTCGGCGTGAAAATGAATAAAGTCCTGCGCGGTTACGCTGCGGTCGTGACCGAGATCGAAAGGCCCGACGAGACTGGCGTGGATGACCCGGGCGGGCACATTGAGGTATTCGCGACGGGAGAGCAGTTCGACCAATTCAGGCCGGAAGGCTTCGCTTTCGCAAAGCTCGGCGGCCTCGGAGATGGCGGCAACCATAGCCATATGTTCATCCGAGTGGTTCTTGGCGAAATCGCTGCGCACCATGAGCACTTTTTCGGCGTGGCCGGGCGCCAGCTCCCGGCTAATGGCTGCACACCAACCGATTTTCTCACGCACGGCGAGTGAGCACCACGGGTCTCCCACGCAGTAGCCGTCAATGGTGCCGGCCGCCAGATTACGAAAAAGCTGGGGCGGCGGGACAATGACGATGCGGACATCCTTGTTCGGATCGATGCCTCCGCTGCGCAACCAGTCACAAAGCAGGATGTGGTGCGAGGAGTAGGCGAAAACCACGCCGAAAATAAAGGTGCGTTCGTGGCGATGTTTGATGATGGCATCACGCATAGTGGCCGCGTCGCGCACGCCGAGCTTCCACAGATCTTCGGAGAGAGTGATGCAGTTGCCGTGGGTGTTGAGGACCAGGGCGGTCAGGCAGTCGCATGGCACACAGCCGAGTCCCAAGGTCGTCCCGATGACCATGGCGCCAAGCGCATGGACCGCGTCGAGTTCACTGTAGATGATTTTGTCGCGGATGGTGGCCCAGCCCACTTCGCGGCTAAGTTCGACGGTAAGGCCGTGACGTCGAAAGAACCCGTGTTCCTGCGCCACGATGATGGGGGCGGCATCGTTTAGCGGAATGAACCCGACCTTGAGGGGACGTCCGATGGCGGCGGTTTGGGGGGCTTTGGTTTTGGCGGCAGGCATGATGTTTTGCCCTGAAACTTAGCCTCCGACGTGCCAGTGCGGCATTTTGGTCTGAGAAATGCTGTTCAAACATTTAATGATAATAATGAGGAGCCTTCATTCATGAGCACTACTCTCGACAGCCGACAATTGATCGCCTTCGCCACCTTGGCCCGACGCGGGAGCTTCACCCAGACAGCCCGCGAACTCTTTCTGACCCAATCCGCGGTGAGTCATACCATCAAGGCGTTTGAGCGCGAACTGGGCGTTCCACTCTTTGATCGCATCGGCAAGCGCGTCCATCTTACACAGGCCGGCGAGCAACTGCTCGGGCATGCCGAACGTATTTTGCGCGAGATGACTGATGCGCGTTCCGCTATCGAGGAATTGCAAAACTGGGGTCATGGGAGGCTACGCGTCGGCGCTAGCACCACCGCTTGCCATTACATTTTACCGACTGTGCTCAGGGAGTTTCGCCAAAGTTTCCCCAAGTGCGTGATCAAAATTGAGCCCGGTGACCAGCCGCAGCAGCTGGAGCTTCTGCGGAGCAATCAAGTGGATATAGCCCTGACGCTGGAGCCGGCCGAACCGTTGGCCGACCTGGACTTCAGGCCACTTTTTGAGGACGAGTTGCGTTTTTTGGTTTCCCCGATGCATCGGTGGGCCGGGCTCAAGGAAGTTCCCGTTCGTGAAATTGCCGACGAGACGCTGATCATGTATAACAAAGGCAGTCAGACCTTCCGTATGGTGGACGAGTATTTCCGTGCCGAGGGAGTGACGCCCAGCAACTACATCGAACTAGGCAGCATGGAGGCTATCAAGGAGCTGGTAAAAATCGGCTTGGGCGCCGGGGTGCTGGCTCCATGGATAGCCCGTGACGAACTGCGTAGCGGCGCGCTGATCGATATCCCTCTCGGAAAACGTAATCTCGTCCGTCGTTGGGGAGTCTCCTACCTCAAGGGCCGTCGTTTGCCGTTGGCGGAAGAGACCTTTGTCGGGCTTTGCGAAACCGTTACTGAAGATTTTGGACTGCCCCCTCAGCGACTGGCTGCCACCGGCTGAGTAACCGCGCTCAGAGTTTCTCCGCGATGGCGACGGCCTTAAACAGGGCTGCGGCCTTGTTGATGGTCTCTTGGTATTCGCTGGCGGGGTCACTGTCGGCGACGACGCCGGCGCCGGCCTGGATGTGAATCAGGCCGTCCTTGATCATCGAGGTTCGCAGCATGATGCAGGTGTCCATGTTGCCATCATAACCAAAGTAACCGAGCGCCCCGGCGTAGAAGCCGCGTTGCTCGGGTTCCTTGTCGGCGATGATCTGCATGGCGCGAATTTTGGGTGCGCCCGAAACCGTGCCGGCAGGGAAGGTTGCCCGGAGCAGGTCGTAGGCGGTCTTGTCGGGCGCAATCCGGCCCTCGACCTGCGAGACGATGTGCATGACGTGTGAGTAGCGTTCGATTACGAAGCTTTCGGGCACGACGACCGAGCCGTATTGGCAGACACGGCCGATGTCGTTGCGGGCGAGGTCAACGAGCATGAGGTGTTCGGCGCGTTCCTTTTGATCCGCGAGCAGGTCCTGCTCCAGGGCAAGGTCGTCGGCAGCGGTAACCCCACGCTTACGGGTGCCGGCGATGGGACGGATTTCCACGAGACCGTCGGTCAGGCGGACATGAACCTCGGGCGAAGCGCCGACGATCGCGTAGTCGCCTGCATCGAGGATGAACATGTAGGGCGACGGATTGACGGTGCGCAGGGCTCGGTAGAGCTCGATGGGCGTCTTCGCGAAAGGTTTGGTGAAACGTTGCGAGGGGACGAACTGAATGATGTCGCCAGAGCGGACGAACTCCTTGCCGGTTTCGACGGCGGTTTCGAAGTCAGCCCGCTCGAAATTACCCTGCGGCACAGTGATGGCTCCGGGTTCAAGCAGCGGAGCCGGCGGCAAGGCTCCGGGGCGTGCGAGTATCGTGTAAAGCTCGGCCAGCTCGGCCGCGGCAAGGTCGTAGGCCGTAGCCGCGTCGGTGCCGGTGAGGTGGGCGTTGACGCAAAGACGCAGGGTTTGTTTGGCGCGGTCAAAGATCAGCAGCGAGTCGCTGATCATGAAGTAGAGCAGGGGAGTGCCGAGTTTGTTGGGCCCGGCGACCGGCACGGTTGGCTCGATGCGGGTGACGTATTCGTAGGCGATGAAACCGACCGCGCCGCCGGTGAAGCGCGGCAGGCCGGGGAGTTGCACGGGTTTAAACCCCTGCATCTCCGCCTCGATCAGTTTGAGCGGATCGGCGGGGGACGGGACGGTTTGCACCGCCGAGCCGGGCACACGGATCTCAGTGGTTTCGGGGCCGCAGACAAAAATCTTCCGCGGGCGACAGCTGAGGAAGCTGTAGCGCGAGAGGTGTTCGCCGCCCTCCACTGATTCGAGCAGGAACGAAGGCGCTCCGGCAGCCGCCAGTTTGGCGTAGGCGGAGACCGGCGTCTCGAAGTCGGCCAGCAAGTCGGCGTAAACGGGGATGACGTTGCCTTGGGAAGCGAGCTTCAGGAAGTCCTCACGGCTGGGAAAGATGTTCATGAGCAAAGTGTGACTTTATGCGGAGCAATTCAGCCGCATCAACATGGGACTCTTGGGAATCCAATCTTTTTGCCTGCATGAGGTTTCAGACCAACGGCACAATAGGACTTCATGTTTTACAACGGTCTTCTGGATTTCCAGTGTGCCGGATACCCATGAACCCCAAACATTTGTTTTTCCGCACGCTCGGTTTCGTAGCCGCGCTTTTTACCACGATGTCGTCGGTCTGTGTCGCCGCCGACTTTTACCTCAAGGATGGCGATCGGGTTGTTTTCTACGGGGACAGCATCACCGATCAGCGCCTCTACACTACATTCACCGAGACGTTTGTCGTCACCCGTTTCCCCAAAATGGCGGTTGAGTTTGTCCATTCCGGCTGGGGTGGCGACCGCGTGGGTGGTGGCGGTGGTGGCAATATCGAGACTCGCCTGAACCGTGACGTCTTTGCCTATAAACCGACCGTGGTGACCGTCATGCTGGGCATGAATGACGGTAGTTATCGCGCCTTTGATGAGGGAATCTTTAACACCTACGACAAAGGAATGCGTGCCATCGTAGAGAAGGTGCAGTCGACGCTGCCCGGTGTGCGCATGACGCTGATTCAGCCCTCACCCTACGATGACGTGACCCGCGAACCCAAGTTCCCGGGTGGGTATAACGAAGTGCTCGTTCGTTACTCGGAGGCGGTTCGTGATATCGCCTCCACCAACAATCAACTGACGGCCGACTTCAACGCCCCCATGGTGGCGATGCTCGAAAAGGCCCAATCCGTCGATGCAGAGCTCGCCACCAAAATCATCGGCGACCGCGTGCACCCCGGCAGCTCCGGCCATCTGATCATGGCGGAGCAATTACTGCGTGCCTGGAACGCCCCCTCGATGGTGAGCGGAGTGGCCATCGACGCCACCTCCCAAAAGGCCACTCGTTTGGTCAATACCAGGATCAAGGATCTAACTGCCGAGCATGGCGGTTTGGAATGGCTGCAGCTGGATGAGGCCTTGCCGATGCCTGTGAGCATGGACAACGCCGAGACTGTTCTCGCGGTCAAATCTTCGGACTTTACCGAAACACTCAACCGTCAGCTTCTCGTCGTCACTGGTCTGAGCGGAGATGCCTACGAGCTGTTGATCGACGGCAAAAAAATCGGCTTGTTTTCCCCGAAGGAACTCACCGATGGCGTCAATCTGGCGACGTTAAACACGCCCATGGCCAGTCAGGCCGCCGAAGTGCACAAACTCACCTTGCTGCGTGCGGCGACCCACAACACCCGCTGGCGCACCTTTGAAGTGCCGCTTGCCGATGCCGACGAGGCCGTCCGTGGAAAACTCCCCCGTGTATTGGCGGCATTTGATCAGACCGACCGTGAAATCGCCGGGATGCAGCGCGCGGCCGCCCAACCCGTTCCCCATAAGTTCGCGCTGAAACCGGTGACCGCCGTGACCCTGGCCCTGGCCGGAGACGAGATCGTCAATGTGCCAGACTCCTTCGGGACCAATCTCCTGCTTAACAAGACTTGGGAGGCGAGCGATCGCAATACCCACGAGTGGGACTATGGATTGACTGATGGTTCGTGGGTGGAGGGCCGGACGACGACTTTTGCCACGAATGAGGGCGCGGACTTCCCTAAGACGGTTACCGTGGACGTGGGCGAGGCAGTGCAAATGAGCCGTATCGTCATCGGTGTTCCCTCATTTGGCTCAACCAAAACAGTGGATGTCTCGATCAGCATGGATGGCGTTAACTTCAAGCTGGTCGGCAGCTATGGGTTCGCATTGCGCAAAACGGAAAAGCGCCTGTTCAAGTTTCAACCTGCGATGGTCAAACAAGTGCGGATCACGTATCAGGATCACCACGACGAATCCGCAGGCTACAGCCCCAATTTCGCGTTCACTACCGATCTGCAGGCTTTCGGGCCCGAGGCAAAGTAACCCCGCCACCAAGGTCTGTTACTCCACGGTAACGGACTTGGCCAAGTTGCGCGGCTTATCAACGTCGCAACCACGGGCGACCGCGATGTAGTAGCTGAGAAGCTGCACCGGCACGGTAGCCAAAATTGGCAGGGCGGCGTCGTGGCAATCGGGCAGGGTGATGGCGTCGTCGGCCAACCCCTCGGGCATGTCGCAGCCTTCCGGATGAATCGCGATGATCTTGCCGCCACGGGCTTTGATTTCCTGCATGGAGGAAACGACTTTGTTGAAGAGCTCGCCCTTCGGCACGATGAAGACCGACGGACAATCCGCACTGATCAACGCGATCGGACCGTGCTTCATCTCAGCCGCGGGATAACCCTCGGCGTGGATGTAGGATATCTCCTTGAGCTTGAGCGCACCCTCCAGGGCGATCGGGAAAAGCGAGAGACGTCCAAGGAACAGGAAGTCGTTGTGATGAGAGTAGCGTTTGGCGATGTCTTCGATTTGCGCGGCCTTTTTGAGAACGCGGGCCACCAGTGCCGGCACCTCTTTCATACCGTTCACATAGTCCACGCCATCGGCAAAGCTCATGTCGCGCATGCGGGCCACGTAGAGTGCAAACATGGCCGAAATCATCAGCTGCGACGTGAATGCCTTGGTCGATGCCACGCCGATTTCCGGGCCCGCATGCTGATAAATACCGCCGTCGGATTCACGCGCGATGGTCGAGCCGACGACATTACAAATCGCCATGCATTTGTAGCCTTTGCGTTTGGCTTCGCGCAGGGCGGCGAGGGTATCGATCGTCTCACCGGACTGGGAGATCACAAAGAACAAGGCGTCGCGATCCAGCGGTGCATTGCGATAACGGAACTCGGAGGCGTAATCGACCTCGACCGGAATGCGGGCAAAACGCTCGATTAAATGCTCGGCCACCAGGCAGGCGTGCCAACCGGTGCCGCAGGACGTAAATACAAAGCGGTCGATTTGACGAAAATCCGCCGGGCCGAGGTTGAGTCCGCCAAAATTTGCGGTAGAGCCGTCCGCCGAGAAACGACCGCGCATGGCGTTCTCCAACGCGGCGGGTTGCTCAAAGATTTCCTTGAGCATGAAGTGATCGTGGTCGCCGAGCTCGGCCTCGTCCACGGACCAAGTCACGGTGTCGATGACGGGCGAGACATCCGCCAGATCCAGCGTTGAAATCGTAAACCCAACCGGAGTCAGGTGAACGAGTTCCCCGTCCTTGAGGTAAACGACATTCTGGGTGCGGCTGATCATGGCGGACACGTCGGAAGCGATCAGGTATTCGTTTTCGCCGACGCCCAAGATGAGCGGCGAGCCCTTGCGCGCGGCGACCATTTCCTCGGGATGTTCAACACAGAGCACGGCGATACCGTAGGTGCCCTCGACATGACTGAGCGCCTTACGAACGCTATCCAGTAACCGGCTGCCTTCGGCGGTCTCAGGTTCCTTGGCGTGATGATAGGCAATCAGGTTGCAGAGCACCTCGGTATCCGTCTCGGAGCTAAAGGTGTAACCCTTGGTCAGCAGAAATTTTTTGATCGCGACGTAGTTTTCGATGACGCCGTTGTGAACCATCACGATCTGCCCGTCGCTGCTGAGGTGAGGATGGGCGTTGGCGTCGGTTACGCCGCCGTGGGTGGCCCAACGGGTGTGGGAAATACCGACATGTCCGGTCAACTTCTGTTTGGAGGCATGAGCCGCGAGGTTGTCCACCCGGCCGATTTTCTTGATCAGGGTGACACCGTTGTTTTGCAACACGGCAATGCCGGCGGAGTCGTAACCACGATACTCCAGCCGTTTCAGCCCCTCCAAGATGATGGAGGAAGCCTTCTGTTTACCAATATAACCTACAATGCCGCACATGATTTAATTTAATTTGGGCTGGCGAAACTACGCTCTGCCGCAAACGCTGGGCAAGGTAATAGGTCCAATATGAATACCCAAAAAAATGTGCTAGCAGTAATCATGGGCGGTGGCCGCGGCACCCGTCTCTACCCCCTGACGATGGAGCGCTGCAAGCCGGCGGTGCCGTTGGCCGGTAAATACCGTCTGGTCGATATTCCGATCAGCAACTGTATCAATTCCGAGATCAACCGCATCTTCCTGCTGACCCAGTTTCATACCGCTTCTCTGCATCGTCATATCCAAAATACTTACCACTTTGACCCGTTTGGTGGTGGTTTTGTCGACATCCTCTCCGCTGAGCAGACCGAGAAGAATGCCGACTGGTATCAAGGCACCGCCGACGCGGTCCGCCGTAACCTCCAGCACTTCCGCAGCTTCCCCCATGAGTTGGTGCTGATCCTTTCCGGCGACCAACTTTACCGGATGGACTTCCGCAAGATCATCGAGGACCACATCCGCAACAAAGCCGATGTCACCCTCGCGGCCATCCCGTTCCCGACCTCCAAGGTCGAGGGCCTGGGCCTGATGCGCGTAAACGACGACCTCTCCATCGAAGAGTTCGTGGAAAAGCCCACCGATCCCAAGGTCATCGCCAGCCTCGCCGTCAGCGAAAAGATCGAGAAGACGCTCACTTCCGCCACCGGCGAGAAACACTGTCTGGCCTCGATGGGCATCTACGTTTTCAACCGCAAGGTTCTCTCCGATGCCCTCGACAACAAGATGACCGACTTCGGCAAGGAGGTCATTCCCGGTCTGCTGGGTAACAAGCGCCTCTTCGCCCATGTGTTCGAAGGCTACTGGGAAGACATCGGAACGGTCCGCGCTTTCTTCGAGGCTAATCTCGCGCTGGCCGATCCGTTGCCCCCGTTCAACTTCTTCGAGCCGAACAACCCGATCTACACCCAGGATCGTTACCTGCCGGCGTCCAAGATGAACAAGTGCGATGTCGACTACATCTTCGTCGGCGACGGCTGCATCGTGGAAGACTCGGCCATGAAGCATTCAGTGCTCGGTATTCGCTCGGTGATCCGCTCCGGCTGCGTGCTGGAGGACGTGGTCATGATGGGTGCGGACAACTACGAGAGTGAAGACGAGTTTGCCGCCAATGACGCGGCCGGCCAACCGCACCTCGGCATCGGACACAACTCTCACATCCACCACGCGATCATCGATAAAAACGCCCGCATCGGCGACAACGTCAAACTTAGCCCCGCGGGCAAAGAAGACGGCACCTACGCGCATGGCGTGGTGATTCGTGATGGCGTGCTCTGCGTGCCCAAGGGCGTCGTGGTTCCCAGCGGCACGGTCATCTAAACGGGCATTTGACTGCTCCAATAAAAAGCCGCCACCGGACTGACCGGTGGCGGCTTTTTTGTGAGTAGATGATGTCGCCGAGACCGTCTTAGCGAACCACGCGGGCACCGCCGCCCTTCATGAGTTTCTCGACTTCCTTCTTGGTGGCCATGGAGGTGTCACCGGGGGTGGTCGAGGCAAAGGCACCGTGAGCCGCACCGTAATCGACGGCGAGCTGCGCGTCGTTGGCCGACATGAAACCGTATTGAAGGCCCGAGGCGAAGGAGTCGCCGCCGCCGACGCGGTCGAGGATCTCAAGCTCGGGATACTTCCGGGACTCAAAGAATTTGCCGTCGTGCCAGCAGATGGCCGACCAGTCGTTGACCGTGGCGGTGTGGACGTGGCGCAGCGTGGTGGCCGCGACCTTGAAGTTCGGGAACTCCTTCACGGCTGTCTCGATCATGGCCTTGAAGGCGTCGAGCTCGATGGCGCCCTGGTTGTTGGCGTGATCAACGCCCTTGACCTCAAAGCCGAGCGAAGCGGTGAAGTCCTCTTCGTTGCCGATCATGACGTCGACGTATTTGGCGATCTCGCGATTGACTTCCTGGGCCTTGGCCAGGCCACCGATGGACTTCCAGAGGGACGGGCGGTAGTTAAGATCGTAGGAGACGATGGTGCCGTATTTGTTCGCGGCTTTGACGGCCTCGATGGTGGTCAACGCGGCGGTCTCGGAGAGGGCGGCGTAGATGCCGCCGGTGTGGAACCAGCGCACACCAAGCTTGCCGAAAATGTGATCCCAGTCGACGTCGCCGGGCTTGATCTGCGAGGCGGCGGTGTTGCCACGGTCGGGATTGCCGACGGCGCCGCGGATGCCGAAACCGCGCTCGGTGAAGTTGAGACCATTGCGGACCTTGCGGCCGATACCGTCGTCCTCGCGCCATTGAATGAAGTCGGTGGCGACTCCGCCCTGCATGATGAAGTCCTCGACCAGGTGGCCGACCTCATTGTCGACAAAGGCCGTGACCACGGCGGTCTTCAGGCCGAAGCATTTGCGCAGACCGCGGGAGGTGTTGTATTCGCCACCGCCTTCCCAAGCAGTGAACTGGCGGGCGGTGCGGATGCGGCCTTCGCCGGGATCGAGGCGAAGCATGACTTCGCCGAGGGAAATTTGGTCAAACTGACACTCGGAGGCTGGACGGATGTTGAGGCTCATGGGTAAGAGGGAGTGAATCGGAAGTGTTTAAAAGATACGAGTGAAGAGCTCGTGAGCGTTAGCACAAGGTCGCGTTTTTTCAGGACAGAAACGACCTTGGCCGTGGATCAAATCTCGACGGTTTTGAATGACGCGAGATCCCACGTCGGCTGGCCGCACTCGGTCGCAAGTTCATTGAAGCCCTCGACCTCGGCCTTGGAGAAGAGCAGGCCACCGGCCGCAGCGGAGTGCTTGGCCCAGGTGGCCTCGATCTGGCCGGGGAGCATGCACTTGTCGTTTCCGTGACCGAGCACGTCGTCGATGACGGCCTTGATGTTGTCGGATTGGCTGCGGCCGTGCGCGAAAGCGCCGCCGTTGATTGCGTCGGGGTGGATGACCTGGAAGTAGAAGGCGCAGGTGCCCTTGTCGCCCTCGGCGACCTGATTCCAGCGGTTGCGGATAGTAGGCAGCGAGCCACCGATGAAGCCGCCGACGATTTCGTTGATCAGCGAGAGGCCGTAGCCCTTGTGGGCACCAAAGGGCAGGAGCGCGGTGACGTCGGCTGGGTTGGTGGTCGGGTTGCCGTCCTTGTCCACGGCGGCCATGGGCGGAAGGGTTTTACCTTCGCGCTTGAGCTGCTGGACGCGACCCATGGCGACGACTGAGGTCGCCCAGTCGATCACGATCGGGAAACCGACCGCGTCGGTGGTCGGGAAACCCCAGGAGTGCGGGTTGGTGCCGAGAGTGGGGAACTTGCCGCCAAACGGCACCACCTCGGCGAGCGCCGCGGTGCAGTTGGTGTAAGCAATGTAGCCCTTGCGCGCGGCATCCATGACGTAGCCGCCGCCCCAGAGATAGTGAAAGGCGTTATCTACGACGACTGTGCCGACGCCGAATTCATCGGCGAGCCGGATGGCTTCCGCCATGGCACGGTAGGCGGTGGACTGGCCGAGCTTTTTGTTGGCGTTCCAGATTTTGGTGGCGGCGAAGCGCGAGGGGATTTCCTCGATTTGGGCGCCGGGCACGCAGCCCTTGGAACCTGAGCCGAAAAGGTGGTCGAGGTGCAGTGCCTTTAATCCGTTGTGCGTGCGGATACCGTGGCGGGTGGCCTCGGCGCAAAAGCGCGCGGCCTCGCCGGACTCGTCGGCGTGGTAACCACGATGTTGATACGCGGCGGAGACAAGCGCGTTGTGCTGCTGTTCGGGGACAATGAAGAAGGTTTCGGACATGACTGGGGGTTTGCTTAGGATTTGAAAATTAGGATTTAGGATTTCGCGCCGTCAGACGGCGCGCGCAATGGGTTCCGTGCCGGCCAGGAAACGAGTGAGGTTTTCCACCGCGCAGGAGGCCTGGCGTTGAACGCTCTCATGGGTGCGAGAGCCGATGTGCGGCGTAAGAGTGACCCCGGCGAGTCCAAGCAACGGGTGATCGGCGGGCGGTGGCTCTTGGTCAAGGACGTCGGCGCCGTAGCGGAGTTTGCCTGCCTTGATCGCGGTAACCAGAGCGGAGAGATCGATAAGTTCACCGCGCCCGGTATTCACGATGACGGCACCGTCCTTGAGCAGAGCGAGGCGACGGGCATCCAGCAGGCCCTTAGTCTGTTCAGTGAGCTTGGTGTGCAACGTGACGAAGTCGGCGAGCTCGAGGCCCTCATCAAGCGACTCGACGCGCTCAAGTCCCTGCCAGCGGGCGAAGTCCTCATCCCAGTGATTGGCGAACACGACCACGCGCAGACCAAAGGCGCGGGCGCGGACGGCGACCTCCTTGGCGATGCGGCCGAGACCGACGAGCAGCAGGGTTTTGCCACAGAGTTCGTTGCCAGTGATACGGGTCCAGCGACCGGCGGCGACGTGGTTGGCCTCGACGACAAGGTTGCGCACAACGGCGAGCAGCAGGGCGAAGGTGTGCTCGGCGACGGTGGTGTGATTGACGCCAGGAGTGAAGAGCACGGGCAGACCAAGGGCCTTGGCGGAGGTCAGATCGATCTTGTCGAGGCCGATGCCGTATTTGCTGATGACCTTGAGCCGTGGCAGGGATTTTTCCATGACAGCGCGGGTCATTGCGTCGTCGCCGCAGAGGTAGGCGTCGAACTGACCGGCCAGTTCAAGCATACGAGACTCGGGCAGGGGACCGCGCTCGCGGACGATTTCAAAACCGGCGGCCTCAAGCATCTCGTGGTGAATTCCGGGAGTGTCTTGGAACGACGTGGTGGTAAGCAGGACTCGGGTCATGGGTAAGAAGGATTAATGAAATTCACACGGACTGACGACGCAAATGGGACGCCCCTGCAAACAATCTCAGTCGTAGTTTCACAGTTGGAATTTACGTTGGATTTAAGTGTGTCTGTATCTGCATCGAGTAGGGGTTTTGTGAATTGAAACCCGCGCGGAGTCGATGGAAGCTGCCGGCTTCATGTCCACCCTCGCCAAAGCTACCAAGGAACTGCAGCGCCTGCTCGGGCCCAAAATCGTGCATACCGACGAGGCCGCGCGCTACACGGCATCGTTCGACAGCAGCAAGCTCTCCTTTATGCCGGCCGCGGTCATCAAACCCCGTAAACGT
Organism: Opitutaceae bacterium; assembly: GCA_037969015.1. Classification (GTDB taxonomy): domain Bacteria; phylum Verrucomicrobiota; class Verrucomicrobiia; order Opitutales; family Opitutaceae; genus JAUWBF01. Next base: position 33,453 of record JBBKWO010000003.1, read on the forward strand.
GAAGACCTCGCCCCGGTGCTCGAGTTGGCCAACAAGCACGGCATTCCGGTGACTCCCCGCGGTCGCGGCACCACCCTGATGGGCTCGGCGTCTCCGCGCGCCGGCGGATGGGTGGTCGATCTATTGGGACTTAATAAAATCAAAATCGACGCCGAGGCTGGGTTTGCCCACGTGCAAGCCGGGGCCAAGGTTGGCGACATCCAGCGTGCCGCCGCAGAGGCCGGCTGGTTTTATCCGCCCGATCCGTCGTCCAAGGAATACTGCACCATCGGCGGCAACATCGCCTGCAACGCCGGTGGCATGCATGGCGGTAAATACGGCGTCACCCGCGACTTCATCCTCGCCCTTAAGGGTTATCTGCCGACTGGCGAGTTCGTGGAGTGGGGCACCGCCACCAAGAAGTTTTCAGCCGGCTTTAATATGCGCGATCTCTGGATCGGCAGCGAAGGCATGCTGGGTATCGTCACCGATGCGGTGCTTAAACTCATCCCAGCCCCGGCCGCGCGTTACACGTTGCTGACGTCCTTTCCCGATGAAGTCACCGCCTTCACCGCCGCCCGTGCCTTGTTCGCAGCCCGGGTTCAACCGGCCATCTGCGAGTTTCTCGACCGGGCCAGTGTGACCTGCGCCGAGAGCGCGATGAAAACCACTATCTTTCCGGGGCAGCCCGGACGGCCGGTCATCCTGCTCGAACTCGCCGGCTCGACCGCCGAGGTGAAGGAAACTAAAGTCCAGCTGCTCGCCTGGGCCAAGGAGCACGCAGCCGGACACCGTGCCGCCCGCACCCGCGAGGAGGCCGAGGCGCTTTGGTCGGTGCGTCGCAAGTGCTCCGGCGCCATGTTCCAGATGGGCGACGCCAAGCTCAACGAGGACATCACTGTTCCCCTAAAGGCCTACGCGACGTTTGCCCGCTTCCTCGACAAACTTCGCAAAACTTCGGGCTTGGCCATTCCCACCTTCGGGCATCTCGCCGACGGCAACCTTCATGTGAACATCATGTATCACAAGGCCGACCCGCGCGAGTGCGCCGCCGCCGAGGCTGCCGTGCAGGCGCTCATGGAAAAGGTCGTCTCGCTCGGCGGTGCCATCTCCGGCGAACACGGGATCGGTCTGGCCAAGACGCCCTTCCTGCGTATCCAGCATTCGGAGGCACAAATCCGCGCGATGCGCGCAGTCAAGGCCGCGCTGGATCCCAAGGGTATTCTCAACCCGGGCAAGATGTTTGAGGTCTTCGAGGTCTGGAAACAAACCAAGGTTGTTGCGAGCTTCCCCTGGGATCACAAGTGATCAAGGCCGCATCATTGCGGCAATCAAAACACCTGCGGGACCACGATTTCAGGCCTTACCGGATTGCGCCGGTAATCCTCGTCGTGTTCCCGGGCGGGCAACACCACTGGATCGCGCGGCACTTCTTCGTAGGGCAGTTGTTGCAGCAGGTGGTGGATGCAGTTGAGCCGTGCCTTGCGTTTGTCCACCGCCGGAACGACCCGCCAGGGGGCATGCGTAGTGTGGGTGCGGGCCAGCATATCCTCCTTGGCCTTGGTGTAGTCTTCCCAAAGTCGGCGTGACTCAAGATCCATGGGACTGAGCTTCCACTGCTTAAGCGGATCGTGGATGCGGGTGGTGAAGCGAAACTCCTGCTCCTCGTCGGTGATCGAAAACCAGTATTTGATCAGGGTGATTCCCGAGCCGATCAGCATGCGTTCGAACTCCGGCACCGTGCGAAAAAACTCTTCGACTTCATCTTCAGTGCAAAATCCCATCACCCGCTCAACCCCGGCCCGGTTATACCAACTGCGGTCAAAGAGCACCATCTCTCCGGCGGCGGGCAGGTGGGCGGCGTAGCGTTGAAAATACCACTGGGTCTTTTCACGATTGGTCGGGGCGGGCAGGGCGGCGACGCGGCAAACGCGTGGATTGAGCCGCTGGGTGATACGCTTGATGACGCCGCCCTTGCCGGCAGCGTCGCGTCCCTCAAACAAGATGACCACCTTGCTGCCGGTCGCGACGATCCACTCCTGCAACTTTACCAACTCGCCCTGCATGCGAAAGAGTTCCTTGAAATAGATCCGCCGGCTCTCGCGCAGCTTGTCCGATTGGCCCGGATGGTCGGCCCAATCGTCGTTTTCGAGTTCAATTTCCTCGTCGAAGCTATCGACAATTTCGTTTTGCACCCGTTTGAACCAAGCGCCGTTTTCTTCGTGTGAAATAGGGTCCATGAAACGCCCATCAACCCACGCACCACGTCACCGCGTCAAGCGACCCAGTCCCGGGCACAATTGATTTCACCTTGTCGTAACATCAGGAGGAGGTGATGGCAGGAACCGCCGCCTCGATAAATTGCGCCCGTGGATCGGCCTGCGCTGTTCCGGCGTCTGATAGGGTTTATGTCGGTAGCCGACGCGGTTTGGGTCGGCCGCACACGCGAGCTGAAAAGCCTGCATGTCCCGAAACAAATCTAGAAGTTGGCGGGGCAGGGGATAGGCATCGATTCCGCGTCCAGCCATGGTTTCCAGCAGCTGATGCGTCGCCTCCAGCGTCGAGAGGCAGCCATCCTGAGGTTGTTGCTTGATCACGAATAAACTCACCGCGGTTGGCGTAAACATGACTCGCGGCAACCGTTGCAGCGACGGGCTCAACTTAAGCATTTTCCGAGCGCCGGACCAGGTCGCATCCAGCAGTAAAACCACCAGTCGCCGTCCACCAAGATCAGGCGGTGCATCCGTCGAAAGATTGCAGGCATCCGCGCCGGGATAAAGCAGCACCACATGGTTGTCCGGATCGGCGATCAACGCCTGCACGCGAGGGTGTTGGTCAAACTCAATCCCGACCTGGATTTCACTGTTACTGAGGCACAAATGAGTAAGACGCCCCGTGCCGGTCTTTTCGTATCGGAATTCCTTTGGGTGCATCAGGAACACGAACCGCGTAGCCGTGGCCATCGGCGTGATGCGTCCACACCAACAGTGTTCCTGCGGCCAAAAACAGCGTGTGCAACGCAGTCTGCTCATGAGTCGTTCCTCAACGGTTAGGCCTAATCGCGTCTTCGTAGGCCTCGACCATGGCGATGAAGAACAGTGGCAAGATGAAGACCAGTCCGACCAACAGCGCGAGGGCTCCGATTATCATCAGGCAGCTCAGCACCAGACCCAGTCCGAACAAACTCCAGAACCGCAGTCCGACAATCCGCCAGCTCAGCTTGATGGCATCCAGCGCACCGTAGCCACGGTCAATCACCAGGGCTTGGGCGAACTGCCAGCGAAACATGACGATGAACATCAGGAGGGCCACGACCGCAATCATCGATCCCTCGCCGACGGTGGGCTTGTAGCCGGTTTTGGTGGCCCACTCAAAAGCCATCGATCCCAAGATCACCGGAGACTGAAAAAATGCCACCATGGCTAACTGCCTCCAGCACCGTTTAAAACCTGCAAATATATCACCCAGGGTCGCGGCGGAACCACGCGCGCGTTTGATAAAATACCACCAAATCCCCGCCGTCAGTTGCGGCACCACCCAAAAGGCCGCAATCAATTCGACCATGGGAATCTGCTGCACGGCTATGGATAAAATCATAACCAGCAGAGTAGTGCCGACCGCTCCCCAGTAATTTACCTTCAGCAACTCGAACGATCGGCTCAGGCATCCGCCGATTGAAAACGCGTAGCCGTGCGCTTGAATGCGGGCCCAGAGCTCTTCCATGGGCAGTTCTGCGTCGTTTTCATCTGGCCTATCGGCCGGGTCGGACGCCTCGGAAATCGTATCCTCACTCAATAACTCCACGTCCTGCGGATCGATTTCCATCGGTCTGACAACATCCGCCACCGTAGGCGCGACGACCGACCAGGGTTGCCATTCAGCCATTCCAGTGTGCCACACCAAGGTCTCCTGGTCCACCGTGCCGTTGGCAACCAAGCGGTTAAAGGTGATTGTCTCCACGGGGCCCCGGCGATTGGAACCGACTGCGTAATACCATTGCATCAGGCCAGTAAGCTTAATCGCGGCTCCATGCCCAGCGCACAATTCAACCGGCCCGAATCCGATCATTCCATCGTCATTGCGCGTTTTTTGCGTTTGCCGCATCCCGTGCCGCCGTCTCAATCGACCCCTTTAATAAATCCGCATGTATCTCAAGGCGCTCAAACTCCACGGCTTCAAATCCTTTGCCGACCCCTCGACCCTTCGCTTTGAACCCGGCGTTACCGCCATCGTCGGCCCCAATGGCTGCGGCAAGTCCAATGTCGCCGACGCCATCCGCTGGGTGCTCGGAGAACAATCCGCCAAGGCCCTGCGCGGTGGCAAAATGCAGGACGTCATTTTCGAGGGTGCCGACACCCGCAAGCCCGCCCAGATGTGCGAGGTTTCACTCCTGCTCACCGACTGCGAAAAGCAGCTCGGCAGCGAGTTTCATGAGATCGAGATCATGCGCCGGGTTTATCGCGATGGCGGCGGCGAATACTTTTTTAACGGTCAACCCTGCCGCCTGAAAGACATCCAAAAACTCTTCATGGACACGGGCATCGGCCGCACGTCCTACTCGATCATGGCTCAGGGCCAGATCGACCAGATCCTTTCCTCCAAGCCTGAGGAACGCCGCGCCGTCTTCGAAGAAGCCGCCGGCATCACCAAGTATAAATCCCAACGCAAAGAAGCTCTGCAGAAGCTCGCGCTCACCGATCAGAACTTGGTCCGCGTCGCCGACGTGGTCAGCGAGGTCGGTCGCCAAATCGGCTCCCTAAAACGCCAGGCCTCCAAAGCCCTTCGTCACAAAAAGCTGACTTGGCGCCTCCGGCATCTCGCGCTGGCCCAGTCCGGCCATCAATTCGCCGATGTGTCCGCCACTTTGGCCGGCCTTGAGGAACAGGTCATTAAATTCCGCGCCGCCGCCGAGACTCGTCGTGTTCATCTTCAGCAGCAGCAATCCGCGCTCGAAGAGAAAAAAGCTCTGCGCTCCCGCCTCAATCAACGCGTGCAGGAGGCCCAACAGGCCGTCTTCGACCTTCGTTCCGAAAAGGAACAGGCCGAAAACTCAGCCAACCTCGCCCAAATCAAACGCTCCGGCCTGGCCGACCGTTTGGAGTCCTCGCGTCAAAATCTCACCGAGCTCGAAATGCAGCTCCACGAGTTGAACAGCCAGGTCGACACCGGCGCCCAAGACAAGGAAGAGCAACTGACCCTGCTCGGCACGTCCGACGACGTATTCCAGCAACGCAATCGCGACCTCGCCGTCGTGGAAGGCGAACTCTCCAAACTCGAACAGGAACTCAACCAAACCAAGTTCCAAGTTCTCCAGTTCGAAAGCAACCTCGCCCGCCTTCGCACCGATTGCTCCAGCTACGAGGTTGACCAAAAAACCTCCGCCCATCGCTTCGATGCCCTCGCCGGTGAGATCGAACAGATTCGCACGGAACAATCCGCCGCCGCCCAGCTCGCCTCCGAGCTCACCGCCCGTGTCGAAGAAGCCAACGTCACCAAGTCGCGTCTCCATCAAGAGAGCCAGGAAGCCCAGCAGGACATCACCCGGATCACCGGCGAATTCCGCGAAGCCCAGCGCAAGCTGCAGGACATCGACCGCGGCCTGGCCCAGCGCTCTGCCCGGCTAAAGCTCCTCCAACAGCTCCAAGAAAAGTGGGAAGGTTTCGGCGAAGGTGCCAAGGCCGTATTGCAAGGTCGCCTCGCCGGTGCCCTTGGTGACACCCGCGCAACTCCGATCACCAAGGATCTCGAAGTTGATCCGGTTCACTCCAAGGCCTTCGAAATCCTGCTCGGGTCTTCGGTTGAAGCCATCGCCGTGGCCGATCTGGCTACCGCCCGCCGTATTCTCACCCAGCTCGAAACCGAACAAATCGGTGCCGCCGTGCTGCAAATCCCCCGGCCCGACGCCGGGGCCGCCACCAATGCCGCGTTGCCGGCCGGCCTTCGCCCCGCCACCGACGCAATCCGCAATCTCGATCCGAAACATCCAGCCGCAGCGCTGCTCGGCTCCTGTTATCTGGCAGACGACCTCCATGCCTTTCTCGACTACTGGCAGGCCAATCCCGATTTCAGCTTCCTCGCGGTCGCCACAGATAAGGGTGAACTCGTCGATCGTCGCGGTCTGGTGGTCGGCGGACACGCCAAGAAGCCCGCCAACAGCATTGTTCAACGCGAAATCGACCTGCGCGAAACCGCCCGGGCCCTGGCCGATGACCAGAAACAACACGACGACCAGAAAGCCGTCATCGACAGTCTCAACACCCAGCTGGCCGACGCTGAAACCCGCCTTGAGGAAAAACGCGCCGAAGTGCTCGAAGCCTCCCAAGACCTCGCGACCATCCAGAGCGAAGAGCGCAACGCCCAACGCAACCTGGAGGAAATCGCCCGCAAGCTCGCGCGCATGGATCAGGAACTGCAGGGACTTGAAGCCACGCGCAATGAAACGCTCGTTCGTTTTGAGCGCGCCCGCCAGGGCCTGATCGAGGCCGAGACCAGCGCCGAAAAAAGCCGCGCGCGTATCAACGAACTGGAGACACGCATCACCGAATTCCGCACCGATCGTGACGTAAAGCGTGACACGCTCGCGCAGGCCCGACTGGAACTCGCCGAACGCCGCCAACGCGTCGAAGTGCTCGACCGTGGCATCGCCGACATGCAACGCCGGCGTAACCAACTTTCAGAAACATTCTCCCAGCGCCAACAAGAGGTCGAGGTCTGGTCGGAACAGATCGATCAACTCGAGCAGGAAAGCGAAGCCCAGCGCGTTCGCTCAGCTCAAATCGGCGAAACCCTCACCGTCGCACAGCAACAAGTGGAACAGGTGCGCGGCGAATTGCTCGCCGCCGAGCAGGCCATCAGTGGAGTTGAAAACTCCCAGACCGGCATCCGCTCTGACGCCGAGTCCTCCATCGGTGAACTTAACCGTTGCGAAATCGCCCTCGCGCAAAACAAGTCCCGCGCGCAATTCCTCGAGGAAGACGTGCAGCGTGAATACCAGATCCGGGTCGGCACCTACGACTGGCGCGGTCTGCTCTATCGCTCCGACGAAGATCCGCCCGATCTCAAGGACCTCGACCTCGACGACAACGAAGACGAAACCGAAGCCACCACAACCACGGAATCCGCAACCGCAGAAACCGCTTCGGACTCCGAACAGCCCCAGCCTGCCGAAGGCGAGGCCGCTCCGGTCAAACGCCGTCGCAAGCCGAAGGGCCCGAAGCCCGACGCCACCGAGGAAGACTTGGTTGCCGTAGCCGCATCCGCCGACTGGACGTCCATCAAGAGCGAGATCGAAGCACTGCGCCAACGCCTCTCCGGCATGGGCGCGGTCAATACCGGCGCGATCGAGGAATACGCCGAGCTCAAACAGCGTTACGATTTCCTGAAGTCCCAGAGCGAGGATTTGCACCACGCCAAGGCCGATCTGGTCAAGACCATCGACGAGATCAACCAAACCTCGATGAACCAGTTCCAGATCACCTTTGAGCAGATCCGGAAAAACTTCATCTACACCTTCCAGACCCTGTTTGGTGGCGGTGTGGCCAACCTCGAGTTGATCGTCACCGACGATATTTTGGAAAGCGGTATTGAGATCACCGCCCAGCCTCCCGGCACCAAGCTCAAGTCGATCTCGCTGCTCTCCGGCGGACAGAAGACCCTGACCGCGGTCGGCCTGCTCTTCGCGCTCTACATGGTGAAGCCTTCGCCTTTCTGTTTGCTCGACGAGTTGGACGCCCCTCTGGACGAATCAAACATCGGCCGGTTTACCGACCTGTTGAAGAAATTCGTGCACGAGTCGCAGTTCATCATCATCACGCACAACAAGCGCACCGTGGCCGCAGCCAAGGCGATCTACGGCGTGACGATGGAAGAGCGCGGCGTATCCAAGACAGTCTCCATGCGCTTCAACCAGTCGCACGGCGCCATCGAGGAACAACAGGAAAACATCGCCGAGTCCGTGCGTGGCGCCAAGACCACCGGTGCCATTGCCTGAGTGGCACCGCGCTCATCGTGACCCTGTCGCAACGGATCGATAAATGGCTGATTAAACAAGCCATGTTCTGGAGCCGGCAAAAAACCCGGCGTCTGGCACGCAGGACGCCGCCAGGCTCGGCCAAACTTCCCCAAATTCGGGGCACAGTGGTGTGCGACGATCCGCTCGTGCTGTTGATAGCTGACTTTAATTTCCAATTCTCTCTGGTGCGTCGCTCCGATCTCTGGGCCCGATGGCGCGATAAGCCGGCCTTGATCATTTTGCTTCGTTCGTCGGCGATTTTTCAAGTCAGCCAGTTCAAACCTTGGCACTCGATAGTTAAGAAACACCAGGATAGGCACCCGTTGCATCGGATTGTTTATGCTGCCAACACGCCCGCAGAGCTTGAGGTGCTAAAGGCAGCCGAGTTCGAAGGTTTATACTGTAACCACAACGCATTTGTTAATGAGCACGTGTTCCAACCACCACCCGAAGCAAAGGCCGGCGATACCCGTGAATTTGACGCCATTTACAATGCTCGTTTTTCCCGTTTCAAGCGTCACCAACTCGCAGTTCGGGTTCAGCGACTCGCCTTGATTCACTACGAGGCTTTGAATCTGGTTGAACCGCTCTGGTGGTTAAGGGTCCGGGTGATTTTGCGCCGAGCCAAGGTCATGAACCGAACCGAAAAAGGCTTTTGGCGTTGGCCGCACATGCTGAGTCCCGACGAAGTCTCCGCTGCCAACAATCGGGCCAGAGTGGGGCTGTGCCTTTCAGCGACCGAGGGTGCCATGTTATCCAGTATACAATACCTGCTCTGCGGACTGCCGGTTGTCACCACGCCAAGCCGCGGGGGCCGCGATGTGTTTTTTGACGCAGAAAACTCGATCACTGTCGTTGACGATGCCAAGGCCGTGGCCGGCGGCGTGCAGACCATTATCGCGCGCAACAGTGATCCATGGGAAATCCGGGCTGCTACGATTTTCCGTATGAATGAACACCGGGCACGATTCATCGAATTTGTTGATGCCTGGCAGAAGGAGCAGGGCGTTCCTGTAGCACACCGCCTGTCAACAACGTGGGAACTTCGCCAAATTGATCCCTTTAATGACCGGTTGGATTAGGGACTACTCCGTTACGTGGATACAAACACCTGCGGATTGATCCGGAATGAACGTAGCGGGAGCTTCCAGCTCCCTGCTCCTACAACGGGACGGGAGCAAGATGCTCCCGCTACAATCGATCCCAATTCACCAAACTAGAGCATTTTAAGTAAAACAGTAGCTTCCTTGTAGGGGCTTTGCTCGCAAAGCCCGTTGAGTGCGAAACCTGCACTGGACGTTGTTATACTTTGGACGCCAAACGGGCCGCGCAAGCCCGGCCCCTACATTCCAGCGCCATAATAAGGCTACAGTTTTATTTAAACCGCTCTAGCCGTCCCTGTCCCCTGGGGCGTGTTGGACGTGGGTTCGGCCGGCGAGTCGTCGCTGTTTATCCAACGTCTGGCCGTGACGATGTCGTTGG
>JBBKWO010000004.1:0-16665 GCA_037969015.1 Opitutaceae bacterium
CGCAAGAGTCGCAAAAGACAATCCATCAGTCATACCGCCCGTTATTTTTGCGCTTCTTTGTGACTCTTTGCGGCTATCTCTGCCGAAGGAATTATTAAGGGCATTTGAATGACAGGACAGTAGGGGCTGTCTTCAAAATAAACCAGCGCTCTGCTTACGCCCTGCGGGTGAGAGGGAAACCAAGCTGGGCCGGCCCCGACTGGATCGGGGGAACTGTTGTCCTTCAGCGGCACGGGCCGCTGGCCCGCCTCCGCTTCGGTCGCCTTGGCCGAGCATGGTTTCCCTCTAACGAAGCACCGGTTTATTTCGAAGACAGCCCCTCGCCCTCTTCGCGAATGCCGCCTGAGTTTCCTTATCGGGCTTGGGTGGCGGCGTGGTGCGGGTGGCTACAGCTACGCCCATCTGCGCGAAAAATTCCTCCTGGCCGATCTGGTCATGCCGTAAAACGTCAATTAACGGAACGGTCTAATCCCGGCTATGCCGGACTCGCGACCGCACTACGAACGGGGGAAACCGTCGCCCCGAGAAGGGGCGTTAACGGTTAGGGTTGAGCCAACAGGCTCAGGCTAACCCGTAGCGTCCGGCCTCCTTCAGCTCGAGCCGGGCCTCGAGATGGAAAACAACTAGCTTCACCGGCCGACGATTTGCCGAAGTTTAGCCATGACCTGCTCGGCGGGTATGCCCTTCACCTTGCCACTTTCGATCTCCTCGATGCGGCGGCGGGTTTCGACGCGCCAGGCGGCGTCGATCTCGGGTTCGGGCTGGGCGAAGGACTCCGCCAGAAGAAGGTCAACGAGTTCGCTTAACTCCTCGGGCGATAACTGGCGCACTTCGCACAGGATTTGTTGCACCGTCATTGACATGCATCCGACCATGCGGGTTTTGCGCCCGCTGACAACTGCGGTTCGAGACCTGAAACGAGGCTTAAATTTTCTGGGCAAATGGCGCGATGGAGGCGCTGGCGAATCGCATGAGCTTCAGCGAGAAAAGAGGCTAATCACCGCATGATGTGCGGTGATTACGGCAGTTATTCGCCGCACCGCAGTGGTTATATTTCACAAATAATTCCACAGGATAATTTTACAGAAGATATCGAAGATGACGAAGAGGGAGGTGTTCTTAGCTGGTTCGAAACTTCGTTCCCTTCGTTATCTTTTGTAAAAACTCCGACACCCTCAGGCTGACGGGCCGGATGGTGATGACGGTGAGGCAACGCGGCACGCCGACAAGCGGCGGCCCTACATTCGGAAGCTTACTGCTTCGGCTCCGCCTTCGGCTGAAACGGCGCGAGCGCGGTGGTGGCGATGGCGAGGATGGCGGCGCGGTCGTCGTCGCTTAACTTGTCGGCGGTGTCGAAGCGGGCGGTGATGTCGTCGGGGATCGTCGACGCGGCTTCGCGGACGGCGTGTTCGGCTTCGATCATCTTATCGGTCGGCACGGGGTCGAAGAGGTTCGCGGTCAGGGCCAGCAGGATCGCGATCTGGGCGGGCACGGGGACGGGAGAAAACTCGGGCTGCTTGAGGCAGGCGCGGATGCGGCGGCCGTGCTCTATTATTTTGCGCGTATCGTCGTCGAGGCGGGCGCCGAATCGGGCGAAGCTTTCCAGTTCCTCGAACTGCGCGTAGGCGAGTTTGAGGTCGCCGGCCACGGCGCGGTAGGCCGCCCGTTGGGCTTTGCCGCCGACGCGGGACACGGACTTGCCGACATCGACCGCGGGCAACACGCCGAGCTCAAACAGCGAGGGCGAGAGGTAGATTTGCCCGTCGGTGATCGAGATGAGGTTGGTCGGGATGTAGGCGGAGATGTTCTGTGCCTCGGTCTCGATGATGGGCAGCGCGGTGAGCGAGCCGCCGCCGCGTTCGTCGTTGAGGTGGGTGGCGCGTTCCAGCATGCGCGAGTGGATGTAGAAGATGTCGCCGGGGAAGGCTTCGCGTCCGGGGGGGCGGCGGAGCAGGAGCGAGAGTTCGCGGTAGGCGCGGGCGTGGTGCGTGAGGTCGTCGTAAACGATCAGCACGTCACGGCCGGCTTCCATAAAATACTCGGCGATGCTGGTCGCGGCGTAGGGGGCGACGTAGGAGAGGCCGGGCGCTTCGTTGCCTTCGGCGACCACGACCACGGTGTAGGCCAGAGCGTCTTTTTCGCGGAGGCTGGCGACGACTTTGGCCACGGCGGAAGCGCGTTGGCCGATGGCGCAATAGACGCATACGACGTCGCGGTCGCGTTGGTTGAGGATGGTGTCGAGCGCGATGGCGGTTTTGCCGGTGCGGCGGTCGCCGAGGATGAGTTCGCGTTGGCCGCGTCCGATGGGGATGAGCGCATCGACGACTTTGAGTCCGGTCTGCAGCGGCACGGTGACGGGCGCGCGATCCATGATGGGCGCGGCGGGGCGTTCGACGGGCAGGCGGTCGTGGGCTGAGATGGGGCCGGCGTTGTCGAGGGGGCGTCCGAGTGGATCGATGACGCGGCCAAGCAGGGCGTCGCCCACGGCCACGTCCATGACGCGTCCGGTGCGTTCGACTTCGTGGCCGGCGTGCAGGTGCGAATACTCGCCGAGCAGGACAACGCCGATCTCGGCTTCGTCGAGGTTGAACGCGATGCCGTAGACGCCGCCGGGAAACGCGAGCAGTTCCTCGAAGCCGACGTTGGGCAGTCCGGAGACCATCGCGATGCCGGTGGACACGCTGATGATGGTGCCAACTTCGCGCGGGGCGAGGCGCGGGGTAAAGTCGTCGCGCGTCTGGCCGAGGTCGGTGAACGCGCGGTCGAAGACGGATTCGAGCGTGTCGGTGGCGGTTTCAGGCGTGGCGTTCATGTGAGATGCGGTGTTCTCTGAACTTGGTTTGAAAGGTAGGGACGGACCGCTGGGCCGTCCGGTTCGACGAATGCCAACAGTGGGCGGTCGTCGCACGCGGCGGGCCCAGCGGTCCCGCCCTACCTTTTACCGGAGTCGTGTTCATGCAGCCTTGGCCTCGGGCTCTGGTTTTGGCGCGGGCTTGTCGTGTTGTTTCACCAGTTCGGCGACGCCTTTTTCGAGCGACGTGAGGTAGTCGGCGATGCTCCAGGCGACCTTTTGTCCGTTGGCGGTGAGCTCGATGCCGCTGACGAGGTCCGGGGCGGTTTCGTAGCGGAGCTGGCAATCCATCGAGAAGGTTTCGTTGAGGGCGGTTTGGATGGCGGCGCGTTGGTCTTCGGGCAGGTCGAAGGCACTGCGCACGACTGCGGGTTCTTTGGCGGATTTGAGGGCGGAGGCGAGTGACGCCTTGGGCTCGCCTTCGAGTTCGCGTAATCGGCGATTGAATACGTCGGCCATGCTGGTTTCCAGGTTGGTCGTGGCGAGGTCCGTGAGGACTTTTCGGGTGATCGCAAAGACTTCCGTCTGGGTGCGACGGGCGAGGGACTGGTTGAGCGTGTGGGCCTCGCGCTTGAGGGTTTCCTGGCGTTTGGCGCTGAGGGCGTCGGCGGCTTGGCGGGCTTCGTCGAGCAGGCGTTGGCGTTCGGTTTTGGCTTCGTCGGTCGCTTTGGCGAGGAGGTCGGCGCGTTGCTGGTCGAACTCGTCGTTTTTGTGTTGGAAGTCGTCGCGGTCTTTTTGCGCCTCGGCTTTTTTGGTGGCGGCGTCGGCGAGTTCGGCGGCGATTTTTTTCTCACGCGCGTCGATGGCGTTGAGAATGGGTTTGTAGAGAAACCGCTTCATCAGCCACACGAGGATGAGGAAGTTGAGCGCCTGCGCGGCGACGGTGAACCAATCGATGAGCATGGCCGTTTATTTTCCGGCACCGGCCACCGCGGCGGCCTCGGCGATGACGTGGTTCCAGAATGGATTGGCGAAGATCAGGATCATCGAGACGACGAAACAATAGATCGCAGTGGACTCGATCATCGCCAGGCCGACGAAGAGCGTGCGGGTGATGGTGGCCGAGGCGTCGGGTTGCTGCGCGAGGGAGGTGAGCGCGGAGGCGACCGCCTTGCCTTCGCCGAGGGCGGGGGCAATGCAGCCGATGCTGGTCGCGAAGCCGGCCGTGGCGATCGAGGCGACGGCGATGAGGGTCATGTTATCCATAAGAGTTATTGGGTGGGTTGCGGGTTGGTGGGCGACTCGTCGGAGGCCGGCTCATCCGAGTCGGGCGGGGCGGACTTTTTCTTGCGGGCGCTGATGGCGGCCGCGATGTAGACGGCGGCGAGGATGCTGAAGATGTAGGCCTGCACCATGCCGGTGAGCAGGCCGAGCAGGGTCATGACGACGGGGAAAATGAAGGGCGTGATGGTGAGCAGAATTGCGATGATCATGCCGCCGCTCATCATGTTGCCAAAGAGGCGGACGGCCAAAGCGAGCGTGCGGGACACCTCGCTGATGAGGTTGAACGGGAGCATGATCACCGTCGGCTCGATGTAGGTCTTGAGGTAGCCGCCGAGCCCCTGGTCCTCGATACCGAAGAGGGGCACGGCCACGAACACGCAGAGCGCGAGGGCCGCCGTGGTTGAGAGCGAGCCGGTGGGTGGTTCGTAGCCGGGGATGATCGTGCAGAGGGCCGCGAAGGCGACGAAGAGGAAGAGCGTGCCGATGAACGCGATATACTTTTCGGGGTGCGGCAGGCCGACCTCCTTGATCTGCTGGTTGATGGCGGTGACGACGATTTCGAGCAGGTTTTGCCAGCGGGTGCGGGTGAGCTCGGTGGAGAGGTTGCGCGTGATGAGTTTTGCGCCAACGGCCAGCACGAGCATGATGGCCCAGGTGAAGACGATGGTGGCGTTGAGGTGAACCCAACCGTGCTGCCAGAAAATCAATTCGTCGGGACTAAGACGCATGGCTCAATTGTAGGGCCGCCGCTCGTCGGCGTGCCGTGGGCTGATGGTTGCGGTTGCGGTGGTTAGGGCTGTGGGGCGACGCGGCACGCTGACAAGCGGCGGCCCTACACGGGCGGTCAGATGCATCACCGCAAAGCGCGCGATGATGAAACCGAGCAGGCAGGCGAGTAGTCGTTTCCATTGTCCGCCAGACACAAAGTAAAGTCCGGAGAGGGCGATGCCCATGCGCAGCAGCAGGCTGAAGAAAAACCATAGCGCGGGTCGCGTAGAGCCCATTGCCCGGCGAATCGTCCACCAGAGGCCGCCGAAGAAAATCGTTCCGAGGCCGACGCCGGCCAGGGCGGCGAGGATCAGGATGAGCGGATCATTCATCGTCGTCCTCCGGTTCGTCGCGCATGGCCTTGTCTTGCTGGGCGACCCAATACCACGCGTTCACACAGCCGACCGCGAGGCCGACGACCATCAGCGCGAGGGTCCAGGGGTGGTTGGCGGGGTGATGGGCATCCAACCACAAGCCGAGCGCGGCACCGAGGAGGGTGGGCACGACCACGGACCAGCCGACGAGGCCCATCATGCCGAGGCCGAACCAGACGCCTTGAGTGGATTTGCGGGCCTTGAGTTTGCGCACGGCCTTGGCGCCGATCTGTCCGGCGAGCGTCGAGCCGCCCTCGGGGGATTTTTTGGGCGCGTCACTCATTTTTAAAGGTGGCGAAACGACGGAGGAAACCGGTCTCGAGTTTGGCCATAACGGTGCGCACGGACTTTTCCTCTTCGTCGAGGGTGAGAAATTCCTTGGTGACGGCTTCGCGGAGTTGGCCGAGGTCCTTGCCGACAAGGGCGCGCCGCACGGAGATGAGCACGTCGGGGCCGGTCTTAACCAGCACGCCTTCATCGACGGCGACAAAGACTTCGCCGTCCGCCTCGGTTTCGTAGGTGAGGATGCCGGGCGCGATGGCGGCGACGCAGTCGAGCCGTTGCGGCAGCAGTCCGAACGAGCCGTCGTGCGTCTCGGCGACGATGCGCGACACACCGGTTTTTTCGGCGAAGACCTGGAAGGGCAGGAGAATCTTAAGCGTCATGGTCGGAGGTGACGGGTTCAGGTTTCTCGGCGGGTTCGGCGTCGGGGGCGGGTTTCGCGTCGGTTTCAGGCGCGGACTCGGCGTCGGTTTTGGATGTTGGTTTTTTCGCCTCGCTGATCGCGCCGATCATATAGAGCGCGCTCTCCGGGTAGTCTTTGAATTCGTCCTTGAGGATGCGTTCGCAGCCGTCGAGGGCGTCTTCGAGACTGACGAGTTTTCCCTTCAGGCCGGTGAACTGCTCGGTGGTGAAGAACGGTTGGGTCAGGAAGCGCTCCAGGCGGCGGGCGCGGGCCACGACGTTGCGGTCGTCCGGCGAGAGTTGTTCCAGACCGAGCATGGCGATGATGTCCTTGAGGTCGGCGTATTGGGCGAGGGTGCTGCGGATCTGCTGCGCGAGGGCGTAGTGGCGTTCGCCGACGATGCCGGGCGTGGCCATTTTGGAACTGGATTGCAGCGGATCGATGGCCGGGAAAAGCCCTTCGCTGGCGCGTTTGCGCGAAAGCTCGATCGATGCAGAGAGATGAGAGAACGCATGGACGGCGGCCGGATCGGTGAAGTCGTCGGCGGGCACATAGACCGCTTGAATCGAGGTGATGGCGGCGCTGTCGGTATTGGCGATGCGTTCTTCGAGGCCGGAGAGCTCGGTGCCCATGGTGGGTTGATAACCGAGGCGGGAGGGCATTTGTCCCATGAGTCCGGAGACCTCCATGCCGGCTTGGATGAAGCGGAAAATGTTGTCGATGAGCAGGAGCACGTCGCGGTGTTCGTCGTCGCGGAAATACTCGGCCATGGTCAGCGCGGTGAAGCCCACGCGGAAACGACTGCCGGGCGGTTCGTTCATCTGGCCGAAGACCATGACCATGTTGGGGAGCACTCCCGCTTCCTTCATGTCGCGGTAGAGTTCCTCGCCCTCGCGGCAACGTTCGCCGATGCCGCAGAAGATGCTCACGCCCTGTTGGTGGCCGATCATGTTGTGGATCATCTCGGTGAGCAGGACGGTTTTGCCGACGCCCGCACCGCCGAAGAGGCCGGCCTTGCCGCCGCGTTCGAGCGGCACGAGCACGTCGATGACCTTGATGCCGGTCTCGAAAATTTCCGACTTGGTGGAGCGCCGGGCGAGCGAGGGTGGGGGTTGATGCACGGAGCGCAGTTGCACGTCCTTTAGCGGCTCCTCGCGGTCGATGGTGTGGCCAAACACGTCGAACATACGGGACAGAACCGGTTTGCCCACCGGCACCATCAGCGGTCCGCCGGTGTCTTCAACGACCATGCCGCGGGCGAGGCCCTGGGTGGGAGTCAGCGAGATGCCGCGCACATGGCGGGCATCGCGCTGGGCGAGCACTTCGATGACGATCTCCTGCTTGGGGCCGGCACGCAGTAACGAGAAGATCGGTGGCAGGTTTTGGTCAAAGCGAACGTCGACCACGCTGCCTCTCACCGAAACCACCACGCCGACATTGGCGGGAGAATGGGACGTTTTTGTGATGCCCGACGGTAACACCCGACGGCAGGTTTTCTCCATGGGGTTTTACCCTACCACATAGGGTTTAACCCCATGGTTGTGGCCCGGGGTTGGGCGCATGATGACGGCATTCGTTTTTCCCTTCGGGATATAACCCTCGCATGACCGGTGGTGGCGCGATAGCATCGTTCTTTCGCCAGTTCGGTCAGGGTGTCTGCGGGGAGAGTGTATTCCGCGAGAACCATTCATGAACACCGAGCTGCCTCCATTTCCTTTGTCTAAAAAAACCTTTCCGCACCCTTCGCCCGTCACCGACACCCGCGTTTCCAAACGCTCCGCAAAAAAAATTGCATTCATCGGCAGCTATACGCCGCGTAAGTGCGGCATCGCCACGTTCACCGAAGATCTCCGACGCGCGGTGGCCGAGCAGTGCGGCGCCGAGGCTTGTCCGGTGATCGCGGTCACCGACGGTGCGGAAACTTATGACTATCCGCCCGAGGTCGTCTTTGAGCTCAACGAGCAGGATATCGCCAGCTACGAGCGCGCGGCCGAGTTTCTTAATCAGGCCGAGGTCAACGTCGTGTGCCTGCAACATGAGTTTGGTATCTTCGGTGGCAGCGAGGGCGGACACATCCTGGCGCTGCTGCGTGCCCTGAAAATGCCCGTCGTCACCACGTTTCATACGGTGCTGCGCGATCCCGGTCCGGAACAACGCCGAGTGATGGAGGCCTTGATCAAGGTCTCCGCCCGCCTCGTGGTCATGACCGAGCGCGGTCGCCGTTTTCTGCGCGAGATCTACGATGCGCCCGCCGACAAGATCGACGTGATCGCGCATGGTATCCACGACGTGCCTTTCGAGGAGCCCGACCGCTTCAAGACGCTCTTCGATGTCGAGGGTCGTCTGGTGTTGCTGACCTTTGGGTTGCTCTCGCCGAACAAGGGCATCGAGCAGGTGCTCAACGCGCTGCCGGCGATCATCAAGGAGTTTCCGCAGACGGTCTATCTGGTCCTAGGCGCCACCCATCCGAACCTCGTGCGCGAGCACGGCGAGGCTTACCGGCTTGGGCTGGAGCGGCTGGCCAAGAAAAACGGCGTCGAGCAAAACGTCATTTTCTACAACCGCTTTGTCGACCTGCCCGAGTTGAAGGACTTCATCGGCGCGGCCGACGTCTACATCACGCCTTACCAAAACGAGCGTCAGATCGTCTCCGGCACGCTCGCCTACGCGTTTGGCGCGGGCAAGGCCGTGGTCTCCACGCCTTACTGGCACGCGGCCGAGTTGCTCGACAACGGGCTCGGTGTGCTGGTGCCCTTTGGTGACAGCGACGCCATCAGTCGCGAAGTGTGCGACCTGCTGCGCGATCCACCCCGCCGGCTCGCCATGCGCAAGAAGGCCCACCGCACGGGCCGCAGCATGATCTGGAGCCGCTCGGCCGCCCACTACCTCGAAAGCTTCGCGACCGCACGCACCGTGTTTGCCGCGACGCAACGCCGGTCGCTGCTGGTGCGCACGCTCGCAGAGGATCCGATGCATCTGCCGACGCTCAATCTCGATCATCTGCTGCGCATGAGCGACTCGACCGGCATGTTGCAACACGCGCTGTTCTCCGTGCCGAACTACGAGCACGGCTATTGCACCGACGACAACGCCCGCGCGCTCATGCTCACGTTGCTCTGGACGAATCTCGGCGAAACCCTGCCGGTGATCTCGCGGCTCACCACGACCTACACCGCGTTCCTCGCACATGCGTTTAACCCCGAGACCGGTCGCTTCCGCAACTTCATGAGCTACGACCGTCGCTGGCTCGAAGAACAAGGCTCGCAGGATTCGCATGGCCGCGCGCTCTGGGCGCTCGGCGTGTGTGTCGCCCAATCTCGCGACCGCGGCTGCCGTCTGCTGGCGGGGCAGTTGTTTGTCGCCGCGCTGCCGGCGGTGATGGACCTGGTGCACCCGCGCACGTGGGCCTTCGCACTGCTCGGGATTCACGACTACCTGTGCCATCGTCCCGGAGATGAAACCGCCATCCGTATCCGCATCGTGCTGACGGACCGGATGATGGCGCGCTTCGCCGATCACGCCCGCAACGATTGGCAGTGGCTGGCCGACGACGCCACCTACGACAACGCCCGCCTGCCGCACGCGCTCATCCAGGCCGGCAAAGCCACCAACCAACCCGCGCTGGTTGAAACCGGTCTGTGTGCACTGCGCTGGCTGCTTAAACTCCAGACATCGCCCACCGGCATTTTTCAACCGATCGGTTCCGACGGTTTCTGTCATCGCAACGGCACCCGCGCCTTTTTCGACCAACAACCCGTCGAAGTGCAGGCCACGGTGTCGGCCTGCCTGGAGGCCTTTCGCGCCACCTCCGAGCCCTACTGGCTCGAGCGCGCCCACGCAGTCTTCGAATGGTTCCTTGGCCGCAACGACCTCGCCCTTATGCTCTACGACACCAAAACCGGCGGCTGCCGCGATGCCCTGCACGCGGACCGCGTCAACGAAAACCAAGGCGCCGAGTCCACCCTCGCGTTCCATCTGGCGCGGGCCGAACTGCAGCTCGTGCACAACGACCTGACCGCGTTCTCGAGCGTGGCGCCGGCCATGGAGGTGGTTCAATGAACACGCTGCCCGCACCCGTCTGCCCCGTCGTCAACCGCACCGACATCTTTATCAATCCCGATCGCAAGCGCGTGCTCATCCGGCCGTTTTCACCCGGCACCGAGCAGCGCATCCTGAAGATCATCGCCCGGTTGCTCGCCTTGCTGGAAAGCGAGATCGAAGAGCTGTTGGCTCGCGTGATGATGGAATTTTCCGACCGTCATCAGAAGACCAAGGATATCTTCATGGAGCGCTTTGAGTTTGTCCGCCCGCATCTGGTGACGGACCGCGAACTCAGCGAAGCGCGCAAACTGCTGATCGGTTCTTACTTCACGCACGAATACTCGCTCGAGGCCGCCGCGCTCTTTAATCCGTCCATCGTGGTGCACCCCGACCAGTCGGATTTGCCCGAGGGGTCGACGCGTTTTGTGCTCAGCCTGCGCGCCACCGGCGAGGGGCACATTTCTTCGATCACCTTCCGCACCGGTATCGTCGATAAGGACAATACGATCACCATCATCACGCCGACGCGCTTCGTTACCGAACCGCAGTCCATGCCGGATGCACCATTCCACAAGCCCCGTTTTTCCCGAAAGCTGGCCGAGCTGGGCTTCGCTGGGGAATTTACCCTGCGCACCCTGGCAGCACTTGAGGATGAGTTCACGTTGGCCGAGTTAAAGGCTGCCATCGCCTTGGTGCAGAATCAACTGATCGACGGAGCTCCTCCCGGAGCCGCAGCGGCGGCGCATGCGATTCTCAATCTCGCGTATTCGAATTACCAAGTGAGTTTCCCTGCCGATTACCGGATGTCGGAGCGGGTGATTTTCCCGCGCTCGCCGAGCCAGAGCAACGGCATCGAGGATGCGCGGTTCGTATTGTTTCAACATGACGACGGCACCAAGTCCTACTTCGCGACCTACACTGCGTATGATGGACGCATCACGCATCCGCAGTTGCTGGAGACGGTCGATTTCCTCGACTTTAAATTCATCACCTTAAGCGGTGCCTGCGTGCAGAACAAAGGCATGGCGTTGTTCCCGCGCAAAGTCGGCGGCCACTACGCGATGCTCTCACGCCAGGACAATGAGAACATCTTTCTGATGCTCTCCGATGACCTGCACTTTTGGCGCACAGCGACGATCATCCTCAAACCGACTTATCCGTGGGAGTTTGTTCAGCTCGGCAACTGCGGTTCACCCATCGAGACCGAAAAGGGCTGGTTGGTGATCAGCCACGGCGTCGGCGCGATGCGCAAGTATTCCATCGGTGCGTTCCTACTGGACTTGGACGACCCGAGCAAAGTGCTCGGTCGTATGGAGTCGCCGCTGATCACGCCGCGCGAAGACGAGCGTGAAGGCTACGTGCCGAATGTCGTTTATTCGTGCGGCTCGATACTGCACGGCCGTGAGTTGATCATTCCGTATGCGGTTTCCGACCACGCGACCCGCTTCGCCACCGTATCGCTCGATGCGGTGCTGGCTGCGATGGTCTGAAGGCAGTCGAGCAGGGTGGAGCGGCTTTAGGTAGGGCGGGACCGCTGGGACCGCCGTGCGTTACCATGGGCAAAGCCGTGCCGTGCCAAACCGGCGCGCCCGGCGGTCACGCCCTACCTCGGAGATGCACTAACCCGCGGCCATCAACCCGTGCGGTCGGGCAGGGGGATGAGTTTCGCCCTCGGTCCGTGCAGCCGCTCCCGATAACCGCACGGTGTTTCGCCGGCGACGCGTAGGAATACGCGGTTGAACTGGGACAGCGATTGAAAGCCGGAAGCGAAGGCCGCCTCGCTCACGCGTAGGTGGGCGTCGAGCAGTTTTCGCTTAACGGTCTCGATCCGGGCGCGGGCGAGGTAGTCGGTGAAGGTGAGGCCGGTCGTTTTTTTGAAGACCTTGCAGAAATAAAACGGACTCATGTTTACGGCGCGTGCCGCGTCCACCAAGCCGATGGCCCCATCCTGATGCCCATCGATGAACGCGCGCGCCTTCGTCATCGTGGGCGATTCGGTCGTGGTCTGGCTGGTCAACAGACTGTTGCTAACCGTGGCGAGATGTTCGGCGAAAATGCCCAACAGGCGAATGATGCCCGCATACTGCGTCCGACTGATGACGCGTGTCTGAAAATAGGCGGACTCCATGCGGCGGTTTTCCGCGGCTGACCCGGCAGTGGAAGCCGGCCGGATGATGCTCTCGAACTTCTTTTGGGTGCCCAGGAAAACCTGTCCCGTCTGAAGATAGGCCAGCACCTGATTACCCACGCGCACCGGCACGGCGGATTCGCTCAGCCCGGCGTAACAGCGGAGGGTTTTGGCAGTCAGCACGGCCTCGGTTTCAACCCGTTGCTGCAATTGCAGGCAGGACGAGCAGGTCTTGTTTGCACCGATCATGAGCGAGCAAAACGGGTTGGCCTGCTTCGAGCCCTGGAGCGGGGCCTGAAAGGAACCGGCCGCGCGCAACACCAACGGTAGTCCCGTGGTGGCTTCGAAAGCCTGCCGGTATTCGAGAAAAAGGGCGGATTTTTGCAAACAGAGCACCATGGCCGCCCGGACGTCCGGACCGACCTGCGGTGTTTTTTTCTTCGGTTCAGTTCGTGCGACCATGCGCGATCAGGATGATTTTTTTGGCGATGTCTTCCGGAGAAAGGACGAAGTCGACATAGCCGCTGGCGATGGCGCTCTCCGGCATGTCGGGCTGGATCGCCGTTTCAAGCTTCTGCGCTATGGTGATGCCCCCCGTTTCCTTGATCCCGCGGAGCGCATCGGCTCCGTCTCCATCAAAGCCGGAGACAATCACCGCGATCAGCTTGCCATCCCAGTTCTTGGTCAGGGAGCGCAGGAAAACGGTGATCACATCGGGCCAGCCCCGCGGCTTGGAGACCGGACGCAGGCGGAACTCGCCCTTGAGAACATGCAAATCTGTCTGTGATGGAATAATGAATACACAGTTGGGCCGGATATCCAGTTTCTCGGAGATAAGCTCCACCGGCATGGACGTGTAGCGCGGCAGGATCTCGTGGAGCTGGGTCGCCACGTTACGCACATGGTTTACGATGACGATGGCGACACCCATGTCGGCCGGCAGGTTTTTGAGCAGTCGGGTATACGCGTCGAGACCTCCGGCCGAACCGCCCACGCAGACGATCGGAAAGTCTTTTGAGGCGGGGGCAAGACGGGTCATTTCTTGGTGAGTTTCATGATCACCACGACGAGCAGAACGATCAGGAGGACGCAGACGACCGGGGCCAGCCACATGCCGCCGCCGCCGCCCCAGCCGCCCATCCAATCGTTGGTGTGAGTCATCACGAATTATGGTGAGGGTTGCCGATCACTTCTTGCCGGGGGTTTCCAATGCGAAGCCAACCTTGAGGGTGACTTGCCAGTGGTGAACCTTGCCCTTCTCGATGTTGCCGCGGGTGTCGATCACCTGAAACCAGCTGAGGTGTTTGACGGTCTGGTGGGCGCGTCCGATGGCCGTGTTGACGGCGTCCTCGATGGAGGTGGATGACGTGCCGGTGAGCTCGATGGTTTTGTAGACGGTGGGATCTTTCATAAATCGGTGGATTGGGTTGGGGCCGTCTGCGTGACGGCCAACGGGTTCCCGCTTTGGGGACGATGATTGAGGTTACACTCCGGGGCATTCTGATCATATGGGGAATAACCCTACGCCGGAGCACGCTTACGCCGGCAGAATGAGCAGGCTATAGTTTGTAGTGACGCCGCAAGGACTCGCGGAACGAGTCCAAGGCGTTGGGAGATACGGGAACGCAGCGGACCACCAAACACGGTCTAATCCCGGCGATGCCGGGCTCGCGACCGCACTACAAACGCGGACGTTACGGAGGAGAATAAGGCTACGTCCTCAATCAGTCGGCTTTGGCGCCTACCTGAGCTAGGGTAATACCCCATGGTTTTCGCTTACCGGAGGGCCTAATCTCTGGGCATGAAGCTGCGGAACCCCTCCGCGGTCAGACGCGTGATCAGCAAGGATTATTTATGCTACAAAACATCAAGGAGCTCTACGGAAACGCCCTCGCCGCCACGGATGGCGACATCGGCCAGGTGAAGGATTTTTATTTTGATGATCAGGCTTGGGCCGTTCGCTATCTGGTCGCCGACACCGGCACCTGGCTGGTGGATCAGCGGGTCCTCCTCTCTCCCCACTCCTTTGGCCGGCTGGATCGCGATGCGAAGACCCTGCAGGTCAAACTGACCCGTAAGCAGATCGAGGATAGTCCTTCGATCGACACGCATCTGCCGGTCTCGCGCCAATACGAGGAGGACTACTACCGCTACTACGGATTGGCGACCTATTGGCAGGGTAACGGGATGTGGGGCATGACGGGCTATCCGGTCACGCCCGGTATTCCTCTCGTGGTGGCGCCGCTGACCGAAGAAACCAAACCCCATCACGGACACAATCAGCGTGAAGATCTGCATCTGCGCAGCACCAAGGACATGGTCGGTTACAGCATCCAGGCCACCGACGGTGAGATCGGTTCGGTGAGCAGCTTTATGGTGGATGACAAAACCTGGGCGGTCGGCGAATTCGTCATCGAGACCGGCCACTGGTTTTCAGGAAAGGAGATCCTGATCTCACCCGATAAGATCGAGCGGATCAGCTATGAAGACTCGAAGGTCTTTGTGAAACTGACCTTGGCCGATATCAAGCACACCGCGGAAAACACCGTGGCGAAGTCAGGCGCTTGAGCGATGAGTGAGGAAACGCCACCGGTGCTTCCTCACTCTTTTTGACCGGGTAAAACGAAAGGTGGGACCCATTGTCCCCTGTTTGGTTTGGAGACATGGCGCGGCGTTGCCGCGTTGGGGACAACCCGCGCCACCTTTAGCATCACTGAAACCAGCGAAGACCGTTTAACCCAAGCTCAGGCGGCCCGGCGTCTTTTGCCAAGAACGGTCAGGCCGGCGAGGGCGGAGACAATCAAAGCACCGGTCGCGGGTTCGGGAATGGCGACCGTGGGCGCGGTGATCGTATTGGTGTCGAGGGTGACGGTGGCATTGAGAGCGATGATCCGGCCGTCCACGGTGACGCCGGTGTTCAGGGTGTCGCTGTCGTGGGCGATGACAGTTCCGGCGAAGGACGCGCCTATGCCGAGCGTGGCCGAGCTGCCGACCTGGAACCAGACATTGGAGGCGACGGCTCCGTTGATGAGATTAAACGAAGTCACGCCGGTCGTGGTGAGCGTGCTGCCGATTTGAAAAACGAAGGTCGTGTCCGACTGATTCAGGCCGTCGAGGGTAAGTATTCCCGACGTAAAGGCGGCCGCCGCCGAATAAGAGTAAACTCCGGGTGTGAGCGTGAGGCCGCCGAGATTCAGGCCGGTCAAGTCCGTTGCGAAACCGAGTCCGGCGAGTTGGTCGTAGGCGGTCTGCGCGTCGTCGTGGGCCTGTATCGCGATGGCGTCGTTGGTGTGGATGGAACCACCCGTCACGGTGCCGGGGCCAAAGCCGGTGATACTTATGCCGGGGGCCACACCGAGGTCGCCGGTCACGATCGTGTTGCCGGTATTGACCACCGATGCACCGCCGAGAACGGCGAAGCTTTCGGCCGTGCCGAGGTCGATCACGATTTGGGCCGAGGCTTGATTTCCAACGCAGGAGACGGCTGCCGCGAGGAACAATGCATTACAGAACAGGAGGCCGGATTTTTGAGGATGTTGGTTCATGGGAGGAGTCGGATGACTTCCATTCCAGAAACCAACCAGTGGTGAGTATCGCATGTCAGCCCGACATCCGCCCATGGGTTCTTACCCTAACGCGTCGGCAGCCGGTCTGATTGCTCAGATAAGGCGGCATCAGGCTCTGTAAACTTGGTGGTGAGATGTATTGGCGCTCAGGCCAGGCGATTGCCACCGGCGGCCTGGGCTTCCCTCAGCGCGGTGTTGGCCGCGGCGATGAGCCCGGTGGTGTCGGCGTGCGCGTTTTTCCATTCGACCAGACCAATCGACAACGGGCAGTTGAGTTTGCGGGTGGTGGCCAGTGCCTCCTCGGCGATTTGTTTGCCGGTGACGGCATTGGCGTGGGGCAGGACCACGCAAAACTCGTCGGCGCCCCAGCGGACAACCGTTCCGATGTCGCCGGTCGCGTTGGTCAGGGACTTGGCGGCGATGACCAGCGCCTTGTCGCCGACGCTGCGGCCGTGGGCTTCGTTCAGGCGTTTGAAGGAATCGATATCCGCCAGCAGCACCGTGAATGAACGGTCGAATTTACGGGCCCGACCGATCTCGCTTTCGATCAGTTTGAGTCCTTCGCTTCGATTAAGGAGGCCGGTGACCCGATCGCGGGTGACCAGGTGTTTGAGTTGGTGTAGGGCCAGGTGCTGTTTGATGGTGTAGCGCAGCGCACGCTCCAGGCTGCGGGGACTGATTTCAAACTTGAGCAGGTAATCCAGCGCACCGAGATCGAGGGCCTGTTGGTCGACCTCGGGGGAGCTCTCGCTGGTGACCATGATGATCGGAGTGTCGATGCCGAGGGCCATCACCTCGCGCAGGAGGTCCAGACCGGAGTGCCCGTCGCCCAGATGGTAGTCGAGCAGGCAGGCGTCGTAATGGACGGTTTTGAGGGCCTGCAGGGCTTCGTCGTAAGTGCTCGTCCAATCCAGACCGAATTTCTCGCCGACGAATTTGGCAAACGATGCCTCGACGATGCGGGCTTGTCCGCGTTCGTCCTCAATCAACAATACCTTGCGGCGCGGCGGGGGTGGTGGGGTGGGGGG
>JBBKWO010000005.1:0-11749 GCA_037969015.1 Opitutaceae bacterium
CACCACACCCAACACGCCCCCAGGAACGGGGGCGGCTACATCCCCGATCCAGTCATACCCCGTTTCAACCGGATTTCACTTCCTTGTAGCCACGGGCGTCCCCGCCCGTGCGTGCGACGCCGGCCGGCGCCACCACACCCAACACGCCCCCGGGACGGGGACGGCTACATTTCAAGCCGCAAAAAAACGGGCGGGACTTTCGTCCACGCCCGTTGTTTAGAAACCCGGTTTTGTCCGATGATCAGGACTCGCCGGCGCCACCGTTGCCACCTTCGCTGCCATCGGCGGTGGTCGTCGCGGGCGGCGGCTGCGGTGAACCCTTTTGATGATTAAACTTCAGGAATTCACCATCACACACCACCTCGATCGTGTCGCCGTCCTTGACGTCGCCACGTAGGATGGCCTCGGCCAACGGATCCTCAAGGAAGTGCTCGATCGCACGGCGCAGCGGACGCGCGCCGTATTTTTCATCGTAGCCCTTGTTGATCAGCAGGTCTTTCGACTCGTCGTTAAAGGTCAACGTGATCTTACGCTCGACCAAACGCTTGGCGAATTTGGTGAGTTCGATGTCGATGATCTTGAACAAATCCTCCTTGGCCAACGGGCGGAAAAAGATGATGTCCGAGATACGATTAAGGAACTCCGGCTTGAAGACACGTTTGGCTTCCTCAAGCACCTTCTCGCGCATTTTCTCCTGATCGGAGAAGGTGTTGGTGGCGGCGGCAAAGCCCATCGAGGTTTGCCGCTGCAAGAGCGACGCACCCACGTTGGAGGTCATGATGATGATCGTATTGCGGAAATCGACCACGCGGCCGAGTGCATCGGTCAGGCGTCCGTCTTCGAGGATCTGCAACAGGAGCTGCAACACGTCGGGGTGGGCCTTCTCGATTTCGTCGAACAAAACGACGCTGTAGGGCTTGCGACGCACGGCTTCGGTGAGCTGACCGCCCTCATCATAACCGACGTAGCCGGGAGGCGAACCGACGAGGCGGGACATGGCGAACTTCTCCATGTATTCCGACATGTCGATTTGGATCAACGAGTCCTGATTGCCGAACATCTGCGCGGCGAGCTGCTTGGCGGTCTCGGTCTTGCCGACACCGGTGGGGCCGACAAACATGAACGAGCCGATCGGGCGGCGCGGGTCTTTGAGGTCGGCACGCGAACGACGCAGCGCGCGGGCGATGGCCACGGCGGCGACTTCTTGGCCAACGACGACTTTTTGAATCTCCGCTTCGATGCCGAGGAGTTTTTCGGTCTCCTTCTTTTCCATGCGGGAAAGCGGGATACCGGTCCAGTCGGCGACGACTTGCAGCATCATGTCTTCGTCGATGTTGATGCGCTTTTCTTCGCGGGCCTTTTTCCAGGCCTCGGTGATCTGCTCCTGGCGGGTGCGCAGTTGCTTCTCGTTGTCGCGATATTTGGCGGCTTCTTCGAAGTGCTGTTTGGCGATGGCTTCTTCCTTCAACGCGCAGACTTCTTCGATCTCCTTGGCGAGGTCTTCGATGTCGGGCGGACGGTTGAGCGAGGAGATGCGGGCACGCGAGCCGGCCTCGTCCATGACGTCGATGGCCTTGTCAGGCAGGAAACGACCCGTGATGTAGCGGTCGGAGAGCTTGGTGGCAGCCTCCAAGGACTTGTCGGTGAAGACGGCCTTGTGGTGATCCTCATACTTGCTGCGGATGCCCTTGAGGATGGTGATGGTGTCTTCGACGGAGGGCGGCTCGACCTTCACGGACTGGAAGCGGCGATCCAGCGCGGAGTCCTTTTCGATATACTTGCGGTATTCATTGAGGGTGGTCGCACCGATACACTGCAACTCGCCACGGGAGAGCGAGGGTTTGAAGATGTTGGACGCATCCATGGCACCTTCGGCCGCGCCGGCACCCACGATGGTGTGGAGCTCGTCGATGAAGAGGATGATGTTTTTGGCGCGCTTGATTTCATCCATCACGGCCTTGATGCGCTCTTCGAATTGACCGCGGTATTTGGTGCCGGCAACCATGAGGGCGAGGTCGAGGGTGATGACCTTTTTGTCCATGAGGATCTCCGGCACGAGACCTCCGACGATCTCTTGAGCGAGGCCTTCGACGATGGCGGTTTTGCCCACGCCGGCTTCGCCGATGAGAACCGGGTTGTGCTTGGTGCGGCGGCAGAGGATCTGCACCACACGACGGATTTCGTTTTTGCGACCGACAACGGGGTCGAGTTCACCCTTGCGGGCGAGTTCGGTGAGGTCGCGTCCAAAGGCCTTGAGGGCGGGCGTCTTGACGTCCTTCTTGCCGTCATCGCGAGCGGAGGCACCGGCGGCGGCGGGATCGCCCTCTTCACCAGAAGCGCCGGCACCCTCCTCGGAGCCAGAGAACTGCGGATCGAGTTCGCGGAGGATTTCGTTGCGGGTGCGTTCGATATCGATGTCGAGCGTCTTGAGCACGCGGGCGGCGACGCCTTCGCCTTCGCGGAGGAGGCCGAGCAGGATGTGCTCGGTGCCGACATAAGAGTGATTGAGGGCCTTGGCTTCCTTGCCGGCGAGGGCGAGGACTTTTTTCACGCGGGGCGTGTAAGGGATGCTGCCCTGCGGCTTGGTATCCTGACCGGTGCCCACCTGCTTTTCGACCGCGGAGCGCACGGTTTCAAGATCGAGCCCCATCTTCTGGAGCACGCTCACGGCCACGCCTTGGCCGAGTTTGATCAGGCCGAGCAGGATGTGCTCGGTGCCCACGTAGTTGTGGTGAAAGCGGTCGGCTTCCTTACGGGCGAGCGCGAGCACCTGTTGCGCGCGCGGGGTGAAGTTATTCATCGGTTCCATGGGCGTGGTGTCGTTGGGTTAGTTTTTATCGTGATCAGTTAAAGTAGGTTTGGCAAATCCTGCGAATTCGGCGCGCAAACGTTCCGCCCGGAGGGCGTCGCGACGGGCGGGTTCCAGCTCCTCCTTGGTGGTGCTTTGCACGTGGCCGGGCTGGGCCTCGATGAAGAGGCGGTCGACCTGGGCACGGGCTTCTTCCGGGAATAGCGACAGGTCAACGCCAAGGCGGAGCAACGAGAGCAGGTTCATGGCCTCGCTGGAGCTGAGGACGTGGCTGTTCTGGAGGATGCCGTAAGCGCGGCCGATCTTGTCTTGGAGCTTGGCCGGATCGGCCTCCATCAGCTTGCCGCGGGCGTTCAACTCGTGCTCGACGATGGATTCAAGCACGCTGCCGAGGCGCTTGATGATGGCTTCCTCGGATTCACCGAGGGTCGTCTGGTTGGAGATTTGAAAAATGCTGCCGGAGGCGTCGGACCCCTCGCCGAAAAGGCCGCGCACCACCATGCCGAGCTGGTTGACTGCCCTGACGATTTTTTCCATCTGCCCGGAGATGACCAGGGCGGGCAGGTGCATCATGGCGGATGCCCGCATGGCGGTGCCGAGGTTGGTCGGGCACGCCGTGAGGTAGCCGACGCGCGAGTCGAAGGCGTAGTCGAGGCGCTCCTCCAGATCGGAGTCGAGGGCGTTGATGGTGTTCCACGCCTTCTTGAGTTGGAAACCGGCACGAAGAACTTGGATACGCAGGTGGTCCTCCTCGTTGATCATCACCGAGATTGTCTGGTCGCGGTTGATCACCACACCGGCGGCGGTCTTGGCTCCGCTGAGTTCGCGGGAGATGAGGTGGCGCTCGACCAGCATGAGTTTTTGCAACTCGCTCAGTTCGGAGATCGGCGTATCGACGGAACGCTTCATGGGAGATGCCGCCGAGACGGCCTCACGGCATTGCTTCAGAATTTCAGCGCGCTCGGGTTCGCCGGCCCAGCCGGGGAACTTATGGGCAGCCAGATTGCGGGCCAGCCGGATGCGGGTCATGAGCACAATCGCGCACTTGCTGCTGACCGCGTCGGTCAGCTCGGAGCGGGAGGCCAGAAGGGCTTCGATGGTCATGGGGTGATCAGCGAGCGGCCGTTTGCGACCCGGATTCTTGTTTGGCTTGGTTGATTTCATCGCGGTAGCGGGCGGCGTCTTCATAACGCTCGGCCTTGATGGCGGCTTGGAGATTGGTTTCGAGTTCGCGGAGGTGATCTTCGCGCGTTTTGCGCGCAAGCGCACGGCTGGGGACCTTGCCGGTGTGCAGGTTTCCCTTGTGCATGTTTTCAAGCATCGGGTCGACCATGGTGCTGAAAGTTGTGTAGCACTGCGGACAGCCGAAACGCCCGTGCTTCTTAAAATCCGATGGCGTGAACCCGCAGGCTTCGCAGCGCAGTCCGGAGGCGGTCGCTTCGGGGTTTAAGGACGCCTTCACCAGCAGGTCGGAAAGCGAGAAGCCGCCGGGATCGGTCACACCCTTGGCTTGGGCGCAAGCTTCGCACATATCGACCTTATGCACCTTGTTATTCACGATTTGCGTGAGGTGCACGGTCGCGGGCTGGTTGCAGAGGTCGCACTTTAATGGGCTGGGCATGTAAGAATGATAGGGGGTTCTGAATAGATTACGACTCGTCGGGTAAGAAATTGTAACGCGATAAGTG
Organism: Opitutaceae bacterium; assembly: GCA_037969015.1. Classification (GTDB taxonomy): domain Bacteria; phylum Verrucomicrobiota; class Verrucomicrobiia; order Opitutales; family Opitutaceae; genus JAUWBF01. The sequence goes on from JBBKWO010000005.1 coordinate 4,498, forward strand.
TAATCCGTGCTTTGCAGTGTTCATGCCAAGGAGCGTTGGGAGCGCTGGCAATGGTGGAACGTAAAAAATAACGTCCGAAGGTGCCCGCCGGATGCGTCAGGGTGACACGAGGTCCGGGCTCCTCCGGGCCGTGGTGGCACGGGATGGTTAGCTGACGTTTTTGCCTGCTGTGGCCACGGGCGTCCCTGCCCGTGAGAGCGAAGTGCCCTCGCGGAGCCAAGCCAAACACGCCCCGGGGACGGGGGCGGCTACAATGACAAACACCCGTCAAATCCGGGTGCCTTCAACCAGCACGCGACGGCGGAAAGCCTCGAGCACGCGCTTGGTGATCGTGCCCGGTCCGCCGGTGCCGATTTGGCGGCCGTCCAGCTTGATCACGGGAATAACCTCGGCGGCGGTTCCGGTCAGGAAACACTCATCGGCATTCCAGACATCGTAGCGGGTGATATTGGCCTCGCGCATCGGCACGCCAATCTCACGGGCGATGTCGAAAATCGCATCGCGGGTGATGCCCTTGAGCGCGCCCTGCGAGGCGGCCGGGGTAATGATTTCGCCCTTGTGGATGATGAAAAGATTATCACCGGTGCACTCGGCCACGTAGCCCTGCTCGTTGAGCATGATGGCTTCCATGCAGCCGGCCTGCTTCGCCTCGATTTTGGCGAGGATGTTATTCAGGTAGTTGAGCGATTTGACCGCGGGCGGGAGCGCGGCAGGGCTGATACGACGGGTCGCCACGGTGACGATGGCCAGACCGGTCGTGTAATACTCCGGAGGATACAGCGCGATCTTGGCGGCGATGATGAAGATCGTGGGTTTCGGGCAGAGCCAGGGCGAAAGGCCGAGGTCGCCGACGCCACGGGTGACCACGAGGCGGATATAGCCGTCGGTCAGGTTGTTCTGACGGCAGGTTTCGAGCGTGGCCTCGGCGATTTCCGCGCGGGACCAGGGCATTTCGAGCAACAAGGCCTTGGCGGAATACTCCAAGCGCTCAAGATGCTCGTCCAAGCGGAAGATATTACCGCCATAAATCCGGATGCCCTCAAAGACCCCATCCCCATAGAGCAGGCCGTGGTCAAACACGGAAACCTTGGCATCCGCTGCATCGACAAATTGTCCATCCAGATAAATCTTCATCCGGACAAACGTAGGTAGGCATATCGCAGGTTGTCCAGCCTGAGCCGGAGAGTTTCTTTCCTAGTTTCTGCTTGAATAAACAACAGACCGGCACAGGTTATCCCATGTTTTCCACCCCTATGAATAATACATTTCGTCGTCCCCAAAAGGGCTTTACCCTCATTGAATTGCTAACGGTTATCGCGATCATCGGCATCTTGGCCGCGATCATCATTCCTACCGTGGGCAAGGTTCAAGAAACTGCTAAACGAGCCGCCGACTCATCCAACCTCCGCCAGGTTGGACAAGCTTCACTCATCTTTGCTCAAAGCAGCAGAGATCAACTGCCATCGAACTCCATCAGCACAGTGACCACCACTTACGGTGACAATGTTGCCGCTGGCGGCACAGCCGCCACGGTGAAAATCGTTGCTGCCGCTCTGGCCAAAAACGGTGGCTTGGAGTCCGGTCAGCTCTGGATCTCCAAGGCTGATAAGACCACTACCTTAGAGAACCAAAACTCCTACGTCGGTAACATTCTGAATCCGACCAAAACCGGTATTGATGCTGCCTTCAATCTCAGCAATCTCGCATTTGGCTACGTTGTTGGCCTGAGCACCAATTACTCCTCGACCACTCCTGTGGCCTTCACCCGTGGTATCGCCGGAACCACTGCAACCACCGGCAAATGGGATAAGAATTACGGAGCCTATAACGATGATGGCGGCCACATCGTCTTCATCGGCGGTAACGTGGCATTCTACAAGAACCTCGGCACCACAACTGCGGGTGAGTTGATCAATGGCAAAACAGGTGCCTCGACAAACAATATTCGGTTCACCATCGACGCCGCGAAAGCCAACGTGAAGTTCATCGAGGAAGACGCCGCTGGAGCGAGCACGGCTACTGACGCCGCTGGAGTTTAATACCAAATCTCCATTCCAATCATTCAAACCCGAAGGTTCACACCTTCGGGTTTTTTGTTTTCAAAAACCCCCGAAGCATGGCTCAAACCTCGTAGCGCAACGCTTACTGTCCACTTCATCCTCTTCGCATGTCCGCCCCCCTCACCTACATCATCGGCCATAAAAACCCCGACGCCGACTCGATTTGTTCCGCCATTGCCTATGCCGCCTACAAACAGGCGCGTGGCATCGAGGGCTACGTAGCCGCGCGCTGCGGCAATTCCAACGCCCGCATCGATGCCATCCTTGCACAATTCAACCAGCCCCTGCCCATCCTCATCAGCGATGTCACCCCACGTGTGCGCGATGTCATGGTCGACCATGTCATCTCCGTGGACGAGGCCGCCACCTGCGCCGAGGCGCTTGAGCTGATCGACACCCACGATGTGCGCGTGCTGCCCGTGGTCACTCCAGACCAACGGGTGGTCGGCTCCGTCTCCATTTTCCAGCTTGGCGGTTTTTTTGTGCCGCGCGTCCGTGAACCCCGCGAGATGCGCAAGGTTCACACCTCCATCAATCACATCGTCCGTGCCCTCAAGGCCACGGTCATCCACGCCACCGAGCCCGACCAACAGGAAGACTTGTTCGTGCGCGTCGGTGCCATGGATGTGCATTCCTTCGGCAAGGTCTCCCAGCACGACGGCATCGCCGCCGAGCAAGCCATCATCATCGTCGGTGATCGGCGCGACATTCAGGCCAAGTCGATCGAACTTGGCGTCCGCCTGCTGGTGGTCACCGGCAACCTGCCTGTGGACGACGACATCGTGGAGCACGCCCGCGAAGCCGGCATTTCCCTGATTGTCAGCCCCTACGATTCGGCCAGCACCGCCTGGGTCATTCGCTCGGCCACCACCCTGGATCGGTTGATCGACCGCAAGTTCCCCTCCCTCACGCCGGACATCCGCCTCAACGACCTGCGCAAGAAAGTCGCCAACTCCAATGTCGCCGCCTACATGGTGCTCAGCGACGAAGGCAAACTGCAGGGCATCATCACCAAGACCGACATGCTCAAGCCAGCCCGCACGCGGCTGGTCTTGGTTGACCACAACGAGATGACTCAAGCCGTCACCGGCGCCGAACAGGTGACCATCACCGAGATCATCGACCACCATCGAATCGGCTCCCTCGCCACCCAGCAGCCCATCCTGTTTCTCAACGAACCCGTCGGCTCAACCTGCACCATCATCGCCGACCTCTTCCGCCGCGACGGCCTCGCTCCCAGCCCCGACATCGCCGGTATCATGATGGGCGGAATCATCTCCGACACGCTGCATCTCAACAGCCCGACCGCCACCGAGAAGGACGCGCTGCTGCTTGATTGGCTCGCCAAGATCGCCGGCGTCGATTCCCGCCAGCTGGCCGACACCATTTTTAGCTCGGGTTCGGTCATTCTGGCCAGTCCGCCCGAGAAAGTCATTCGCTCCGACTTTAAGATCTACGACGAAGACGGCACCCGCTTTTCCGTCTCGCAGGTCGAGGAACTCGGCTTCGGCAACTTCTGGCAGCATCAGAAAAAAATCGCGTCCGCGCTCGCCGATCTGGCCCGCGACGAACACCTGCTGTTTGCCTGCCTGTTGATCACCGATATCAACACTCAAAACTCCCTGCTGCTGGTCAAGGGCGAGCCCGAGTTCATCGAGCGCATCGCCTACTCCTGCGTCGAGGACAACGAGATCTTCGATCTGCCCGGTATCGTCAGCCGAAAAAAACAGCTCATCCCGTATATTGGCACCGTGCTGCGCGAAATGTCCGGCGACGGCGCCCTGCCCTCCGCCGGCAAAGCTGACCGGGAAAAATCCAACTGATCGATTTGTAGCGTCGGCCGTCCCCGGCCGATCCCGAACCATCTGCGCCGGGGACGGCGCACTCTACAATGCCTAGCAACTAGGCCTAGCGCCCCTATATACTGACGTGCAGCTCCACCACCAGTAGCGCCACCGTGCTGCGCGAAATGTCCGGCGACGGCGCCCTGCCCTCCGCCGGCACATCCGACCAAACCAAATAAGACGGATCGAGTTGCAGCCACGGGCGTCTCGCCCGTGTGGGTTGAAATCCCCGCTCCACGCCTCCGCGTCTCCGCGTGGAAAAAATTCGGATAATTTTAGAGCATTTTCAAATGAAACTATAGCCACGAAAAGGCACAAAGAAGCGGGATGAGATCGAGACCGTTTAGCTCGTGCGAGGTCATGCGCCTATAGGCGCTTACATCCAATCCTAGTGAGCCCGGTGCCAACGCCGGAACGTTTCTTTGTGACTTTTTGTGGCCCAATTCCCTACTCCTCATAATGGCTATGTCTTTATTGAAAATGCTCTAAACGCTGTCTTCAAACTAGGTTCACACGGAGGCAAATCGGGTGAATGCAGATTGGGAGCTCTTAGCTCAACTGCCCCACCACCAGCAACGCCACCACCGGAGTCAACAGCACGACATCCGCGAGCACGCGGGCGGCCCGATCTCCGATTTTTGGTTGGGCCAGATCGAGCAAACCCAACAGCCCGCTGCTCACGGCCATACACACGGCCCCCTCGCGCACCGGCCCGATTATCGGGGTGATCGCCGCGGCGACTCCCAACCCCACGCCCAGCCAGGCCAGGTGCCGGCTGAGCTGACGCCCGAAGGAAAACTGCAGGGCCAGTGACGTTTGTCCATGACTGCGATCAATCGCCTCTTCCCAAGAGGCGATCAACGCGCAGTTGGTGAAACACAACAGTGCGAACAACGTCGCCAGACCGGCCAGTCCCCCCATGTGCGCCTGCGGTTGCAAGGCCGGCGCCAAGGCGCACCCCGTGGCAAAAAGAACCGCCACGCAGGTTTCCTTGGGAGGCCGCCACGGACTGTCGCGGTGCAAATGTTGGTGAGACAGCAAGTAGACCGCCACCAGTAGCGCGACGAACAACCCCGTCAGCCACTCCACCGAAGACAGACAGAAGACCGCCACCAGCCCTGCGGTCGACAAAACCAGCCCCCCCGTCACCACCACGGTCCGGCGGTGATGAATATAGAACCAATGCCGACGCGTGCGCACCTGGCCGGGATGCAGGCGCAGGCCCTCGATCCAGCGATCCGCCGCGTAGATCAGCCATACCGACACCGCCAGCAGGAACCGGTGATACCACTGCACCTGCGACAGACCGGCACGGGCCAGTTCCTCCTGCCAAACCAACGCCACCGCCGGGGCATCCAGCGACAAAATGGTCGGCCACTGCCACCAACGGGCCGGCGGCAAATCAGCGGGAATGGACATGGCACGCAACGTGGGTCCCTGATCGCCCCGCGGCAAGTCCCGAGAAGCCCGCCCACGGACACAAAAAAACGCCCGACGGTGAAGTCGGGCGCTTTCTTAAACTGGAGCAGGCGAAGAGGTTCGAACTCTCGACGTCCACCTTGGCAAGGTGGTGCTCTACCAACTGAGCTACGCCTGCGTGAGAGAGAGGTGGAGCAAAGCGTAGCAACGATGAGGGTCAATAGGTTTTTTTAAAAAATATCAGAAGGACGTAATACAAGCTCACCCCTTGTAGCCACGGCGTCCCTGCCCGTGTGTGCGATATCCCCCGCGGCACCACGCCCAACACGCCCCCAGAGACGGGGGCGGCTACATCTCAGACCACAGCGCCACTAGCTCCGAGCTTGCCCCAAACTTCGGGAGTGGTTTCGCTATGGGTTCTCTCCCCCATGCGTTTTCCCCTTTTGCTTTTGTCGACCTTGGTTGGCTCCCTGTTACAGGCCGCCCCCATACGGATCGTCGGTTCCGATCTTCTATCACCGGTATTCGAGCGTGGATTGGCCGCCTATGCGGCCCGCGACGACCAATCCGTGACCGTCAAACTCGAAGGCAGCGGCATCGGACTGACCCTTTTGAGGCAAGAAAAAGCCGAACTCGGTCTTCTGGTTTTTCCACCGGATTCGCCCCGCCCCTCCAGCGAGGAATTCGTCAGTCTGCCGGTTGCCTACTACACCGCGGTGCTGGCCGTTCGTAACTCCATTCCGGTCAATCAACTCACGTTTGCCCAAATCGGCGGCATCTACGGTGATGCCGAGAAAAGCAATCATCGCCGCTGGGGCGACATCGGTGGCTCCGGCCCCTGGGCCACGCGCAGCATACTCGCGACCGCCATCACCCGACAAGGCAGCCTCGCCTTCGACCTCCTGCGGGCCGAGGTCCTGAAGACCAACCGGATCAAACCGACGGTTATCCAGATGGATACCCCGGAGGAACTGATCACCCGCATCAAGGGTGATGAAGGCGGCATCGCGGTGTTGCCCCTGCCCCCCGGCGAAGCATCCGGCCTGAAGGTCCTGCTGGTCTCCAGCACCGAGGATGGCGTGGCCTACCCGCCCACCTCCGATAATATCAACAACGGAGACTACCCGTTGCGCATGCCCCTCTATCTGGTCTTTCGCAAAAGCGATGCTACCAAACTGGGTCCGGTGCTGCGTTTTCTCCTCGGTGAAAACGCCCTCCCTCTGTGGACCCAGGCCGGCCTGATTTCCGCCCCCGTGCAGGCCCGTAATCAGCTCATCTTCGACTTGGAAGTCATGTAAGGCCGATGGTCGCAAGGCGGTCATCGGAAATCCTAATACCAACGTCCCTTAATCTTTAGACCGATCCGAAGGTAGGGACGGCGCTGCGCCGTCCGGCTCGACGGATGCAAACGGTGAGCGGTTGTCGCACACGGCGGGCCCAGCGGTCCCGCCCCACCCAAAGTCGAGTTCATTCGGACTGTTGGTCTAAATCCTAAGCGGTGCATTCTCGGACCTGTAGCCACGGGCGTCCCCGCCCGTGTGGATTGGAGCATTTTAAATAAAACTATAGTTGGAAAACGGGTATCAAGCATAGCATCCGAACACCAAGTGGGACGCAGCTTTCGGAGTTGTTACACAGAGGCAATCCGGAGGAGACACCGAGAGCACGGAGAGCCGAAGAACCCGACTTGGTTTGATCTCCAGGCTCTCTGTGTCGGAGCTCGGTGCTCGCTGTGTCCAATTCCGAATCCAACGGCTAAGCAGAGCTACAGTTTTATTTAAAATCCTCCAGGCTGTGTTTTTGAAATAAACCGGTCCAGCGTGAGTGAGAAAGGGCGCTCGGCCAAGGCGACCGAGGCGGATGCGGGCCAGCGGCCCGTGCCGCTGAAGGACAACGCCGGCCCAGCGTGCTTTCTCGCCTCACTCGTAG
>JBBKWO010000006.1:0-4987 GCA_037969015.1 Opitutaceae bacterium
AAACGGTGGTGCCGCCGGAGTAGGTGTTGGCGCCGGAAAGGACGAGGGTGCCGGAGCCGGTCTTGGTGAGCGAGCTGCCGCTGACGGTGCCGGAGAGGGTGAGGGAGCCGGCGTCGACGCCGACGGTGGAGGCGGACTGCAGGATGACCGCGCCGGTGTTGGAGTTGGCGCCGCTGACATTGCGCAGGGCGCCGCCGGAGGAGATGCCGCTGCCGTTGAGATACATGGTTTTGCCACCGGAGCCGGCGACCGCGATGTCGCCTTGGAGTTCGAGTGCTGCGCCGTCCTGCACGAAGACGCCGCCGCCACTGACGCCGCTGTTACCGGCGATGACCGCGGTGGTCGCGCCGAGGGCGTTGGCGTTTTGGACGTTGAGCACGCCGGCACTTACGATGGTGTTACCAGTGTAGGTGTTGGCGCCCGTCAGAACCATTTTGCCGGTGCCCATTTTGTTGAACAATCCGCTGCCGGCAAGGATGCCACTGGCGGTGAGGGTGCCGTTTGCGTCAGCGATATCCACGCCGCCGCCTTGATCGAGGAAGTTGATCCCGCGTGACGTGGTGATTGCTCCGGTGCCGTTATAACGCAGCGCGGAGTTACCACCTATAAGCGACACCGTATTGGCCGCGTTACCCAATTGACTGTCGGTATCGAAAATTAGGGTCATGATTCCTTGGGCATTGGTATTGCCGATAAAAATGGGGGCGACGAAATCGTTGGCGGCATTGGTAAAGGTAAACGAACTGGTGACCGTAATGGAGGAGCTGCCTGTGCTACCTGAATAGAGGTTGAGATATCCTCCGGTGGCCCCGGTGATTTTCGAGTCTATCGTGATCGCGCTCGAGCTCACATTTCCTCCATTCAGAGTCTGTAAAATGCCGCCGTTGGCTCCGATGGTAATGGTTCGGGTGCTGCTTAGGTTGCCGGTGAAGCCGTTGAACTGAAGTTTGCCGCCATCCAGGACGACGCCATTGTTCAACGCGAGGCCGACGCCACCGAGATTCAAGTCGTTGGAAATAGATACACAGCCGTTGGTGCCTCCGTTAAATATGGTAATCGGTCCCACAAAGTCGCTGCCAGTTCCCGACAGGATCAGCGCGGAGTTACCGCTCTTGGTTATCCCGGTCGCATTGGTGATGTTGTTAGCGATCGTGAGGGTCGAATTGTTGGTCGTGGTAGCTGTGATGACCGCTTCCTTCCCGCCGAAGTTCAAATTAACCTTCTGGCCCGCTGTGCCGCTGCCGATGGTTAACGTGGAGCTCGATCCGGGGCCGTGATAAAGGCCTCCTGAGCTGATGGTGAGGGTCCGATCTCCCCCTGATCCTGTTATGGCGATCGAGGAGGCTATTGAACCCGTGGAAAGCGCGTAAACCGTGGTGTCGGCGTTTAACGTCGCACCGGTTCCCAATTTAACGATTCCATCGGTCGGCGTTCCGGCAAAAGTCGTGTAGGCGTTCGTAATGGCGGTAAACCCGTTGGTGGCATCATAGGTCATGAAATTACCGGAACTGGAATCCACAATATACGGAGCAACCATGCCGACTCCGACACCGCCCGATACCTTTGCATTCACTGCTGTGGAGGCGGCTCCGGCGATCTTCAGAAAAGCTGTCGAACCGAGCACGGCACCTGTTCCGGATGTGGCGATGTTCAAGACGCCATTTCCGTTACGAGTGAGGGAGGCCAGGGTCAGCGTATTCGCACCTCCGGTCACACCATCCACCTGAACGGTGGATTGGCCGTCGAAGCTGAACGCTCCGACGTTGGTTACCACCGAGGAGGTGGTGCTGTTTTGTAAACGCACGGTCGCGTGATGAAGGGTCATTGCTCCCGTGGCGCTGCCGAAGGGGGAATCGCCAACCACCGTCCGTTGCGTGCCCAGCAGGGTGCTGCCGGTGTTGACTTCGGTGCCTCCGCCATAGGTGTTTATTCCGGTGAGGCTCACCGTGCCGACGGTGTTAAGCCCGCTTCCGGCGCTGCTGTTGCCTGGGACGCCGACGATCAGTTTGGCGGAGTTTCCAACCAAAACATTTGTGCTAATGGTCAGGGTATTGCCGCCGAATCCCAACCGGTAATTGCCATCTGAATTCGCACCTAGCGTAGATGCCGAGTAGGCGGAACTGGCATCGGCGCCAAGATACATATATCCGTTTCCGAAGTCGGATAGGGTGAGCGCATTGTTATTACTGAGACCCGTGCCGAGTGTGATTCCTCCGGAGGAGGTGCTGTCGAGAATACCGGCCAGATAGGTTGCGAAACCCGCAGTGTTGCTGCCGATGCTGAGGCCGCCGTAGGGGCCCACGTAAACCGTCTTGCCGCTCGCGAGGGCGGTCTGAGTGCTCAACCGCAAGTTACCGAGTTCCGCGATCACATTGCCGCTGCCCAGCGAACCCGCGCCCGAAGCCACGAGAACACCGGAACCTCCGAGGACCGTTCCGCCGTCGTAGTTGTTTCCGGTGCCGGTCAACTGGGTCACACCCTGCCCCGACTGAGTGATTGAAACCGCTCCGGTCGTCCCTGCTCCCTTGACTAGATTACCCGCAAAAGTGGAGGTGGCATTTCTGGCGGTAAACAAAGTGCCGGACTTGTTGAGGGTGATATTCCCGTTCATGGTGAATGACGAAGTCGTCACGCCCACTGTTCCGAGTCCGCCGCTGCCTGCTTGGATCGTGACGTTTCTGGAAAAGGTCTGATTGGCTGCGCCGGGAGCAAACGCCAGTCGCGCCGACTGGTAACCCGACGTATCGCCGACAAAAACATCGTTCGTGCTGGTTCCCAGCCACGATATTAAGTTGCCAGTGCCCGTGCCCGGTCCGCTGAGCTGGAGCGATCCGGAGAGCACTTTGGTGTCTCCTTGATAGGTGTTGGCGCTGGTGAGAATCGCACTGGCGCCACCGACACCCCAAGTTTGGCCATTGCTGTTGGTGAACAAGCCACCATTCACCACATTGATCCCACCCACCCCGGTGAAACTCGTGCCGCCGGTAGGTGTAAAAGTCAGATTCACATTATATGGAGACAGGATCACGCTCTTATCCAGAGTGATCAATCCGGACATGATCGTCGCTCCCGTCGATCCACCCGAGCCGCCCTGTGATGAGCCGATGGTTGCGGTGCCGGAATTCCCAGCGCGGACCAGCACGTTGTTTGCAACGGTCCCGCCAATCGATACACCGCGTAGCAGCAGCGACGCATTGGTCGCCGGACCAGTGGTATCACCCAATAAAATTTGTGAACTGCTCGCCGCGGTCGCGTGTGCCAGCACCAAGGAACCGGAGAGTATGGTTGCGTTGCCCGTAAACGTATTGGCCGCCGATAGCATCAGCGGTGTAGTCGCAGAGTTTTGCGTCACGGTGGACACGTTCGATCCGATCACTCCCGAAATATTCACGCCGACTTCGAGGCTGTTACTGGTCCCGGTTGATACGGTGACAGGCGTCGTGCCGGTGCCGGAGTTGGTGATGGTGCCGGTGTGATTGACCGCGCCGGAAACGGTGATGCCGGAGCCGAGCGAGCTGTTATTCTTGATAATGAGATTACCTGTTCCCGTGGTCGCCGCGGATAAGGTGAGAATTTTGCCTCCGGAATTGGTCAGAGTCGTCCCTGCGCTGTTCACGGTGAGTGCGGTGTTGCTGATGGTCAGCGCAGAGGTCGCGCTGTTTTGGATGATCCCCGTCACATTTGAACCGACGCCACCGCTGATGGTCGTCGTGCCCAGGCCGGTGCCGATATTGGTAAAAATGCCGGCGATGTTGAGTGCGGAATTTGTGAAGGAAGTTCCCCCGTTTAGCGCATTGGTGGAGTCGACGGTCAGGTTGTTGATGCCAGTCACGCCGCCGGTAAATGAGGTGACGGCATTCCCCGAAGTTCTTCCGATGGTCAGTGTGCCTGTTGTTCCCCCCAGCGTGATCGCGTTCCCGATGGTGAGACTGTTGCCGACGATCAGGGTGGCCGAATTAGTGCCCGAGACATCGCCTAGGGTGACGGCTCCGGTTCCGCTGCCGCCCAGGCCATTGTTCACGGTCGAGGTGAGCGTTCCGGCCTTGATGGTCAGTCCGCCGGTGAAGGTATTGGCACCGGATAACAACCAGTTGCCGGCATCCGATTTCACTACCGCGAGTTTGCCGCCACCGGCACCATTCCCAATGACTCCGATGACCGAATTGGCACCGGTATTCGTCCCGTTGAGCGTGAGGGTGGTGACATTGGAGCCGGTCGAAACCCCGGTGACCGTGTTAATGCTCAACAGACTGTTTGCCGACGATGCTCCGGCGGTGAACATCGCCGCACCGCCATCGCCCTGAATCGTGATGGCCGAGCTGATCGTGTCGGTATGGTCGCCGTTGCCGGCGGTCGTCTGGATGAGGCCACCGTTGCTCAGCAGAATACTGCCACCGCTCAATACGTATCTGAAACCGGACGTATTGGACAAAGTGATGCCACCGATATTACGACTGGTATCAACCGTGACGGTGCGGTCGGCAGTCAGGGGGAAGCCGAAGGTGGCCACATCCGTGCTTGTCGTGCCGGTGGTGGCGCCGGGAATGCCGTTCACATCCCAACTGCCCGCGGTGCTCCAGTTGCCGTTGGCATCTACGTTCCAGTTTGAAGAGGCCGACCATCCGAGAGGTGCGGTCAAGAGCACGGCGATCGCGACAACCGTGGTTCTGCGTAACGGGTCTGAGGAGGAGGGGAGGCGGGTATTCATGGACGAGGGAGGGGTGAAGCAGACGGAAAGTTTGTCAGGCATAGCTGGAGTCCGTGACCCGGGTGGCCCGGCCACCCTTCACCTCTGCCGACTCCCTGCTGAAACGCGTTCGCTCTCGGCGGACGGAATCAATTTATGCCTCGGATGCCGCTCTATCGTGACAATCCGGTGGACTTTGGTTTGCCCTGCGCGGGCGTGCTGTGGGGGAGGGGGTTGTGGTTGCGTTTTCCGTGTATCAATAAAATGACTACACGAGAGTTTCGCGGGGGAGTAGGGGAG
>JBBKWO010000007.1:0-15876 GCA_037969015.1 Opitutaceae bacterium
GCGCGGTATTCGCGGCGGCCGTCGTTAAGTCGGGGCATTTTTATACCAACGTCCCTTAATATTTAGACTGACTCAAAGGTGGGGACGGACCGGACCGCTGGGCCGTCCGGCTCGACGACCGCAAACGGTGGTCAATTATCGCACGCGGCGGGCCCAGCAGTCCCGCCCCACCCAAAGTCTGGTTCTTTCGGGCTGTTGGTATAATAAGGTAATAGCCTCCGGAGTAGCGCAGGCCGGCTACAACTTCATTTAGTGCGGGCCAATCAGACCGGCTGTCCGTAGCGGATGATGGCCTGCTCGATATCGCCAAGCTTGATAGGTTTGGTGATAAAGGCGTCCATGCCTGCCGCCATGCACTCTTGCCGGTTTGCTTCGTGCGCGTTTGCGGTGAGCGCGATGATGCGGGGTTGTTCACCGTCGGGCAGGAGCTCGCGAATGCGCCGGGTGGCCTCAAGGCCGTCCATCTCGGGCATATGCAGATCCATGAACACGAGATCGTAGCGGCGCGCCTGTAGGCTTGAGACGGCCTCGAGGCCGTTGGCCACGGCGTCGGCTTGGTAGCCGAGCCGGTCCAGGAAGCGGAGCGCGACCTTTTGATTGACCAGATTGTCTTCCACCAGAAGCACCCGCAGGGGAAACCGTATCGACAGAAGCGGCGGGGTGGTGTCGCTGGAGGGCAGGTGGCTGGTATCGGGATAAATGGGGCCGGTAACCAGTTGCAGGCTGCGTAAAAGCGATTGGTTTTTAACGGGTTTGTTCAGTTTGGTGACCGGCCGGTCGGTGGTGGCCGGGCAGTTGGAGGGAGTGCCGGGGGTGGTGAGCCAGACAACTTCGCAGCGGGCGCGGGTCAGTGCGGCGATCAGGTTTAGGTTGGTTGCGTAAGCGGCGTCGATGATGGCTGTGGCCGGTGCCTCCCCCGCCGTGTTTAGCTGGGCAATGGCTGCGTCGGGGTCTTTGGCCGGCCGTGGCCCGGCGCCGACGGTGGTCAGCAGGCCGGAATAACGGCACTGGTTTACCGGATTGGTATCCAGTATGAGCACCGGTTTGCCAATGAGTTCTTCAGAAATCCGTGCCGTTGAGACCGGGGAGTTTTTTGCCGCGTCGATGTGAAGATTGGCGGTGAAGGTGGAGCCGCGTCCAAGCTCACTTTCGACTTCGATGGTGCCGTCCATCAACCGGCAAAGCCGTTCGCAGATGACCAGTCCCAGACCGGTGCCGCCGTATTTGCGGGTGGTGGACGAATCGACCTGTGAAAACGGCTTAAAGAGGCGGTCATGGCGGTCGGCCGGGATGCCGATGCCGGTGTCCTGAACCCGGAAGGCCAGGCGTCCCGGTTCGGGCATGTGGACACCGACGGAGATGAATCCCCTCTCGGTGAATTTCACGGCGTTGTTCACCAGATTGGCGAGAATCTGGCGTAGGCGCGTGATATCGCCTTCGACCCAATCGGGCACCTCCGGAGATATGGAATAACCGAGATCGATGTTTTTGGCTATGGCCGGGGCGGCAAACAGATCGATGGTTTCCTCGATGCAGACTGCCAGGTCAAAGGGCATGTGCTCCAGGTCCATGTGGCCGGCCTCGATCTTGGAAAAGTCCAGGATGTCGTTGATGATTGTCAGTAGTGAGTCACCGGATACGCGGATGGTGTTGACGCAATCGCGCTGGTCGGCGTTCAGCGGGGTGTCGAGCAGGAGCGAGGTCATGCCGATCACGCCGTTCATGGGCGTGCGGATTTCGTGGGACATCGATGCCAAAAACTCGCTCTTGGCGCGGGAGGCTTCGTCGGCCTCGGTCTTGGCGCGGCGCAGCTCGTGCTCGGTTTGCACGCGGGCGGTGATGTCGGCCTGGATGGTGATGAAATTCTCGATGGCGCCCTGTTCGTCGAAAACGGGCTGGAGTTCCAGGCGCAGATGGTAGTTTTCGCCGGTTATGGAACGGTTGGTGACGTCGCAAACCAAACCGCGGCGTCTGGTGAGGGCATCAAGGATGAGCTGGCGGGTGGAGGCGGGCGTATCGGCGCCGGTCACGAAGTCGACCAGCGGCCGCCCCTGCACGGATTTTAAATTATGACCGAGGATGCGTTCGAAGGATTCATTGATCCACTCAATGTTGCCCTCGGGAGTGGCGATGATGACGAGGTTATCCGTGCGGCTGGCGACCAGGGCCAGCTTGCGCGCGGAGGCCTGGCTGGTTCGCAAGGCGGCTTCGGAGGCCTTGCGTTCGGTGATGTCTTGGAGGGTGCCGACAATGCGGGCCGCCTGACCATCGGCGTGGTGGGTCACCGCGCGGGCGCGGACATAGATCCAATGCCAGTTGTTATCCGCGTCTTGGATACGGTATTCGGGCGACATAAAGCTGTCGTCGCCGGTGAGAAGGCGCTTGCTGGCTTTTTTGTAGGACGGGAAATCGTCGGGGTGTATGCGTTCGTTCCATTCGTCGATGAGACTGGTGGAGGGGTGGTCGGGGAAACCAAGATAGGACCAGAAGCCCGAGTTGATGTAGATTTCCGGAGTGTTGGTGACCCACTCAAAGATGCCGATCTGCGTGGCATCCAGTGACAGTCTCAGTCGCTCGTCGGAAAGTTTGAGACGTTCCTCGATGATGCGGCGTTCTTCGTTTTCCTCGATGAGTTGGCGATTGGAACGTTTGGCTGCGTCCATGCCGTTGAAGGCGGACCGGGCCAGGTGCACGCTCAACCCGATCAACAGGGTGATGCCCAGACCCGACCCGAGTGCGAGCTCGGGCAGATAGCGCCGGGTGTCTCGAATCTGGCTTGCGGCTGGAGAGAGCTCCACGCGCAGTCGACGCTCGTAAATATTAATGACCGTGGCGAGTGAGTCGCGGAATTCAGCGGGGTCGACGTTATGAGGAGCCCGGTAAAGATTTACGCCGGAGATCGACAGGGCCAGATTGTAGTGGTCGGAGACCGCCTGCTGATTGTCGATTATCTGGAAAAAGCGAGAATAGTCGAAACCGGCGACAGCGTAGCCGGCGAGAACGCCGTTTTGATAAACCGGCGCGTAGATGGAAAACCCGGGCCGGCCGCTGGCAGTGCGCAAGCTGCCGGAAACGGTGGCACGATCCGTTTCGGCGGCCCGCAGCATGGCTTCTTTACGCACCGGGTCGGAGTTTTGATTAAGTCCGAGCAGGGCTTCGTTGCCGCTCGACGGATAGAACCAAAGGGTCTCTCCCTCGGTGGAAACCCAGGCGAGGTTACGTGCACCGGCGGCATCGTTTAGAAAGGTGACCGCATCGGCTTCCTGCACCACTTGGGTGATGACGTCCAGTTGACTCCAACGCCGGGCCAGTCGTTCGACGTCGGCCGACTCGCGGTCAAACTCAAGACTCACCGCCGCCGCGTAGCTGTTCAGCGTATTTTGGGTGGTGGTGTAGAGGTAGAGTCGTTCGCGATCACGCAGGCCTATCCAGACGATGAGTGTTACCGTGACCGAGGCCAGCGCCACCGGCAAGGGCAGCCATACGGGGATGCCGGGGTTGGCGTCGCGGTGCCCTATCCAGGCACGCACCAACATGGAGCTGCCGAGCAGATTCAAAAGCATGGCACTCCCCGGTGAGAGGCTGCCAGTGGCTCCCCAAGTGTAAATGGCCGGGAGGTTGAGTAGATAGCCCAGCAGGCTGGCGCAGCCGGCGGATATCAGCAGCGACCCCCCCAGTGCCTTGAGGGCGATTCGGGTTGTCGGTCGCATTCGTTTTAAGGGCAGCAGCAACAGGCTCGCGACCAACAGACCGATCGCGCTGATCGGAGTCATTCGGGAAGAGGTCTCCGTGGTGATGCCGATTAAATCCGGCGAATACAACAGGTGGTCGATGTGCAGGTTGATCTGCAAAACGATTTCAACCAGGGTCAATCCGCTCAAGGCGATGGGGATCAGGGTGAGCCAGAGCAGATTTTGGCGACGTCTTTCAATGGCCAGCAAAACCACACCGAGGACGAAGTAGCAAAACGCGGTGTTGGCCTTGATGAAAAGCAGCGACGAGTCCCCCGGCCAAAGTTGCCAGCATAGCAACACAAACAGTCCTATCACGATCAGTAGAAATGAAAGGCCCATTGAAAGGCGTGATAGCCAGGAATCGCGCCTTGAATTGCTGGTTAATACCTCCATGGGATCGTTGCTGACTAAAGCCGTGAGTGTTGTGCTCTGGCAACGAATTAACGAATTCATGTCCGGTTAACCGGCAGCATGGTCCGTCGATACGCTATGGCTTAACAGCGTTGGAGGCGGGTTTGGTTGTGGCGGGCGTTTGTCCCTCGCCGGTCAAGGCGCGCAACAGGCCTCGCGGACCGTAGCTGAAGCTCCAGTCGGGTTTCTCCAGATTACCAATCAACCGAAATTCCAGGGCCTTGGATAACGGAGAAAGCACGAAGTCCGCGGTATTCCCGATGAAACCACTGCTGCTTTCGTAGGGGAAAAGTTTGGCGCGAAAGTCCAAGGTTTGATCGTCGATAAAATAGTGTCCGCTGGAATCAACCGCGGCGGACGGACCGGTCAACCGCAGGTTGGGGAAGTTGATCGTGCCGTCGGCCATACGGTAAGAGGTGGTCAGGTTCTCCAACGAGAGGGAGGTGAAGCCGAGTCCGGTGGATTTCATGACATCCGAGAGTTTGCCCAGCAGGCTGATATTGGCGAAGCGGGCGTCTTTGATACTGGCTTTCCCGTTGCCATTGAGGCGGGTGGGTTGGTCGAGTGCACCGTTGGCTTGCAGGGTTAGCGTGAGTATGCCGCCGGGGCGCCGTGGGATGGTGGTCGAGGGTTTGAGGAGGGGATCGGACTGGGCTTTTTCCCGGTCGGCGATGATGTCGAGCACGGCGTCGAGCCGGGCATTTTCCAAGTGGTGATCAAGCGCGAGCCAGCGGTTGCCCTCCGGTCCGGAAATCACGGCGCGTCCGGTCAGCAGGCCGTCGGCAAAATGAGCCCGCATGGGATCGAGCGTAAGCACATCGTCGATCATGCGCCCCTGCAAATCGAGATCCTGAACGGTGTAATCGTGAAAGGTGAACGGCAGGTCGGTGCTCGCCCACAGGGTGATATCGCGACGATCCGGAGCAGTGGCGCTGCCGCTGATGCGCAGATGCGGCGGAGTGGTGAATTTGTAGGGTTCGAATATCTCGACCGCCGTGGCACCAAGCAACCGGCCGAGTTCGACCTTGGGCAAATTGCTGGTGAAATCGAAGTCGATCGACTGCCAGCCTTCCCCGTCCAGGTCCATGCTCAGACCAAAACGGCCGTCGGCCGCCGCGCCATCGGCATCGCGGGCGTAAAAGTCGAGGGCGTCATACCAGCCCGGACGAATGAAAAGCCGGGTGCGCAGATAGGCCAGCGGTTGTTGTCGAAGATTGGGCTCTTTGGCCTCGGCTGCG
Source organism: Opitutaceae bacterium (assembly GCA_037969015.1). Taxonomy (GTDB): domain Bacteria; phylum Verrucomicrobiota; class Verrucomicrobiia; order Opitutales; family Opitutaceae; genus JAUWBF01. The sequence continues at coordinate 5,384 of JBBKWO010000007.1, forward strand.
ACAAAGACCGTGGTGCCGTAAGGATCTCCCCATTGCCCGCGGACCTCGACCTGGGCCTCGGCCGGCGTGGGAAAATTGAAGTCGGCCCAAAACGTGTCCCACCAACCGTGGAACCAACCGCCGATGTCCGGCGGGTTAAGATGACCCGTCAGCAAAAACCGAAAGTCATGGGTGTGGATGTTCATGCTGTAGCTGCCACGCGCCTCACTCTTGTTGAGTCGTAGCAACATGTCCGTGAAGCTGAGTTCCTCGCCCTGCCACACGAAGTCGGCCGAGGCTTCGTCGATGGGCACATGGTAGGCGACGGCTCCGCCTCCTTCCAGATGGCCTTCGATCCGCGTGGGAATACCCCCGCGGCCGAGCTCGGCCCGGAGGGTCAGGAGCGGTGGGGGGCCGAGGCTCAGCAGGGTGGTCAGACTGGGGGTGATCGGCACCAACGGTTCCAAATTGGTCAGTAGCCCGGCGGTGGGGTGACCTTCGACTTCGACCAGAGCGCCGGAGTTATCCGGCAAACCGGTCATGCGGATGTGCCAGGGTTCTCCATCGAGCCGGGAGTTCAGGCTGACGGCGAAGGCTTGTTCCGGTCCGGGGGGCATGGCCTCGATACCGGTGGAGGAAAGGGTGAACGGACCGGAGGAGAGTTCACCGGCGCAGACACTCAGCCGCAGTGCCGGCCAATTGTTCCACTTGATCAGGGTGTCGCCGGTCAGCCGGGCTTGCAGGCGCTCCAGCGACACCGGCGGGATGTCGGGCAGGGTGACTTCAAAGTGTTCGATGCCGGCCACTGCTTCCGGGTGACCGTCCAGGGCAAAGGGAAGGGCCAGCCGGAGAGTGACATTGCGGGCATTCCCGATGAGCGGGGGCAGGGGCGACTCGGGCAGCTTGGAGAGGTCAATAGACGGCGCGCGGGCAGTCAGGATAACTTGATCCAGCGCGACCCGGCCGCGGATGCTCATCTCGCCGAGCGGCCGCAGCTGTTCACCGATGGTGAGCAGTTGACGGGCGATGGTGTAGAACGGTGTAAGGTCGGGCAGTCGGGCGGATACTTTGCCTGATTTTGGAGCAGGAGCCGCCAGGGTGTAACTGCCGTCGAGTGCGACGGGCAGGCCGGCGATCCGGCCGCTGACGGCATCGAGGGTGAGTTGACGGCCGGCTTCAAAATGAAGCCGGAACTGGGCTTCGGCGAGCACCGCGTCCGGGCGACCGGACGGCGAAAGATACGCGGGGATCAGCACGTTCAGACCCGAGCCCTCGATGTCGGTGATCTGCACCTTGCCGGTCAGCAATTGCCAGGGGTCGAGCCGCACCAGCAGGGTGCGGGCGGTGGCCAGCGGATCGGGATTCTCCGGGGTGGCCAGCGAGATATTCTCCACCAGCACTGAACCGGAGGGATCCATCAGCACCCGGCTGTATTCGGCCTTCAGGCCCTGTTCGGCCAGCTGCGACTGCAGTGCTTTGTGCAGGAAGTCGGGCAGCTTTAATTCACCGGAAAGCAGCACCCAGGCTTGCAGAATAATCAGCCCGACCAACGTGGCCCAGAGCAGCCCGCAGCCGACCAAGTCGAGCAGGTCGTGGAGGCATTGTCCTAGAAAGGACCGCTGGACTGGGCGGACCGGACGCATGGCGGTGGATCAGGGCGTGGGGGTGGTCGCCGTTGCCTCCGGTTTGTTCTCGGGATCCGTGGGGGCGCCGGGGTCACGCGGTCCGTAAAGGAGGGTCCAAAGTGAGTCGATCAAGGGTTGGGGCGCGTTGAACACCAGGTTGAGACGCGGCGAGCCGATCAACTGTGTGCCGCCGCCGCCACGTTCGGCGATGAACAGGGAATGCGGCTCGGTCTCGCCCTCGCCGCCGGCTTCGATGACGGTGTCGTCGAGTCGCCACGCCCAGGGGCGATTCTGGCCGTTGACGGTGACGGTATCCGGGAAGTTTTCCTGGATGATGCTATCGGCCCGCAGTTCGCGGAGCTGGGCGATCAGGGTGGTGAGTGCCTTGCGGCGCTCCAGCGGCTCGCTGACAAGCGCTTGATCCCAGGTTTCGTTTTCGGCGAGGGTGCGGTCGTAGATGGTCTGGGTGCCGTCGGCTGATTTGAGGGCGAGGCTGGTGATGCTGGTGCCGGCGGGAAGGTTACGCAGCAGGCGTTCGCGGAAGACCCGGGCCGAAAGCGGGGTGTTGTCCAGAATCTCCGGACTCACGCGATAGACAAAAGTTTCGCCGGTCACGCGGGCATAAACCGCGGGGTTACCGCCGCCGGGCAGGGCGAGATCAAGGGACAGGGAAGACGCGGGAGAAGGCGAAGAAGCGGGATCGAGCGTCAGGGTGACGGAGCGTTGGGGCAGTTTTAGACCGAAGTTTTCAATCTCGGCATCGGCCGGGGCGTCGCTGGTGAATTCGACCGCCTTGAGCAGGGCGAGGCGTTTGAGCAGATTGTCGACGAGGGCGGGGTCGGCGGCCTGGGTCCGCGGGCCACCGTCTCCGTCGCGCCGCAGGATCTGCCAGGTGCCGTTGTCGAGGCGTTGCAAGGTCAGCTCGCCAAGGCCCGGTTGGGCGGGGGAGGAGAGGTTGATCGCGGTGACATGCACCGGGTCGAAGTCGAGGATGTGTTTGTCGCGCAAGGCGGTCTGCGCGCCGGCCAGGGTTTCCCTCAGTCCGGCCTGAAGATCGATGGCGAAGAGTTGTTCGCGGCCTTCGAGTTGCGCGATGTGACGCGCGACCCCATCGGCATTGGTCGCCATCGCCGGGCCAACCAGCAGCGTTTCCCGCCGGTTGTTGCCTTCAAGGGTCAGGCGGAAAACGGGGTGGGTGAGTTCTTCACGGTAGCGGGCCGCCTCGGGGTCGTCGTTGTCGAGAAAACCGGCCACACGCAGGGAGTTGAGATCGTTGATGACCAGTTCCGCTTCGGTTTTGGCCGCACGCGCGATGATGGGGGCTTCCAGTCGCCAACGATTTTGGTCGCGGCGCAAACGAACGCGGGCGCCGGTGCCGGCCTGAAACGTGGCCGAGCGAACTTCAAAAACGGGAATGGTGAACACCGTGTCGGAGCGGAGCGTGGAGAGGGAGAGCGCGAGGCTGTCGGCGAGACTCCGGCCGACCACATGGATACGGCCGGTGTTGACCACAAGTAGATAAAGGCGGTTGCCCACGGCGGTATCCTGGCCGATCTCCACGGTCACGGGCTCGGGGGTGGCTGAGGAGGTGAAGGCGAGGGTGAGGCGGGGCTCGGCGAGACCGTAGTCGGCGAGGCTGCGGCCGTTGCGTTCGATCTCTTTGACCGTGAACTGGGTGTCGTGTTCGAGGAACTGCAGTTCGTTGAGAATACGGCTGACCGCGAAAGTATTGGCCGGCCACTCAAGCGGATCGTGCAGGGACCACGTCTCGCCGTTGCGGGTGAGTTTCAACGTGGCGCCTTGGCTGGTGATGCTGAGCGTGTCGAGGTTGGCGGCTTCGGGACCAAAGACGCGGTTGCGGGTTGCCTGGGCCTGGTCCTTGGCAATCCGGCCGCTATCAAAAAAGAAGATGGAGGCAAACAACGCGATGTTGGCGAGAACCAGGGCGAGAGTGACTTTGATGCGCATGGGAGTGATCAGTTGCGACGGGTCCAGTAGACGATGAGGCCGAGGAGGGCGGCGGCACCGGGGATGATAAAGAGGATGCTGTAACGCAGGCGGGCGATGCCGGCCTGGCTGAGGGTCAGTTGGTAGCTTTCGATCGGGCGGGGTGCGATGGATACCAGTGTATCGCGATCAACCAGCCAGTTGATGGAGCTGAGGATCAGCGAGAGGTTGCCACCGGAGCCGATCCGGCCGTTCGCCACCCAGTCGGAACCGCCAAAGGCGACCAGTCGACCGCCGCGCACACTGAACGGCAGGTTGCCTCTGGTGCTGGTGCGTTCTGAGGCGAGTGCCACTGGCAACGGACCCTTGAGATCCACGCCTTCGTCGTAAACCGGAGGCGTGGTCTTGCGGTAGTTGCGCTCGGCCCAGGCTTCGGGCGAAGTGCCGACCAACGGGGTGACATTAAGTCCGGGGTCCAACGGACGGCCGGGGTCGACCCGGATGGACCGGGTGGCGCCGAAGCGAAGCGCGATCATGTTTTGAGCGAGAAACTTAATGATCGGCTGGTTGGCTGTCGACGGGGCAAGGATGAGATCTCCGCTGTCGTTTTGCCCGCGGCTGCTTTGATCATAGATGAAAGTGTCATCAGCCAGCACACCCCAATCGTAGAACAGGTTTTCGAGGCCGTGGGTATAGCCGGGAGGAGTGAACGTGATCACTCGGCCGGCATCGTTGGTCAGGTATTGGCGCAACAGTTCTTCTTCGCGGGGATCCAGGCGGCCTTGAGGGGCCGCCACGATGACCAGTTCGGCATCGGCGGGCACGGCGGAGACCTTGGTCAGGTCGAGCCGGTCGAGAGTGAAATTGCGGGCGCGCAGTTCGTCGTGCAGCGCGGAGAGGCCGCGGGCGGGGTCCACGTCGGTCAGCTGCATTTCACCATGACCCTGCAAAAAGTAGATTTTCTTTTTCTCCGGGCTGGTGACATCGAGGATGGCGGCGGTGAAGGCTTGCTCGCCCAAGAAGCCCTTCTTTTTACGATTTTCGATGCGGTAAAGTTCGTTGAGGCCGACAATCCGCCGTTCGGGGTCGCTCATTACCAAAATGATGTTGGGGTCCTTAATACCATAGGCCTCGGCTTCGCGGCGTTGCAGATAAACATCCAGGTATTCAACGGTGACGAGGTTCACGTCATTCGCGGCGGTGCTTTCGGTGTATTCACGCAGCAGGGTGGAAACATCGCGGTAGGCCTGGATGATCTCGTTCTGATCGCTGGAATCGGTGAGTGTCACCACGATGTGCACGGGTGCCCGCAGATTCTTTAAATAGGCGATGGTCTCGGGCGAGAGCGAGTGGCGCCGGTTGGCCGTGAGGTCCTGTCGCCAGCTGTGGTGAATGGCCAGGTAGTTCAGCCCGCCGAGCAGGGTGAGCACGAGCAGGGCCTGCAACAGGAGGTTGACGGTGCGAAATCGGCGGGCGACGCGGAAAGAGGGGGCGGACATGGCGGATGGATCTCGGGGCGGATTAGCTGTGAAGCAGTTTGGCTTCGACGCCGAGGATGCTGAAAATGAGGGCGAGCGCGCTGCCGCTCACGTAGTAAAGGAGTTGGCGCGTATCGACGATGCCATTGGAAAAGTCCTGGAGGTGACGAAAGACATTGGTGTAGTTGAGCAGGCCGCGCACTGGACTCAACGAGTCGGCTTTGATGAGCTCCAGAGTGCCGACGAATTTCAGGCCGATGATGGCCGAAAACAGCATGGCGAAGGCGAGAATACCGGCCACCGCCTGATTGCGGGACAACGAGCTGGCGAAAACGCCGATGGCCACGAAAAACAGTCCTGAAACCGCCACATAGATGTAGCCGCCAAGCAGAGGGCCCACATCAATGAAACTGGAATTGGGCGCAAAGTAGGTGAGGATGTAGAAAAATCCGCCGGTGGCAGCCCACAGGGACACGTAGAGCAGGTAAGCCGCGGCATACTTGCCCAGCACCACCTCGGCGGTGGAAACGGGAGAGGTCAGCAGGGTTTCCAAGGTGCCCAGGCGACGCTCCTCGGAGATGCACTTCATGGTGAGCAAGGGCACCATAAAGAATACGGGCACCCAGAAGAGCTGGAAAAACACCACCGCGGGGGAGACCTCCTCGGCTGTCTGGCTGTAGTTTTCCAAAATTCCGGTGAAGATAAAACCCATCAATGTAAGGAACAGCACGGCGGCAATGTAGGTGCTGGAGCTGACCAGCAACATGCGCAGTTCATGGCTGAGAATGGTGAAAAAATGTTTCATACCAAATGGTGTGGTCGAGGTTAGCTCTTGGTGGCGACTGGTGCGGTCGGTTTGTCGGTGGCGTCCCAGCTTCGTTTGGTGGCCGCGAGGAAGACATCCTCCAGCGTATGGCGGGTGCGACCGAGGCCGCGCACACGGAAGCGTGAGTCCTTGCTGAGGGCGCTCCAGAGCGCTTCACGTAAATCGCCCGAGGGTGCGGTGAAGACAATCGTGCGGAAATCATCCGCGTCGGGGTCACTGGCTTTTTCCACGACGAGGGCGGGGTCCAGCGAAGTCAGCACGGCAGCGAGGTCGTTCGGGTTGCCGGCGATTTCCAGCTCGTAGCGATTGGCCCCGAGGAACTCGCGACGCAGTGCACCGGGAGTGCCGGCGGCGACCACGCGGCCTTGGTTGATGATCAGCACGCGGTCGCAGGTCATTTCGATTTCGGGCAGGATGTGCGAGGAAATCAGCACGGTCATGCGCCCGCGCAGGCTGGCGATGAGGTCGCGGACAATCAGAATCTGGTGGGGATCGAGACCGATGGTCGGTTCGTCCATGATGATGACCGGCGGCTCGGCGAGCACAGCGTCGGCGATGCCCACGCGTTGGCGAAAGCCCTTGGAAAGTTTGCCGATGATACGGTGGCGGACGCGTTTGAGGTCACACAGCTCCAACACCTCGTCGATCCGCGGGCCGAGTTTTTTGCGGGAGATCTCCTTGAGGCGTCCGCGGTAGTGCAGGTATTCGGAGACCCGCATGTCGTCGGGCAGGGGATTGTTTTCCGGCATGTAGCCGATCAGCCGTTTGATGGCGGCCGGGTTCGCGGCGACGGAGTGACCGCAAATCTCCACCGTGCCGCTGGTGCCGGGTAGAAAACCGGTCAAAATGCGCATAGTGGTGCTTTTGCCGGCGCCGTTCGGGCCGAGAAAACCAATGATTTCACCTTGGGCCACGGTGAAGGAGACCTTGTTGACGGCAGTGATGCCGGCATAGGTTTTTACCAGTTCACGGACTTCGATGGCAGCAGAGGAATCAGACATGGGAAAAAGCAAGGTGAGGGACGCAAGCAGGGAGGACAAGCGCGGTGGTGAAGTGTGCCGAAGGAATGTTACGGACGGGGGATAACAGACCACAGGCAGGAATGCCTGTGGCACGCGTTAAGTCCGATTCAACCGCCAGGCCGCAGCCACACCTCGCAAAGTCAGGTCCGGCACGTCGCGAATGGGCTGGCGCAACCGGCCGCGCACCACTGCCGCGGCACCGCCTGATGTAAAAATGACAGGTTCGGTTTCCCCCCGGGCGGCCAATTCCTTCATTACCGCGTCCAGCAGTCCTTGGATCAAACTCGCAAATCCCACGACCGCACCGATGCGGATGGCTTCGCTGGTGGACTTGCCGATCATGGAGACGACCGGAGATTGCAGATCCTCCACCAGCGGTAATTGGGCGGTTTTTTCGTGCAGGTAACGGGTCACCAAAGCCGGCCCGGGGGCAATGATTCCGCCTTCGTAACCACCTTGGCGGGTAATGATGTCGAAGGTGACGGCGGTGCCCAGATCGATGACCACGGCCGGACCGTCACCCATCAGGGCGCGGGCGCCGGCGGCATTGGCCAACCGGTCCTGGCCGACTTCGGCGGGACGCGGGTAGGTGATTGGAAGACCAAGGTTTTGTTCGTGGGTGAGTTGCCACGCGGATCGACCGGCGGCGGCCACCGCCGCCAGCAAGGCTTTGCTGGCATCCGGCACCACCGAGCAGAAGGCGATGTCCATGCCTGCGGTCAGTTGTGGACCAATACCGTTCGCCGGGTGGGTCAGTTCTCCGGTGGGGATTTCCCGGATGGACGAGAAAACCCCGTCCCGGTAAAACGCAAAGTGCGTATGTGTATTTCCAATATCAATACACAAAAGATCCGCTGGGGACGGGCGGTCGGCGGGGGGCATGGCGGTTATTTTTTCTCGATGGTAACCTCTCCGGCGCGGAAGCGCTCGGTCGGTCCGGAGGCGGGCTTGAGCAACAGGGAACCTTCGTCGTCGATGCCTTTGGCGGTGCCGGTGATTTTGCGGGAACCCTGCACCAGGGTAATGGTGCGACCGCTCAACAGATCGTAGGAGTGCCAGAGATCGGCGAAGGTCTTGGTGTAGTCGCCGTCGATGAATTTCTGATACGCCGAAAACACGCGGCCGGTCAGGGCGGCGGCGAAGCGGTTGGCGTCGATCGGTTGTTTGGTGTGTTCGCCGATGGAGATGGCGCGGTCGGCGATCTCGGCGGGCCAGCCGCCTTCGGGAGGCGTCAGGTTGAGCCCGAGTCCAAACACGAGGTCGCGGATGCGGTCGGCGTCCATGCGGGCTTCGGTCAAGATGCCGCCGGCTTTGCGACCATCGAACAGGATGTCGTTGGGCCACTTGATGCCCGGCGAGGTGCGACAGAACTTGGCGATGAGTTCGCAGATATTGACGCCCATCCAGAGCGTGAACGTCTGCATGCGGGCGGGCTCGACCTCGGGACGAAAGGCGAAGCTGGAGTAAAGGTTGCCGGCCTCGCTGTGCCACACGCGGCCAAAACGTCCACGGCCCTTGGTCTGGCGGCGGGCGAGGATGACGAACGGAGTTGCCTCACCGGCGGAAAGGCGGCGCACGGCCTCGTCGTTGGTGCTGTCGACTTCGTCGAGCACGTGGACCACGCCGGGCCCGCGATCGGCGCGGCGGTAGGCGTCGATGAGCGCGGGATTAAGGCCGGCGGGCTTGCCGGTCAGCCGGTAACCCTTCGCGTGCAGCGCTTCGAAGGTGAAGCCTTGGTCGCGCAGTTTTTCCATGTGTTGCCACACGGCGACGCGGCTCATGCCGAGTTCCTTGGCCAGGACCGCTCCGGAGACAACGCCGGGTTCGGCATCGAGCATGGCTTGAAGTATAACTGTCTCAGGTCGGAGGTTTTTCATGCGTCGGGCCAGTCGAGGCCAATGTCCACCCAGCAGCTTTGATGCACGAGCGCACCGGTGGAGATAAAATCCAGTCCCAGATTCCCGTAGCGGGGCAGGGTCTTGAAGGTGATGCCGCCGCTGGCCTCGGTGAAGGCGCGGCCGTTGATGAGCGCGAGGGCGCGCTTGATTTTGGCGGGCGGGAAATTGTCGAGCAGGATGACGTCGGCACCCGCGGCGAGCACGGGCGGGATTTGATCGAGGCGATCCACTTCAACTTCAACCGCGAGGTCGGGAGCGGCTTTTTTGGCACGGGTCACCGCCATGCCGAGGTCGTCGGTCGAACCGAGCAGGGCAAGGTGGTTGTCCTTGAGCATCACGCGGTCAAACAATCCGAGGCGGTGATTCCAGCCACCGCCGCAGGCGACGGCGTATTTTTCCAACATGCGGTAACCCGGAGTGGTCTTGCGGGTGTCGAGCAGGCGGGTGCGGGTGGACCCGAGGCAGGCGACATAGTCGTGGGTCTGGGTGGCGATGCCGGAAAGTTTTTGCAGGAAATTCAGGATGACGCGCTCGGCCGCGAGCAGGATGCGTGGATCGCCGTCGAGGGTGGCGAGGGCAGTGCCCTTGGCCACGAGGCGACCGTCGCGCGCGGTGGGTTGCACGGTGGCGCGTTTGCCGTAGGCGGCGAGGATCAGAGGGATGAGGGGCAGTCCGCAGACGACCATCGGCAGGCGGGCGACCAGCACGGCGCGGGCGGTGCGCGGCGGAGTGGCGAGGGCGGCGGTGGATTGGTCGCCGGTGCGCGCGGGTTTTTTGAGCAGGCCGAGTCCGTTGAGGTCCTCGTCGCGGGCGAGCTCGATAAAACGGCGCAGGTGGGCGACGTCGAGATCGTCCCAGGTGAGGCGTTTGATGAGCGTGTCGATGGCGGGCATAAAGCGGGTAATTGAGTGTATTGCCGGGCCGGTAAGCAAGTAAGCTTGGCGTATTAACTTCGGGAATGTTGAGTGGAAAACATGACTCCCGACGAACTCAAATCACTCGACGAGGCCGAACAGGTGGCCGAATTGAGCCTGCCGTTGCAGGCGCTCAGGGCGGATGCCCGCGGCGACTGGGACGAAGCGCACAACCTCTGTCAGCGCGCGCGCAACCGCGATGGTGACTGGGTGCACGCCTACCTGCACCGCAAGGAGGGCGACGAGGGCAACGCGTGGTATTGGTATTCGCAGGCCGGCAAAACCGTGCCTGAAAAAGGCACTCCGCTGGAGACCGAGTGGTCGGAGATCGCCGCTGAATTGCTGAGTTGAGGCGGTCGTGTTCCGAAGTGGCACAGACATTCTTGTCCGTGTTTTTTCTTATGAGAAAACCACGCACCTCAGAAAATCTCGCTGCGGATAAACGCAGAGTCATACCAACAGCCCGAAAGAACCAGACTTTGGGTGGGGCGGGACCGCTGGGCCCGCCGCGTGCGACAATTGACCACCGTTTGCTGTCGTCGAGCCGGACGGCCCAGCGGTCCGTCCCCACCTTTGAGTCAGTCTAAATATCAAGGGACGTTGGTATTAAACTTTAAACCTCAACCGGAGCGAAGCTCTCAGCTAACAGCTCCCGGCTCCCAGCTCAAACCCCATCCAACGGCGACCGCACGCCCATCCCCGGCTTCTGCATCAAGTGCGTATAAATCTGCGTCGTCTCGACGCTGGCATGCCCCAGCAACTCCTGCACGGTCCGGATATCGGTGCCCGACTCCATTAAATGCG
>JBBKWO010000008.1:0-107796 GCA_037969015.1 Opitutaceae bacterium
AGCTGGGCCGGTGTTCCCCTTCAGCGGCACGGGCCGCTGGCCCGCCTCCGCTTCGGTCGCCTTGGCCGAGCATGGTTTCCCTCTCACGAAGCACCGGTTTATTTTGAAGACAGCCCCTAATCGGTATACCGTCGTGGTTAAGGAGTTGGAAAATGGCGGGCGGTATGCTGCTTGAGCACGTGTCTTGGACTGAACAGACGATCCACTTTATCGATTTTGAAGGGAGTGCCGCCTCGGGTATTCTCGAATATGGCGTGGCCACGATTCAGCACGGCGAGATTGTGTCCGCACGCACGCGGCTCTGCCGGCCGATCGGGCGGGTGAGGGCGGAGGATGTGGCGGTGCATGGAATTGAGCCGTCGGCGGTGGCGGACCACGCGTTGTTCTCCGATGAGTTTGAGCTGTTTGCCGGGCTGCGTGAGTCGGGGCCGCTGGCCGCGCATTTTGCGGGCGTGGAGAACGGGTTGATCAAGTCGGTCTGGCCGTATCCGCGGACCGCGCCGGATTTTGCGCGTTTTGGCGGTCGGGTGGTCGAGTGGGGACCGTGGATCGATACCGGACGCCTGTATCCACAATTTTATGCCGGACTGGCTTCGGCGGGGCTGGGCGAATTGATCGCCACCTTCGGTTTACAGCCGGAACTGGATAAGCAGGCGGCGCGTTGGTGTCCGCCGGCACGGGCGCGTTACCACGCTGCGCTCTATGATGCCTTGGCCGGGGCGTTGTTACTGGGCAGGCTATCCAAGGAGCCGTCCTTGGCCGGTGGTTCATTGGGATGGATGCTGAGCATGAGCACACTGGATCCGGAAAAGCGCGCGTCGTTGGAACAGGACGAGTTGTTTTGAGCCGTCCACGGACAGGCAACGTGGGCCAGTTCGGCCACTCGACCTAGCTTCGCGCCACAGGATTATTGACCGGCGAGATCCGCGCTATCAGGTAAAAAACGGATTTACGCGGCGAGGCTGCGCGGATTGCGTTGGAGCATGGGAAGACGCGTGAAACCGAGTCTGGGATGTGGTTATGCGGTGATGGCGGTGTTGTTGTTGGCGGGGTTTGGTCTGGCCGGTTGGGGGCATGGCACGGTCGCCCGGACTATCGGCGTGGTGGTGGTGATGCTGGCGGTGGTTTATCAGCAGTTTTGCCATCGGCTCGTGAAAGCTTACGCGGCCGAGGAAAAACGGAGGGAGGCATGTGCCGACCAACCTTGGCTGTGGCGTAAAGAGTGGAGCGGACCGGCAATTCAGTCGGAGGACGCCAAAGGACTCGGGATGATTTGGTTTTTTGCGGTGGTGTGGAACGGCATCAGTCTGCCGGCGGTGTATGGGGTGTTCACGGAGCGGCATCCGGACAAGGCGGCCTACCTGGTTTGTTTGTTTCCGTTGGTCGGGCTTGGGTTGTTGGCCACGGCGGTTTACAAGACGGCGCAGCGACGCAAATACGGACGCACCCAGTTCGTGCCGACGGAGCTGCCTGGGGTGATCGGCGGCTACCTGGGCGGGGTGATCGAAGTGCCTGCGCGGGTGGTGTTGGAGAAAGACGCGCGGGTGGCTTTGCATTGTGTGCGTCGGGTGGTGACTGGATCGGGCAAAAACCGGCGGACGGTCGAGACCGTGTTGTGGCAACGTGAAGAACGTATCCCGCCGGGAAAATGGCTGAGCGTGGCGGGGCGCACGGACATACCGGTTTTGTTTCGTATCCCGGCGGGCAGCACGCCGAGTGATCCGGAAAGCGGCGACAACGAAGTGCTCTGGCGGCTGACTGCGGAGGCGGAGACGCCGGGCGTGGATTTTAAGACTCAGTTTAACGTGCCGGTTTTCGACACGGGCGAAGCAATGCCGGAGGATGTGGCGGGCGGGCCGCTATTAAACGCCTACCGGGAGCAGGAGCCGGCGGCCGGGTTGGATTGGGCCGGTGCGGGGATCGAGCGGCGGGTGGACGGTTACCGGTTCAATGCGAGGCACCTCAACGGGGCGCGACTGGTGTTCACGTTGATATTGGTGGTGATGCTGGGATTGCTTGGCGTGTTTTGGGTGAACGCGGTGCCCTGGGTGGCTTGGGTGATCGTGGGGATTGTTGCCGGTGTCATGCTGCTGATGTCCGGCGACCTATGGTGGGCCAACTATGAACTGCAGATCTTGGGCGACGAGGTGGTGGTGCGCAAACCACGTCAGTGGGGCACCCGTGAATGGCGCGTGTCGCGGGCTGAGGTGGATGCGGTGCGCAAGGAGCAATCGATCAGTATCGGCCAGCGATTCTATTTCCGCCTCGTGCTGGTGGGAACCGCGGGAGCGGATGTGCAGACCCCCGTTGCGGGCGAGAGTTTTCAGGCGCGGAAGCTGCGTTATCAGTTGAGAAAGCGTAGCGAGGCGGGGGCGGACACGCGGGACTTGCTGACGGCGTTGAGTGGAGTGCCCCGGTTTGAGATTATCTGCGCCGGGCATGTGCCGGGGCCGGCGGTGGCGGATACGGTGGCTGCCGAGATTCTGGCCGTGATAAAGGGTAAACCCGAAAAAATCTAAGAACCAGCCGGCTGGTTCGTGTTTTCTAGATGCACGCAAAACTTCAACCCTCAGGCTGTTAAAATGACTGTTCGGACATGAAACCAATCCAAGGCTACCATCTCATCACTCCGGACGATCTGCACTGGCGTCCGTCGAATCTCATGAAAATTCCCAACGCGGATTTTCTGGAGCGCACCGGCAGCGAGAACCTGAGCGCACGGCTTTGGCGCTTGCCGCCGCACAGCGCGAACACCCTGCACAAGCACATCAGACAAGAAGAGTTTTTCTTTGTGCTCGAAGGCACTGGCCGCATGCGAGTGGGGGCGGACACACTGACAGTGCCGAGGCACGGTGGAGTGCTGGTCGGGCCTGAGCAAATACGTCAGATATTCAACGACACCGCCGCCGACGTGCTCTGGCTGATCGTTGGAGCCCCGGAGGAATTGGAGTTTCTGCAAGGCTCCAAGTCGCAAATGGACCTGTCTTTGATTTACCCGACAGACCCGAAACAATTGCCAGATGAGTTGGCTGGCCGGCAGTGGCCACCGGCGAGCTGAGTTTACGACTCAATCGTTTGACTTGGTCGCCTTTAGTCCATCCTGGCGATTCAGGAAACAGCTGGTCTTGGCTATGTGGACTTATGACTGCGCTCAACCTCGTTTCAGTCGGCGCACGATTGGCAACATCAGTGCCGGGGCTAGGGCCGAGACCGCCAGACCCCAGTGCAGGTTTTGTAGGTCGGTGATCCACCCGACAACCCACGGCATGAAAATGCCACCGGCGTTGCCCAGCGCGGCCAGTGCGCCGAACATACTGGCTCCGCCGTTGGGATAACGGTCGGCGGTCACCGCCAGCATGGTCGGCCAAAGGCAGCTGCCGGTGAAACCCGCCAGAATACATGCAGTCAGCGCCACCGCCGGTATCGGGAAAAACGATCCGACCAGAAACAATGCGACCGTGCTCAGGCAGCTCCAGGCCATCACAGCAAAGGGATTCCAATTCTGTCCGACCATGCCGATGACCATGCGTCCCAGCGCCATGGCGACAGAAAAGAGTAACAGGCTCGCGCCGCTGACCCAGACCGGAAACCCCAGCTTGGTCTCGGAGTAGGCCGGCAACCATTGGGCCATGCCCAGTTCGGTCGCGCCGCCCAGAAATATCGCTATCAACGCCGCCACGAACCATCCCTGCCGAATCAGCTTCCGCAACGGCATACGCGCTCCGGTCGTGATCAGTTTGGGGAAACGTAACGGCGCAAACGCGATCACCAACGCCACTGGCAACGGCAACAGAATCAGGCAGGATCCCCGCCAACCCAGACCAAAGTGCAACGCCAGCGTGCCCACCAGCACCGTGACCACCGCGCCCACGCAGTAGAAGGAGTGCAGCCAATTCATCGCCACCGAGCGGTTGCCGGGATTGAGTGCGGACACGACCGGACTCAGCACCATGTCGAGCACGCCCGACCCCAGACCGAGCACAAAAAGCGCCGCGCTTAACATGCCATAATTGGGCGCAAAGGCCATCGCGACCAGACTGCCGGCGATCAGGATCAGTCCGGTTTGCGCGAAGCGTTTGGCGCCCATTCGATCCGCCAACGGTCCGGTCAATACGATGCCAATCACTAGTCCGGAGAACGCGAAGGCCCCGAGACGCCCGAGCTGTTCACCGGTTAAACCGTCGGCTCCGCCATAGAGTGCGCTCAGGGTGGTCAGAAAAACCGGCAACAGATTCAAACCGATGGCCAGGCACATCATGGCACCGTAGGAGAGCAGGGTCAGCAGGCGCGAATGAATGGGAGCGGACATGATAACCGCAAAGCTTGCGGGACACGCCTGACTAAGAGGAGCAGAATTACAGGGATTCGCGCCGGTTTGACCACCGGACTTAGCACAATGACGGAGCGAATAGCTGGCTAATGATTAACCGGTATTTTGCACCTGAGCGGCGAATCTCCCGTCACCATCCGGCAAGTGGTCTTTCGTTGATCTGGAAACAGCGGCGAATCTAAAAATCCGGCAGGTCGAAACCGGTTAACCCGTTTCGACCTGCCTTTCTCAGCTAAAGCCTCACTTCGCCCCATCCGTGCGGAACGGAGCGGCGGGATAACCTTCTTTGTTGGCAAGCGTGCAGGTGGGGCTGTCGGCCCAGCCGTAACGCACGTAGAGTGGTTGCGTCACATTGGCCGCAGACACGACCACCGTGTTGCCTTCGATCTTCGCGTCGGCCCACACAAAAGCACGGTCCTGGCCGGCGATCGCGAAACCTTTGAGCACGCCGTCGGTTGATTCGAGTCCGCCACCCGTGCCGGTGAAGCTCACGCGAATTGCTCCGCCTTCGATCTCCTGTCGTGCAAACACCGGGCCGGATAACACGCCGGATTTCCCGTAAACCTGCCCTAGGGTCAGCGCGGCGATGCGCTCGCCCACCTCACGTTTACGTTTGGGGTGAATGTTTTTCGGATCCCCCAAGCCCATCGTCACGACAAGGCTCACTCCCGGCACTTCGTCCGCCACCTGCGCCTGAGCTTCGCGCAGACTCGCCCAGTTGCTGTCGGCGGGTTCGTCTTTGACCGGACCGTATTCAGGCAACTGCACGACGACAAAAGGCAGATCACCCAAGCCCCACTGCTTGCGCCAGTCGGCGATCATCTCGCGCAGCAGTCCGCGATATTGCTTCGCTCCCGACGCATTGCTCTCGCCCTGATACCATACGAAACCGCGCACCGGCGTGTGGAACCACGGCGTCACCATGTTTTGATAAAGGGTGGTGGGTTCGTTGCCGGATGGCCAGCGCTCGACAACGCGGTAGCGCCAAGTGCCGGCCAGCGAAACCATGCCGGTCGCTTCTGGCGCTTCATTTGCAGCCAACTTAACCTCTAACGACATCGCTTCCGGCGTGCCCAGAAAACCGCCGCCGCCCAGCTTGTCGGAGATGCGCACTGCGATCACCGCTTCGCCGGCTTTGACGAGTTTGCCCGGCACGTTGTAGACGCGGGGCGTCTGCCATTGCAGTGGAGTCTCGGGGCCCATCGCGCCGACTTGCACTCCGTTAAAATACGTTACATCGCGGTCATCGATCGGCCCGAAGTTCAACACGAGGTCGCGTCCGGCCCAGTCCGTGGGAATCGTTATTTTTTTGCGCACCCAAATCATCCCGTCGAAATCGTCGAGGCCGAGGCCGGCTTTTTCCCACTCGCCGGGCGCGGGCATTTCGCCCCAGGCCGCATCATCGAACTCCGCTGTCTCGAAACCACGGTCGTCGACTTTATCCGAATACTGCGCCTGTAGTTCGGCCACGCGTGCAATCACCTTGGCTGTCGTTTCAGGATTCGCTTTGAATGCCTCTGGTCCCGACCACGAAACGATATTCGTTCCGCCTACCGCCGACACCACAACACCAATCGGGATATTCAGTTCGCTGTTCAGGCGTTGGCCCACATACCACGCGATCGCCGAAAAGACCGGTGCGTTTTCCGGCGTGGCGCGCACCCAACTGCCTTCGACGTCCGGCGCCGGGATCGCCCGCGTGCCATGCCATTGTGAAAACACGCGGACACCCGCGGCATCAATCGCCGCGAGTTCTTCCGGGGTGGCGTAGCTGTTGAGCGTGCCCGCCATGTTGGATTGCCCGGAGAAAAACCACACGTCGCCCACCAGAATATCCTTCAATTCAACCTTGGTTTTCCCTGTGACCGTCAGCACGAGCGGACCGCCCGCTTTTTGAGCCGGCAGCGTGACGATCCACGCACCGTTTGCATCGGCTTTCGTGCGCGCCTTGGCACTCCCGAGCGTGATGGTGACCGTTTCACCCGGCTCGGCCACGCCGGTGATCGGCAGGGAGACGTCGCGCTGGAGCACGGCATGGTCGGTGAATGCACCGGAAAAACGAAGCGTCTCCGCGCGGCCGACAGCCAGCGCGGCAAATAGACAAAGAAAACAAATGACAGATTTCATGGGGGTTAAAGTAGAGGTTCTAACTGTGATCACACTCAGATGCCAAGGTAACCCTGCGTCTCCGTAAGACACAGAAAAGCGCAGCCGGCGAGGGCTGCGCTTGAGATCGGGGCGTAAAGCCCCTCCTACAGGTTGTTGGCTCAGGCGAGATCGACACCCAGGCGCTTGGCGGCGCGGAGGAGGGCGTCGGCCATATCGGAGGGGGTTTCGGCGACTTCGATACCGCACTCTTTGAAGACGGCGATCTTGGCTTCGGCGGTGTCTTCGTGACCACCGACGACGGCACCGGCGTGGCCCATGCGGCGACCGGCGGGAGCGGTGGCTCCGGCGATGAAACCAGCGACAGGCTTTTTGCAGTTGGCTTTGATCCAACGAGCGGCCTCGACCTCGGCGTTGCCGCCGATTTCGCCGATGAGGATGATGCCCTTGGTGTCGGGGTCTTCGTTGAAGAGCTTGATCACGTCGAGGTGGCTGGTGCCATTGACCGGGTCGCCGCCGATGCCGACGGAAGTCGACTGGCCGAGGCCCTTGGAGGTGATTTGGAATACGGCCTCGTAGGTGAGGGTGCCGGAGCGCGAGACGACGCCGACGTGGCCCTTCTTGTGAATGTAGCCGGGAGCGATGCCGATGCGGCAACCGCCGGAGGAATCTTTGCCGGTGCCGGGAGTGACGAGACCGGGGCAATTGGGTCCGACGAGGCGGGTCTTGGCACCTTGCATGGCGCGCTTCACGCGGATCATGTCCTTGATCGGAATGCCTTCGGTGATGCAGACGGCGAGGTCGAGACCGGCGTCAACGCATTCGAGGATGGCGTCGCCCGCGAAGGGCGGCGGCACGAAGATGGTCGAGACGGTGGCGCCGGTGGCCTTGGCGGCTTCGGCGACGGTGTTGAAGATCGGGATCTTCTTGCCGGCGTGCTCAAAAAAGAGACCGCCTTTGCCAGGGGTCACACCGGCGACAACGGCGGTGCCGTAGTCGAGGGAGAGCTGGGCGTGTTTGCCGCCGAAGGCACCGGTGATGCCTTGGACCATGATCTTGGTTTCGGAATTGATGAGAATGCTCATTTTGGTAAGGCGGCGGGTTAGGCGACGAGTTTGACGATTTTCTGAGCAGCGTCGGCCATGGTGTCGCCAGAGACGAGCGCGAGGCCGGAGGAGTCGAGGGTGGCTTTGCCCTTGGCGACGTTGTTGCCCTCGAGGCGGACAACGAGGGGGAGCTTGAGGCCGACTTCCTTGACGGCTTCAACGATGCCTTCGGCGATGACGTTGCAGTCCATGATGCCGCCGAAGATGTTGACGAAAATGCCCTTCACGTTGGCGTCGCCGAGGATAATTTTGAAGGCCGCGATGACCTTCTCCTTGGTGGCGCCACCACCGACATCGAGGAAGTTGGCGGGGTTGCCGCCGTAGTGCTTGATGATGTCCATGGTGGACATGGCGAGACCGGCACCGTTGACGAGACAGGCGATGTTTCCGTCGAGGGCGATGTAGGCGAGGTCGTATTTGGAGGCTTCGATTTCCTTGGGGTCTTCCTCGTTGAGGTCGCGGAGGGCGACGATCTCGGGGTGACGGAAGAGGGCGTTGGAGTCGAAGGAGACCTTGGCGTCGAGGGCGAGCACCTGGTCATCGGGCGTGGTGATGAGGGGGTTGACCTCGATCATGGCGGCGTCGGTTTCCCAGAACATCTTGTAGAGGTTCTTGATGAGCTTGGCTGCGTTCTTGCCTTCGGTGGAGCTGAGGCCGAGACCGGCGATGAGTTCGCGAACCTGGTAGTCGGCGAGGCCGTAGGCGGGGTCGACGACGACTTTGAAGATTTTCTCGGGGGTGTCGTGGGCGACTTTTTCAATCTCCATGCCGCCTTCGGTGGAGGCGACGATGACGGGGCGTGAAGTGGCGCGGTCGAGGAGGATGGCGAGGTAGTATTCTTTCTTAATGTCGCTGGCTGCGGTGAAGTAGATGGTCTGGACCTTGCGGCCGGCGGGGCCGGTCTGGGCGGTGACGAGGGTGTTGCCGATCATCTCGCCGGCGATGGTCTTGGCGTCGGCCTTGGTTTTGCAGAATTTGACGCCACCTTTGTAGCCGTTGGTGAAGGTGCCTTTGCCGCGGCCGCCGGCGTGGATTTGGGACTTCACCATGGTGGGTCCGTCGGGGAGTTGGGCGAGGGCGGAGTCGAACTCCGCCGCTGATTTAGCGGATGCGCCTTGCGGTCCGGGAACTCCGAATTGTGCAAAGAGCGTTTTGGCCTGATACTCGTGGATGTTCATGGAAAGAACCAACCTGTCACAGTCGGGTGGGCCTTGGCACGCCGAAAAGGTGACGAAACACAATCGGTAGCCGGTCGTTGTGTGGAATTGCCTTTGGCTTATGGGTAAACATCGTCGGACGCATGCAATCTCATGAGCTTCTCAAGGACATACTGAAGCGCACCAGCGCCAAACAGATCGCGGGGGATTTGGGTTTGTCGCTCTCGTTGATTTACAAGTGGGCCGAACCTCAGCCCGAAGGCGCTGGCGGCAGTGGTGCCAATAATCCCTTGGACCGGCTGGAAAAGCTCATCCGCAGCACCGGCGACAAGCGTTTGGCGCAGTGGGTTTGTGAGTCGGCGGGCGGCTTTTATATCCCCAATCCCAAGGCGGTGGCTCCCACCGGTGAGCTGATGCATGTGACCAGTGGCATCGTGCAGGAGTTTGCCGATATGTTGAGCACGATAGCCGCGGCGGCGGCCGATCAAGAGGTCAGTGATCTGGAAGCCCGCCAAATCCGGGCGCGCTGGGAACTGCTCAAAAGCCGGACCGAAGGGTTTGTGCAGGCGGCCGAGGCCGGGCGGTTCCGCGAGCTCAAGGATGAGTTGAAGCGCGCGGGGTGAGGGCCGGCGCCTCGCAGGGTTTAGAGTCCTCCGAGCTTGAGATTGCCTAAAAGCTGCTGGCTGAGGAAAGCGGTTTGGGCGGCGGAAAGTTGTTTGAGGCCCTGCTGGCCGAGAGCGATCAAGCTTTGCAGTTGCTCGGGCGTGTAGGTGGCCTCTTCGCCGCTGGCCTGGACTTCCACAAAGCGGCCTTGGCCGGTCATGACGATGTTGGCGTCGACTTCTGCGTCCTTGTCCTCGACGTAGGCGAGGTCAAGCAGAGGCTGGCCGGCAACGATGCCGACGCTGATGGCGGCGACGGAATCTCCGAGCGGGTTTTCCTTGAGGGCGCCTTCATCAAGGAGCTTTTGCACCGCGAGACGGGCGGCCACGTAGGCACCGGTGATGGCGGCGGTGCGGGTGCCTCCGTCGGCCTGTAAAACGTCGCAGTCGAGCCAAAGGGTTTTTTGACCAAGTTTTTGGAGGTCGATGACCGCGCGCAGGGAGCGTCCGATGAGTCGTTGGATTTCGATGGAGCGACCGTCGACCTTGCCGCGGCTGCTGTCGCGTTGTTTGCGGTCGTGCGTGCTGTAGGGGAGCATCGAATACTCGGCGGTGAGCCAGCCGCCGGGGACGCGCTGCTGTTTCATCCAGCTGGGGACGTTGTTTTCGATAGTCGCGCCGCAGATGACACGGGTCTGGCCAAAGGACACGAGCACGGAGCCGGTCGCATGAGGAGCAATGTTGGCTTCGAAGGAGACTTTGCGGAGTTGATCGGTCTGACGGCCGTCGGCGCGGGTAAAGGAGGAGGACATGAGTGGTTTTAAAGGACTTGGCGTTGCGAGCGGGGGCAAGGGTTATCCTCGTGCCCGTGCGGCGCCACATGGATCAGGGGGCGGTTGCGGATATGTCGCCGGCGGGTGCGGCCAGTTTGGCGTTCCAGACTTTGAGCACAGCATTGGCGATCGGTGCGGCGAAGCGGCCGCCACCGGTATCCTCACCGGGGGTGTCGCCCTCCATCATGACGACAACGGCGATTTGCGGGTTTTCTACGGGGGCGTAGCCGACAAACCAAGCAAAGTTAAGTGTGCCTTCGGCGGTGCGTTTTTGGGCGGTGCCGGTTTTGCCAGCAATGGTCAGCCCCTCGGTTTTCATGAACGGTGTGTTCATGATGCGAGCGGTGCCGGTGAGGGGGACGGCCTTCATGCCGGCGTAGAGCGGCGCGATGATTTCAGGTGGCAAACCGATCAGGGGCGGGTTTTGCACGGGGCGGGCTGGGTCGTGCAAGATATGCGGCTGGATATGAGTGCGGCCACGAGAGAGCCCGGCGACGAAGCAGGCCATTTGGAGCGGGGTTACCCCGATGTCGCCCTGACCGATCGCCATGTTGGCGGTATCGCCGGCATACCAGCGTTCACCGCGTCGCGACATTTTCCACTGGGGGTCAGGAATCAGCATGGAGCGGGATTCATGGGGAAGCTCGATTCCGGTGGGCGTATCAAGACCGAGGCGGCGTGCCTCGGCGGCAATGGCATCCGGTCCTGTTGCCAGACCGTAGTGATAGAAGAAGGTGTTACAGCTTTTCTCAATGGCTTGGGTCAGCGTGATATCCCCCCGGTCCCGGTGATTGTGGCAGACAAAAAGCCGTCCACCGACTTTGTAGACTCCGGTGCACTCGACTACGCTGTCCGGGGTAATGGTGCCGGCCCTCAGGCCGGCAAGGGTGGTGACCAGCTTGAAGGTCGAGCCCGGCGGGTAGATGCCTTGGAGTGCTCGGTTAAGCCACGCACCGTCGTCGTTGATTTTGGTGGCGGTGGACTGACCGAGTCGTGGAGAAAAATCGTTGAGGTCGTAGGAGGGCAGGCTGGCGAGGGCGAGGACTTCGCCGGTGTTCACATCGATGGCAACGCAGGCCCCGGCCAGACCGAGCTCGCCCATGGCTTTTTCGGCGGCAAGTTGCAGGTCGATGTCGATGGAGCTGGTCAGGTTGTGACCTTGCACAGGAGCGCGACGTTCCAGGGGTGGCTCCACCCTGTAGCCGGATGGGTCCACCCGGTAGATGATACCGCCGGTTTCACCCTGCAGGCGGTCGTCGAATTCGGCCTCCAGGCCGTTTCGGCCGATGGCGCCCTTCATCTTGAAGGTGCGTAAATCCGACCCTGGGAAATCTTCAGAGGCTTCGATTGAACTATTGATCGAAACATAGCCGAGCGTATGCGCGGCCGAGTCTCCGTAGGGATAAGACCGGGTGCTCGAGGTGTAGAGTTGGAGCGGGGAAGTAACCGGGAGCTGTTCGAGCAGCCGGGCGTATTCCTCCGGAGAAAGGTCTTCGATCAGGACGAAGGGCAGCAGCCGCTGTTGGAGATAATGGCGGTGGAGATCCCTCGAATTGACGGTCTCGCGACGGCCGAGGATGCGATTGACGATGTTGAGGTAACGCTGGACGACGGAGTGCCGGGCGATGCGCTCGATTTCACCGGCGGAAGGGACGTTGACGTCGTTGGCGTCGGCGTAGTTTTTGCGAATGGTCAGGTATTCGCGGCGGAACTCCGGGCGCAGTTCATCCAGGTAGAGAGTGACCGCGAAACGCGCCCGATTACCAACCAGCATACGACCCTCGCGGTCGTAGATGTTACCACGAGGACCGGGTATGAGTATGCGGCGTTGATTTTGAACCTTGGCGCTTTCGTTGTAATAATTGGTCCTGAAGAGCTGCTGATAGGCCAGACCGGTTGCCAACAACAGGAGTAGTCCTGCCAGGACGAAGTAGAAAATCCGGACCCGGGGATCATAGCCGCGGTGCGATTCGACCAAGCCGCCGGGACGGGGAAGGAGCATGTCAGCCATGGCTTGGGGACTTAATAGCGTTCGGGGCGGGCGACGGAATAGTCCGCATCGAGCCAGAACAGGCTGTGGCGTTGCAGGGCGAAAAACCACGGGGCGATCACCGCGATAAAGAGTTGCGAAGCGACCAAATCGCTGAAGATCCGCAACCAACCGGAAGACGGATCAGGCCAATCAGACATGTGCAGGAAAGTTCGGGCGGAAAAAAGCAGTAGATTGATAACGATGGCGACAGCGATGCCTACAGAGAGTTCCTCGCGGGGAATGCGGTGACGTGCTCCCAACACGAGGGTGGTGGCGGCCAGCATCAACAGGGCGTTTTCCCCGAAAGGAACCGGGGTGGCCGCATCCAGCGCCAGTCCGGTTGCAAACGCCGAGAAAAGCGCCGTCTTGGAATGCAATCGCAGGGCTGCCGGTGCGATCAACAGGCCTCCGATGCTCAGGTTCAATTGCCAAGAGGCAAGGTGATGGTTGAGTCCGCGAACCAATAACGCCAATCCGATGGCGCATGTTGAGACCACGCAAAACTGTCGGATTACCGGGCTCATGGCGCGGTGGGAAGCGGAACCAAAACGGTGACCTCACTCAGCTGGCTGAGCCGCGGGTCGAGTTGCACCCGCCCGGTTTTGAACAGACCGTCGGTATCGGTCTCAAGCGACATGATCCGGCCCAACGCCAGCCCTGCGGGGAACACGCCACCCAGGCCCGAGGTGACTAGGCGGCGGGGTTGTGCCGGAGTGGCGAACAAATCCAAAGGCACGAATTCGATGCGGCCTTGAGGCGACACGAACGGCGGGTTGATCCCGCCTTGATAGCTGATCGGTCTGCTGTCGCCTTCAAAGGTCGCGGCTATGCGCACACCGGGACTGCTGATCAACTCAACCACCGAAGTGTAGGCGTGGACTTCCGTCACCCGACCGGCAACGCCGCCCGCGTAGATGACCGGAGATCCGACCGTGATCCCTTGTGCCGAGCCCTTGCGGATGGTGATGCGCTGCCACCAGGCGCTGAAATCCCTCAATACCACCCGGGCTGGTTCGGAACGGTAGGCCGGTTGGCTGGGGAGCCGGAGTAACATTTCGAGCCGTGATACCTCCTCGTGAAGCGCGGTGTTTTCCTGCAGGGTGATTTCGTAGGCGGCCCCGAGTCCACGCGCCTGATCACGGGCGGCTTCGATGATTTCGTTTTTTGGGCGGGTCTTTAAGGCCCAGAATTCCTGCAGGTCCCGCAGGTAGGACATGCTGATTTCAACCGGTGCCTGCAATTCGTAGAAACTTACCCGCATGACCCGCTTCAGCAGGGTGGGGACAACCAGCCAGACGAGCAGGACAATGCCCAGGGTCAGGTAGGGTCGGGCTTGATCGATACGGGGTGACTGCACGGTTGGCGAAGGTCGGTTGAATCAGGTCCGGTCGGCGAGCCTTTATTCCACGCGTCGCTTCGGCGGCGGCGATGCCGTTAGTTTCAAACGTTTTCCAGCACCCAATTGAGATCGTCGAGAACCGCGCCGGTGCCGTTGGCCACGGCCGAAAGGGGATCATCGGCCACGATCACGGGCAGGCCGGTTTTTTCACTGAGCAAGCGGTCGATGCCGCGGATAAGCGCGCCGCCTCCCGCCATCACAAAACCACGGTCCACCAGATCGGCGGAAAGCTCGGGGGGGCAGCGTTCAAGTGTGGAGCGGACCGCATCAACGATGGATGCGATCGGATCGCTGAGCGCCTCGCGGATTTCCTGCGAGGTGATGTGAATGGTTTTCGGCAGACCGGCGACCGAGTCGCGTCCCTTGACCTCCATGGTGAGCTCCTCATCCAGCGGATAAGCCGATCCCACGCGGACTTTGATCTCTTCGGCGGTGCGCTCTCCGATGAGCAGGTTGTAGGCGCGCTTCATGTAGTTGACGATGGCGCTGTCGAGTTCGTCGCCGGCCACTCGTATGGATTTGCTGAATACAATGCCGGAAAGGGAGATGATGGCGATTTCGGTGGTGCCGCCGCCGATGTCGACGATCATGTTGGCCGCGGGTTCGTCGATGGGCAGGCCGACTCCGATGGCGGCGGCCATGGGCTCGGGAATCATGTGCACGTAGCGGGCACCGGCATGGGTTGCGGAGTCCTTGACCGCCCGGCGTTCCACTTCGGTGATGCCGGAGGGGATGGCGATGACGACGCGGGGGGCGATGCGAAACGCGTTGTTGTGCGTCTTGCGGATGAAATACTTGAGCATCGCCTCGGTGACATCGAAGTCGGCGATGACACCGTCCTTCATGGGGCGGATCGCGGTGATGTTACCCGGGGTGCGGCCGAGCATGCGCTTGGCCTCGTCACCAACGGCACGGACCTTGCGGCTTTGGGTATCCAGGGCCACCACGGACGGCTCACGCAAAACAATGCCCTTGTCCTTCACGTAGACCAAGGTGTTGGCGGTGCCGAGGTCGATGCCGATGTCGTTGGAAAAGTAGCCGAGAAGGGACGAAGCCATGGTGTTGTTTTTTAATTAGATAACCGCCTTGCGATTGGGCGTGTGACGTAACGATTCCCCTATGGCACTGTCAAAGGTGAAAACGGACTTGGTGCACGGTGGTCCTGTTGGGTTTGCGAATCTTCAACTATGAATTAAACGCATACCCGAAGCGGTAATATGAATAATATTGGCCGGAATTGGCATGGGAGCTGCAAGTAGGTTATTGCGTGAAAACAAATTTATCAGCCATGCCAAACAACACGGCGGTTCAACAAATAATGCAGTCTCCTCATGTTCTGGGCTACGTCCATTGTTCGGAAGCAGGAGATGTGCTTGTGCAGGAAGGGAACGAGGTCGATGTGCTAGCCAATGTGCTCATTTACTTCCAGCAGGTCGCCGGTCTCATCGGTGAATCTCTGGGATTAGAGGGGTTTAACGAGGCTCACATTCAGGGTAAATCGCTGACGGTGGTCAGCATGCCACTTGATGGCGGTGCCATCGGGGTTATCCTCAACAACCGGGCTCGGGTGTCGGAAGTCATTGCCCAGATGCGTCAGATTATCTCTCAATCCTAAACTACCCATCCCCATGGAAATCAGTAAATTATTCGACAATATTCTGGATTTGCCCGGCATTGAAGGCGTCTGCCTGTTTGGTTTTGAGGGCCACATCTATGTCAACCGCATGCCGGCTTTTATAACCCCGGAAGTCTTTGCGGATGCTCAACGTCGTATTACCGCGATGTATGAGACCATGGATGAAAACTTTCTCCCCTGCGATGATTACGTCCTGCGCTTCTCTGAGCGCTGGCTGTTGCTCCGCCGGACTGAACAGCTTGTTTTGCTGATCCTTGCTGGAGACAAAGCCAATATGGCGTCAACCCGCATGGTCACCAACATGACTATGAAGCACCTCACGCCCGAGACCCTGGCTCAGTTGCCTTCGTCCGGCGAGCGTCCCGTTTCAGTCCCGGTCGCAGTTGCGGTTCAGGCGGAAATGGTCGAGGCGGCAGTTGATGCCAAGGAATCCGAGTCCGAGAAGTCCGCTGCAGCTGAGCAGCCGGCACCGGCGGTTCCTGTCACTGGCAAGCCCATGCGTTTTTTCCGCGGCAGGCCTTATTAAAACAATAATTGGGGGCGTTATGAATAGACTAAGTCCCCAGCCTTTCCCTTCTTCCTTGGCATGTCGCCCAACGTCGTTGTCTGCATTCCCGATGCCAGCTTACGCAGCCTGTTCTCTCTTCTGCTCACCGATATAGGTGCCCATGTGGCTGCCTGCCCGGACGCGGATGAGGTTCAGCGTGTGCTGACCTCCCGCTCCTGTCAGCTTTGCGTGCTGACCTATGCGGCGGTCACTGCCAGCAAGGACAAGGATCCCGGATCTTTGGTTAATGCGGTTCGTCGGCTTTCTCCGGATACACGTATTCTGATGCTTGCTGCCCGCGAGCAGGTTGACGATGTGTTGCCGTTGTTTTCGCGCGGTTTGAACGAGGTTCTCTTGCAGCCTATCAATCCTCGTCGTGCGCTTGATTCATTGCGGCGTATGCTGGATCAGGCAGCCAAGATGCCGGCGCCGGACACTGCTTCCGGATCGGCGATTCCCTGGGCGGTTGAGGAGTGTAATTATCGTCCGTTGCACGTTATTTCCCGCAGCCCGCAAATGCGGGGAGTGCTCAGTCAGCTTTGGCGGGCCCGCCAAGATCCCCTCGGAGTTATTTTACGTGGAGAAACGGGAACGGAGTTCGAGCTCCTGGCCCGCGAATATCAGGCTATGTCGGGCGACCCGAGCGGTTATCCGGTTATTTTATCGCATCATGACATTACCACCGAGGGTCTGGCCAATGCCTGCTCTCTGGATCGTTTGAATGAAGGTGCGCCCCGGACGTTTTTCCTGCCGGACGTCGAGCGTCTGCCTGCCAATCAACAGAGCCAGTTGATTGAATATTTGCGTATGGCCCGACGCCGGCGTGATCGGGATCGCCCGCTGCGTCTGGTGTTTGCGGCCACTGAATGTGATGAAAACGGTCAGTCCTTGGATTGTCCCTTTATCGAAGAACTTCTTTTTGTCATGCCCGCGGTGGTGCGGGTGCCGCCATTGCGTGAACGTCGGGATGATATCGAGCCCTTGGTTCGCAAATTCCTGATGGATCTCACCGCGATTTTTCCCGCCTATCGGGTGCGTTCGATCCATCCGATGGCTTTGGCCTGGTTGGTCAAACAGCTCTGGCGTGGCAACTATCAGGAGCTGAGCGGTCTGGTCCGCAAGGCGATCATGGATTGCACAAATCGGGAGTTGAACATCATCCATTTGGGCAAGATGACCGATCCTGAAATTGATCCGGATGAGCTTGCCGTTACCCGGGTGCTGGGCGGACGTTTGGTTCAGTCCTGATCGGTTGATCTGCGACAGTCCCATCCGGTTTGGATGAGTGTTAAAATATTCCCACGAGGGGAATATCAGACGTATTCCCTGCGCAGGTTGCTGGGCAGCAGGTTCAACTCTTCGCGATATTTTGCCACGGTGCGCCGGGCGATGTTGATGCCCTTGTCCTTGAGCTTAACCACGATGTCCTGATCGCTAAATGGGTGGCTGCGATCCTCGACCGCGATCAAATCGCTGATCATCTCCTTCACGCTGGTATTGGAAACCGACTCGCCACTGCTGGCGGCATAACCGGGCGTGAAAAAATACTTCAGGTCAAAGACTCCGTGGGGAGTTTTTATGAACTTATTGGCGATGGCCCGGCTGACCGTTGTTTCGTGCACGCCGACCGCGTCGGCGATCTGGGTCATGGTGAGCGGTTTGAGTTTGGACACACCCTCTTCGAAAAACTCGATCTGAACGTTGATGATCTCACGGGTGATGCGCTCGATGGTTTGCTGGCGCTGCTCAATGGAATTGATGATGAACTTACCCGAGCGGATGCGTTCGCGCAGGTAATCTCTTTCCTGCTTGGTGATGGTGCCGCGCGCGATCATTTCCCGGTAGGTATTGGAGATGCGCAGGCGGGGGATGTAGTCGCTGTTGAGAATAATTTTCCATTCTTGTTCGTCCTTTTCGACAATCACGTCCGGCACCACGACCCGGTTGTTGTCTTCCGCATATTTGCGGCCCGGGGCTGGATCTAGGGAGCCGATTTCTTCAATGGCATCCTGAACATCGTCGACATGGACGCCGGTCTTGCGGGCGATTTCGGGGATGCGCCGTCTTGTCAGCAGTTGAAAATGGTCGCGAACGATCCGGCAGGCCAGCGAGTCTCCACGGCCCTTGGCTTGGAGTTGTAGCAGCAGGCACTCGGTCAAATCGCGGGCGCCAATGCCGGCGGGCTCGAAGGTTTTGAGCAACGCCACGGCAGTTTGCATGGAGTCCAGCGGCAGGCCCGCCTGCAGGGCGAGGTCTGACGCGGTCTGGTTGATGAAGCCACGTTCGTCGAGATCCCCGACCAGATGCTCAAGCGCGGCTCTGACTTGATTATCAAGTTCATCCAGATCCGCCTGACGCAGGAGGTGTTCCTGTAAGGAGGTTTCGGCGACGAGTGAATCGAAGAAATGCTGGCGCTTCTCCGCGTCCTCCGAGGTGTAGGGTTGCGAGCCGCCCGCCTGCGACATGTGGTCGCGCCAGTCTTCATCCAGCTTGCCCAGAATTTCGAATTCCTTGCTGAAATCGAGGGTGTCGGAGCCTGAATCGGCTTGGTCCGCGCTGTCGTTGGCCGAGGACTCTTCATTGGCCGACAGTCTATCACGCTCTTCGTCGAGGCTCACGCCGTCGCCGGAAAGCTCTTCCAGGGTCGGATTGGCCTGAAGTTCTTCCTGAATGACAGACCGTAGATCCAGCGCAGCCACCTGAAGGATTTTCAGGGATTGGCGCAGCTGGGGAGCAAGCACCAGCGACTGGGTTTGTCGCTGTCGCAGGTCCTGACTAAATGATGGTCCGCTCATGGGTTTGATAATTCCCTGGGGCGGGGGAGGGGGGCCTTGCCTGAAACGATCAACGCATCAGCTCCTGCAGGTATACGCCGAGCTTTTCATTGGTCGGGCCGTAGCCATCGCTATAGAGATAAACTTCCAGATCGTGGAGGATCTCGCTCGCCGAAGAGTAGCGTTTATCGCGATCCCGTTGCAGGGCTTTTTGGATAATTGCTTCGAGTTTGGGATCGATGTCGGCTCGCAACGTCGCGAATTGTGGAATGGGTAATTCCAGAATATTACGACGTGAATCCAGGCGATCTGGGGCCCGGAAAATATTATAACCCAATAGGATTTCCGTGAGGACAATTCCCAGGGGGAAGATGTCAGCCCTGGCGTCGGTAATCGCGCAGGTGGCTTGCTCGGGGGAGAGGTATTCATCTTTGCCGGCGACGACCTGTCCTTCCTCATTATACATGAGGTTCATGGCCTTCGCTATGCCGAAGTCGGTGAGCTTCACGTCGCCCTCGAAGGCCAACATAATGTTTTTGGCTCCGATATCACGATGAACGATTCCCAGATGATCGCCGTCGGCGTCGCATTTCTGATGAGCGTAGGTCAGTCCGCGGGCGATACGAGAGATGATGAAGGCGGCCAGATCAATCGGCACCTTCCGGTTATGTTGACGGTGGTGATCGAGGAATTGCTCCAAGTTCACACCGTTTACATATTCCATGACCATGAAGTATTGCCCGCCGATCTGGCCAAGGTGGTAGGTCTGGACGATGTTGGTATGAATCAGGTCGGCCACAAGGCGGGCTTCGCCGATAAAGTTGTTTTGGAACTCCGGTATGGTGGAGTATTCCTCCCGGATCAGCTTGACTGCGACGACCTTCTTGAATTGCCCGGCTCCGCGTTGGAGTGCTTGATAGACAACGCCCATGCCGCCTTCAGCGATGGTGCGAATCATCTCGTAATGCAGCTCGTTAAAGATGTGTTTGATAGAGGCCACTAAGGCGGGAGCATGCTGGTGCTGGGGCGGCTGGCAAGCGGGGAAATCTTATCTAGCATGGAAGTTGCTACACAGGTTGACAGCCGAAGACGCGGGGTTGAAATTAGGGCATGATTACATTGACTCCGCGAGCAGCCGCCCAAGTGCGCGTCATGCAAAAAGAACATTCCGCCGAGGGACGTCCACTGCGTGTCTTGGTCGAGTCTGGGGGGTGTTCGGGCTTCCAATACGGGATGTCGTTCGACGATCCGAAGGCCGATGATGCGAGTCTTGAAAGCGAAGGGGTCCGGCTGGTGATTGATCCGGCTAGCCTCGCC
Organism: Opitutaceae bacterium; assembly: GCA_037969015.1. Classification (GTDB taxonomy): domain Bacteria; phylum Verrucomicrobiota; class Verrucomicrobiia; order Opitutales; family Opitutaceae; genus JAUWBF01. The sequence goes on from JBBKWO010000008.1 coordinate 19,840, forward strand.
TATCTTGATGGAACTGAAATCGATTTTGACGACGGGCTGCAGGGGAAGGGGTTTGAAATCAAAAACCCCAATGCCCAAAGCACCTGCGGCTGCGGCAAGTCCTTTAACTAATCACAGGCCACCTCTATCGCTTGCAGCGATGGCTGGTCATTTCGGGTTTCCGGCTTTCAGGCCGATGTGAAGCGCCACTATGCCGAAAGTGAACCGGATGACACTCACGTCATCAAATCCTGCGCGGCTTAGTTCGTCGCTCATGGCCAAATGATCGGGGTAATCTTCGATCGATCCGCATAAGTAATGGTAGGCCTGACGATCACCGGTAACCCAGCCTGCTATGTGCGGCAGAATATGCTTGAGGTAGAAATAGTAGAACGGGCGAAACCAGCGTTGGGGTTGTGAAAACTCCAACACGCACACGCGACCGCCCGGACGAAGCACGCGATGCATTTCGGTCAGGGCCTGATTGCGGTCCGCCATGTTACGCAGTCCGAAAGACACGGTGACTGCATCGAAAAGGGCGTTGCCCAAGGGCAGATTCATACCGTCGCCTTGACGGAAGGTAATCGCTGGGGAATCCCCCCGGGCGACCTGCTTGGTCATGGCTTCATCCAGCATCGGTTGGCAAAAATCCATCCCGGTAATGGGGGTGCCGGCGGGTAGTGCCTGAGCCAACGCAAAGGCTACGTCGCCACTCCCGGTGGCCAGATCCAACACATCACGCGGTTCCGCTCTGCGCACCTCGGCAACCAGCCGGCGACGCCACCAGATGTCCGTGCCACCGCTCAGCAGACGGTTCGCGACGTCGTAACGACGGGCGATGCGGGCAAACATGGAATTGACGGCTACTGGATCTGGCATGGTGGAAATCGTGCGGGAACCCAGCAGGGGAGTCTGCTCGGTCGGGCTTGGCAAGCGCGGGACGCAATCTTATGCTGGTTAATGATCAAGGGAACTTTTCATCGTGGAAGCCGGTCCACGAACGGGAAGCCAAAGAGAATCTATTCTATCAAAAAAATATTAAACATCTATAAACCAGTGCATTACAAAAAATAATCTGGAAATATTTAGGAATTTGTCTCCAACTCATTTGACGTAATCTTTGATTTGCAAATAACTTAGCCAATAGCCCTCACCTAAAACCACTAACGAAACACAACCATGCCTGCCAACCTGACCAAACGAGAGATCGTCCTGGAGATTTACGAGAAAACCGGTTTCCCCCAAAAGGAAGTCGTGGCCACCGTTCAAATGACGTTGGACATTATTATGAAGGCCCTGGCTGAAGGCCGCAACGTTGAGTTGCGTAACTTCGGCGTGCTTGAGGTGCAGCGTCGCAAGTCGCGCATCGGCCGTAACCCGAACAAGCCCACCGCCGAGGTGGTCATTCCCGAGCGTGCCGTCGTTAAGTTCAAGTCCGGCAAGATTCTTAAGCAAATGCTCAAGAAGCTGGATATTACTCAACTCTGATAACTGCTCTGCTTCGCCGCAGGCGTCCCCGACTTCAGCCGGGCCCGATTGGGCCCGGCTTTTTTGCGCACCGGCGGCACTGAGTGCACCGGTTTCGTTTTTTCGGTTCGCCCTTGTGCCCGAGGATTTTCAAGGTCTGCGGTTTTATGGCCCAGTTCCAGTCCCTGCCCGGTTTCCGTGAGTTCTATCCCGACGCGTTGGCGCGTCGGAATCATATCTTCCGCCTCTGGCGACAGACGGCCACCGCCTTCGGGTTTCAGGAATACGACGCCCCCGTGCTCGAGTCATTGGAGCTCTACAAAACGAAGTCAGGCGACGAGATCGAAGGCCAGTTGTTTAACTTCACCGACAAAGGTGGACGTGAAGTCGCGTTGCGTCCTGAGATGACCCCCACGGTTTGCCGCATGGTCGGCGCCAAGGCCAATGCGCTGAAGCGTCCGATCAAGTGGTATAGCATCGCCGAGTTTTATCGCTACGAGCGCATGCAAAAAGGTCGTGGCCGCTGTTTCTTTCAGCTCAATGCCGACATCTTTGGCGAGGCCGGCATTGAAGCCGAAACCGAGTTGATTTCGCTGCTGGTGCAATGTCTGGCTGGCTTTGGTCTGACCGCCGACGATTTCTATGTTCGGCTCAGTGATCGCAACCTGTGGTTCTTTTATTTGGAGACGCTTGGTCTGGATGATGCCCGTATTCGCGCGGTGCTCGGCGCGGTCGATCGTTTTGAAAAACACGGGGACGATGCGTTCAAGGTTTACACCGAACAATTTGGCGAACTGCCGGCAGATCTGAAGGCCAAGGTGTTGGCCTTCCTCGCGATCAAGTCCCTGCCTGAACTGGAGTCCGTTTTGAGCGACGCGGGTTCGGACAAGCTGGCTGCACGGCTTGTCGAATGGCGCCGTCTCTTGGCGAATCTCGATGCGATGGGCCTGAAAGATTTTATCCAAGTCGATCTCGGGGTGGTGCGTGGTCTGGCCTATTACACCGGATTTGTATTTGAGGCCTTTGATCGTAAGGGCGAGTTGCGGGCCTTGGCCGGCGGCGGTCGTTACGACAATCTGGTCGGAAAACTCGGCTACGCGGATCTGCCTGCGGTTGGTTTTGGCATGGGCGATATGACGTTTGCCCTCCTGCTAGAACAACGCGGTTTGATGCCCGACCTCGCGCAAGGCACCGATGTCTATGTGGTCATCGGTGGCGAGGCGGAGCGTCGAGCGGCGTTCGGCGATATCGGTGCACTTCGTGCCGCTGGATTCCGGGTGGAATATCCGCTCAAGGATCTCGCTTTCGGCAAACAGTTCAAAGCCGCCGCCGAGTCGGGCGCCAAGCTCGCCCTGATCTATGGTGGCGACGAGCTCGCGCGCGGCGTGGTCAAGATCCGAGACCTCGGTGATCGCAGTGAACACGAGGTTCCGGCCGATCAAGTGGCCGCAATGGTTCGCGATTACTTCGCCGGACCGGCGGAGTGATTTAGTCGTCGAGGTTGCCCGGGCCAAAAGCCCCGGGCAGCAGCGCGTCCAAAGTCGTATCAATGCGATCTTGGGAATCGCAGACCGAGATCACGCGCGCATGCGGACCAAACTCGTTGATGACCTGACGGCACGCGCCGCAGGGCGGAGTCGGGGAGGGCGTGGGCGTGTAGATGACTACGCAGGTGAGATTGCGGGCCCCGCCCGAGGCGGCGGCGAAAACCGCGGTGCGTTCGGCACAATTGCACAAGCCGAGCGAGGCGTTTTCGACATTGGCGCCGGTTACTATTTTCCCGGTATCGGTCAGCACGGCGGCGCCGACTGAAAACTCGCTGTAGGGTGCGTAGGCGTGTTCGGCGGCGGCGCGGGCTCGGCGTTCCAGAGTCTCCAGTGTTGCGGCGGATATGGTGACGTTCGACATGGGGCGGAATAATGAGGTTTAAGCGGCCGGCAGCAGTGCGCCTTCAAGTTGCAGCAATTGGAGTTTGGTGGAAATACCACCGGGGGCGGAAAATCCGGTCAGGTGTCCCTGGGCGCTGATAAAGCGATGACAGGGCACGAGGATCAGCCAGGGATTGCGTCCCAACGCGGTGCCGACGGCCCGGCTATCGGTGCGCGGGCGACCCATGACTTCGGCGAGCTGGCCATAGGCAAGGGTTTCGCCGGATGGGACCTGCAAGGCGGCCCGGTAGACGTCGGCTTGGAACGGCGTTACCGTTTCAAAGTCGAAGGGCAGGTCGGAAAAGTTCTGGGGCTGACCGGCGAGGTGATCCTGCAGTCGTTGAGCAATCGCCAGCACCCAGCCGGGGGCGGGGGCGGCGCTGGCGGCCGCCGGCTCAATGGCCGACTCCAGCAGGCGCGAGCCGAGGAGTCTGTCGTCAGCCCACTCCAGAGAGAAGGGGCCGATCCGGGTGGCGGAAAAATGTGAGGGCACGGCGTGCAGGTTGGGTGATTTGCTGATCTTGGTCGAGCGCTGGTTCGGATTTGCGCCGGAGAGTTCGATGCCCTTGTGTGCGGTTTCTCCCCGTCGAAATGACCAATCTATTCTACAACGACTTTGACAGCGAAATCCTGAGCGGCGGGCGTAAACCGGATTATCGCACCCTGTTTCAAGTCGATCGCGACCGAGTGATTCATGCGCATGCATTCCGGAAACTGCAGTCCAAGACCCAGGTGTTTCTATCGGGCGAGTATGATTTTTATCGCACGCGTCTGACGCATTCGATGGAGGTTGCGCAAATCAGCCGTTCGATCTGTCAGTTTTTGCGGGTTCGCGGCGGGGTATTGTCGGAGGAGTTCTTTATTGATTCCGATTTGGTGGAGGCGGTGAGTTTGGCCCATGATCTCGGGCATCCTCCGTTCGGGCATTCCGGAGAGCGGACGTTGCAGGAACTCATGAAACCGCACGGCGGATTTGAGGGCAACGCGCAGACTCTGCACCTGCTGACGGAAACCATGTATCAAAACGAGAGCGGTGTCCGGGGCATGCAGCCGACGCGTGCTTTGGTCGACGGTGTCCTGAAATACAAAAAGCTCTACCGTGAGTTTCAGGAGGTGCCCCGTAATCATTTCCTCTACGACCCGCAGGTGACCTATCGCGATTTTGTGTTTGGTGGAGCGGTGATCCCCGCTGAGCTGCACGAGGGCGAGGCCTTGAATAGTTTTAAGAGCGTCGAGTGTCAGATCATGGACTGGGCGGACGATGCGGCCTATTCGCTGAACGACATCGTCGACGGTGTGAAAGCGGGCTTTCTGACCATTGAGCGCGTTGAAGCCTGGGCGGGCGGCCAGGCGGTTGATTCCGCGCGTCAGCAGTATCTGGATACACTGATTCAGGCGATTCGTGGAGACCGCTTGGAACAGGTTTTTTCAGGAAAGATCGGGAGTTTTATCCAAGCCTGCCGCTTGCGCGAGCGGAGCAACTTCATGAGTGGTGTCACCAATCGCTATCGTTATGAATTGGTCGTGGCGCCGGAAGCGGAGGGTGAGGCTACTTTCTACAAGGATATGGCCAACGACATTATCTTCGAGAGCCCGCAGTTGCAGCAAATCGAGTTCAAGGCGCGCCGGGTGATGTTTGCCCTTTGGAAGTCATGCTGGGAAAACTACGTTGATCGCGGCGAACGAGTGATCAACATTCTCCCTCCGCAGGTCGGGCGACTGATTGACCTGGAGAATACCGAAGCCGGGAAGGCCCGCCGTATCTGCGACTGGCTGGCTGGTCTGACCGATGGCATGATCGTGCGGACCTACAAGCGACTCAACGATCCGGACTTCGGGTCCTTGCGAGATCTGAGCTGAGCGCCAGCGGACAGTCTTATTTGGCGGGCAGGTATCCCTCGGCTACGGCTTGATTGAGCAACTCGACCGCGTGAGCCCATACCGCCGCCGCACCATCTTTGGCGTGCTCGTTGCGGGCGATGACCTTGGGCAGACTGACCCCGTGTTGGCGCCATTTTTCGCCTTGGGTCAGTATGTTGAGCAACATCGGGTGGATCCGATCCATGGCCGCGGCAAATTTGGCTTCGGGCGTATCGCGGGCCTCAAATTCGTCCCAGATGGCGCGGAATTCGGTGGCCTGATCATCGGGTAGCAGACCGAAAATCCGGTCGGCGGCCACGCATTCGCGTTCGTGTTGATCGGACATGCCCGCGGTATCGTAGGCATAGGTGTCTCCTGCGTCGATTTCGACCAAGTCGTGAATGGTAAGCATCTTGAGCACCCGCAGGGCATCGACCGGCACGTTGCTATGCTCGGCCAGCACCAAGGTCATCAGGCAAATATGCCAGGAATGCTCGGCATCGTTTTCGGGACGCCGACTTTGGGTCAGCAGGGTTTGCCGGAAGACCTCTTTCAGGCGGTCGGCTTCGATGATGAAGGCAAATTGGCGGGCGATTCGCTCGGACGACATGACACCTGCATGCCGTTTGCGCGACCCGCTGGCGAGCCCTCAGCTTTTCCTTGCTTGGCCTCGGACGGTGTTATTCGCTGATCAGCTATTTTTCCCGATATGAAAATCCTCGTTGCCGATAAGATCTCACCCAAAGGAGTCGCCTTCCTGCGCCAGCAGGCGGGCTTTGAAGTGGTAGAGGCCTACGGCTCTACTCCTGAGCAGGTCATCGAACTTGTTAAGGACGTGCACGCTATCGCAGTGCGCTCCGAGACCAAGATCACCAAGGAAGTGCTCGCCGCCGCCCCCCTTCTGAAGGTCGTCGGTCGTGCCGGCGTTGGCGTGGACAACGTCGATGTTGAGGCCGCCACCGAGCGTGGTGTCGTCGTGATGAACACCCCCACGGGTAACACCATCGCTACTGCTGAGCTGACCTTTACCCACATCCTCTGCGGCGCCCGTCCGGTTGCCCAAGCCGGCGCTTCCATGCAGGCCGGTCGCTGGGATCGCAAGACCCTCAGCGGCGTCGAGCTCTACCAGAAGACCCTCGGTATCGTCGGCATGGGCCGTATCGGCGGCGAAGTCGCCAAACGCGCCATCGCCTTCGGCATGAAGGTGGTCGCCTACGATCCCTACCTCGCGCCCAGCCGCGCCAAGGCCATGAACGTCGAAGGCGTAACCCTCGATGAACTGCTCGCGCAGGCCGACTACATCACGGTCCACATGCCTCTGACCGATGACACCAAATACATGATCGACGAGGCCGCCCTCGCGAAGTGTAAAAAGGGTGTCCGTCTCTTCAACTGTGCCCGTGGTGGCATCATCAAGGAGGCTGCCCTCCTCGAAGGCCTGAAAAGCGGCCATGTCGCCGCCGCCGGTCTCGACGTTTACGAAGACGAGCCGCTCTCCAAAGAAAGCGAACTGCGCAAACTGCCCAACGTTGTCCTGACCCCTCACCTTGGCGCCTCCACTGCCGAGGCCCAAGAGTCCGTCGGTATCGAGGTCGCCGAGCAAATCGCCGATCTTCTCAACACCGGCGCCGTCCGTAACGCCGTCAACATGCCCTCGATGGACGCCGCCACCGCCAAGGTTCTCGGTCCATACCTCGATCTCGGCACCAAGCTCGGCACCCTCGTCCAGCAGGTGGCTCCGAAGCAACTCGCCACCATGCGCGTCACCTACTTTGGCAAGATCGTTGATCTCGACGCCAACGCCATCACCCGTTCGATCCAGTTCGGCTTCCTCAAACGCATTTCCGGCGACGACGTCAACCTCGTCAACGCCCCCTCCGCCTTCCAGCGTTACGGTGTGCAGTTCGAGGTCGTGAAGAGCAGCAGTGATTGCGACTACACCGAGCTTATGCGGGTCGAGGCCATCACCCCTTCCGGCGAGGTCTTCTCGGCCGAGGGCACTTTCACTGGCAAGACCAACGAGCCCCGTATCGTCGGCATCAACGGCCGCGAGGTTGAGGTCGCCGCCGAGGGCAAACTTCTCGTGCTTGAGAACAACGACCAACCCGGCATGGTCGGTATGATCGGCACCCTGCTCGGCAAGGATAAGGTCAATATTGCCGACATGTCGCTCTCGCGTCTCACGCCCGGCGGCACCGCCTACATGGTGGTGCGCGTCGACCACGAACCGAGCGCCGCCGCTCGCGAAGAAATCAAGAACAACCCCGCCATTAAGCAGGCCAAGTTCATCCAGCTCTGAGCGGGTGGGGGAGTGTCTGTTTCGCGGACATTCCCTGACCCCGGCTCCCCATGTTGATCCCGCTCTCCATTGCCGCCTCCGCCGGTTACCTCTTGGGCGCCTTGCCCTTTGGTTACCTCGTCGCGCGCGCTCATGGGATCAACATCTTCGAGCACGGCAGCAAGAGTCCCGGCGCGACCAACGTTAAACGCGTCCTCGGCGAAAAGTTCGGAAAGAAGGGCAAACGGGCCGGTAACTTTGCCTTCGCACTCGACGCCCTCAAAGGCGCCGCCGCCGCGGGTTGGCCTCTCTTTCTGGCCGCTTCCGATCACACCGTGGGCTTGCAGCTCGCAGGACTCACCGGAGCCGTCATCGGCCACAGCTTCTCCTGCTTCACCCGCTTCAAGGGAGGCAAGGGCGTCGCGACCTCCGCGGGTGGTCTGGTTGTGCTGATGCCGCTGGTCACACTAATCGGATTGGCCGTTTGGTTGCTCACCTTCTTCACATCGCGGATCGTTTCGCTGGCGTCGATTGTCGCTGCCGTCGCGATTCCGCTGGCCGCTTGGCTGCTGCACAAGCCCGTTCCCGTGCTCGGTCTCGCCATCGTTCTCGGCGTGTTTGTCATCTTCCTGCACCGCGCCAACATCAAGCGACTGCTCAACGGCACCGAGCATCGCTTCAGCAAAAAATCCGCCGAATCGGCGTCACCACTTTCCCACCAATGAGCAAATCGTCTCTCCCCGTCATCAACATCGGCATCTGCGGTCTCGGCACCGTCGGTCAGGGCGTGTGGAAACACATCGAACGCTCCCGTGCCGACCTCGAGTCCCGCCTCGGTGCCAAGCTCGTGCTCGCCCGTGCCTCGGTCCGCGATCTCAAAAAGAAGCGCGCCGTCAAGCTGCCCGCCTCCAAGCTCACCACAGACCCGCTCTCAATCGCCACCGATCCCGACATCCAGATCGTTTGCGAACTCATCGGCGGAACCACCCTCGCCAAGGAGATCACGCTCGCCGCCCTGCGCGCCGGCAAGACCGTCGTCTCCGCCAACAAGGCCCTCATCTGTGACCATGGTCCAGAGGTCTTCGCCGCAGCTCGCAAGCACGGTGGTCACTTCTTCTTTGAAGCCTCCGTTGCGGGCGGTATCCCGATTATTAAGTCCCTTCGCGAGGGTCTGGTCGCCAACCGTTTTGGCCGCATCTACGGCATCCTTAACGGCACCTGCAATTACATCCTCACTCGAATGGATCGCGAGGGGCTCAGCTACCAGCAGATCCTCGGCGAAGCCAAGGCGCTCGGTTATGCCGAGGCCGACGAGTCCCTCGACGTCGAAGGTTGGGACACCGCCCACAAGGCTTCCATTCTCGCCTACCTCGCGCACGGCACCTGGGTCTCCACCAAGCAGATGCTCGTCGAGGGCATCACCCAACTCACCCAGCTCGACCTCGAGTTCGCCCGTGACAACGGCTACTCGATCAAGCTCCTCGCCGTCATCCTCCGCGACTTCAAGACCAGCGAGCTTTCCGTTTCCGTTTACCCCGCGTTGCTCCCGCAATCGCTGGTGCTCGCCAACGTCCACGAGGTCTACAACGGGGTGGCCGTCACCGGCGACGTGGTTGGCGAAACCATCTACATTGGCCGCGGCGCCGGTCAGGACGCGACCGCCAGCGCCGTCATCAGCGACATCGCCGACGCCGCCACGCTGCTCACCCGCGGCAACGCTCTGCTACCCGAGGTCAACTTGCCCAAGCTGCCGCTCGCCAAACCCGAGAACCTCGGCTCTCGCTATTACCTTCGCCTCGAGGTGAAGGACGAGGCCGGTGTGCTCGCCAAGATCTCTGGCCTCACTGCCAAACTCGATGTCAGCATCGCCAGCGTGCTCCAGCGCGCCGGCGGGACCCCCGGTGCCGCCTCGCTCATCCTCTCCACTCACGAGAGCAACGAGAAGGCCATCCGCGCCACCGTCTCCCGCCTCAAGCGCCTCAACTGTGTGCTCGCCGACCCAGTGTTGCTGCGCATCGCCGATTTCTGATTCCCATCGGCCATCACCCATCTCCCATCGTCCATTTTTCCCTCCATGTCCCGCATCGTCCAAAAGTATGGCGGCACCTCAGTAGGTGACGTCGAACGTATTAAAAAGGTCGCTGAACGCATCAAGTTCTCCGTCGACCAAGGCAACCAGGTTGTCGTCGTCGTGTCCGCCCGTGCAGGCGTGACCAACGACCTCATCGCCCGTGCCAAATCCATCAGCGATCACCCCAGTGAGCGCGAGATGGACATGCTCCTCTCGGTAGGCGAGCAGGAGACCATCGCACTCACCGCCATGGCTCTCCACGCCATGGGCGTGCCGGCGGTTTCCTACACCGGTGGTCAGGCCGGCATCATGACCGATACCTTTCACACCAAGGCCAAGATCACCACGATCGACGCCTCGCCCATCATCAAGGACCTCGAGGCCGGCAAGGTCGTCATCGTCGCCGGCTTCCAGGGAATCAACTCCCACGGTCACATCACCACACTCGGTCGTGGTGGTTCCGACCTCACTGCCATCGCGCTCGCGGCCGCCACCCAGGCCGACAAGTGCGAGATCTACACCGACGTCGACGGTGTCTACACCGCAGATCCCCGCGTCGTCAAAGACGCCAAGAAACTCACCGAAATCTCTTACGACGAAATGCTCGAGCTGGCCTCATCCGGCTCGAAAGTCATGCAGTCCCGCTCAGTCGAATTCGCCAGCAAGTATGGCGTTATCTTCGAAGTCCGCTCATCGTTTAACTACAACCCAGGAACCATCGTGAAACAAGAAGTCGCCTACATGGAAAAAGTCGTCGTCCGCGGCGTCGCCGTCGACAAGGACCAGGCCAAGGTCATCGTCAGCAACATCCTCGACAAGCCCGGCTCGGCCGCGAAGGTCTTCCGCGCGCTTGCCGATGCCAATATCATCGTCGACATGATCGTGCAGAACGTCGGTCGCAACGGCATCGCCAACCTCACCTTCACCGTTCCGCAGGGTGACACCGCGAAGGCTCAGAAGGCTCTCATACCCGTGCTCGACGAGGTCGGCGGCGGGCAGGTCGCCATCCACGAACACATCGCCAAACTTTCGGTGGTCGGCGTCGGCATGAAGACCCACTCCGGCGTCGCGGCCGACCTCTTTGCCGCGCTCGCCGATGCCGGCGTGAACATCCAGCTCATCAGCACCTCCGAGATCAAAATCTCGGTGATCATCGAGCAGGATAAGGCCGACGAGGCCGCCCGCCTCGCGCACAAGACCTTCGCGCTCGAAGACCTCTGAATCTGAATCGCCACAAAAGGCACAAAAGCTGATTTACGCCGGTTCTTCTTTTGCGACTTTTGTGACCAAGTTTTCTGACTGATGCTCTACGTCTCCACCCGCGGCCAAACCGCTCCTCTCGGCTTTTCCGATGCCGTCGCCACCGGGCTCGCTCCGGACGGCGGCCTGTTTCTGCCCGAGACCCTGCCGCAGTTCACCGCGGAGGAGATTGCCTCGTATGAGCCACTCGGATACGCCGAGCTCTGCTTCGAGTTCATGCGTCGCTTCGCGACCGACATCGAACCCGAGACGCTGCGCACGATCATTAACAAGAGCTACACGACCTTCAGCCACCCGGACATCGCGCCGCTGGTGAAGCTCGACGAGAACACCCACGTTCTTGAGCTCTTCCACGGTCCCACGCTGGCCTTCAAGGACTTTGCCCTGCAGCTGCTCGGCAACCTCTACGAACACCAGTGCGCGACGCGCGGGCAGACCATCAACGTCCTCGGCGCAACCTCCGGCGACACCGGCTCCGCCGCCATCCACGGACTGCTCGGCAAGCCCGGCACCGCCATCTTCATCCTCTATCCCGAGGGTCGCACCTCGCCGCTGCAAGAGCGCCAGATGGCCTGCACCGGGGCGGATAACGTTTTTGCCATCGCGATCGACGGCAGCTTCGACGACGCACAGTCTGCGTTGAAGGATCTCTTTGCCGACCAGGAATTCCGCCTGCGCCATCGGCTCTCTGCGGTCAATTCGATCAACCTGGCCCGTGTGCTCGCACAGTGCGTTTACTACCTTTACGCCTATCTGCGGCTGCCGGCCACGACCCGTGCCGAGACCGAGTTTGTGGTGCCCACCGGCAACTTCGGCAATGTGCTTGCCGGTTGGTTGCTCCAGAAAATGGGCGTGCCGATCCACAGCTTTAAGGTCGCCACCAACCAGAACGACATCCTCTACCGCCTGTTCACCACTGGCGATTACCGCGTGTCCAAGGTCGAGCCCAGCCTCGCGCCTTCGATGGACATTCAGGTTTCCAGCAATTTCGAACGCTTCCTCTACCTGAGCCTCGGCCGCGATGACGCCAAGGTTCGTGAGGTCATGGGGAGCTTCAAATCCACCGGTGGATACAAATTCGAGAACTTCGACCGCGACACCTTCAGCGCCTCGCGTTGCACCGACGAGCAGATCCCCGCGATCATCAAAGACGTCTACCAACGCTATAACTACGTCGTCGACCCGCATACCGCCTGCGCCTTCGCCGACTTGTCCAAGGATCGACCGAGTATCGTGCTGGCAACCGCCAGTCCGGCCAAGTTCCCAGACACCATCATCGCCGCCATTGGAGTGGAGCCGAAGGACCCGAGCTTGGAAGAGCTCAAGCAGCGTCCGATCAAAAAGCACCTGCTCAAGTCCGACGCCGCGACCATTCGCGCGTTCATCGACGAACGCGCGGTCTGATCGATGGAGCGTGGGCAGGAATGCCCACGCTCCTTCGGATGTCCGTGGTGGACTTCGTCATTTGCTGGCGATATCCCTGTCAGTGACCCCGGTCGCCCATGCCCCTACTTACGCTGTTTTCGTTTCTTTTCGTCACTAGTTTGGTCGCGTTTGTAACTTGGCGGCTGACTCGCAATGACGACCATTCCACGAGCAATGGAATGTTCTTGGCGGGCCGCAGCCTCTCCTTCCCGCTGATCGCCGGGTCATTACTGCTGACCAATCTTTCGACCGAGCAGCTGGTCGGGCTCAACGGTTCGGCCTATACCGACGGTCTCAGCGTGATGGCATGGGAGGTCATTGCGGTCATCGCGCTGGTGCTGATGGCGTGGTTCTTCCTTCCGCGTTTCTTGAAAAGCGGCATCGCGACCGTGCCCCAGTATTTACAGCTGCGTTTCGACTCCGGCACGCAGGTGCTGACCAACGGTATTTTTCTGATCGCTTACGCCGCGATTCTGCTGCCGATCATCCTCTATACCGGTGCGACCGGCTTGAATGAGATCCTCGATCTGCGCACGCTGACGGGCATCCAATCCGACACCGCCTTGCTTTGGTTCACGGTCTGGCTCGTGGGTATTGTCGGCTCGTTCTACGCCTTGTTTGGCGGACTGCGGGCTGTCGCGGTTTCGGATACGCTCAACGGCATCGGACTGCTCATCGGCGGCCTATTGATCACTTGGTTCGGCCTGCAGGCGGTCTCCGGAGGAGAGGGAGTGGGCGAGGGGTTGCGTCTATTGCGCGAGACCAATCCGCAAAACTTCAACTCCATCGGCGACGCCACCAAATCCGTGCCGTTTTCCACGCTCTTTACCGGCGTCTTGCTGCTGAACCTGTTTTACTGGTGCACCAACCAGCAGATCATCCAGCGCACCTTTGCGGCCAGCAGCTTGGCCGAGGGGCAGAAGGGCGTGCTGCTCACCGGAGGGCTCAAATTATTTGGGCCGCTTTACTTGGTGCTGCCCGGCCTGATCGCCTATCATCTATTCTCCGACACAGGGCTCAAAGGCGACCACGCCTACGGTCACTTGGTGCGCGAGGTATTGCCGGCGCCACTCGCCGGATTTTTCGCGGCGGTAATGGTTGGCGCCATTCTCAGTTCATTCAATTCCGCGCTCAATAGCACGACGACGTTGTTCAGTCTTGGTTTCTACAAAACCATTTTCAAGCGGGACGCCGACGATGCCCAGATTGTGCGCGCCAGTAAATGGTTTGGCGCGATCATGGCGATCACCGCCATGATCATCGCGCCACTGCTCGCCGGACAGGATGGCATTTTTAAGTATCTGCAGAAAATGAACGGCATCTATTTCATCCCCATCTTTGCCGTGGTGGTGATCGGCATGTTGTCTAAGCGCACACCTCCTTTGGCCGCGAAGGTCGCGTTGGTGGTCGGCTTTGTGGTTATCGCGACCGGCTACTTCGTGCCACCGTTTGATGGCTGGGTGGCCGCGATGAATGAGTTTCACTTCCTCGGGGCGGTTTTTGCGCTGCTTATCGTGATGATGCTGACGATTCGCGTGCTGGCTCCGAGGGCGACCCCTTGGAAACAGGTCCACTCCGGTGATCTCGATATGACGCCTTTCAAATACGCCGGCCTGATCGGAGGCATCCTGATCGGCATCGTTTTGTTGATCTATGCCCTGTTCGCGAATTTTAACGTTTGAGCGAAACTGGAAGCAGGGCGAAAACTCGCTCGACAACACAACCGCCCGCGCCATTTCTCGAAATCCAGTCCATGACCTCGATCATCATTATTTCCGCCATTATCATTGCCCGTCAGCCCGGGCAGGATGTCGCGGCGTGATCGAAATCAAAGATCACCGCTGATTTTCCTGAAACCCCGGGCCAAAATGCCCGGGGTTTTTTGTTTTCCCAAATCCATCAAAACCGCCCACCGTCTTCCTCTTACCTCTCCATGAGCACCAACCTAGTCAAAATCTACGACACCACCCTCCGCGACGGCACCCAGGGTGAAGGCATTAATTTTTCTGTTACCGACAAGCTGCTCATCGCCGAAAAACTCGACCAGTTCGGCGTGGATTACATCGAGGGCGGCTTCCCCGGCTCCAATCCCCGTGACATCACGTTTTTCGCCGAGGCCAAGAAACTGAAGCTCAAGCACGCCCGCCTCGCCGCCTTTGGCGCCACCCGTCGCGCCGGCGTGAAGGCCTCCGAGGACGCCCTGCTCAAGACCCTGCTCGACAGTGAGATGCCGGTCATGACGATTGTCGGCAAAACCTGGACCCTGCACGTCACCGAGATCATCCGCACCACGCTCGAGGAGAACCTCGCGATGATTGAGGACACCATGCGACATCTCACCGCCAACGGTCGCGAGGTCATCTACGACGCCGAACACTTTTTCGACGGCTACAAGGCTGATCCCGACTACGCCCTCCGCACCCTTTCGGCAGCCATCAAGGGCGGCGCGACCAACCTGACCCTCTGTGACACCAACGGCGGCACCTTGGTCGAGGACTTCCGCGGCATCGTCACCCGCGTCGTATCCGAGTTTGGCGCGGACAAGGTCGGTGTGCACACGCACAACGATTCCGGTCTGGCGGTGGCGCTTTCCCTCGCCGGTGTCGCCTCCGGCGCATCTCTGGTGCAGGGCACTGCCAACGGCTACGGCGAGCGCACCGGCAACGCCAACCTGATGACGATCCTGCCCAGCCTCTTCCTGAAGATGGGCAAAACCGCTCCCTGCGCCGGCAACCTCGGCCAGTTGCGCGACCTGTCGCTCTTTTTCGACGAGCTCGCCAACCTCAAGCCCGACACCAAGACCCCTTACGTCGGTGCCTCCGCCTTTGCCCACAAGGGCGGTCTGCACGCCAACGCCGCGCAGAAGGTAAAGTCCTCCTACGAACACATCGACCCGACCCTTGTGGGCAACGCCACCCGCGTGCTCGTTTCCGATATGGCGGGCCGCAGTTCCATGGCGATGAAGGCCAAACAGCTCGGCTACGAACTCGATGAAAAGGCTCCCGAGATGAAGTCGCTCATCGAGGAGCTCAAGGACCTCGAATTCCGCGGTTACGAGTTCGAGGCTGCTGACGCGTCGCTCAGCCTGCTCATGGCCAAGGTGCTGGGCAAACTGCCCGTGTTCTACACCGTCGAGAGCTATCGCGTCATCGTCGAGCACCGTGCCGGTGAACTCGTTTCCGAGGCCACGGTCCGCCTTACTATCAACGGCCAGGCCGTCCACACCGTAGCCGAGTGCACCGGTCCGGTCGGCGCGCTGGACAAGGCCCTGCGCCTCGCCCTCGAACCTCATTTCCCTGAACTCAGCGAAGTCGGCCTGCGCGACTACAAGGTGCGCATCCTCGACGGCCGCGATGCCGTCAACAGCAAGACCCGCGTGCTCGTCGAATCCGCCGACAAGCAGCATGTCTGGGGCACGGTTGGCGTCAGCGACAACATCATCGAAGCTTCTTGGGAGGCACTGTCCGCGGCGATCACCTACAAGCTCATGCGCTCCGCTCGGCGCTGATTTTTACTAGCAACACTATTTAGGCTCACAGGGTCCGTGCACCATGTGGGCCTTTATTTTATTCAAAAAGAATCATTTATATTGATAAAATGTGTAAATAGATGAAAGTAATCCAATGCGAATCACCGTAGATATTGCCGAGCCTCTGTTGGACGACTTGCTGGCCATTACTGGCGACACCAAGCGTAGTCCGGCCGTGGCCAAGGCGGTCGAGGCTTACGTGCGCCGTCAAAAGTTGCGTGAGTTTGGTCGTTTGATTCGTCAGGGCGCGTTTGAAGGCGCCTTCCCCGTAGGCTACGATCCTGACCGGCCGGGCCAGCTCGCCGCCGAAGATCCGGCTGCTTATGGAGACGGTGCCGCTGCCTCGGGTTCCACCAGCTGATCCACGACCATGGTGCTCGTCGATTCATGCGTTTGGATTAAGGCCAACCAGCCCAAGGGGGATTTGTTGGCCAAGGTCGCTCTGGAAACTTTGCTGGAGGAGGACGAGGCTGCGTTTTGCGGTCCTGTTCGACTCGAAGTCCTCGGGGCAATGCGACGTGAAAGCCGGCCGCGCTTTGATGCGTATTTCTCGTTGGTGCCTTATTTGACGATGACCGACGACATTTGGGCGGAGGCCGTGAAGCTGGGGCGAGTGTTGGCTGACGAAGCTCGACTGACGCTGCCTTGGAATGACGTGCTCATTGCCGCCATTGCGCAGCGGCACCAAGTGCGGGTCTATACGCTCGACGAGCATTTCGCGGCGTTGGCCCGGCATGCCGGACTGCGCTTGTATCAGCCGGGACCGGGCGGCTCTTATGTGTCGGACGTCGTTTGATCGGTAGGAGTCAGTGGGCTTTTGAAATGTCGAAAAAAGACGTTTCGGGTTGGCGTTAATTGGAAGATTTCTGCCAAGTGTGGAGAAATGAAGAAATTTTCCCTGATCATCTTGATCGTGGCCGCGCTGGGCGGTGGAGCCTTCTGGTTTTTGACCGGTCGCTCCGGTGATGCCGATGGCAAGGAGGTGGCGCTGGATTACATCACGCCGGCTACCCGCACCATTTCCCAGAGTATCACGGTCAATGGAATCATTACCCCAGTGCTTTCCACCGAGATCAAGTCTGAGGTCAGTGGCCGCATTGCCACGATTCATGTCCAGCCCGGCGACATGGTGAAGGCCGGTCAGATCCTGATCGATCTCGATCCCGGTTCACTACGGGCCCAGATCGATGAGGGGAATTTCAACATCGAGGCGGCCAAGCTCCGGGCTGAACAAGCCGAACTCGACTACAAGCGCATGCAGGAACTGGCGGCCAAGGAGTTCGTTAATAATCAGGAACTCGAGACCGCGCGCATCACCTTTCTGCTCGCGCAGAACGAGCTCTCTACTCGCAAGTCCCGTTTGCAAATCCTGCAGGACAACCTCAAGAAAACCGCGATCACCGCCCCCTATGCAGGCACGGTGCTGAATGTCGGCGCGCGTCTCGGTATGGTGGTTTCTGGTGCCGACAGCGGACGTGAAGGCGTGACCTTGATGGAAATCGCCGATTTGCGCGAGTTGCAGGTGCAGGCCAAGGTCAACGAGATCGATGTTCCCGCGTTGAAGCTGAATGCACCGGTGCGGATCTTTTTTGAATCGGTGCGCGATCTCGAAGCTTCGGGCAAGATCACCTTTATCTCGCCTTCAGCCAGCGGCACCACCGGCAGCAACCCGCAGGCGACACGCGATTTCCCGATCGAGACATCAGTGCATAATTCGGGCTCGCGGGTGCGTCCGGGTATGACCGCTCGGGTCGAGATCCAAGTTGGCCTAGTGGAGAACGCGCTGGCGGTCGAGGCCGCCGCGGTCTTCCACGATTTGGAAACCGACGAGACCTACGTCTTTGTCCGCAGTGCTTCGGGTGATCCGGTGCGTCGTTCCGTGGTGACGGGGATTTACGACAACGAGTTTGTGGAGATCCGCGACGGGTTGTCCGCCGGCGAAGAGATTTCCCGCCAGAAACCGGCATCGGCCCGTGCCGCCGCCCGCACCTGAGTGATGGAAATTCTCCGGTTTGAAAATGTCTGCAAACGTTACCCGATGGGTGACGGCGTGGTGAATGCGTTGGTTGATGCGAGCTTCAGTATCCATGAGGGCGACTTTGTGGCGATTCTCGGCCCCTCGGGTTCGGGCAAGTCCACGCTCATGCATCTCTTGGGTTTCCTAGATTCACCGACCGAGGGTGGCGTGTTTTTTGAGGATCGCCGGCTGGAGGACTTTTCGGCCAGTCAGCGGGCCCGTATCCGGGCGGAGAAGATAGGGTTCGTCTTTCAGGCGTTTAACCTGCTTCCACGCATGACGGTTTTCGGAAATGCCAAGCTGCCGTTGGCCTACCACAGTCATCCTCCGGCCGATGCCAATGAGCGCGTGCACCGCGCGCTCGCGCTGGTGGGCATGGCGAACCGCGCCCACCACAAACCCAGCGAGCTTTCCGGCGGTCAGCGTCAGCGTGTGGCCATTGCCCGTGCTTTGGTCAACGAACCACGAATCATTCTGGCCGATGAACCGACCGGTAATCTCGATAGCAAGACGGCCGCCACCATCTTGGAACTTTTTGAAGAGCTCAACCGGCAGGGGCGCACCATCGTGCTGGTCACCCACGATCCCAAGGTCGCCGAACGCACCAAGCGCCAGATCCACGTGATGGACGGCCGTATCGCCCGCGAGACATGAGTTTCTTCTCAGGCATTCTCAACGGACTTGGCGAAATCTGGGCCCACAAGCTGCGGTCGTTTCTTACCATGCTGTGCGTGATGCTGGGCGTTGTTTCCATGGTCGTAATCACCGGATTCGTGGAGGGCATGTTCACCAGTTGGAGCAAGAATCTCGCCGAGCGTGGCGGCTTGGAGAAAATCAGCACCGGCAACACCGAACCACCCGCGCGGCAAGAGGCACTGGCGTCGTTGTCCAAGGGGCTGACTCTGGGTGATGCGTTGCAGTTGCAGCGTGCTCTGCCGGCCAGTTTCCATATCTCGCCGGAATACGAGTTGCGCACGACTTTGTTTCGACGGGGTAAACGAGACTGGGTGCGCATGCAGGGCGTGACCTCGGCCATCATGGCAATCAACCGCTACGAGGTGGCCAAGGGGAGGTTTTTTACCGAGCTCGAGCTGCGTGATTCCGCCAACGTCATTGTGCTGGGCACGTGGGTCGCGAACCGGTTGTTTGAGCGAAACGAAAACCCCGTCGGCCAGTTTGTTGATATTAATGGTCAGCCGTTTAAGGTCGTCGGTGTGTTCAAACACTACGAGCTGCTCTTCCGCGAATGGAACACCCTGCGTTGGAAAAACGACGTCGCCTTCATCCCGATCACCACCGGCATCAAGAAGGTTGGCCGTAATGAAAAACTGGCTTGGGTGAACGTCCAGGTGGACGATGTCGAGAAGCTCGGCGAAACCGTCGATACGATCACCAACGTATTGGCCACCCGGCACAATGGTATCTTCGATTTCAAGGTCAGCACCAGCGAGGGCGAACTGGCCTCCTTTGCCGAATCGAAGCGCAACTCGGTTTTCTTCGCCGGTATCATCGGCGGCGTCACCCTGCTCGTGAGCGCCATCGGCATTGCCAATTTGATGTTGGCCTCGATCAACGAACGCGTGCGCGAGATCGGCATTCGCAAGGCGATTGGCGCCACGGGGCGGAATATTTTCAGCCAGTTTGTAGTCGAAGCGGTGGCGCTCAGTCTGTGCGGTGGCTTGATGGGCATGGCGGTGTCGGTGGGCGCGATCAACGGTTTGCAGGCGATCCTGCCGCCGGACAATGCGCCGGCGTTGTCGGGCTCTGCATTGGTGGTGGGCTTTGCGTTCAGTGTGGTCGCTGGCGTTCTGGCAGGTGTCTATCCCGCGTTGCAGGCCTCGAAGCTCGATCCGATCACCGCGCTTCGCTACGAGTAAAAGCGACTGGTCCGGCCCTGGCGGGTCTTTTCGCTTGGCGCCAGGCTGGGGTGGGGCGCACGATGAGCGCTTATGTTGAAAATCTTGTTTGTGGGCGATGTCGTCGGCCGGCCCGGCCGGGAAATCCTCACGGAGCGTCTGCCTCGTTTGCGCTCCGAGCTGGGCGCCGATGTGATCATCGTTAATGCCGAGAACTCCGCCGCCGGATCTGGAATCACCGAGTCCATCGCCAAGTCCATTTTGAGCATCGGGGTCGATGCGATCACCTTGGGGGATCACGTTTGGGATCAACGTGGCTGGGAGAGCGAAATCGGCGGTATGCCCAAGGTCTGCCGTCCAGCCAATCTTCCCGTGGCCTGCCCGGGTCGCGACCATCTCATTCTTAACATCAATGGATTCCGGCTCGGCGTCTTCACGGTGCTTGGCCGTCAATTTATGAAGATCAGCGCCGACTGTCCGTTCCTCGCCTGCGATGCGATGTTGGCCAAGCTGGAAGGACAGGTGGACGGCGTATTTGTTGAAGTGCATGCCGAGGCAACTAGCGAAAAGCAGGCGCTGGGTTGGTATCTGGATGGTCGCGCCATCTGTGTGTTCGGCACACACACACACGTGCCCACGGCTGATGCCGAGGTGCTGCCGAAGGGCACGGCCTTTATGTGCGACGTCGGCATGACCGGTCCCTACGCATCCGTTCTGGGACGCTCGGTCGAGCCGGTGGTGGAGAAGTTTAAGGACGGTTTGCCGCGGCGCTTTGATATCGCGGAAGGGGATGTGCGAATCTCCGGTGCCTTTGTCGAATACGACCCCGAGGCGAAACGTGCGGTCAAGGTCGAGCTGGTCACCGTGCGGCGCAATAATTCTGGGCTGTCGACGTCGCGGTTGTAAGCAATTGGAAGGAGCGTGGACATACTTGTCCACGCCGAGCCATAAGTGGTGTCAGGACAACGTATGCTCCCTGATGAAATCGCCACGGCGTGGACAGGAATGTCCACGCTCCTTGCCCCGGCTCAGGCTTGGATTGCCCCGGCTTCTTCGTAGACGCCGAGGTGGCGATAACGCTCGTAGCGGGTGTCGAGCAGCTTGTCGGTCTTGAGGCCCTTGAGATCGTTGAGGTGTTTCTGCAGCGCGTATTTGAGCGCGTCGGCCGATTTTTCGAGGGACGTGTGTGCGCCGCCGAACGGCTCGGGGATGACCTCGTCTACCACGCCGAGTTTTTCGAGTTGGTCGGCGTTGAGCTTGAGTGCCTCGGCGGCCTTGGGGGCAGCAGCCGGATCCTTCCAGAGGATGGCGGCACAACCTTCGGGCGAGATGACCGAGTAGTAGCTGTTTTCGAAGATGAGCACGCGGTCGGTGACGCCGATGCCGAGGGCGCCGCCCGATCCGCCTTCACCAACGACGATGGAGATGGTGGGGGTTTTGAGCATGGCCATCTCGCGGAGGTTGACCGCGATGGCCTCGGAGACGTGACGTTCCTCGGAGCCGATGCCGGGGTAGGCGCCGGGGGTGTCGATAAAAGTGATGACGGGAATGCCAAACTTCTCGGCGAGTTTCATCAGGCGGAGGGCCTTGCGGTAGCCTTCGGGCTGGGGCATGCCGAAGTTGCGGGCGATTTTCTCCTTGGTGTCACGGCCCTTTTGCTGGGCGATGATCATGACGGCTTCGCCGTTGAAGAAGGCGGTGCCGCCGATCAGGGCGCGGTCGTCGTTGAACTGACGGTCGCCGTGGAGCTCCGTGAAGCGTTCGCAAAGCAGGCCGACATAATCGAGCGCGTAGGGGCGCTTGGGATGACGGGCGATCTGCACCTTTTGCCAAGGAGTCAGGCTGGTGTAGATTTCGCGTTGGGTGGCGGTGATTTTACGCTCGATGCCGGATATTTCACTGGCGAGGTCGAGGTTGTTCTCAAGAGATTGTTGGCGCAGTTGTTCGAGCTGTGCGCTGAGGTCGCGCAACGGCTTTTCGAATTCGAGCGTATAGGAAGAGGGTTCCATCGGGAGAGGTTACGGGGGCGTATTGGTGGCTGTCAATTGGCTCGGTGAAGCCGATTCGGTTGGATTTTTACAATCCGCCTTTGTGCTCGTCGGGATTTTTGAGCTGATCCTTCCAACTGAGTATCTTGGCCTGCGCTCCGAATTTTTCAGCGGTGGTTTTGTCGCCTTTCTCCATCCAGATGCGGGAGAGCGTGGTATTGATAAAGAGGTCGTCCGGCCGGATGGCGTGTGCGTGAGTGGCCGCGTCCAGGGCGGCATCAAAGTCTCGCAGGCTGAATTGGATTTCGGCGGCGGCGTGCCAGGCTTCGAAGGAATCGGGCGCGGCGGCGGTGGCTTGGGCGAGCTTGGACAGGGCGGATTCTGTCTCGCCCATGGTGTAGTCAAAGGTGGCGTCCTCGATGAGGGTCTGCAGTTCGTCGGGAGTCATGAAGGGTCTTTACTTCGCAGCCTTGGCCGGCTTCGCGAGAAAATAAAAAAGCCGGCCTTGGTGGGGCCGACTGGATGATCGAGATGCGATCTGGCGGTTCAGGACTGCGGAGCGCTGCCGACGAGGGCGAGCGAGAGTTCAATTTCCGGGGAGACCTTGTCTTCGTTTTGGCCGGGCTTGATGCCGTAGTCGGCGCGGAGAATGGTGAATTTACCACGCACGACGAGCAGGTCGCCGCCGAGCTCGGGTTTACCGAGTCGTTTTCCGTAGGCTCCGGGCAGGTAAGTGATGGTGACGGGGACGGTGATTTTTTTGGTGACGCCCTTGAGGCTGAAGTCACCGGTCGCGTCAGCCTTGGTGGTGTTGCCGTCGGTGCTGACGTTGGCGAGGGTCTTGATCGAGAAGGTGATCTCAGGGTGACCGGCGGCGTCGATCCAGCCCGCGCTGAGCAGGTGCTCGTTCATGGTGTCGTTGGTGACCTTGAGCGAAGAAGATGCGACGGTGATGGCACCGGTGGTGGTGGCGGGGACTTCGGGGTCGTAGCTGACGGTGCCGGTGATGCCGTTGGCGTTGCCGGCAATGGGCTCAAGCAGGGAATCGAGGTGAAACTGCACGGCGTTGACGCCCTTCGGGTCCTTGAAATCGAAGTTGATCGGGGCGGCGATGAGTGCGGTCGAAGAGGTGAGTAACAGGGTGGTGAGTGCGAGGCGGAGGTGCGTTTTCATGAGGATGGTTTTGTTTTACGACGGATGAATGTGACGAGGCTGAGTCCCAAGCCAAGGCCGGTGCCGGCCACGAGAAACTCGATGCCGGGTAGAAAATGGTCTTTGTAGGTGATGTAATCGATGCCGGTGATTTCGTCTTTTTGTTGGATCTCGATACGGTCCTTGGTCCAGCCGGTGTTTTGGCCGGCGGCATACCAGAAAGAAAATATGCCCAACGCAAAGATGACTCCCAAACCGCGCAGCAGGATTCGCCATGCTGCGATGGTGGGTTCGGTGACGGGAGAGTCGGGCATGGCAGGAGTGGTGTAGGAGTCGGGACTGGATGCAAATCGCGGTGGACGATTTTCTTAGAGAATCAGCATGGCGTCACCATAGCTGAAAAACCGGTATTCGCGGGCGATGGCTTCGGCGTAGATTTCGCGGAGCCAGTCGATGCCGTCCGTGGAGCCCGGGGTGAGGAACGCCGAGACCAAGCAGAGCAGGGTGGAACGCGGTTGATGGAAATTGGTTATCAACACATCGACGCCGGCGAAGGTGCGCGGCGGGTAAATGTAGATGCCGGCTTCATCAAAGACTGGGTTGGCCGGAGCGGTATCGTGATCGGTGGAGAGGGACGTCGGATGCTTTGCCAGGTAATCCTCGACGGTGCGCACGGTCGTAGTGCCGACCGCGATACGGCGGCCCGTGGGATGGCGGAGGGCGTGTTGGGTAGCCGGCGGAAGTTCGTAGAGCTCGCGGTGAATCGGGTGGTCGTTGATGTGGTCGGTGGCGATGGGTTTGAAAGTGCCGAGGCCGACATGGAGCGTAACGTCCGCGGTGGTCACGCCGAGTGCGGGCAGTTGGGCGAGTAACTCCGGTGTGAAGTGGAGACCGGCGGTGGGCGCCGCGACGGCGACTTGGCGGGCGTGGTCGGCGTAGACGGTTTGGTAACGCTCGATGTCGCGCGGGCGGGTGGCATTCGGGTCGGCGCGCTCGATGTAAGGGGGCAGGGGAATGTCGCCGAGGCGGTTGGCCACATCGGTGATGGATTCACCGTTTGCGGTGGTGAAGGCTATGCGGGCGGCACCTTCGGAATCCTTGGCGAGCACCAGTCCGGTGAAATCGGCGCTGTGGGCGAAGGTTGCGCCGACTGGAAGTTTTTTTCCCGGGCGAACGAGACACCACCAGATTTCGCGCTCGGGTGAGTCGGGATCATTCTCAGGCCGCAAAAGGAAGCACTCGATCGCGCCACCCGTGGGACGATTGGCCCGAAGGCGGGCGGGCAGCACGGCGGCGTTGTTGCGGAAGAGTGTGTCGCCGGCGCGCAGAAATTGAGGCAAATCGGCAAATACATGGTGCGCGATGGTGCGATTCGCGCGGTCGATCACCATCAGCCGGGAGGCGTCGCGACGAGTGGCGGGAGTTTGCGCGATGAGGCGATCAGGCAGGGTGTAATCGAAGAGATCAGTGGAAAGTTGCACAGGGAAGAACGGGAAAGTTGGAAAATGCGGCTTGCGCCGTCGGGAGCGACGCGTTTTTTCAAACAGTCTGTCAGCCGCCTTAGCTCAGTGGTAGAGCATCTCATTCGTAATGAGAGGGTCGTCGGTTCAATCCCGACAGGCGGCTCCAGTCTTGTTCAGATGGAGACGATCAGTTGTTCGCAATGTCGTCGTTGGGTAACCGGCCTTGCAGGCGTTTGGCCAGTTTCAGCGTGGCGATTTCCTGGCGTAAACGTTCACTGAAGAGGCGCAGGCGGGTATTGAGGTTCAAGGTCTCCAACAGGGTCTGCTTCAGGCGTTGGTCCTCACAGAGGTTAAAGGCAGCCACATCCACGTAGATTTCGGGATCGCTGATATCGCGGAGGAATTGCGTGAGTTGGGAGTTATTTTGTCCGCTGAGTTCGAGCTTGGTGTCGAGCAGGCCGGCCAATTGGTTGCGCAAGTGAACATTTTCCGCGAGTCCGGCTCCGGCCTCGCTGGCCAAGGGGTGGACCCGGATCACCCGGTAAGGTTCTTCGCGCACAATCGCATCGATTTTTACCCGAACCAGCCCTTGCAGCAGTAAATTGGAGGTGCCGTTCTCGGCCTGCTGACTGGCCCGGATCATCCCAACCGTGGCGATAGAGCAGGGCGCTTCGGGTTGCGTCGGGTCGGTCTCTGGGGCGAGCGCCGCCACCGCAAACATCCGGTGCGTGTCCAACACGTCGGTCAGCATCGCTCGATAACGTGGTTCAAAGATGTGCAACGGCAGCAACGCCTGCGGGAAGAACGTCAACTCGGGCAACGTCATGACAGCCAACTCCTCGGGTAACGTGATTTCCATTTCCATGCGAAAAAACGTAAGTGGCCGTTCTTAAAACTCAACCCGTCACCCGCGTCGGCTGTGTCATTCGTGGGACACCGACACACCTGCCCGCCTTCAAGTGTGACACAATGTGTGACACGTTGACCTGATTTCCCTCGGGAATCACGAGTCTACATTATCCATGAATAATATTTAATACTTAACATTGAGCGGCTTGCGTTAATTTTGTTCGTTCGCGCACATACTCTGCTAAGTAGATCGCATGAGCCGCATACTCGGAATCGATCTAGGAACCACTAACTCTTGCATGTCCATCATGGAGGGCGGCGAGCCTGTCGTCATCCCCAACGCCGAAGGCGCGCGCACCACGCCGTCTATCGTCGCTTTCACCAAGACCGGTGAACGCATCGTGGGCCAGGCCGCCAAGCGCCAGGCCGTGACCAACCCCAAGAACACCATTTTCTCGGCGAAGCGCCTTATCGGCCGCAAATTCACCGAGTGCCAGGACGAGGTGAAGAACCTCCCTTACAAGGTCGTTGCTGGCAAAAACGGCGACGCCTACATCGAAGCCCAGGTCGGCGACAAGACCGAGCAATTCGCTCCCCAGCAGATCGCCGCCTTTGTCCTCGGCAAACTCAAGGCCGACGCCGAAGCCTACCTCGGCGAGAAGGTCACCCAGGCCGTCATCACGGTCCCCGCTTACTTTAACGACGCCCAGCGCCAAGCCACCAAAGACGCCGGCAAGATCGCCGGTCTCGAAGTGATGCGCATCATCAACGAGCCCACCGCCGCCTCGCTGGCCTACGGTCTCGACAAAAAGAAGGACGAAAAGATCGCCGTGTTCGACTTGGGCGGCGGCACCTTCGACGTGTCCGTCCTCGAAATCGGCGACGGCGTCTTCGAAGTGAAGGCCACCAACGGCGACACCCACCTCGGTGGCGACAACTGGGATGAGACTCTCATCAACTGGCTCGTCGACTCCTTCAAAGCCGAGCAAGGCATCGACCTGCGCTCCGACGCTATGGCTCTCCAGCGCCTTAAGGAAGAAGCCGAGAAGGCCAAGATCGCCCTGTCGTCCGCCCAGAGCTACGACATCAATCTGCCCTTCATCACCGCCGACGCCTCCGGTCCGAAGCATCTCAACATCACCATTTCCCGCTCCAAGATGGAGCAGGTCTGCGACAGCCTCTTCACCCGCTGCCTCGCTCCCTTCAAGAACTGCCTCAAGGACGCCGACGTCTCCTCCATCGATGAGCTCGTGCTCGTCGGCGGCATGACCCGTATGCCCAAGGTCGTTGAGCTCGCCAAGCAGCTCGCCGGCAAGCAGCCCCACCAGGGCGTCAACCCCGACGAAGTCGTCGCTATCGGCGCGGCTATTCAGGGCGGCGTGCTCAAGGGCGACGTTCGCGACGTGCTCCTCCTCGACGTCTCTCCGCTGACTCTCGGCATCGAGACCGCCGGCGGCGTGTCCACCGCGATGATCTCGCGCAACACCACCATCCCCACCAAGAAGTCGCAGGTCTTCTCGACCTACTCCGACAACCAGCCCGGTGTGGAAATCGTCGTCCTCCAAGGCGAGCGCGCCATGTCCAAGGACAACAAGAACCTCGGCACCTTCAAGCTCGACGGCATCGCGCCCGCTCCCCGCGGCACCCCGCAGATCGAGGTCACCTGCGACATCGACGCCAACGGCATTCTCCACGTCTCCGCCAAGGACCTTGGCACCGGCAAAGAGCAGAAGATCACCATCCAAGGTTCCTCCGGTCTCTCCAAAGAAGAAATCGAGAAGATGACCAAGGAAGCCGAGCTCAACGCCGACGAGGACAAGAAGCGCAAGGAGGCCGTCGAGACCAAAAACACCCTCGACTCCACCATCTACGGTATGGAGAAATCCATGACGGACGGCGGCGACAAGATCCCCGCCGAGATCAAGGCCAAGGTCGAGCCCGCCATCGCCGACGCCAAGAAGGCACTCGAGTCTGAAGACGCCGAACAAATGAAGGCCGCAGTTGAAAACCTTCAGAAGATCGGCGCCGAGCTCTACGCCGCCGCCCAAGCCGCCGGTGCCGCCCCCGAAGGCGCTGCCGCTCCTGAAGGCGAACCCGCTGCTTCCGGCAAGAAGGCCGAGAAGAAAGCTGACGTTGTGGACGCCGACTTCGAAGTCGTCGACGAAGACAAAAAGTAAACCAAACCCATTTCACATCCCGTCGGGCGGCCAAAGGCCACCGGCGGGGTGTGTCGTTAAATAACGAATACAGAACTCACCCAAACCAAAACCCAACCAACATGGCCAAAGTCAAAATCAAGCCCATCGGCGATCGCGTTCTCGTGAAGCACGTCGAAGAGAAAGAACAAGTTCGCGGTGGTATCATCATCCCGGACTCCGCCAAGGAAAAGCCCCAGGAGGCCGAAGTCATTGCACTCGGCACCGGCAAGAAGGATGAGAACGGCAAGTCCGTCCCCTTCGAAGTGAAGGTCGGCGACAAGGTCCTCATCAGCAAATACGGTGGCACCGAAGTCAAAGTTGACGGCGACAAGTTCACCATCGTTCGCGAAGACGACATCCTCGGCGTTGTCGGCTGATACGCTCCCGCAAAACTCAAAGTTCTAATAAACAAAACCTAATTTAAATATCATGGCCGCTAAACAACTCCTGTTCGACGAAGCCGCTCGTCATAAAGTTCTCCGTGGTGTCGAGCTCCTCGCTCGCGCCGTCAAAGTCACCCTCGGTCCGAAGGGCCGCAATGTCATCATCGACAAAAAATTCGGCTCCCCCACGATCACCAAGGACGGCGTCACCGTCGCCAAGGAAATCGAGCTGCCCGACGCCTACGAAAACATGGGCGCGCAGATGGTGAAGGAAGTCGCTTCCAAGACCAACGACGCCGCCGGCGACGGCACCACCACCGCCACCGTGCTCGCCGAAGCCATCTACAAGGAAGGCCTCAAGCACGTCACCGCCGGTGCCAACCCGATCTACCTCAAGCGTGGTATCGACAAGGCCGTTGAAGCCGCCGTCGCCGAACTCGCCAAGATCTCCAAGAAGGTGAACAACCGCGACGAGATCCGTCAGGTCGCCACCGTCTCCGCCAACTGGGACTCCACCATCGGCGAGATCATCGCCGACGCCATGGACAAGGTCGGCAAGGACGGCACCATCACCGTCGAAGAGGCCAAGTCCATCGAGACCACCCTCGACGTCGTCGAAGGCATGCAGTTCGACAAGGGCTATCTCTCCCCCTACTTCGCGACCAACGCCGAAGCCATGGAGGCCACTCTCGACGACGCCTACGTCCTCATCCACGAGAAGAAGATCTCCTCCCTCCAGGAGCTCCTTCCCCTGCTCCAGGCCGTCTCCAAGACCGGCAAGCCCCTCCTGCTCATCGCTGAAGACATCGAAGGCGAAGCCCTCGCTGCTCTCGTGGTCAACAAGATCCGCGGCACCCTCAACGTCTGCGCCGTCAAGGCCCCTGGTTTCGGTGATCGCCGCAAGGCCATCCTCGAAGACCTCGCGGTCCTCACCGGTGGTCGTTGCCTCACCGAAGACCTCGGCATCAAGCTTGAGAACGTCCAGGTCTCCGACCTCGGCAAGGCCAAGCACATCACCGTCACCAAGGAAGCCACCACGATCGTGGAAGGCGGCGGCAAGTCCTCCGACATCCAGGGCCGCGTGAAGCAAATCCGTCGTCAGATCGACGAGACCACCTCCGACTACGATAAGGAGAAGCTCCAGGAGCGTCTCGCGAAGCTCGCCGGCGGCGTGGCCGTCATCAACGTTGGTGCCGCCACCGAAGCCGAGATGAAGGAAAAGAAACAACGCGTCGAAGACGCCCTCCATGCGACCCGTGCGGCCGTTGAAGAAGGTATCGTCTCCGGCGGTGGTGTTGCTCTCCTCCGCACCGGCAAGGCCGTCGACGCCGTCATCGCCACCCTCGAAGGTGACGAGAAGCTCGGCGCCCAGATCGTCCGTCGCGCCGTTGAGTCTCCCCTCAAGCAGCTCTGCTCCAACGCCGGTGTCGAAGGCGCCGTCGTCGTTCAGGCCGTCATCGCCAGCAAGGGCGCCCAGGGCTACAACGTCGCCACCGGCGGCTACGAAGACCTCGTCAAGGCCGGTGTTGTCGATCCGACCAAGGTTACTCGCACCGCGTTGCAAAACGCCGCGTCGATCTCCGGTCTGCTCCTCACCACTGAGTGCATGATCACCGACGTCCCTGATAAGTCCTCTGCTCCCGCCGGCGGCGGTGGCGGCGGCATGGGTGGTATGGGCGGCATGGACTACTAACCTGCGCAGCGCCCTTTGGGCCGACGAAGTCGGGGTTAGTCGCGACTTCGTCGCTCCGCCCGTTAGGACGGACTCAGGGCTAAGTCCACGTCGTATCATTCATCCGACTACGCTCAAAACGAAGCCGGCCCCAAACGGGGCCGGCTTTTTTGCGTGCCTGATCGATGTAGCCACGGCCGTGCCGGCCGTGTTCCGAGAACGGCGTTCCCGTCGGGCCAATGTCAAAAACGGCCCCGACGGTGAGGCGGCAACATTTCCCTGGTCAGTAGGAGGTCTGGTAGGGGCCGCGCTCGCGCGGCCCGCTGCGTGTGATCCATCGAGTGAATCGGTCCCTACAATTCAGCAGATCAGACAAGCTTTCCTCACCGATCGCCACATTCCTCGAATTGAATCAGCCAATATTTCGGCCAAGTTAAAGTCATGGACTACGATAAGGAGAAAGTTGGCGACATGGTGTTGGCGCTTCTCTGGCTGACGCTTCATGGCGACCGACGTGCGTGGAAAGGTCATGATTGGGATGCGATGGATCGTCTTCACCAAAAGGGGATGATCTTTGATCCTGTTGGGAAGACAAAATCCGTTCTTTTGACCGAAGAAGGGGAAAAGCGGTGCGAGGAGCTTTTCCTCAAATATTTTGGCCAAGTGAAATAACGGCCTTAAGCCGCACGTAGTCGTTTAAACCCGAAGAGCTTCGCCAGCCGAAGCTCCTACATGGATGCCAGCTGGCCGATCCACCGCGTCACCTTCCACCCCAGCAGAAAGTCCACTGCGACGTAGTTGTGCACGATGATGATCAACCACAGCACGAAGCGATAAACCACCTTGGACGACTTGTGCCGCACGTAGTTCTGAGCCAGCACAGCGCCCGGCCACCCGCCGGCCAACTCGCACAGATGCAACGTCGACTCAGGGATGCGCCACAGCTCCGACTGTGCACGACGCTTGTCGATGGCGAAGAGCACGTAGGTCGTGATCGACATCACCACCAGCACCGAGACAGGCAGCCACCAGTAACCCAGCCGCGTGCCCAGCACGATGAGCGCCGCCACCGGAGCCGGCACCAGCCAGAACAGCCGCACCGGAAAACCGCGGCGTGTTCCCTTAGAGGAGTTGGTTTCAGACGATGCGGTGGCTTGATCGGTTGGCATGCTTAAGTAGACTGCCGAGGCGACGCATCTGACGCAACCTGCGTCTGACTCCGTCACTCGTCCCATGTCCAACGCTCCGCAGATCGTCACCGTCACCTTTAACCCCGCCATCGACCAGACCGTGTTTGTCGGACGGCTGACCCCCGGCACCGTGCACCGGGCCACTCGCTCACACCGTCAGGCCGGCGGCAAGGGCGTCAACGTCGCCACCATGCTTGCCCTCGGCGGCGCGCAGGTCGCCGTTACCGGATTCCTCGGCGAGGACAACGCCGACATCTTTGAACGTCATTTCCGTCAACACGGACTGCACGACGAATTCGTGCGGGTGGCGGGTGAAACTCGCACCGGCATCAAGGTGATCGACGCCACGGTCGGCCAGACCACTGACCTCAACCTCTCCGGAGTCGCGCCGACTCCTGCGCAGCTTGAGCTACTGTGTGAGTGTTTGGAACGTCACGCCCGTCCCGGAGTTTGGGTTGTGCTTGCTGGCAGTCTGCCCGCCGGAGTGGACCCCGACTATGTGGTTACGGTTATTCGGCGCCTGCGTGCCGCCGGAGCCAAGGTCGCGGTCGATTCCAGCGGGCCGGGCCTCGTCGCTGCTGTATCTGCCGGTGTGGACCTAGCCAAACCCAACGCGGATGAACTTGCCGAATTGCTGGGACGTCCGCTGCCGGATTTGTCCAGCACGCTTAGCGCCGCCCGTGATTTGCGCCGCACCAAGATCCCCAACCTCATCGTGTCGCTCGGTGCGCAGGGGGCCCTGTTCCTTACACCAGAGGCGGAGCTCTTAGCCGTCTCTCCACCGGTCAATGTCGTCAGCACGGTAGGGGCAGGGGATTCGTTGCTCGCCGGCTACCTGCAAGGTCTGTTGACCGGCCAGTCTCCGGATCAATGCGCCCGCCTCGCCACGGTCTATGCCTGGAGCCGGCTTGAATCGCTGGATCCGGCACTCCCGGCCGCGAAGCAACAGACGGTGCGTCTTGCGGCAATCACAGTGCGGTCGATGGGCGACCGCCCAATCCTCTAAATCGATCGGGTGCAGCGAATTGTCCCCAACACGCTCGGTTTGGTGTGGTTGCGCGCAAGGAACGCGTTGGGGACAACGCCCTCTACCCACAGCCAGAAACAACGATCACGTAACAAACAGACAGCAGAGGGCAGGATCATTTAAATACAGAAGGGACAGGTTAATAACGATTGAACATAAGGATGGGATGTGCATACGGTCGGGGTATGCGAACGGCACGGATCAAGGTTCAGGCGGAGGAGGGGGAGGCGCTTTACCACTGCATGACGCGGACGGTGAACGGGGAGCGGTTGTTCGACGATCAGGCCAAGGAGATCTTGCGCAAACAGTTGTGGCAGGTGGCCGACTACTGCGGCGTTCAAGTCGTCACCTATGTCATCATGTCCAATCACTTCCATGTTCTCCTGCAGGTGCCCCAGAGGGGGGGCGTTTCGGATGAGGAGCTTCTGCGTCGCTACCAGGTGCTTTATCCCAAACCTACCAAATACCAGCAGGCTCACCATGCGGTTTTGGTGAAGTTACTCAAAGAACCTGACAACGCCGAAGCCGAGGCGTGGCGTAAGCGTCAGGTCGCGCTCATGGGTGACGTTTCCCAGTTCATGAAGCTGGTGAAACAGCGCTTCGCCGTGTGGTTCAATCGTTCACACGGCCGATACGGCACGCTTTGGTCCGAACGCTTTAAGAGCGTGCTGGTCGAGGGCAATGGTCGCGTGGTGACCGCAATGTCAGCCTACATCGATTTGAATGCGGTGCGCGCCGGCTTGGTCGAAGATCCGAAAGACTACCGTTTTTGCGGTTATGCCGAGGCGGTGGTCGGCAATGCGGCCGCGCAGTCTGGACTCGCTCGTGTGACCGAGGGGAAGGAGTGGAACGAGGTGCAGGCCGGTTATCGTCAGGTGCTGTTTGGCACCGGTGCCGGTCCTCGTGAACACGGCGGCGGCATCCCGGCCGAGGAGCTACAAAAAGTGATGAAGGCGAAGGGTAAACTTCCCCTGCACACGGTGCTTCGTTGCCGTGTGCGTTACTTCACCGATGGTGCGGTCTTGGGTTCGCAGGCGTTCGTCGCCCGACATCTGGAGGTCTATCGTCGCACTCAAGGACGACGCGAACGCACCTCACCACGACCGTTGCCGAACCTGACCGATTGGGGGGATCTGAATTCCCTGCGCGGTCTGCGGAAAAACGCCTTCGGTTAATACTGAAACCACGAACCCAAACCGTTTCGAATCCTTTGCCAGTGGGTTATGCCGGTTACGTTGGACATGCCGTTTTCAGACGGACAAATGTTCTTACATGAAATCTCTGCTACTGGTTGCCGCGTTGGTCTTTGCTCCTGTGGTCATGTTTGCTGCGGATATCGCTTCAGTGAACTTTAAGGCCCTCAAGCCGGACCTGCGGTCTTACTATCTTGCAAAGCCGGAAAACGCGCAGCTGAAGGCCCGCTACGAAGCGGCATCTGCCGGTGAGCATGAACGCATGGAACAAATTCAAGCCGCAATGGCGGAGGGTAAGGGTAAGGTTGATGTGCTGAAGATGATGCCTAAGTCGGGCGATCAGTCGCCATATGCATTGGAGCGGAAGATCGACGCCGAGCTGCGCAAGGAGCTCTACCTGTCGGTTTCTTCCTTGGGCCTCAAGTATGAGCTCATTTATGACGGGTCTGACTCCGACTCGGTGATCTACGCCAAGAGTCAGGTCGACGACGTCACGACCTTGGTCAAGCAGGCGCTGATCGACCGCGCGCAGAAGGAGTGAGTGTCTGCATTGTCGGCCACTCCTTGGATTATGAAATATCCCACTCTGGCTGATATCACTGAAATGAAGGCGAGAGGTTATGATGCCATAACGATTGCCGAGGCCGAACAGAAGTCGGCGCGCTGGCAGGAGGCACAAGAGGTTCATCGCTTGATCGAGGATGCCTTTTCCGGCGTCGCGCTGGGGAATGGCGTCGGTCTTCAAGAGGCACAGGGACTGGACGACTATAAGGATGCAGAAACTTGCGCTGCTTATCGTGCGAAGGATGAAAAAGACGATTGGCACCGAATTTCTTCGGCAGAGCTGAATCGGTGTAACAGCAGTCTCAGTTTTTTTGATGCCGAGGGGATGCGGTTTCACCTGCCGGCATTTTTGATCGCTGATTTGCGCGGGGAGTATGGTTGCGGAATGGCATTTTGCCTCACGCATCTCACGGACCATAGCCGGAGTCATTACTTTCCACTATTGTCCTCAAAACAACGCGCGGCGGTCAGAGCGTTTTTACTGCTCATCGCGGAGGAGTCGGATTACGCGTTGGATCGCCCGCACATTATCCAGGCGCTTGATGACTATTGGGTGTGAGCACGGTGAAAAATTGAGCGCCAATCATAAGGGCGCAGGCCGGAATTTGTTAATTCTCTGCGTGGTTTATTTTTTGGTGCGCTTTGCCTTAATAATTTACAAATTTCGGCCTGACTTCATATCTGGTAGAGCGTGATCCCATATTGGGGAGGTTGGGTTTCTGGCCTAGGACATTAGCTATAAAAATAAATCAAATATACAGTGAGAAAAGCAGTAAAAGGAATTATACGTCTTGTTCGTAGACTACTCGGCATCGAGCAGCTTGCTAACAGGCAGAAGCAATTGATTAAGGAACTAAAAAATCAAAGGCATCAACTGGATAGAGCCTTATCTTACTTTGAATTCGCCACAATCGATGATGTCCGGCTGAAGAAATCTGACAAATATCGGAATTTTCATGACATAATATTGCCTCTTATTCCCATGGATATTGCGGGGGCAAAATATCGTCGTGTGGGTCGGGCTAACGACGGGGGATATGTCATGTTGGATGACCTCGTGCCACAGAATATTGATGCGGCCTACAGTTTTGGGATTAATGATGACGTGTCTTGGGATGAAGCCATCGCTGAACTGGGAATTGAAGTCTACATGTATGATCACACAATTAAACGACTCCCGAAACGAAATCCACGGTTTCACTTCTTTAAAGTAGGCGTGACGGGTGATCCTGCAGAAAAAGGTCTTCAGACACTTGGTAACTTAGTTGTCAAAAACGGGCATCAAAATTCCAAAAATCTAATACTCAAAATGGATATCGAGGGATATGAATGGAGTGTTTTTGAGGAGACGAGCAGTGAGGTAATTGGTTTGTTTTCA
Organism: Opitutaceae bacterium; assembly: GCA_037969015.1. Classification (GTDB taxonomy): domain Bacteria; phylum Verrucomicrobiota; class Verrucomicrobiia; order Opitutales; family Opitutaceae; genus JAUWBF01. The sequence continues at coordinate 54,567 of JBBKWO010000008.1, forward strand.
CAGATTGTAATTGAACTTCACGGACTGAACCCGAGTAGTTCAAAGGCTGATTTATCTAAGGTATTGTCTGTGCTTAATAAAATTAACCAAACACATCAATCGATTCATATTCATGGTAATGGACATTGCTCGATTAGTTGGCTGGGTGAATTGGCACTCCCGCATGTTCTCGAGGTTACCTATATTCGCCGCTCAGATTACGCCGATAGACTTATCGAGAATACCCGGACATTTCCTACTGAAATTGACCAGCCTACTTTCCCGTGGTTATCCGATGTGCCCTTGAGGGCTTTTACGGCAGAAATGAAGGAAAGCTTACGACCAAGCAGGGATTAAGCTAACAAGACCTTTCAAGCCAAAGGGGCTGGTCATCAATGGTCTAATAAGTAGCGGCAGTCATGCGGTCCCGATTGATTTAAGATGGCGACCTGCCTGCGTCATCAGAATTACAACTTCCTTTGATGACTCTTCATTCGCCCCGTCCCTCCCGGCTCTGGATCTGGTTTGTCTGGCTGGGCGCGTTTTACGCGGTGTGGGGGGGGCTGGTGTTTGGTTTGGGGCAATGGGGTGAGGTGGTGGCGCATTGGCCGATAGCGTTGTCCATGACGTTGGGCAGCTATGTGGCGGGCTCGACGCCGATGGGCGGTGGCACGGTGGGATTTCCCATCTTGGTGCTGCTCTTTGACCAACCGGCCAGCCTCGGACGGGATTTCAGTTTTGCGGTGCAATCGATCGGCATGGTGAGCGCATCGATTTTCATCATCGCGCGGCGACAGGCGCTGGCTTGGGCGATGCTCAACGGTGCCATGGTTGGGGCCGTGATCGGCACGCCGCTGGGGATCGCCTTGGTGGCGCCGTTGGTGTCGGGCTTGGTGATCAAGGTGGTGTTCGCGGTGGTGTGGGCGAGCTTTGGGGTGTTGCACCTCTACCGCCTGGGCGAGATCGCGGGGCACACGGGAATGACGGATTTTTCTGAGCGTTGGGATTTTCGTGTGGGTGTGTTGGTCGGGGCTCTGGCGGGAGTGGGTGTGACGGCGGTCACTGGCGTGGGTATCGACATGGTGCTTTACACGGTGCTCGTCCTGCTGTGCCGGGCGGACCTGAAGATCGCGATTCCCACGTCGGTGGTGATCATGGGCTTCACGTCATTGGTCGGCGTGGTGTTCAAAAGCTTGACCACCGGCATGGAGCCCGGGGTTTACGAGAACTGGTTGGCCGCCGCGCCGGTGGTGGCGTTGGGGGCGCCGCTGGGCGTGTTTATTGTCGGGCTGATCGGCAGAAAACCGACGCTGGTTTTCGTCGCGGTGCTCTGCGTGGGCCAGTTTATCTGGACGTGTTACGATGAACGGTCGGCCTTGGGCTGGCCCGGCGTGTTGGCCTGCCTGGCAGCGGTGGGTGCGGGAGTGTGGGGATTTGAGAAGCTGCGCGCCTGGGGTGCGTTGCTGGTTGGTGCGCGGCAAGCGAATGGCGTTCTCCGGCAACCTAAGGGGGGGCTGTGAAACGCCAAACAAGTATCGAGCACCTGGTGGCCCTGTGAGTTTACGGTTTACGACTTGGCTCCTATTGTTGGACCTTTTGATCGGTTAGGCCAAAATATGCATCCCACCATAGTCGCAAAAAGCTACGATCAAATCGCCGGGCATTGGGCTGGAGCGAAATTCAATCGTGCCAATGGTATCCCGCAGCACAAGCGGGCGCTCCAGTTTACTACGCGCCGCTCACGCGCTCTCGACGTCGGCTGTGGAAGCAGCGGGCGGTTTATCGATTTGTTGACGGCAGAGGGCTTCGAAATAGAGGGGGTGGACTTGTCAGCAGAGATGTTACGGCTCGCGCGGATTAAGCATCCGGACGTGGTTTTCTATCATGCGGATATCTGCACTTGGGAGCCGACACGGCGTTACGATTTCATCACCGCGTGGGATAGCGTCTGGCATGTTCCACTGGATTACCAAGGTGCTGTTTTGAAGAAGTTTTGCGGAGCTTTGAGTGATGGTGGGGTGTTTATCTGGACGACTGGTGGATTGGATGCACCCGAGGAGAAGCGAGATTCGGCCATGGGGCCACCGATGTATTACAGTGTGCTTGGCATTTCGGAAACATTGCGGGTGCTTGCTGAAGCAGGCTGTGTCTGTAGGCACCTTGAGTATGATCAATTCCCTGAAAAACACGTCTTCATCATCGCGCAAAAAGTCTGATCAGACGCTGGAGACAACGGCACTCGAGTCGGCCACGCTTGGAGGGGCGGGGGGTCAAAGGCCGTTTGGGAAATAGGGAACACAGGATGGCGGGAATTATAAACCATAGCTCGATAGGATTTGCGATTTACGGACTAAATCCATCCGGCATTCCCTTGGGCATGGCTTTCCGGCAATTCAATGGACCGCTCACACGATTGTTTTTCCGGTCATTGCCTCCGTTAAGTCCGGACCCGTGGCCTGAGGATATCGATCTGGCGGTGCGGTCACGCGAAGCCGTGCCGGTTTGCACCAATTGTTTATTTCCTCAGCAGGAGGGCCACCGATGGTTTTGCGCGCATTGCGGGGATCCGGTCGGGGACTATGTGACGAACATGCCCTACCTGTATATTTTTCCGATGGCGGAGTTGTTGCGGCGCGGAGTGACTGGGCCTCCTGAGAAGGGTTTCTGGAGTAAGACGTTTTTAGTCGTTTATTCCGGATACCAATACTCGTTTTTCGCTCCGCTCTATTGGTTCTGGATGATCCGAAAAGCGCAGGGGAAACCCATTTCGGCAAGGGTTCGGAGAGATATCCCGTTTGAGGAATGAGGTCGGTCAGCTGGATGTGTGGGCTGCACCATGCGACCCGTAGTCGGACGACTGAAAACGACCCTGCTTTGAATGGAGCACTCAGGGAAGCAGGAATCGATCAGGGGCATGCCGACGAATCTTGGCCGGGCTCGTTTAGCGAACGTAGGGCTCGATTGGGCGGAAGTCGGGCTGTTGGCAGAGGGTATCGCGGTCGGCCTGATCTTTGCACAAGTAGAGGGCGTAGCCGCCGAAGCCGCCGCCGCAGTATTTCCAGGCAAGGGGAGCGACACCGCAGAGCTTGGCGTTGTCGCCGGCGGGGTCGCCGGGGAGGGGTTGCATGCCCTCGCCGCATTGCGTGGCATAGCTGATTTTCACGGCTTTGGCGAGTTGCTCTAAGCTGCGGGCCCAGACGGCGTCGCGGGCAATGCGGCCGGCTTTCTCAATGGCGTCGTAGTCGCGCGCGTGGTCGGCCAGAGCGGGTGTATCGTGGTCCTGGCCGGACCAGTAGAGCGCCATGCAACCGCGGAGGAAGTCGGGGTTGGTCTTTACTTCCAGGCGTGGAGTGGCGCCGCTGTGCCAGACGCATAACCCTGTCTCGGAGATGACGGCGGGGTCTTGCCAGCCGACGCCGAGGTCGAGTTCGGAGGAGACGCCGTTGAGACCGTTGAGCAGGGCCCAGGCGCCACTGCCACCGAGGCCGGCGTTTTGTTCATAGGGCCAGTTGCGGAGACTGACGGTTGGTGAGATGGCGCAGTTGACGACGTAGGCGCCCTTGCGGGCGTAGCGCGGCACATCGAGCCAGCCGCCGCCAAAGTCGACGCGTAGGGGCGACTCCTGCGGGGCGCGGATGTAGCGCACGATCTCTGACGTGGAAATGGGTTTGAACTGGGGCGGGGTCTTGTCGAGGACCACGTATTTGGCGCCGACCTGGGCGCAGAGTTCGCGTTTTAACGGGCCGTATTTGTCGTCCTCGGTGACGGCGAGGATGTCGGGCCGGATGCGCAGGAAGTGTTCACGAAAATCGATACCCTCCTCGAGGCCACGGCCGATGACGACTTCGTCGACCATCTTGAGCGAAGCCATCAGGGCTTGCTTGTGTTCGTCCGGCAGCGAGGTGCGGCGCTGTTTGTGAATCCAGAGGACCTCCTCGGAGGCGAAACACACGGTCAGGTGCGTGCCGAGGGCCCGGGCTTCGTTGAAGAACTGCACGTGGCCGGCGTGGATGATATCGTAACAACCGGAGACAAAGACGCGGATCATGATGGGACGGGCGGGGAAGGGGTGGACCGGCAGTTGAGGCCTGAAAGAACCGACCGTCGAGGTGTTTTTACTTTTAGCGAGCGGACGCGCGCAGTCGAACCGAAGCGTGGCATTGGGAATAACCCGATACTTCGCGAGTAGGAAACCATTCCCGGCCAACGCGACCGGTGCAGCAGACTGATCAGCACGGCAAGTGGAGCGATTGCCGTGCTGATCCGCGCGATCCCGCCACCGGTTGCGGGAAGTTTGGCCGGTGTGGTGGCTTAATAGTTTTTAATAATATACGGACTGGCTGACCAGTCGCTGCCGAAGAGCAGTTGCTCCGATGGTGCCGCTGTTCCGGGAACGATGGTGGTGGCGACGCCGTTCTTGATTGAGATCATCATCTGATTGAGTGCGGAGCTCTCCGAAGCCAGGGCGGTATTGAGAAACACCCCGCTATGGTAAGCGGTGAGACCGAGTGGCATGCTGACCATGGGAGCGATATTCCGGGAGTCGCAATTATTGAGGAATACCTTGGTGGATGAGGTGCTGTTTTTGAGGATTGTTACCGTCGTGTTGGTGCTGGCCCGGGTGAATAAACAGCCTTCGGCTGAAACTGGACCGCCCAAGAGTGGCGCGGTATTTTCAGCGGCATTGAAGATGTTGTTCACCAAGCCCACCGAGTAATTATTTGAAAGCACGGCTCCTGATGGATTCGCGCCATTGTTGATGAAGTCGCAATTCGCGAAAATGGCGGTCACGTAGTTGGTCATGGCGGCGGCACCGCCGGCGTTGTCTTGGAACTTACAGCTGATCCACGCGTTCAAGCCGCATTGCCGGCCACCTGGTAAGGTCAGCGCGGTCGCAGTGCTATTAATGAACTGGCACTTATAAAAAACGCACTTGTCCACATACATCATCATGGCCGCATGAACGTCGTATTTTCCGTCCCCACCGGTGTAGAGCGGGTCGGTGGATTGTTTGATGCCGGTGTCGCAATTCACGAAGTTCACGTAGCTGAACAGGTTGTTATCGAAAGCATAGATTTGGTCCATGAAGATACCGGCGTTGTCCATGTCCCGGAAGGTGACGTGATTGATGTAGCAGCCGGTGTATTGAGCCCTGCAAACCACCGTGCCGGTTCCATCAAACACGCCGATGGTATTGCCACCGGAGTCAATGGTTCCGACTCCGACGGGTTCGATATGCAGACCGTTTTTGCCGCCTTGTAAGGTGATGTCGGCGAGAGCGATGCTTCTGGATGATGACTGTGAGGTGAGTCCGGTGTCGTCGGCGATGATCATGTCCAACGTGGAGTTCATGGCGATGATCACGGTGTTGTCGGCACCTGAACCGACGAGGGACTGGTTCCGTTTGATCTTCAGAGGGCCGCCGATGTAGTAGATGCCGGACGGGATACGAATTCCGTCGTTAATATAACTTTGGAGGAGGCCGCGTGAATCGATCTGCGTGGCCCGGTTGGTGGCCCAGTTCGGACCGGCCGGATCTGGAATTGCCGGGAAGAAGGGGCCTTCCCAAATCGCGCCCGAGCGGACGGGATTTACCATGCCGGTGAGGATCGATTGTTCATTGACCGGTGTGGTGGAAAGCGAGCTATTGCGAATCGTCCAAGACGGAGTGGTGGAGGAGCTGGACGAAGTCGCTATATCGCTGGTGCTCGCGTCAAAGGCCTTTATCCGGAACGGGCTGCTCGCGGCATTGGACCAGAGTTTATTGCTGACCTTGGAGTTAACCAAGAGGGACCGGATATTGTGAGGTCCGAGTTGATAATCGATGAAGGGAGTGCCGGTTATGACCGATGTTCCGGCCCGCTCCATGGTGTCGTCGTAGAGCTGGAATTCATCGGCATCGATATTGAAGGTATTGGTGCGGTTATCGAAGGGGAGTGCGTCGTCGGCAGTGCCGGTTCGTGAATCGGCTCCAATGCCGTCGCCGGTGGCGCTATAACGATGATTGCCGCCATTCACTCCAAAGAGTCGCAGGGTGCCCATCCGGCCGGTTTGGATGACTGCGGAAGAACTGGCGGTGCCGCCCCAGTTCCATGATTCCGAGTCTATTCCGACAAAAGTCAGATCGCCGTGGTCTGAAATATCGGTGGCATACGTCCACGGGGTGAGGAAATTCCGCCAAAGGAAAACATTTCCGTAAGAGTTCCGGTTGGTGTCTCCGCGTAGGACCAGTTGGGGACTGACGGCGTGGGCCCGTGTGCGGATGAACCGATTATTACGCAGGTAGCCGGTGCCGCTGCTGTTGTCGAAGTTTAGCGGCCCGCTGATATCAAGAAACAGGTTATCACGGACCGTGGCATCGGTGGCGCTGATGGCGGAGCTCAGGCGCTCGAAAACATTGCCCTGGGTCACCGAGGCACCGCTCGCAAAGCTGAGCCCGGTGCTGCCGATACGCAGGTGACTGACCACGACGTTGCTGGCTCCCGCCGCGATCACGACGTTCATGTTCTGAAGGTAGGTGCCGTGATTGGCGTTCAGGACGGAAGCATCTCCGTAGAGATGATAACCGGCCTGCATCGTCAGGGTGCCGGTGGCGGTGTAGGTTCCTTTGGCGAGCACAACGGCAGAACCGGCAGCGAGTGCATTCTGGATTTCTGCGGCCGTGGCAGTCACGGGCATGAAGGTCGAGTTGGCCGGATAGCTGGCACGGGGCCCGCCGACTTGCGTGACCATTACTGAGTCGAAAATGGCTGCTCCACCCGTGGCGCCCGATCCATTGCGGCTCCATAACAGAAGTTGATTGAAGATGCCGGATCGGAGGTTGGCTCCGGTGATACTGCCGAGCGATGTGTAGCTGCCGCTGGCGGTGTCGTAGTGAAATGCTTCGAGCTTGAGATAGTCGCCAGGAAGCGCGGAGGAAGGACTGGTCCGGGTGAGCACCAGTCTGAAATCTTGAAAAGTGCTGTCGCCGACGGGGAACGAATAGAGCACTCCGTTGGGGGTGGTAATCGTGGTGCCGGCCGCGTTGCGATAACCCAGCGCACTGATGTCGGCCGGGCGGATGGTCAAAGACCCGCTGCGATTATCAGGCGTTTTTTCAATGAGTTTGATGAGGAAGCGGTTACCGTCATGCTGATTGCCGTTATCAACTCGCACCCGCATGTAAATAGCCACCGGGCCGCTGGCTAAATCCAAGTCGCGAGGAAGGTTGAGTTGAGAAAGGACATCGAAACCGTCGCCGCTGAAAGTAGGGCGCCAGACTGAGGCGCCGGTGAGGCTGTCGGTGCCAATCATGGCACTGCCGGAGGTCCCGCTAACATTACTCCAGCCCTTCAGGTTCCCATTGGAAAAGTCGTCCACGAAAACGATGTTTTCGGAATTATCGCCGGGGGGGAGCATGGGCAAAGACCCGCGGACCTGTGTGACCATAACGGAGTCGAAGAAAGCGGCACCGAGGCTATTGCGGGACCAGATGGTGAGGCTGCTGAAGATGCCAGACGACAGACTGGCGCCAGTGATTTGGCCAAGCGAAGTGTAGGCGTTGATCGTGGTGTCGTAGTAGTAGGCGTCGATGGTGACGGTAGAGGTGCTGGTCTTGGTGAGAACGAATCGAAAATCTTGAAACGTGCTCGTGCCGGAGGGGTAACTGTAGTTCCCGGTCCGGGTGGTATTGATCATGGAGAAATGGCCCGGTCGGATGAGCAAAGATCCGGTGGAGGAACCGGGGGACTTTTCCTTGAGGATGATCGAGAACCGATTGCTTTCGACCAGGTTGCCGCCATCGACCCGGGTGCGTGCGTAAATGGCGATGGGGCCGTTGGCCAAGTCCAGGTCGGAGGGGAGTGTGAGGACCGAGGTTACGGTCGAGCCGTTGGCCGGGGTGGTGGGACGCCAGACGGAGGCACCGGTGAGGCTGTCCGTGCCAATCATGGCGCTGCTGGAGGTCCCGGTATCAATGTTGGTCCAGCCCTTCAGGTTCCCATCGGAAAAGTCGTCTTGAAATACGATATTTTCAGTGGTGTTTCCGGCTGGGGGCAGCACGGGCAGAACGGCCTGCGCAAGAGGAGCGGCGAAGCCGAGGATGAGGACACTTAAGGTCAGGGCGGAGAGATGGAGACGTTTTACCTGCGACAGTAGACCGTGCCGACTCGGGACGTGAGCTTGCTTTTTGAGGGTATTCATTGGGGCTGGGACGAGATGTGACTGCTCGTTTTTTGGGATGCAGCCGGATGTCGGCTAGACTTGGGTAACCATTCAGTCGGAGGGTGAGGGGACAGTCCTCCGGATTCTAAACGAGAGTTTCCTCTCGGCGGATTTTTTGCAGCGGTTGCGCTTACGGGGGATGGATGGGCATGCGTTGGTATTGGGTTATGTTAGTCGGGTTTCGATGACTGGTATCATGAACCGTGAAGTGTTTTCAGCGGGCGCCCCTGGTGATTGGTTCAGGGTGGAGTAGGCTGGAGGCGGGGGACGCGTGGGCGCACTCCACCAGGTTTCGTTTCCCCGCCATCAGCTTGGCTGCGGGCTGGATTTGCAGGCGGACGGTTTTGGTTCCGGTTATTTCTAACAGGGCGGTGCCTTCGCCGGTTGCCTTGTCGTAGTTCGACGCCAGCGGCCTCCCGTTGATTACCAGTTCCGGCACATAGGGGCTGAAGTAAGCCAGATGCAGATGACCCCAACCGGAGACTTCGGCTGACAGACCTTCCGGGGTGCTGGTGATGGAATGGATTTCTCCGCCGTGGAGGGTGAGGATCGTGGGCACCGCCGGTCGCTGGTTGGTGCGTTCGCAGACGATATCAGTGAACTCATTCAGCGCGCCCAACGGGATTTTGCGTGTGCCGTGCAGCGCGGTGCCGTTGACGGTGAGTAGCGCCGGATACTTGCCGGCCCCGCTGAGGGAGAAGTTCAGCGACTTTCCGCGGAAGGCGATGCGGGCGATTTTTAGTGTTCGCTCAATGCCTTCGGCGAGGGTGATGCCGCCGGTATCGAAATGAATGCCGGCGAGGCCGGTGAGTGTCGCCGAGTAGATGCTTTTGGCACCAAAGGCCTGTTTGCCGCCCGGTTGGTCGAGCGTGCCGCCGTCGTTCACGGTTTGGGCGCTGTAACCCTCGATGTAGGTCAGCTGTTTCCAGAACCAATCGCATTGGTCGATCCAACCCTCAAGAGCATCCTGGTTGCCGTCGGCGGCCAGACAGCGCGTTACAAAAACGTCGTGAGTCTGCCAGATTTGCGCGAGTTGATTACCGTCCCCGTCGAAGGCTCCCTTGTCCCAGCGGGGATACATGAGGTAGCCGCGGGGGGTGCGCAGGTTTTCGTTCTGGAATCGTCCACACGCCGCCAGATTTTTGCCAACAAGGTCTTCGAGCCAGGTGGTCTGCCAGATCAGGGCGTGGGCGGGGTAGCTGCACCGTTGGGCAAACGACCGAGAGTCGACGGAATCGACAAAATATCCGGCTTCCCGGTCCCAGAATGTCTCCATGAAAGTGGTCTCGAGCAGTCGGGCCAAATCCCTTGCTGCGGCGGCCGAGGTATCGTCGCCGGCGACGCATGCGAGAACCTCCATCGAGCGGGCGCCTTGGTAAAGTAATGAGTTGTTGAATACGCTGATGTCGTGACCATTGTGACCGGCGAAGGTTGGATAATCGGGGAAGAGGGTCGGTCCGTCGCCAAGGCCGCGTTCATTCACCGTGGCCAGGTTGCGCTGCAGGATTTCCTTGGCGAAGGGATAGAACTCTCTGGTCGTTTCCAGATCTCCGGTGTGGACGAGGTAATTGTAGAGCTGAACCACATAGAGGCACTGCGCGGACGGCGTCTGAACCATGGCGACCTCCATGTGGCTGGTGAACATGTGTGCGTAACCATATTCCACATCCGCAGTGTCGCGGAACAGGCGCAGCATATCTTTGACGAACTTCGTCCGGCCGCCCAACAGGTGGACGTCGGCGCTGATCATGGTGTCCCATCCCCACACCCAGTAATTGGTCGAGCTGGCGCGTATGCCGCCGGGCACGCCTTCGGGGATGAGCGCCTCCACGGTGGGGATCACATTGGCGAGGCAGGATTCGAAAACACCATCGTTCGCATCGAAGGCGGGCTGCCGGTCGAGGCGTTGGCGGAAAGCCAGTTCACCTGCCGTCGGCAGGACTGCGAGGGATGTGCGCAGAGCGAGGGCTTCTTGTTCAAAGTTCGTGCCGGCATCGCCAAACAACAACGCGCAGGATTTTGCACCGGTGGTGAACTCGCTGCCGGAAAAATACAAACGGCCGCTGTAGGTGCTCCGCATGGCGTAGGCGCCGTCGTCGCCAAACAGCGCGATCCGCGTGATAGACTCACGCAAATCTACATTGAGATTGGGCAGGTTTACCGGATTCGGGCGTTGGCGTTCCTTGCTCTTGAGGTTGGTCCAGTAGTCGTCGTTGGTCCGGTCATGAAAGCTCTGGATCCAGCCTTCGCAGGCGGGGAATGCCTCCCACTGCGAGGCGGTGCGCTCGACCGGGCGTATGCTGGGCGTGCTGGTGTAGTCGTGATGCTCGAGGCGTTGGGCGAGGCGGTGGCCACCGGGATTGGCTAGCACTTCGACGGAAAAAATCAGTGCGTGATCGAGCAGCGTGAGCCGGTGGCGTAGAGACAGACCCAAACTTTCGATTCGGAAGTGACTGATATAACCGAACGGGAAATGACGCGTGTCGGTGAATTCCAGATGATAAGCATCACCATTGACCAGAATCTGGTGACGGAAGAGACGGCCGTAGGACGAGGACGGATCGATGGAAAAGAATGTTCTGGGGGCTTTGGCGGGTTTCGGACCGAGATAAAAGATTTTCCCCAAACCGCCGAAGTGCGTGGTGACGACGCCAAGCCGACCACTCCCGTAGGTGTTTTGGAGCAGGCCGAAACCGGTTTTGCAGAACGGAATCGTATCCGGAAACTCAATCGTGGTTCGGCTCATGTCGCTTGCCCGCTTTTTACTTTTTGCGCGAAGGCCGTGATCTCCGTCTCACTTGAGGCGTAGAGTGGTGCGGCGGTTCTCAGGACTTCGCCGGACGGCAGCGGCCATTCAAGGTTCAGGCGCTGGTCTTGTTCGATCCGAGTCTTCACCGCGGAGAGATCCGCGGCTTGGTTGATGGTGATCGCGAGAGTCAGTGCGCAGGGTAGGGCGGCGTCGAAAACGAAGGTCTTGGCCGGGCCCTGATACAGGATCAGGTCCACGCTGCATCCCTGGTCGTCGGACGTCGTTTCCCAGGACGGAGGCGTTTGTCCGAAAATCACTTGATCGAGGCGGAGGGAGAGCGTGACTGCGTCGGACAGTTGGATTTCGAGGGTTTGCCCCGGTGTAAAGCTTGCGGGGATTTCGGGCAGCTTCACGGAGCCGTAAAATTGAAAGCGAAGCCGCCAGTCGTTCGCTTCGATGCGGGCGTTTTGGATCTTGTCCAGGTTGCAGTGAACGTTGCCTCCGTCATGGGCAAAGCAGATGGCTCCGAGGATATTGGCACCGCTTTGCGTGGCGATGAGGTTGGCCGAGGAGTAATCGTAACCGTCGCGGAGAAAGCGCACGTGCAAGGCGGTCGGTCCGTCTTGATTGCGGGAGTAGGCGGTGATGGCCCGCGACTGATTCCAAAACGTGCCCCGCTCGACCGAGGAGAGGGCGAATTTTTCCGTGAGGTGACTGGTGCCTTCGAGCACGGGAGTTCCCTCCATGATACGTTGACGGCAGGTTCCTCCGGAGCGTTCGCCGGTGAAGTAGGGGAGCAGGTCATCGGGACACTGAATCGGCAGCATGATTTCCGGCAGAGTCGGGGTATGGTTTTCCGTCGTCGGGCGGCCGCCCAGTCCACGGTTGATAAATCCGAGAATGGCCGGGGTCAGCAGAACCTGGTAGGCGCGGCTGTGCGGACCACTCCATTGTCCGGAGAACGCGTGCCAATGAAGCGCGATTTCCTTCCACGCGCGGTCATGCAGGTTCCTGACCACGCGCAGGTCGTCTTCGTTGGCGAAGTCGCGCAGCATGCGCGTTAATTCGGCCAGAGCGACGATGGTGTAGTTGGGGCTGTTGTATTCGGGAAACCCGCCCCATTCCGTGGTGAAGGCGTCAAATCTACGCAAGCGTTCACGTCCGTATTCCAAGAGTGCGCTGTCTTGCAAAATGGTGCCGGCCATGAGGGTGACGTAGGTGCCCATGATGGCGATGTTGGTGTAGCGCATCGTGACATTGCGTCGGATGATGGAGGCCGCCGCGTGACGCAGGGATTGTCGCAAGTCGGTGCGCAGGGCTGCATCCAGATGGCGGTCGGTGCGGCTGAGGATTTGGGCCAGTTGCGTGCCGATAAAGTCGGCCCAATTCCAATCAGGCGGTGACATCTCAGAGAGCGGTTCCTCCTGGAACCAAGACCAGATGCCGTAGGTGCTGTTATTCGCGTCGGTATCCTGTAGCGGAATGAGAGTGCGGAGGATGTCCAGTGCCCGCTGGATGCGCCAATCCTCGCCGGTTTCCAACAGTGCCGCGGCATATTCGGCTGATTCGCGGGTGGGGTGAACCCGAGTCCCCGGTTTCAGTTTTGTGTGATAGCGGATCTCGTAAACCTGTCCGGCGATCAGGCGTGCCGACGGGTCGTATTTGGCGTCGAGCGGAGCGAGTGCCGCCAGCAGCTCCTGCAAGGATAGCGAGACCTCGGGGGATGCGGGGAAGGGCGGAAGGTTACTCATTTGAGTTATCGTTGGAGGGGTCTTTGACGCTCCAATTTCTGAGAGTGGGGGGAGAGTGCGGGGAGGACGGACGCAGCGTCAGGTTGACCGAAATTTTGCGGGGTTTTTTACCGGCGGCCTGCGTCTCCAGATGCGCCCACAGGACGTTGATGATTTTGACGACGCTAACGACCTGCCAGTCGGCCGGGATCGGGCAGTGGAAGTAAACCTCGTCGTTGCAATGCAGCACGAGTTTGAGGTCCTCCGGCACGCGGACGCCATTTTTCAGCACTCCCATGATCACGCCCAGGGCGATGTTGTCGGGGAAGACGATCAGGCCGTCCGGTTTGTCTTTGCCGGACCAGATCTTGCCAAAGGATTCGAAGCCGAACTCGGCATACTCTTCAGGCCAGCCATCTTGTTGCAGTATCCAGTCCTCGCGGCATTCCATTCCGAGCTCTGCGGCCAGCGCGGGAAGTGAACCAGCTCCGGGTAACTGCGCCGCGGTGATGAGGGCGACCGAACGGCAGTTTCTCGCTTTGAGCCTCAACAGGCTGCTGCGCAGAAAATCGTTCATGCCAAAACTCACGAGGGACTTGATGCCTTGGCCTCGGGACGCCAGGAGGCTGACGGGCAACGGGAGGCGGTCCAGCCAGCCTGATTGTTCGCGGGTGAGCATTGAGCCGATGACGGCGTTGATTTCGCAGCGTTTGATCGCCTCGTCCAAGGGCGGCCACGGGGTCTTCTGCTGCTCGCCTCTGGGGCGTGTATCCATGAAGAGGTGAACGGCTATTCCTTGTTGTTCGCAATGGTCGCAAAGGGCGGCGTAGAGCGCTTGATAAAACCCCGAGTGTTTGATGCGCCAGAGATTATTGCCGAAAAAAATGCCGACCGCTTTTATCTGCGGAGTGCTTTCGGCGACAAAGGTGCCGGTGCGTTGTTTGCGAACCAGCAGACCCTCGTTGACCAAGGGTGTCAGGGCAGTCTGGACCGTGAAGTAATTGGTTTCCCATAACTCCGCCAGCTTCGCCAGCGTCAGCAGTCGGGTGCCCGCCGGGAGGGCTTTTGACACAATTAAAGACCGCAGGTTTTCCGTGATTCGTTTATAGGCGACCTCATCCGGAGGTATATTGAAACGGAGGATTTCAGTGAGTTTTTCTTCGTCCACAATGGGCGGACCCCCGGTCCGTTCGGTGGAGGACTTCGGCGTGCGGCCGGATCGCGTCTTGGGAGATTTTCCCGACGGGGTCAGCTCTATCCGGTCGGGACTGGCGTGCATGGACGGGGGCAACGGAGTGCTCATGGGGTAGGTGGAGTTTGTTGTAGGTGGCGGGTGCTTCAATTTATATTATTTTATATAAATGAGCTCGTTATATGTCCACCCAAAGGGCTGCGTGCGGTGAGGTCAGCGGGTCGATTGGCGGTTCATGTTCAATGTGCTTTCGCGCCTGGTAAGTTTGGAAACTGGGACCACGCGATTTGGTGAGAAGCCACTTCGGTTTTTAGGGCGGTTGGATTTACTCCGAGCCTCAGTCTGGCGGGCACGGTGTGTTTTATAAATTATTAATTAAGTATATATTTATAAGTATTTTATGTAATGTTATTTGTTGGTTTTGCATATAGTATACCTGCAATTCCATCTCCGGTTTTGGGCGGCCGTGCCTATTAATTATATATAATATAAATATGGTTGCCCCGATGTGGGAGGAGGAGCCTAGTGCCTACGAAACTGCCAGTTTGGTCGCTTTCAACCGCCCCGCCCCGTCCACTTTTTTTGATAAGATAACCACTCACATTCCTTCGAATGTGCACGATGATGAATCTCTAAAGCGCATAACAGACACTCTATCAGGTTAATGCCTTCTCGGAATACGTAATAACCCCATACCCCACATGAAGAAGCTCCTACTCCTAGCCCCGTTATTTTTCGGGGCATCCGTGTCGCCGGCTCTGGCGACAGTTTACACTTACGGTAACAGTTCGGTATCCGGCTCCGATTCGTGGAGCGCCGGCACCAATTGGGACGCCACACCCGTCAGCGGTAGTGATACCTTGCTTCGTTTTATTGATTCCAATGCCACGGTTTTCGGCAACGGCCTGACCATCGTCAGCAACAACGACATTGCCGGCACGTTTCTGCTCAACGGACTTGATTTGCAGGGCACCCAGTCCACCACGACCGTTTCGAATCTGACGATTTCGGGCAATGACCTTTCATTTGTTAGCAACGGTGCGACCACCCCGGTGGTTAACCTGAACGCTCTGGCGCCGAATACCCGGCTGACCTACACGATCAGCAATAACGTCCACCTGGCCGATGACACGCTGTTCACCGGCAACGGCACGGTTGGAGCGGCCTCGGCCAGCACGGCGGGATTTAACTTAACCGGAACGCTGAGCGGCACCGGCAGTCTGACCAAGACCGGCAACTCGAAGCTGTCTCTGGGATCTGGTGTATCCAGTAATACCATTAACAGCGGTTTCCAGTATTCTGGAGATATCAATGCCCAGGGAGGCACGCTGCAGGTCGTCAACAACGGCAACGTCTACACCAAGAGCCAGCTGACTATTTCGTCTGGTGCCACGTTTGATGTCGGCGGATCGACTGCGGTCGCTTCGATTTTCGGCACGGCGGGCACGCTCACTAGCAGTTCGGGCAGTAGCAGGGCTCTATATGTCAACTACGCGGGAACGGACGCCGCGGCTGGTTTTACCGGAACCATTTCCAGCGGGCCGTCCGGCGCCGTTGTGATCGGGGCAGGTTCAGGTGATCTTACCTTCAGCACTTTTGCCGGAACTGCTTCGAGTTTTTCCAATTCGGGCACGGGCACGATGACGGCGGTTGCCATTACCACCGGCAATAACTCCGGCGCCGGTGTTTCGATCTACAATCCTTACGGGACCATCAAGCTGACCGGCAATAGCGGCCAGGTGAACGGCCGCGAGCGGACGAATTTGTCCGGCACCCTGATCATTGCACCGTCGGGTAGTGGAGCGGATGTCACGGTCACCGGACAGACCGCGGCGACTTCGTCCGTATTTAACTATAATCAGGGGGCCGTGCTGAAGTTGGACAAGGGGGACAACACCAGCGTAAATTACCAGATCGGTAACACTGGTAGCACCACCACAACGGTGCTGAACCGTAGTATCGGCACCTTGGTTTTGGACCCGGTCAATGGAGTGAGCACCTTGGGTGCCAGCGCCAAGTTCACCATTCTCAAGGGAACCGGCACGGCCATTCCGGTGCTCACCTATGGTCTCGCGAATACGTCGATGGTGGTCGTTGATAACGATGGCACGCACAAGGGCGACTTCGTCACCTACAATGGCACTGGCGCGACCAATGACATCGGGTTTCAGCAGGCGACTTATACGCTGACCGATACCTTCGCCGGTTCGGACAATACATCGGTGGTGAAAAACACGAGTGCCCAGACGGTTGCCGCCAATACCAGTGCCTTTGCCCTGCGTAACGACAGCACGATCAGCATCGACTCCGGCATCACCCTCACGCTGGGCAACCCCACCGCCAACAGTAACACCACCACCACTCAGGCCGCACAGACCGGGTTGATTCTGAACGGTGGAACTATCGACGGCCCGGGCACGTTAAACTTTGGCGTCTCCGAGGGAACCATTTATACCAGCGATGCCGGGGGCACGATCGGAGCCGTCATTGCCGGAGCAGGCAATTACAACACGGGAGTTGGCCCGACGAGCGGCAACGTTCCCATCAGCCTCAATAAGTTTGGTTCCGGAACTTTGTTCCTGACCAACACTGCCAACACTTACACGGGGGCGACAATCATCAGCGCCGGCGCTTTGGATGTCGGCACCATTACTGATACCGGTGGTTCCTCCGGCAAACTCGCCGGCACCTCGGGGCGACTTAATCTGAACGGAGGCGTGCTTCAGGGTAACGGCGTTTTTGCCCGTAATCTGGGCTACAGCAACGGTCAGGTTTCTTGGAACGGAATCAATGGCGCGACCAGCACCTATGCCAGCGGCGGTTTTGCCGCCAGAGGCGGAGATCTGACGGTTGCCCTCGGCGGCACGTCTTCACCGACCGCATTGACCTGGGGGCTTCCCAGCTCGCAAACCACGACGTTCTTCCTCACCGAAAGTGGTGCTCAAACCGGTGTGCTGGTTTTTGGGTCCACGACATCAGATGGCCAGGTGGATTTCCGCAATGACGTTGATTTGGGCAGCACCACCAGCGCCATCTATCATCGGACTATCATGGTCAATCAAGGCACGGGCACCGATAGCGCCAAGCTCTCCGGTGTGATCACTTCGACCGTGGAGCACGGCCTGATTAAAGACGGCGCGGGCAAGTTGATCCTCTCCGGCACCAACACCTATTCGGGCGACACCGTGGTGGCGGAAGGCTCACTGTTGATCGATGGCGATCAATCCGGCGCGACCGGTGCGGTCACGGCCAACACCGGAGCGACCTTGGGTGGTCTCGGCATCATCGGCGGTGCGACCACGATCAGTTCCGGAGCCAATCTTGCGCCCGGTTCTTTTGTGGGTGGAGCCAGCCAAAATCACGGCGTGTTAACCTTCAGCAGCACCCTGGCACTTGAAGGTGCGACCACGATGGAGATCAGCGGCACCACGCGCGGAACCGATTACGACGGCATCACCACCGGCGCGGGTCTGCTCACCTATGGCGGTTCACTGACCTTTGACTTTGGCAGTTCGATTTTGGTTGGTGGTGAAACCTTCGATTTGTTCGATATCGGTGGCGGTGCATCCGACGGCAACTTTACGGAGGTGAGCATTGGTGGTTCATATATAGCTTCCTTGAGCAACAGTGACGGAGTGTGGACTGGGTCTGGAAATGGTTTTGCTTTCACCTTCACCGAGAGCACCGGCGATCTGCTGGTCGCGGCTGTGGCAGCCGTTCCCGAGCCGTCGACCACAATCCTTATCATGGGTCTGTCTGCCGGCCTGATGGCCTTCACCGGCCGTCGCCGGAAAGTGGTGATCTGTTGATCGGTGGCTGATAGTCTTCAGCTCCCCGCTCTCTCAATTATCAATAACCCATTATGAAAACCCTGACATTTAACCTGAACTTGAAACTTACCGCGCTGATCAGTCTGGCGTTCGTGTCGACCGCCATGGCGGAAGTCCCGGCCATGCGTCTTCCGGGGATGCAGAATGAAATCGTGATCAAGTCGGCGGCGGAACTGTCGATCAGAGCCCCCAGCGGAGGCAATGTGGCGGTATTGGATCAAACCGTTGCCGGCGTTTCGAAATCGCAGGATCACCACAATGGCTGGCTTTCGCTTTCCACCGGCCAAGTGGAGGGAGACCAAATTCAGGTAAAGGGCCTCTACTACATCCCGTCCACGGCGGCCGTTCCGGCCACGGGGATCCGGCTGACTATCCGTAAACGCTCCAAAACGGGATTGACCGTATATTCGGATAAAACTCTGCCGATCAGTGTGACGAGGGACCAATGGGTCGGTTTTGTGATCGATCTGCCGTTGAAAAAAATCAAGCCGGAGACAGCGGTGAAGTATGACCTGCTGCTTTCCGCAGTGCCGTTGGCCGGACCGGTCTATCTGGACAATCTGCAAGTAACCGATCCGCAGAATAATCAGCTGTGGGAGTATCCCGAGTTCGAGTAATTTAATTTCGGATACGTCCAGAAGAAACGATTTTCCCCGGCTGTTGAAATAGAAACGAGGTGCGTTTGGTCGGGCGGCTTGATTGACCGTCAAGTCTTCGCCGCGCCTGTCTATAAACTGAAAGTCAGGCGCTCTTAACCATTTCCTAACCATGCGTGTTCTTATTCTCCTGCCCCTGCTGGCCTCGTTGATATCAATTCACGCCCAAGAGCCTGCGGAAGTCGGCGGCGGAATCCCCATCCGGTTCACTTTGAAAGAACCGGGCTTCGTCACGCTGGTGGTGGAGAACGGACAGGGAGAGCGCGTCCGCAATCTGATCAGTGAAACCCAGTTTCCCGCCGGTGAAAACCAAGTGTTCTGGGACGGGTTGGACGATCTAGATCGTGATGTCGGGGCGGCCAGCTTCGGGGTGTATCATGTGCCGGGCAAGGTGGTGCCGGTGGGCGAATACACGGTGCGTGGTTTGGTGCGTCCGAAGATCGGTCTTACCTACGAAATCGCGCCCTACACCAACGGTAAGCCCGCTTGGTTCACCGCGGATAAGTCGAGCGGTTGGCTGACCAATCACAGCGCGCCGGAAGGCATGTTATTTGTTCCCGCCGGAGTGGCTCCGGTGCGTGACGGCAAACCGACTTCAAAAGGCGGACAGATCCTTGTCGGCAGTCATGTATCGGAAGGCGGTTCGGGGCTGGCCTGGCTGGACTTGGATGGCAACAAACTGCACGGGCAGGAATGGGTTGGTGGCAACTGGACCGCGGCCACACATTTTGCGTTGGATCAAGGCGACAATCCGGTGCCGGGAGTTTACGCCTATGCCGGAACTACGCATGGATCGCCCAAGGATGACCCGGAGTTAAGGCTCAATGAATTATTGGTGCCCTCGGAGTGGGGGGCGAAACCTAACGCGACTCGTTTAGGCACGGGGGAAGATCGTCCGGTGCTGTCGCCGCATTACCGAATTGAGGAGTTGTCCCGGGCCCAGAGCAACGTGCACCAAGATACGGTTCTGGGCGGCTTGGCGGTGCGTAACGGCGTGTTGGTCGCGGCATTGAAGCCGCTGAATCAATTGGTGTTTATTGATGCGCATCAAAACAAGGTGATCGGCAAGGTTGAGCTTAAGGATCCGCGTGGACTTTTGTTTGATCGGCAGGGGCGGCTATGGGCCTTGTCCGGCACGCAGTTGTTGCGGTTCGCACGCGCGAGCGATCCTGCGCGTTTACCCGTCCCCGAGGTGGTGGTCGCCCAACACTTGGAAGATCCGCAGCAACTCGCCATCGACCAGCAGGGCAATATCTATGTGAGCGATTGGGGCACCAGTCATCGGGTAAAGGTCTTCACGCCGACAGGTCAACCGCTGCGCGCTGTCGGCAAGGCCGGGGCTCCAACGGTCGGTGCGTATGATCCATTGCACATGAATCATCCGGCCGGTTTGGCGATTGATGACCGGGGCAGACTCTGGGTCGCCGAAAAGGATTTTTCACCCAAGCGGGTGAGCGTTTGGACCAAGCAGGGTAATTTGGAAAACGCCCTTTACGGCCCGGCCCGCTATGGTGGCGGCGGCGCTATCGATCCGCGCGATAAGAACGTATTTTATTACGGAGACGAAAGAGGCGGCATGCAGTTTTCCCTCGATTGGAAAACCGGCCGCAGCCGGGTGGAGAACGTCTATTACCGGGCGGAGCTTGATCCAGTGCCGCTCGCGAATGGGCATTACATGGGCAGCGCACCGGAGACCTGCCTGCCGGTTAATGGCCGCACCTACCTGACCAACGCCTACAACAACAACCCGGTGCAGGGCGCGGCTGCCGCGGAGATTTGGATTCTCGAAAACCAGATTGCACGCAAGGTCGCCGCCATGGGGAGCGCTTGGGGCGGCAAGCAGTGGCTGCCGATGTTTCGCACCGAGGCTTTTGAAAAGTTGATGCCCGCGGATTTTGATCCGAAGACGGACGCGCTCTTCTTCGCCTGGTCGGATGTAAACGGGGACAGTCGGATGCAACCGTCCGAAGTGGTGTTTCAGCAACCGGCCAATCCGACCCTTGCCAACCAACGCACGGTGTCCGGAGTGACCGTGCAGCACGACCTGTCTTTTGTCGTGGCGGTTTTTGGCGATGAAGCGGTGCGGTTTAGTGTGACCGGTTACACCGCTGCCGGCGTGCCGCTCTACGCGATCACCAAACCCGAAGTGTTGGTCAAGGGCGTGGCCCGCCCGCTCTCTACCGGAGGAGGTCAGGCGCTGGTTGGTCGGAATGGGTGGTCCATCCTTACCACGGCACCCCAGCCGTTTTCGCCCTATGGGTTTGCCGGTGTGCACAACGGAAAACCGGTGTGGTCCTACGCCAATCTCTGGCCGGGTCTGCATTCGTCGCATAACGCGGCGATGCCTTCATTCCCTGGTGAGCTCTTGGGCCCGACGCGGCTGGCGGGGCCGTTGATGGCCTTCCCGCGCAATCCCGATGTGGGCGAACTGTGGGCGGTGAATGCCAACAAGGGCACCATTTATGTTTTCACCATGGACGGTCTGTTTGTGGCGACTCTCTTCCAGGACAGTCGCACCGCCTCATGGACCGTGCCGGAGGCTGTGCCCGGCATGGCCGTAGACAGACTCAGTCTGTCTGAAGAGTGTTTCTGGCCGCAAATCACTCAGATGGATGACGGTAAGGTTTATCTTCAGGTCGGCACCAACGACGGGCCGATACGTATCGTGCATGTGACCGGTCTCGATGGCATTCGCCGGCTGCCCGGGGTGAAGATCAACATTACCCCCGACTCGTTGAGAGAGGCGGCCGAGGCGGTCCGGTTGGCCGAGGCCCAACGGCAGGACAACCGCATCCCACGGCAGATCAATATCCCGCTAGTAAAAGACACTCCCAAGGTGGACGGGAAAATCCCGGAGTGGCGGCTGGCCAATTGGGCGAAGATTGATTCGCGCCGTATGCAGATTGGTGACTGGGGAGGGCGGGACATCGCCACCCAGTGCGCCCTGGCAGTCTCCGGTGACCGGCTCTACGGCGTATTGCAGACCGATACCAGTGTCCTGCTCAAGAACACAGGAACCTCACTGCAGACCCTCTTCAAAACCGGTGGTGGTTGGGATATCATGATCGGAGCAGCCGGAGCCGACCCGCAACGCATGAAGCCTGTGGCGGGCGATGTGCGCCTCTTGATCAGCGAAGTGCGGGGCAAACCCGTGGCCATGGTTTATCGTGCTGTCGTGCCCGGTTTCAGCGGATCCCCGGTGCAGTTCATTTCGCAGGTGAAGACGGTCACCTTTGATGGCGTGGATGATGTCAGCGCCGACATTGAACTGGCCTCGGATCAGGTGACGGACAAGCAGGGCAAGGTAGAGTCGGTGAACTTCGAGTTTTCGATTCCGTTGTCCGTCTTGGGAATCAAGCCAGAGGCCGGCCAGTCCATCCGTGGAGACGTCGGCGTCTTGCGCGGCGACGGCGTGCGCACTCTGCAACGGGTTTACTGGAACAACAAAAGCAGCGGTTTGGTCTCTGACGTTCCCAGCGAGGCTGAGCAAATTCCGAGGCTTTGGGGCACCTTCCGTTTTCAAGCCCCCCAGTGACCATCGGCCGGCCTCCGCGGATGCCGGCTGCACTTCATTTAAACACGTCCATCCATGATCAATAAGTCACCCCGTCTCGCTTCCACCTGCACGCTGTTGGCGGGTTTGTTTCTCATCTCATCGCAGAGTTACGCCGTGGACTACACCAATGGCACGATGATGGCACTTCCGTTGAAAAACGGGGTCGCGCCGGTAATAGACGGTGAATTGTCGGATTGGGATCTCTCGGCGCAAGAGCCGGTGTATATCTCGGCGCAGACCGCGGAAAAAATGAACGCCGAGTGGGCGGTGATGTATGACGACGATGCGCTCTATCTCTCCGCCCGTGTCAGCATGCCCGGCCGCGCTTATCACAATCCGGCGAACATTCAGGACGGGTTTTGGTGGGGCGATTGTCTGCAAGTCCGCATGAGCACCGACCCGGATCTTCGCTATCCGCTGAACAAGATGCGCGACGAGAAAATCGACCGTATCGCCTCGCTGAGTTTTTGGAAAAACAGCGAGACCAAGGAGGACTTTGTTAATGTGGCCTTCGGGACCCGATTGAATCTCGGTAAAAGTTTTAACCCCGAAGGTTCGCGCACCGTGATCAAAGAACATGGCACCACGGGATACGTGATGGAGTCGCGCATTCCTTGGTCCGCGCTTCGGGTGCCGGGCGGGGTCAACCCCTTCAAACCGGGAGAATCCGGCGCATTTTACGTCGAGACGCTTTGGATTGGCGGCGACCCTGCACGCGTGGCGATGTGCTTTACCCAAAACGTGGGCACGTTTGGGTTTCATAATCCGCAGGCGTGGGGCTCCTTGGTGTTTGCCGCGAAATCGCCGGGCAAACGCGTGCAGCCGACGATGGCGGAGATGGTTGCCGAGGCCAAGGCAGGGCTCGTCACTGGAACGGTCGCGGTCGGCACTCCCATCGTGGTCACGGTTCCGGACGACAACATGAAGGTGTCGCTCAATATCTTTGATGCCAAGGGAGGCGTTATCCGCGAGGTGAACGGCGGCGAGCCGCACCCCAAGGGGGAGATGACCGCGTATTGGGATGGTCGTGACGCCTTTGGTAAACCCGTCGAACTGGGCACCTATCGTTGGGGCGCGTATTTCCATCATGGGCTGAAGGCCGAGTTTCAGGGCGGTGTCGGTTCATCAGGCAACCCGTATTACAACACCTTGGATGGCACCGGTGCCTGGGGCGGCGATCACTCCAATCCGATCGATGTGGCTGCGGATGCCGACTCGCTTTATCTCCTCTGGCCGGTTTCCGAAGCGGGTAAGGCGTTGGTCAAAACCGATCTCAACGGAAAGGCGTTGTGGCGCAAAACCCCGTTTGTCGGCGGAGGCTTTGGCCCCTTCCATGCCGTAGCCGTGGAGGGCAGGTATGTCTTTCTCATTCGTGGCGATAAAATGGATTCCCATTTGCTGCGGGTGGACAGCGCGACCGGTGCCTTGTTGACGTGGGCGCCGGGCGGTCCGTCAGAGGTTTTGGTTAGCAGCGGTCAGCCCGTGGTCGTGCCCGAGGAGTCGACACCCGAGCTGGGCACTTTTGGACCGGGCGGAAAAAACGATCAGGCTCCCCATGGATTTGCGTATGCACCCGACTGTGCCGGATTGGCTGCCCGTGGCGGCAAGGTGTTTGTGAGTAGTTATTCACTCGGAAAGATTTTTATCATTGATGGAGAAACCGGTGAGCGGGTGGGGGAGTTGGACTGCCCCGGCGTGCGTGGCCTCGCCTTTGACTTCGATGGGAACTTGCTCGCGGTGAGCTATCAGCCGGACAAGTCGCAGATCGTGTCTTTTGCCGGTGGTGCCGGAGTCGCGGTGCCGGTCGTCACGGCGGGCTTGGAAATGCCCTACGATGTGGCGGCTGGTGCGGATGGAACTCTCCTGGTGAGCGACCTCGGGGAATCGCAGCAGGTTAAGGTTTTTGCTCGCGACGGACGTCTGCTCAAAGCGCTGGGCAAAGCGGGCGGCCGTCCATGGCAAGGTCGTTTTGATGCCGGGAAAAAGGCGTTTCTCATGCCGGCCGGACTCGCGCTGGATGCACACGGCGACCTCATCGTCGCCGAGTCGTCGCCACCGAAGATCTTCACGCGTGTGCGCATCGCGGACGGTTCGATTGTGAGCCGTTGGTATGGACCGGGCGTTTACTGGAACGGCACCTGGCCGATGCCGGATGACCCGCGCCATGTATTCTATATGCTCAACGACGCCGTGGGCCGCGCCCGCGTGGCCGGCGTGAACAAACCGGGTCTGCCCGATGCCTACTGGCAATTGGATCGCGCCGGGTATCCTCAGGTTCATCTGGAGACCGGCATTCCTCAATTGGAGACAATCAAGGCGGCCAACCAGCGCTTGTATATGGTCAAGGATACCATTGAACACGCGGTTCTGGTTTTCGAAAAAGACGAGACCCTGCGACCCGTGGCGACGTGGACCTCGCGAAATGACAAAGCCGCCAAGCGAAACTTCCTCGATATCTGGATCGACGCTAACGGTGACGGTAAAATCCAGCCTGACGAAGAGTCGGTTCTGGAGGCACTGGCCGACGGCAAGCCGTTGCCGCAGGTCGCTGAACGCACCGCGTCGATGCACATGGAGCCCAATGGCGATTTGTATTTTTCCACCCAGGACAACGCTATCTTGAAAATACCGGCGACGGGATTCGCGGCCAATGGACAGATCCGCTGGAACCCCGCGGGCGCGACTCTGGCGGTGGCCGCAGTGCTGCCGGGGCGTGACCGCATGGCTACGAATCACCGGGAGGGGATTCTGGGTGTCCGTCTTAATACGGCCGGCGACATCTACACGGTTTTTAACACCCGACAGCAGGGGAAGGGTGGAGCCTATGATTTCGGCACTCCTGAGGAAGCCACGCGCAAGCTGGAAGGCACGGGTCACACCGCTCGTTTTAACGTGGTGAAATTTGCCAAATTTTCCCCTAACGGCGAACTCCTCTGGATGGCCGGTCGCAAGGCCACTGCGGGTGCGAAGCCCGGTGAGATGTATCATTTCTGGAACCTCGCGGGCCTTATTAACGACGACTATGTGGCCGGCACCAGTGAGTGGG
Source organism: Opitutaceae bacterium (assembly GCA_037969015.1). Taxonomy (GTDB): domain Bacteria; phylum Verrucomicrobiota; class Verrucomicrobiia; order Opitutales; family Opitutaceae; genus JAUWBF01. The sequence goes on from JBBKWO010000008.1 coordinate 79,507, forward strand.
GCGTGATTACTTTCTACACTCAGGACGGCTTCTTCATCGACTCGATCATGAATAATCCCGGCGATGTTGCGCTGCCCGGTCCCTACACCTTCAGCGGTGAAACCGGCGGAGGTCAGGTCGCCTATTTCCCCAGGACCGGCCAAGTCTGGGCCTACAGCTCGGGTATGGCCTATACGGTCGAGGGTTTCAAAAACGGGAAGGTCGCCGGCGAAGCCCGCGTCTCCGGTAGCGTGAACCTGGATCGGGTTTATGCGCTGGCGGATGTTGCCGTGGAGGCCGGACCGATCGCCATTGTTCCGCTCGAGGGCAATCCGATGAGCGATTCTCGGGTGTGGGACGGCGTGCCGGTCTCGGTGGTGTTTAATGGCGACAAGCCGCTGGCCCGCGTGCAGGTCGGTTATGATCAAGCGTTCCTCTACGCATCCCTTGCGGTGACCGATGGCACGCCCTTGGAAAACGGTGCCACGGCCGATGAGCAGACCACCGTGTTTAAACACGGCGATACTGCCGGGTTGGTGTTGGGGCCGGCGCGCACCGGAGGAAATCCCGGCGAAGGCGACATTCGCCTCATGGCTGTTAAAATCCAAGGTCAGGCCAAGTTGATTGCCATGAAGGCGGTAACCAAGGGGGCTAAACAATCGTTTGAGTATACGACTCCGGCCGGTGGTCGCCGTGTTTTTGAATTCGTCGGTGAGGTTCCCGGGGCCAAAGTTGATCTCAAGGAATCGGCCGATGGCTATGTGGCGATCTTTGCGGTGCCGCGGACCTTCCTGGAGTTCCCGATGGAGCCGGGCGCCGTCTTGCGCGGGGATGTTGAGATCCGCAGTTCCGGTGGCGGTCAACGCGGATTACAAACGGTTGGACGTAATTATCTGTTCACGCCGCAAACGTCCGAAACGAGCATGGTGGATGACACTCCCACCGAGGCGCGGATGTATCCGGCCTATTGGGGCCAGGTCGAAATTAAATAAACAGAGCTAAGGTAACATTATTTGGCCGACCATAAGGCCGCACACGGAGTCGCTGACTTCTCGTGCGGCCCGGTGGTCGGCCTTTACTTTGGTAAGCTGTTAATGGTCAGGTTGAAATACGTCTACCGAAGGAGGCTTCCCTTCAGATGTGAATAGAACCCGCGGTTAAACCCCGACTTCGATGTGAATAAGTTTTTGACGGAAACCGATGATTCAGGGGGAGTTTGCTTGACCCAAGTGGGTGAAAATGGGTTGAAATGGGGCGTCGTGGGGCAGCTCGCGATAAATTCCATCCATGGCACAACTCGGCAAACCGTTTTATACCGGCCTTTTCAGGCACGGTCTGGACGACAAGAATCGGCTCACGATTCCGTCGGCTTGGCGGTCTGCGCACGAAGCGACCGATACGTTTTTGGCGACTCCGCATCCCGATGGTTACGTGGCGATTCTGCCTCCCGCCGAAGTGGAAAAGCTCCACGCCAAGATTGCCGCGATGGCGCTGACCGACAGTGAAGCCCAGGATGTTGCCGCCAGTTTCTTCGCCGCCACCCACGCTTTCACTTTCGACAAGGCCGGTCGCATCGCGTTGACCGACGAACTGCGCAAGCACGCCGGTATCGACAAGGACGCCGTTTTGGTCGGCTCCATGACTAAGTTTAACGTCTATAGCCCCGAGCTCTGGGAAAAACGCCAGAAGCACATGTCGGGTGAAAACCTCGGCGCCGCGATGCGCCGCATCGGAATCTGAGTATGAACACCACACTCTCAGACCACCCGATTCGTGCAAAAGGCGCCCGTTCCGGGGCGGCTGGTCGCTTGCGTTCCGCCGCTTTGGTCATCCGCCAACGTCCCTTGCCCGTGCTCCGCCGGGTCAACCTCAACGTCCAACCGGAGCCCGCCCATGTGCTGCGTGCTGCCTGAACCCGTTGCCACGATGACACCCGGACACACATCGGTTTTGTTGCGTGAGACGCTTGAGTTGCTCGCTCCCCGCGAAGGCGCCCGCATTCTCGACGCGACCTTTGGCGGTGGCGGTCACACCCGCGCGATCCTTTCCGCCGCGCCCGGTGTGCAGGTCGTCGCCTTGGACCGCGATCCCGCCGCGCAACCGCGTGCCGCCGCTCTTTCGGCCGAATATGGTGACAACTTCACCCTGATCGACCGCGACTTTGGAGACCTTTCCCAGATCGACCTCGGTGCCAAGCTGGACGGCGCCTTGTTTGATCTGGGGGTCTCTTCTTTTCAACTCGACGAGGCCGACCGCGGCTTCTCCTTCCGCAACGACGCCCCGGCCGACATGCGCATGGATCCGCGTCATGGTGTCTCCGCCGCCCAGTGGCTGGAAACCGCCAGCGAAGACATGCTCTTCCGCGCGATCCGCGACTTTGGTGAGGAAACCCACTGGCGCCGCGTCACCCGCGCGATCATCGCCGCCCGCGGCACCGGCGCGCTCGCCCGCACCGCTTCGCTCGCCGAGGTCATCGCCAACGCCATCCCTCCCAAGGACCGCTTCGGCTCCCGCATTCATCCGGCCACCCGCGCGTTCCAAGGTATCCGCATCGCCGTCAACGACGAGATCGGTGCCATCGAGCGCGCTCTGCCCGTCGCCTTCGACCGGCTCAAGCCCGGCGGCGTCCTTGCCGTCATCAGCTTCCACTCCCTCGAAGACCGCCCGGTCAAACAACTCTTCCGTCGCCTCTGTGGCCGCCCCGAAGGCAAGCAGGACAATCGTCCCGCCGATCTACGCGTCGTCTCCGCCGAGGACCTGACCCGCAAACCCCTCACGCCGTCCGACGACGAGCTCACCGCCAACCCCCGCAGCCGTTCCTCCAAACTCCGCGCCATTCGCAAACTCTGATTTTTCACCGCGCGCTTCAGCGCCCGCGCCAACTGTCCGACCTCCACGCATCATGAACAACACCGGCAAAAACGCCTTCATCAACCAGCTCTTCGTTTACATGCTGGTTGGCGTCTGCCTGACCGGAACCGCCGGTCTGGGCGCCGTCTGGCTGCGTCATCAGATCTCCATCACGGCCAACCACACCCGTCGTCTGGAAATTCAGTTGGCGGAGGTGGAGCGTCGGCTGGCCGAGGTCAGCACCTTTGTTGCCGCCGAGCAGTCCCCCGACGCACTGGACCGCCGCAACCGCGAGATGCAGCTTGGTCTGGTCATGCCCCGCGAGCCGCAGGTTGTGCGCGTGGCCGAGTCCCCCGAGCGCCGCCTCGCCGCCAAGCGCAACGCCCAACTTTTTGACGATCAATCCACGGTGACACCCGTTCGCTTTGTGCTCTCTGGAGGAGCGCGCCAACGCCAATGACATCACGCGGATTCGCCAGCAATTACCGGATTGTCCTGATCGCCGCGGTTCTTTTCGCGTCGCTCGCGGGCATCGCTCTCCGGCTGGCCGATCTGCATGTTTTCAGCCGCGAGTATTACGTGGCGCAAATTGATCGCGCCCGTTTCCGCATCGAGGTCGAGACCGCCCGTCGCGGCGACATCCTCGCATCCAACGGTAATGACATCCTCGCCACCTCGCGCAGCCTGATCGAGCTCGGTGTTGATCCTCAGTCCCTGCGTCCGGAAGACCGTGCGCAGTGGCCCGAGCTCGCCCGACTGCTCGGCATGACCGTCAGCCAACTCACCGCCGTTTTTGAAACCAAGACCCGCGCGGTCGCCGATGATTCCGCCGGTGATTCCGGTCGTCTGATCCGCTGGACCAAGCTCAGCGACGAAGTCGAGGAGTCCACCTACGCCGAAATCCAGAAGCTCGGTATCAAAGGCGTTTACGGCAACCGCACTTACCAGCGTGCCTACCCGCACAACAGCCTGGCCGCCCATCTCGTCGGGTTTGTGAACAAAGAGGGACAGCCCGCCGGTGGCGTCGAGGCCTTTGCTGATTTCTACCTCCGTGGCCGCGACGGTTGGCGCGAATCCGAGAAAGACGGCCTGCGCCGCGAACTCGCCCAGTTCCGCACTCGTGAAGTGCCCGCCGCCGACGGATACAGCGTGGTCCTTTCCGTTGATTCGGTCATCCAGCACATTGTTGACGAGGAACTCGCCGCCATCGCCGAAAAGTTTAAGCCCGCCAAGGCCACCATCATCGTCACGGACCCGCACACCGGCTTTATCCTAGCGTTGGGCAACTACCCGACTTTCAACCTCAACGAATTTGGCTCCGCCCCGATCGCCAGCCAGCGCAACATCGCGGTGACCGATCTCTACGAGCCCGGCTCCACCTTTAAAATCGTGTCCGCCTCGATGGCGCTGAATGAGGGCCTGACCACGCCGTCCTCCCGTTTCAACTGCGCACTCGAATCCATCATGTTTAACGGTCGCGAGCGTCGCCTCATGCGTGACGATCATCCCGCGCCGATTCCGTTGACGGTCGCCCAGATCATCAGCCACTCCAGTAACAACGGCGCGGCCCAGCTCGCCATGCTCGGCGGCGAACGCAAACTCTACGACTACGCCCGTGCCTTTGGTTACGGCGAAAGGACCGGGTTCCCCCTCGGCTACGAAGGCGCCGGTTTGTTTAACCCCGTTGAAAAGTGGAGCGGCTCCGACATCACCCGCATCCCCGCCGGCTACACCATCGCGGCCACTCCGCTGCAGATCCACTACTCGATGGCCACCATCGCCAACGACGGCGTGCTCATGCGTCCGCAGATCATCAAGGAAATCCGCGACAACAACGGCGACACCGTCTTCACCTTCGGCCCGTCCGCCCGTCGCAACGTCATCTCCGCGGAGACCGCCCACACCATGGCCAAGCTTCTTGAAGGCGTTGTCACCGAGGGAACGGGCAAGGTCGTCAACATCGCCAACTTCGAAATGGCCGGCAAAACCGGGACCGCGCAGAAGATCATCGACGGACGGTATTCAAACCGCAACCACGTCGCTTCCTTCGTTGGCTTTTTTCCAGCCACCCAGCCGCGCCTGGTTATCAGCGTGATTGTTGACGACGGTCATCCGGCCTCCGGCGGTCTCGCCTACGGAGCCGTGGTCGCCGCGCCGAGCTTCAAGCACGTCGCCGAACAATTGATCCAGTATCTCGATATTAAACCCGTTGGCTCCGTCGAAAACGGCAAGCTGCTCGCCATGCAAGGAGACCGCAGATGATCGGCTACCTCACTCAAAACCACGGACTCATCCAGGCCTTTACCCAACAACCCCGCGCCGTTGGCAGCATTGCCGCACGTCGCGCCCGCACCACCTCCAACCGCGTCTTCAAAATGGCTCCCCAACTCTCCGATCTGTTTCCCGAGGGCGAAGTCGTCGCCGTGCGTGGTGAACTCGCCCGTCCCATCTCCGGTCTGGTGATGGACAGCCGCCGCGTTGTGCCGGGTAACGTCTTTTTTGCCCTACCGGGTCTGCGCACCCAAGGCTTCGGCTTCATCGACGAGGCTATCAATCGTGGCGCCGTCGCGGTGGTCGTTGCCGACATTCCCAAGCACACGCCGTCCAAGGTTACTTTTGTGCAGGTTGCCGATCCGCGTGCCACCTTGGCCCGCGTTGCCCGTCGTTACTACAAGACTCCCGACAACGATCTGGAAGTCGTCGGCATCACCGGCACCAACGGCAAGACCACCGTCTCGCATCTGACCAAGCTTTTCCTCGAAGAAAATCGCCGAGTCGGTCTGCTTGGCACCATCAATTACGATCTCGGCAACCGCACCGTTCCGTCTTTCAAGACCACCCCGGAGTCGATCGACATCTACGGCATGCTTGCCCAGATGCGTGACGCCGGTTGTCACGAAGCCGTCATGGAAGTCAGCTCGCACGGCATCGATCAGAAGCGTGTGTTGGATCTGGATTTCCGCGTCGCGGTCTTCACCAACCTTACCCGCGACCATCTCGATTATCATACCGACATGGAGAACTACTTCGAGGTGAAGACCCGTCTCTTCACCGGTGGCTCCGGTCGGCCGCCGCGCGTGGCCGTGATCAATGTCGACGACGCCCACGGCCGTCGCCTGCGCGAGATCGTCCCCGCTGGCGTCCGCACGCTGACCTACGGTGAATCGGCCGACGCCGATGTGCGCGCCGAAAATATCGAACTCGGTTTTAAACACACCGCCTTCACCCTCGTCTGGCCTGCTGGTCGCGCCGTCGTGCGTTCTCCGATGGTCGGTCGCTACAATGTTTCCAACGTGCTCGCCGCCGCCGCCACCGCGATCGGCATGGGGCGCGATCCCAACCGTTTCCTCGCCAAGCTCGCCGGCTTCACCGGTGTTGCCGGCCGTATGGAGCGCATTGAAGAAGGGCAGGAATTCAACGTGCTGGTCGACTACGCCCACACCGATGACGCGCTCGACCACGCGGTCGGTATGCTACGTGCGATCACTCCGGGTCGCCTCTTTGTAGTCTTTGGCTGCGGTGGCAACCGCGACCGCGCCAAGCGTCCCATGATGGTCGCCGCCGTGCAGAAACACGCCGACTTTGCCTTTGCCACCGCCGACAATCCGCGCGGCGAAGTGCTCTCGCAGATTTTCGACGACATGAAGACCGGCGTCACCCAGCCCGGTAAAATCACCTGGATCGAAGACCGCCGCCGGGCCATCAGCCTGGCGCTCGATATGTGCAAACCCGGCGACAGTCTGCTCGTCGCCGGCAAGGGCCACGAGACTTACCAAGAATTCGCCGACACGGTCACCCCGTTCGACGACCGTCAGGTCGTTCGCGAGCTCATCGACATCAAACAAATCAAACACGGATGATGCCCGGTGCCCGCTTTCTCACACCAACACCTCGCCACCTGGACGTCCGGTAGTTGGACGCAAGTCCCCGGCAAGCCGATCACCGGCTTTACCATGGACACGCGCTCCCTGCGGGCAGGCGAAGTCTTCGTGGCGATCAAGACCGCGCAACGCGACGGTCACGACTTTCTGGCCCAGGCCGCCGCCGCCGGTGCCGCCGCCGCGTTGGTTGCGCAAGCCGACCCTTCGATTGATCTGCCGCAATTGGTGGTGGCCGATCCGCTCGCTGCTTTTCAAACCATCGCCCGCGAACACCGTCGCGCCTTCACCGGCCCGGTCGTCGGCATCTCCGGCAGCGCGGGCAAGACCTCGACCAAAAACCTGCTCGCGCTCCTGCTCGGCGGCGAGGCGTCCGGGGTGTTGGCCACCGAGGGTAATCTCAACAACCACATCGGCGTCCCGCTCACGCTTACTCGGCTTGACCCAACCACGCATCGCTTTGCCGTGATCGAAGCCGGCATCAGCGAGCCCGGCGAAATGGCCGTGCTCGCCGGCATGATTGAGCCCGACTTGTCCATCATCACGTTGGTGGCTCCCGCGCACATCGAAGCGCTTGGATCAGTTGAAGGCGTAGCTCGCGAAAAAGCACTGCTCCCCGCCGCAACCCGTCCTGACGGGGTGGCCGTATTCCCTCGGCAATGCGCCGATTATGGACCCTTCCGCGCGCTTGGCGTGCGCACGTTGATCGTGGAACCGGCCGATGTTATTCGGCCCTCCCAACCGCCCGAGGACCGCGTTTACTACACCGTGACTCATCGCGGCAACGAGACCGCTCTGGCCATCGCTTACGGTAATCCGCCGCCATTGGTTTTCACCTGCCGCCGCGTGTCCGATGGCATGGCCCAAAACGCGGTGCTCGCAGTTTGCTCCGCGCTTTGGCTTGGGGTTGATCCGGCGGACATTCGCACGCGTCTGAACTCCTGGTTGCCGGCGACCTTGCGCGGCGAGATCCGTCACGAGGAAGGACGCCTGTTTTATCTCGATTGCTACAACGCCAACCCGGCCGCGATGACCGATGCGATCGACGCTTTCAAGGGGATCGCACCCGCCGACGAGCCGCGTCTCTACGTGCTCGGTTGCATGGGTGAGCTCGGTCAGCAAAGCCCGATGTTGCACCGCGCGCTGGGCCGCAACCTGAGTCTACGCACCAATGACCACGTGTTCGTGATTGGCGACGATGCCGAACAGGTTCGTCTCGGTGCGTTGGAAGGCGGACTGTCCGCGGACCAACTCGACGTGGTGACCGACCTTGAAATTGTCCGTCAGCGCATGGCGAATTTTCGCGGCGCGATCTTCATCAAGGGAAGCCGTCGGTATCGTCTCGAAACCTTGGTGGCCACCGCGGCCGCCGCCCACTGATTTTCATGCTGAGCTACCTGTCACAATTTGAAGAGTTTTTCGGACCGCTGCGTTTGCTGCGGTTCATCACCCTGCGTGCCTTGCTCGGCGCGGGCACGGCGGCCGTCATCGGCTTTATTATCGCGCCGATGCTCATCAACAAACTGCGCCAACTGAAGTTCGGTCAGCACTACGACGACGACCGCACTGGTGATCTCGCCTCTCGTTTCGATAAAAAGAACACGCCGACCATGGGCGGGTTGCTGATCTTTTTTTCGGTGTTCTTCAGCACCGTGCTCTGGGCCGTCCCGAACATTTGGGTGATTGTTGCCATGTTTGTTTACGCGGCGCTGACGGCGGTTGGTTTCCGCGATGATTTTCTGAAGGTTGTGCGCAAGAGCCGCGACGGCATTTCTTCCCGTGAGAAAATCATCTGGCAAACGCTTACCACGGTCATCGCGCTGGCCGCGCTGATGCTGCATCCCGAGAGTGCGCACAAAATCCGCGAGCTGTGGGTGCCGTTTTTTAAAGAGCCGGTCTTCATCTTTAGCGGCATCCTCGGTGTGCTCGCGTTGTTTGTTTTGATTTTCTTCTGGCTGGTCGGTTTCAGCAACGCGATCAACCTGACCGATGGTCTCGACGGACTGGCCATCGGTTGCACGATCACCGTCGCCTTGGTCTACGGCCTGATGGCCTACGCGGCCGGTAATACCAAGATCGCCGACTACCTGCTGATCAGTTTTGTGCCTGGGGTGGGGGAGCTCGCCATCATCTGCGCAGCGCTGGTCGGCGCCGGCATGGCGTTCCTTTGGTATAACTCGCATCCGGCTGAAGTCTTCATGGGAGACACCGGTTCGCTCGCGTTGGGTGGCTTGATTGGCGTGATCGCGTTCATGGTCCAGCAACCGCTGACCCTCGTCATCGTCGGTGGCGTATTTGTGATGGAGGCCATGTCGGTGATCATCCAGGTCGGTTGGTTTAAATACACCCGCAAGACTACCGGCACCGGCGAGCGCTACTTCCTGATGGCTCCGATTCATCATCACTTCCAGAAAAAGGGCTGGCCCGAGACCAAGGTCGTTTTGCGTTTTTGGGTCATTTCCCTGATGTGTGCCTTGGCCGGATTGGCCACGCTGAAACTCCGTTAAATTTCAAAAACTATGGAAACGATTTTTAACGCAGAGACGCAGACCCGCAAAAGTTTCGGAACCGCCGGATTCGCTGCTCTGCTTTGCGAGCTTAGCGCCTTCGCGTCTCTGCGTTAAAATTCCGGACCGTCGACCTTCTAAAATGAAACCTTCCGTTCCCGCCTTCCTCAAACCCCTGCTCGCCGGACACCCGGTCGCCGTTTTCGGCGGCGGTGTGAGCGGACGGGGTGTGCAGGCGCTGGTCGGTTGGCTGGAGGCGAAGTCCGATATTTTTGATCAGGCGTCCGGCACCAGTTTCGGCGAGGCCGAAACGCAGACGCACCGGTTGGTGGTGTTTTCCCCGGGCTTTGCCCCGACGCATCCGTGGCTGATCACGGCCCGGGCGGCCGGATGCATTTGCCTCAACGAGCTCGATTTCGCGTCGCTCTTTTGGCGCGGTTCGGTGGTGGCCGTCACCGGCACCAACGGCAAAACCACACTGGTCGAGTTCATCACTCACGCGCTCAAGACCAGCGGCACTGACGCGGTGGCCACCGGAAACATCGGCCATTCTTTTTGTCAGCTCGTCGTGGATCGCAACGGTGGCGGTCGCGAAGCGACGGCGGTATGCGAAGTCAGCTCCTTCCAAGCCGAGACCCTGCGGCATTTCCGGGCGGACTCGGTGCTCTGGACCAATTTTGCCGAAGATCACTTGGAGCGTCACGGCTCCATGGATACGTATTTTCTGGCCAAGTGGCGTTTGTTTGAACGCGCCATCGGCGGACATGTTTATGCGGGATCGAGCGTGCAGCGTTATGCCGAGCAGGTCGGCCAGCCGCTGCCGGCCGAGGCGTTGGTCGCGACCGAGGACCAATCCGGCGACGTTTTGTTACAAGGCACCGCGTTTGCCGACTATCCGCAGCGTGAAAACTTCCTGTTGGCCGATGCGTGGTGGCGCGGACAGAACCTGCGCGAGGGTGTGCTCTATGCCGCCGCGCATACGTTTAAGCTGGCTGATCATCGCTTGAAGAAAGTAGCGGTAACTACGAGCGGCGTGACCTGGTGGAATGATTCCAAGGCGACAAATTTCCATGCGGTGGAGGCGGCGTTGGCCGGCTTTGCCGAACCGGTTGTGTTGATCGCCGGCGGCAAATCCAAGGGAGGTGATATCGGTGCATTTGTCGGACGGATCGCGTCCCGGGTGCGTCATGTTTTGCTCATCGGCGAAACCAGCAATGTGCTGGCTCTGTTCTGCGCGCAACATGGCGTGGCTTACACTCTGTGCGACGATCTGGGTGAGGCGGTGACGGCCGCGGCCCGTCTGGCCGGTTCAGGCGAGCACGTGGTGCTCAGTCCGGGCTTCGCCAGCTTTGATCAATTTTTAGGATACGCCGATCGCGGCACGCGCTTCATTAAGCTCGTGAACGACTTGGGCGTTCAACCCGTTTTGGTATAGCTCTCAACAACCCACCGACACTACACTAGTCATCATGAAAATCCTGCAGATATTCGGAATCGTCGCCGCTGTGCACGCCGGCCTCTTCCTCTTCCTTTTTGCCGTTCCCGGCTGTCGTTCCTCCGGCAAGCCCACCGCAGCCCAGACCGCGGTGGTCGAGCCCGCGTCCGCCTATCCCGACGAACGTATTTCGCCTTCGTTGGTCAACACCTCTCCCGTCCTCGACGACTCGTCGTTGAACCCGGCCTTTGCCCCCGCGTCCGCTCCGGCGGCACCGGTCAACAATGGTCGTTATACGCCGACGCGTCCCGGCTCCACTGCCGCGGTTAGCCTTACGACCTCCACGCCCGCACCGGAGGTTCATCCCGTATCCACCTACACCGTGGTCAAGGGCGACAGCCTCTGGAGCATTGCCAAGAAAAACGGTATCACCGTCTCTGAGCTCGCCGCCGCCAACAACCTTTCGGACAAAGCCGGCGTGCGTATCGGTCAGAGCCTGATCGTCCCCGGCGCCGTCGGCGACGAGCCGGCCGCCACCTCCAGCGTCTCCGCACCGGCCGCGCCTGCGGGTCGTCCTTACACCGTGATGCCCGGCGACACGCTGAGCGGTATCGCCAAGAAAAACGGCACCACCGTCACCGCCCTCCGCACCGCCAACAAGCTCACCAGCGACATGCTTCGTGCCGGACAGTCGTTGACCATCCCCGGTGTGGCTGGCGCGACGACTTCTGCCACCACGAGTTTCGCTCCGGCGCCGTCGACCGGCTCGCTCACCCATACGGTGATGCCTGGCGACACCCTCGGTGCCATCTCCCGCAAATACAATGTGACCGTCGGTGATCTGGCCACGGCCAACAACATCACCGACCCGACCCGTTTGCGTGTCGGTCAGGAATTGAAAATCCCCGGCTGGCAAACTCCTCCCGCGGTGGCATCCAAGCCCACGGTCGCGGCCAAGCCCGCCTCGTCGAGCAGCTTCACCACCCAGACGGTGGCACCCGCCACTTACGTGCCCGAGCCCATCGTGCCGGAAACGCTGGTGCCCGCTCCCATGGATTCGTCCAACGATTTCCTCGTGCCGACGGAAGCTCCCGGACCTCTGGTGCCGGTTGATGAGAGCAGCGCCCCCCGGGTTTACTAATATAAAAACCATCTGACTTCAGCCCAGCCTCCCGCCACCACCGCCCACCGCTCCAGCCTCCGCAAACATGGTCCGATCCGCCTCCGCGTCCGAGCCCACTCGTGCGCGATTTGCCCTGACTCCAGCCGCCGTCATCGTGATGTGCTCGCTGGCCCTGGCGATTCTCGGTCTGACCATTTTGTTCAGCGCGACGATCTCGTTCAAGCAGGGGCAGTTCTCCTACCTGAACAAGCAGGTGATGGGGTTGGGCATGGCGGTGGTGGCGGCGTGGGTGGTCAGCCGGTTGAACTTTGATTTTCTGCGCAACTACGTCTGGGTGTTGGCGGGGTTGTTGATCTTGTTGTTGATCGCGGTGCTGATTCCGGGAATCGGCGTTGAAGTGAAGGGCAGCCGGCGCTGGTTGGGTTTTGGTCCGCTGCGTCTGCAGATTTCCGAGTTTGCGAAGATCGGCATGGTCTTCTGCCTAGCGCATTATTTGGCGCTGAACCAGACGCGCATCGAGGAGTTTAAGAACGGGTATGTTTACCCGCTGCTGATCATCGGTGGCTTCGCGGGCTTTGTCTTTTTGCAACCAGACTTCGGCACCACCGCGCTGATCGGTGTCGTCGGGTTGATCCTGTTGTTTCTGGCCGGAGCGCGGTGGCGATATATTTTACCGTCGGTGGCCCTAATGGGCACGTTCTTCACCATCGCGGTGATGATGAATCCCAACCGGCTGCGACGCTTTTTGGCGTTTTTGGACGTCGAGGAAAACAAGCAGGGCGGTGCGTATCAGCTCTATCAATCCCTGCTGGCCTTTGCCGCTGGTGGCTGGGATGGCGCGGGACTGGGGCAGGGGCGGCAGCAGATGAACTTTTTGCCGGAAGCGCACACCGACTTTATCTTTGCAGTGATCGGCGAGGAGCTGGGCCTGATCGCGACCCTCGGCGTGGTGGTGTTGTTTGCGATCATCCTGATCGCCGGCCTGCTACACCTGCGCAAGGCGCCCAACCTGTTCGACTTTCTGTTGGTGGCCGGCTGCATCAGCATCATCACGCTTCAGGCGATTATTAATCTGGGCGTGGTCACCGGTTTGCTGCCGACCAAGGGCATGTCGCTGCCGTTCATCAGCGCGGGTCTGTCCAACCTGATTTTGATGGGTGTGCTGGTGGGGATTATTCTGAATACGCAGCGCGTCTGGTCGCGCACCGGACTCGGCCGCAACCGGCAGTTTGGAGGAGTCCGTCGATGAGTCATATCCTGCTCTCCTGCGGTGGCACCGGCGGACACCTTTCACCCGGCATCGCGTTGGCCGAAGGATTAGCGGCGCGCGGTCATCAGCCGGTGCTGATCATCAGCCGCAAGAAAGTCGATGCTCGCCTGATTGAGAAATACCCGCATCTGCGGTTCGAACGTTTGCCGGGCGCGCCGTTGGTCTGGAATCCTAAGGGACTGTGTCGCTTCATCGGATCGCAGACCCAGGCGTTTTTTATCGGACTTGGTTTGGTGCGCCGCTTAAAGCCGGGAGCGGTGGTCGGGTTTGGCGGTTTCACGACCGCGGGCGTGATCATCGCCGGGGTTATTTTTCGGGTGCCGGTCATCCTGCACGAGGCCAACCGCGTGCCGGGTCGCGCGATCCGTATGATGGCCCGTCTGGCCACGCGGGTGTGGCTGCCGCCGGGCGTGGGTCTGAAATCTGTGAAACCGGAGGCAGTTCGCGCCGCGGGTCTGCCGGTGCGCGCGGAGATCAGTCACCGTCCCAAGGCGGAGGCTTGTGCTGCGCTCGGGCTTGATGCGCGTTACAAGGTCGTGGTGATTTTTGGCGGCAGCCAGGGCGCGGCCGCGCTCAACGATTGGGCGCGTCGCGAGGCGGCGGCGTTCGCGGCGGACGGTGTGCAGATTTATTGCGTGACCGGTCTCGGCAACGGCGAGCCGGGCGTGGTTGAAAACCCGGGCCCGGACGGAACGCCAGTCAAGTCGGTGTATTCATCGTTTTGTGACACGGTGGCCGATCTCTTGTCGGCGGCCGATCTGGTGGTCGGCCGCGCGGGCGCGGGCACGATCGCGGAGTGTATCCGCTGCGGAGCGCCGGCGATATTGGTGCCGTATCCGTTTGCGGCGGACGATCACCAGAAAGCCAATGCCGAATACTTTGTCGCGCAGGGCGGGGGACTGCTCCTGCCACAGGAACGGCTGGTCGCGGAGCTGACCGGCACGGTGCGCGGGGTGCTCTTTGATGAAGCGAAACTTGCCGCTTATCGCGAGAGCCTGAAACGGCTGGACGTCGAACACGGACTGGACCCGTTACTGGATGACATCGAGGGGCTGATTAAAAAATGAGCGTGTTGAATCCAGACGAGACGGTGAAACTTTTCGGACGCAAGGTGCGTTCGGTGCACGCGCTTGGCGTGGCCGGCATGGGGCTGGGACCGCTGGCCATTTATCTGGCCGGCATGGGACTGCGGGTGTCTGGTGGCGACGACGGCATGGTCTCGGCGATGCGCACCCAATTGCTGAAGGCCGGGGTGACTTTAATGCCCGCGGTAGAGTTGCCCAAGGTGGTTGATCTGGTGGTCATCTCATCGGCGATTCAGGCGACGCATCCCGCGCTGGCGGCGGCGGAGGAGCGCGGCGCTTTTGTGGTGCGTCGTGGTGAGTTGTTGGCCGAGATCGCCAAGAAGCGAAAGCTCGTCGCGGTTTGTGGCTCGCACGGCAAGACGACCACGACGGCGATGCTGGCGATGTTGCTGCGGGCGGCCGGCGCGCCGTTTGGTTATGTGCTCGGTGGATTGCTGGCGGATGAGACTTTGCCGCCGGCCCGGGTGGGCGAGGGTGATTGGTTGATCGCTGAAATCGACGAGAGCGACGGGACCATATCTGGCTTCAGTCCGGAGATCACGCTGGTGGTGAATCTCGATTGGGATCATCCGGATCACTACCGCAAGCCGGAGGATCTGGAGGCAACATTTGCGGGACTGTTTAAGCGCACAACCGGTGCGGTTTTGATTCTTGCCAACTGTGCCTGGTCGGCGCGTGCGCTGGCGGCGTCGGGGCGCGAGGCACGGACCTTTGGCCCGAACGGCGACTATGCTTTGAAATCGGTCGAGGTGCTGGGTGGCGGCGGGTTGGCGCTGCAACTTGGCGGGCGGTTTGGCGATGTGCAGGCCGCTGTGCGCGCGTGGGGTGAATTTAATGCGCTGAACGCGGTGGCCGCGGGTGCGGCGGCGGCGGAAATGGGCGTGGTCTGGTCGCGTCAGGCGTTGGCTGATTTCCCCGGCGTGCGTCGGCGTCAGGCGGTTTTGCCGGCCGACGAAGGAGTGACGGTCATCGAGGATTACGCCCATCATCCGGCGGAGATCCGTGCGTTGCTGACCGGTTTGCGGGCCCGCGCCACCGGAGCCAACGGCGGTTGTCTGCGGGTGGTTTTTCAACCGCACCGGTTCAGTCGCACCGCGCAGTTTAAGAACGAGTTTGCGGCGGTGCTGGCGGCTGGTGCCGATGAAGTGATTTTGCTCGAGGTTTACAGTGCGGGTGAAAGCCCGTTGGCCGGTGGCACTTCCGCGGATGTGGCTGCGATCATGCGGCAAATCGCGCCGGCGTTGCCGCTGGTGCTGGCGACTGCCGATAACGAGGAGACTACGCTAATCGGGTTGAGCGAGCGGACGCGGCCCGGCGACTTGGTGGCATTTGTCGGGGCGGGGGATATCGATTTGCTCGCCCGGAGTTGGGCGGCGACGAGGCGTTGGGATGCGTTGGCTAAAGCCTTGGCTGCGTCGGTCTCGACTGAAACGGTGATTCGTCGTGAAGAACCGCTGGCGGCCAAGACCACTATGCGGGTCGGCGGCGCGGCGCGGCTGTATGCCGAACCGGGCAGTGTGGCGGATTTAAAGGCTTTGTTGCGCGCGGCGCGGGCTGCCGCAGTGCCGGTTAATCTGCTTGGCCGCGGATCGAATCTGATCGTGGTCGATGAAGGCGTTGACGGATTGGTCATCAGTCTGCGGCAGCCGGCGTGGGGGAATTTTGAACCGCTGGACGACGGCTGCGTGCGGGTGGGGGCCGGGTTGCGGCTTAAGGAACTCTGCGGCAAGGCGATCAAGGCCGGCCTCGGTGGTTTTGAGTTTTTAGAAGGCATTCCCGGCAACCTCGGCGGGGCCTTGCGCATGAATGCCGGAGCCATGGGCGGTTGGATGTTCGACGTGGTGGTGTCGGTGGATTTGATCACGCTCGGCGGGGAACTGCACACGCTGCGCCGTGAGGACATGCACGTTGGCTACCGTCATTGCGATGAGTTGGAGTCGGCCATCGCGGTTGGCGCGGTATTGCGTCCGTCGGCGCCAACGCATTCCGATGAGGTGGCCCGGCAGGTCGATGCCTATCGCGACAAACGTAAGTGCTCCCAGCCGCGTGAACCGAGCGCGGGTTGTATTTTTAAAAACCCCGAGGGCGACTCGGCCGGGCGACTGATTGATGCCGCCGGTTTGAAGGGCGAGCGGGTGGGGGACGCCGAGGTTTCGCCGGTGCATGCCAACTTCATCGTAAATCATGGCAACGCCAGCGCGGCGGATGTGATCGCCCTCGTGCGCCGGGTGCGGGCCCGCGTGCAATCGTCCAGCGGGATCATGCTCGAACCGGAGGCCTTGCTCTACGGCGGAAACTGGCCCGACGTGCTCTGAATTCATTCTGATTCTCAATCGCTGCATTTTTATACCAACACCATGAACACCTCTCCGATCAGTCCCGTCATTGTCGTGCTTTGTGGCGGCGTGTCGCCGGAGCGTGAGGTATCGCTCGGGTCGGGACGTGCCTCCGCGCTGGCGTTGTCGAGGATCTGGCCGACGCGTTTGGTTGAGGTCAACGCGGCCGCTTTACCGGATGGCTTGGACGCCGGACGCGATGTGATTTTCTCCACGCTGCACGGGACCTTTGGTGAAGACGGCGGCATGCAGTCGTTGTTGGATGCCGCCGGGATCAACTATGCGGGCTGCGGCGCGATCGCCAGTGCGTTGACCATGGATAAAAGCGCGACCAAGGCGGCCAGCGCAAAAGCCGGCGTATTGGTTGCCGGCGAGTTCAGTTTTGCCGCTGGAGCCAAACCCACGGTGGACGACATCATCGCCAAGCTCGGCGAACGCGTGGTCATGAAACCCAACGACCAGGGCAGCAGCGTCGGTCTGGTGTTGGCCACGGGCCGGGCCGAGATCGAGGCGGGCCTGGCCGGAATCACCGCCGGCAATTGGTTGATTGAACCGTGGCTGGTCGGCCGCGAACTCTCGATCGGCGTGCTTTCGGGGCGTGCAATGGGAGTCGTGGAGATCCGTCCGAAGTCGGGCGTTTACGACTTCACCAGCAAATACACCAAGGGCATGACCGAGTATTTTGCGCCCGCGCCGCTCGATCAAGAAGTGACCGAAAAAGCCCGCCGTGCGGCCGAGATGGCTTTTGCCGCGTGTGGTTGTTTGGACTACGCGCGGGTCGACTTCATTCTTTGCGGGCAATACGATCTTTATTTGCTCGAAATAAACACTCTCCCCGGCATGAAAGAGACCAGCCTTCTGCCGATGAGCGCGCGTTGCGTGGGACACGATTTTACTGAGTTGGTCCGGGAACTGGTTAAACCGGCCGTGCAACGCTTCCGTCAGGGGCAAACTTCCACCCATTCATGAGTTCAGCGAACGCAAATACCCGACAAGCCCGCACCTGGCGCGACATCCATCAGGAGGTTGCCCCGAAGTCCATGTCGCGTGAAGGCAAGAAGCGTTATCGCCTCGCTTCGCTGCGCATCGTTGTAGGCTTTGTGGTGGTGGGCGCGGTGGCTTGGGGCGGCTTTGAGGTCTGGCAACTTTCCCGCAACTCGCCGGTTGGTCTGGCCCCGTCCAGCCCCAGTGAACCGTTGCGTGAAATTTCGCTAAAGTCCGATGGTGTCCTCGATCTGGCTAAGGTTGAATCACTGCTCGCCATTCCCCCGGGCACCCAGTTGATGGAGCTCGATCTGCCCGCGTTGCGCGGTGCTTTGATCGCCGGCGGTCAGGTTCGCACCGCCGTGCTGGCGCGTGAATTTCCAGACAAGCTGAGTATCGTCATCGCAGAACGCACCCCCGTCCTCCGGGTCGTCGTGCGCGGTGCTTCCGGCCAGCCGGAAACCCTGTTGGTGGCCCGTGATGGCACAGTCTATAACGGTTCGGGTTACGATCCTGCGCTGCTGCTTTCGCTGCCTTACCTCGACGGCATTCGTCTGGTGCGCGACGAGAAGGGTTATCAACCCGTCCGTGGCATGGAAACCGTGGCCGACCTGCTCGGCACCGCGCTCTCCGGCACTCCCGCGCTGTATCGTGATTTTCAAGTTGTCTCGCTGGCCCGTTTTGCGGGTGACGGAGAGATCATCGTCCGCACCGCCCAGGTGGAGTCGGTTACCTTTGGCACGCGAGAGGATTTTTACCGTCAGCTGTCCAAGCTCGATCTGATCCTCGATGAAATGCGCCGGCCGGCCGATGCCGCGCCGATCAAGGCCATCAACCTCGCGGTCGGCGGACGTCAGGTGCCGGTTTCCTTCTCGGATGCCAAGCCGCCCGTCGCCAGCAATACGAACTCTTCCACGTTTTTCCGTCCCGCCCAAACCGTTCCCGCCACTCGTAATCGTGACATCTAAATCCAAATTCATCGGTGCCGTCGAAATCGGCACCTCCAAGGTTACTGTTCTGGTCGGCGAGCTCACCAACGGCCGCAGTCTCCACATCATCGGGCTCGGCCAGTTCCCGTCGCGAGGAGTCATCAAGGGCGGCGTCATCGATTTCAAAGCAGCCAGCGATGCCACCCATCGCGCGCTGATTGAGGCCGAGAAAAAAGCCGGCGTGCGCATCGACGAAGTCTATCTCGCCCAGAGCGGCGGTCACATCGAGGGCTTCTACAATGAGGCCTCGGTCAACGTCTCCGCCGCCGACAACATGGTCAGCAGCCTCGATATCGACACGGTGTGCGGCCTGGCCAAGTCCAAGAATCTCCCGGCCGGTCGCGTGGTGATTCATCACCTGCGCCGTCCCTATCGTCTCGACGGCCGTTTGGTTCCCGAGCCCGAGCACCTGGTCGGTCGCCGGCTCGAAGCAGCCTACTGGACCGTGCATGGCGACGAAAACAAGGTCGCCGACCAGATGCACGTGATCCGCGGTTTTAATATTCAGGTTTCCGAGTTGATCCTTTCCGGCATCGCCACCGGCACCTTTGTCACCACTCCCGAGGATCGCCAAAACGGTGTGCTCGCGATCGACATCGGCGCGGGCACCACCGACTACGCCCTTTACCGCGACGGCTGCGTGCAGATTGCCGGAGTCGTTCCGGTGGGCGGCTCGCACCTCACCAACGACCTCTCGCTCGGTCTTCGTCTCACCGAAGGCCAGGCCGAAAAGCTTAAACACCTCTACGGCCGCGCCATGATCGCCACCAAGGACCGCGCCGAAAAAGTTTGGCTCAACGGCGACTATGCCATCGGCGACCGTCAGTTTTCGCGCCAGACCATCGAGCAAATCACTTCGGTTCGCACCTGGGAAATTTTTGAAGTCGTGCGCAAAAAGCTCGGTTCGGCCTACACCCCCGAATCCACCCCCGCCGGCGTGTTGATCACCGGAGGCACCGCCAAGTTGCCCGCGATTGACGAAGCCGCCTCGCGCGTATTCGGCCTCTCTGCCCGCGTGGCCGAGGCCCCCTCCTGGGTAAACGAAAACCTGCGCGACCCCGCCTACAGCACCGTCCTCGGCCTGCTCCATCACGGGCTCAACTCTCGTGCTGACATCCCGGATACGCGCCGCAAGGGCGTCCGTGGCATCCTCAAAGAACTCTTCGCCTGAACCCTTCCGACCATGCGGCCTGAATCCAACTCCTCCGAGCTGCCCCTCGCGCACTCCATTCTCACCGACCGCGCCATCGCCATCAAGGTGCTCGGTATCGGCGGTGCCGGCGCCAACGCCGTCGACCGGCTCAAGATGGAGAACCTCGACCGCCTGCAAATGGCCGTCATCAACACCGACCTGCAGGCTCTCGGCACTTCGCCGGTGCAGGAAAAGATTCTGATCGGTTCATCCGTTACCCGCGGTCTTGGCGCCGGTGGCGACCCCGACCTCGGCCGTGAATCCGCCGAGTCCGACCGCGAAAAAATCGCCGCGGCCGTCAAGGATTGCGACCTCGTGTTTTTGGTCGCCGGCATGGGTGGTGGCACTGGCGGAGGCGCCGCGCCGACCGTGGCCGAAATCGCCGCCGAACAGGGCGCGCTGGTCATCGCCTTTGTTACCCTGCCGTTCAGTTTCGAAGGAGGCCGCCGCGCCCAACAGGCCGAGCAGGGATTACAGGCGCTGCGCAAAGTTTGCGACGCCGTCATCCCGCTGCCCAACGATATCCTCCTGCAGGAAGCCGGGGAAAACGAAACCGCTCTCGATTCCTTTGCCCGCGCCGACGAATGGATCGGCCGCGGCATCAAATCGATCTGGTCCATGCTGTTCCGCACCGGCCTGATCAACCTCGACTTTTCCACCCTGCGCCAAGCCTTCCACACGCGTGGCGGCAAGACCCTCTTTGGACTCGGTTCCGGTGAAGGCCCCGATGCCGTTTCGCAGGCGCTCGAGGGACTGAAACTCTGTCCGTTGCTGGCCACGCCCGAGTTTGCCCGCAAGGCCGACCGACTCCTGGTCAACATCGTCGGCGGCACCGATCTCACCCTGCCCAAGGTCAACGAGGTCATGACCGCCGTCACCGAACAATTTGGTCGCGACGCCCACGTCATCATGGGGGCCGTCATCGACGAAGACCTGCAGGGGCGGCTCGAAATCGTGGTGCTCGGCACCAGCGACATCGGCGCCCGTGGCATGTCCGGCCGGCGCGCCGCCTCGGTGGCCCGCACCCGTGCGGCCGCGATTCCGCCTTCAGATGAACTCCTGCCGCTGCCGGTGGCCGAGATTGAAGAACTGCCGGCGACCCGCGCGGCTGCCGGCCAGGCCACGTCCTCGGTCCGGGTGACCAACAAGGGTAAAGTTGTCCCCGTTGATCAGGACGAATTCCGCTTTGGCCAGATCGAGGCCCGCGGTTCGTTTGAGCAAACCGACCGCAATCTTTTTGAAGGCCAGGACCTCGACGTCCCCACTTATCTGCGCAAAGGCATCAAAATCCTGCTTTGAGAGCCGGGGGCATTTCCCCGCCGTAGGCCGCCTGCGTGCAGGCGCGTTTCACGTCGCCCGCTGGTTGATATGATGCGCCTGCAAGCAGGCCGCCTAGGGGAATCAGACAATTTTGCTAGCCACTGCCGTGATTTTGCACCGGGTAAATCGCCTAAAAATCTCGCAAGCGTCGTGCCAGCGAGGTGTTTGACAAAAGAGTTGGTTAAAACACTGGAAAAGAGCGGGTCACCCCCTTGGCAAGCGTCGTGCTTTGTGCACCATGGTCCGAATGTTCATCGACGAGTGTGTCATCAAAGTTAAGGCCGGCGACGGCGGGCGTGGTTGCGTAAGCTTCCGTCGCGAAAAATATGAGCCTTGGGGCGGACCCAATGGAGGAGATGGCGGCAAGGGCGGCGACATTGTCCTGCTCGGCGATGACAACACCAACAATCTCATCGACTACAAATACAAGCCGCACTGGAAAGCCGAGCGCGGCGAACACGGCCAGGGCAAGGACTGCCACGGTCATGAAGGCAAATCCAACATCCTGCGCATGCCGCTTGGCACCATCGTCACCGATGAGGAAACCGGCGAAGTCGTCGCCGAGGTCACCGAGCACGATCAGCGCATTGTCCTCTGTGCCGGCGGCAACGGCGGCTGGGGCAACACTCACTTTAAAACCCCCACCAATCGCGCGCCGAAACGCGCCAACGAAGGCGCCCCCGGCATCATCGGCACCTATCGTCTCGTCCTGAAGAGCATCGCCGACGTCGGCCTCGTCGGGTTCCCCAACGCCGGCAAATCCTCGCTCACCCGCGCCATCACCAAGGCCCGCCCGAAGACCGCCGCCTATCCCTTCACCACGCTGCACCCGCAGATCGGCGTGATCGAGTTTCCCGACACCTATGACCGTCTGCTCATCGCCGACGTTCCCGGGCTCATCGCCGGTGCCAGCGAAAACCGCGGCCTCGGCCACCGCTTCCTGCGCCACATCGAACGTTGCACGTTGCTCATGTTCCTCATCGACATGGCCGGTTCCGACGACCGCGATCCCCGCGACGACTTTGCCACCTTGCTGAGTGAACTCGAAGCCTACGACCCCGCGCTCCTGGACAAACCCCGGATCGTGGTGGCCAACAAGACCGACCTGCCCGAGACCAAGGCCAACCTCACCAAGTTCAAACGTCGCCACAAAGTCGACATCCTCACCATCTCCTGCCTCACCGGCGAAGGACTACCCGAAATGACGCAGCAGCTCCGCAAGCGTGTCATCAAGCACGGCGGCAAGCTCCGTGTCATGCCGCGTCCCCGTTGATTAATCGCTCCCGCTGTATTCCCTAAGCTCATCGATTGAACCGCCATGTCACTTGAAACCAGATCCATCCTGATGCGCGCCAACCGCCTGCTCGGCGCCAGTCTAGTCGAGGCTAATCTCGTCACCATGGACCAGTTGGAGATAGCCAACGAAAAGCTCTTGGAAATCATCGCCGGCGGCGACCCGCGTCAGAGCACTCTGCTCGGTATTCTTGCCTACGACATGAAGGTCATTCGCGAGGACGATATCCTGCAGCACTGCGTCGACGAACACGCCGCCGGCATGATCGATCTGCGCAATTACGACTGCAACGAGGAGCTCCGCAAAAGCATCGACCCCGATGTTTGCTGGGCCACCTGGACGATTCCGTTCGATCAAGAGGAGGACTTCACCTTCGTGGCCAGCGCCTATTACATGAGCCCCGCGGTTCGCACTTACTGGGAAAAGCAACTCGGCGGAAAACTCCTTTGGTATGGAACCACTATGGAGGAAATCAGCGAGTTTCTGGAAGCAGTGCAGACCGAACGCGCCTCCAAGCCCACCCCCTGATCTAATACCATGGCTCTCGGAAAAATTCAGACCCAGATCGTCGCCAACCTCGTCGAGGCCGGCCGCATCAACAACGAGCAGTTCGACATTATCGTCAACCACCCCGACGAACTCAGTGGTGACGCCCTCGATAAGCTTCTCCAAGAGGAATACCTGGTCAGCCCGCTGCAGGTTTTTGTGGCCAAGGCCGGTGCCCTGGGCATCGCGCCCTTTAACGTCGCCCGCTACCGGATCACCCCGCAGAGCTACGAACGCATTCCGCAGGAGTTCTGTCAGGAAAATCTGGTTCTTCCGGTGGGCCAGATCGGTGACTTGTTGCTGGTGGCCTTTGCCAATCCGTTCGACCTCGCCATCCGCCTAAAGATTCAGGAAATGACCGGACTTAAGGTCGTTCGCTTGTTGGGTCGTGAAAAAGAAATCCGTGAAAAATTCAGCCGCGAACAATCCCGCCCCACCGGCTTCGACGACGTGGTCGACCAGCTCGGTGCCGAGTTTGCTGAAGCCGTTGAAAACGAAGACGGCGAGATCGACGTTACCGAGGATTCCGGACCGATCATCCAACTTTCCAACCGCATCATCGAGGACGCCTACTACATGGGCACCTCCGATATCCATATCGAGCCGTGGGAAAAAGAGGTCATCGTCCGCTACCGCATCGACGGTATCTGCCAGGAAAAGCTCCGCCTCCCCGGCAAGGTCGGTCCGTCGCTGATCGCCCGCCTCAAGATCATGTGCAACCTCGACATCTCCGAGCGCCGGTTGCCGCAAGACGGACGTATTGTTTTCAAACAATACACCAAGAAGGGCATCGATATCGACTTGCGCGTATCGACCGCCCCGCTGAATCACGGCGAAGGCGTGGTCATGCGTATTCTCGACAAACAAAAGTCGACCCTGCCCATGACCGCGCTCGGCTTTTCCGAGGATAATCTTAAACGTTACCGCGACGTCATCACCCAGCCCTACGGCATGATCCTGCACTGCGGACCGACCGGTTCCGGTAAGTCGATGACCCTTTACTCCGCGCTCAATGAGATCAACTCGCCCGAGCTCGTCATCCGCACCGCCGAGGACCCGATCGAATACACCCTTGCCGGCATCAACCAGATGCAGATGCACCGGCAGATCGGCCTGACCTTTGCCGCCGCCCTGCGCTCCTTTCTTCGTCAAGACCCCGACATCATCCTGGTGGGTGAAATTCGAGACAAGGAAACCGCCAACATCGCGGTCGAGGCCGCGCTCACCGGTCACTTGCTCATTTCCACCCTCCACACCAACGACGCCCCCAGCACCGTCGCCCGTCTCACCGACATGGGAGTGGAGCCGTTCATGATCTCGTCGTCGCTGCTCTGTGTTTGCGCCCAGCGCCTCATGCGCCGCGTCTGTAAACAGTGTCGCCAGCTGAGCGACCCCACCGAACGCGAAAAACAAATTCTCGAAAAGGCCATCGGCTGGAGTGGACAAATTTTCAAGGCCAACCCCAAGGGCTGTCCCAAATGCGGCGGTTCCGGCTACAAGGGCCGCGTGGGTATTCACGAATTGATGGTCACCAACGATGAACTCATCGAAGGCATCAACAAGGGCATGGAATCCGCCGAGCTCAAAAAAATCGCCATGCGCAACGGCATGAAGACTCTCCATCAAGACTCCCTCATCAAGGTGAAGGACGGCCTGTCGACCATCGAGGAAGCCATCTCGACCGTGCCGCCGGACTTGTGAAAAGTTGAAATAACGGACTTCTGAAAAGCTGAGATACTGAAATAAATCCAGCGCTCTCCGAATCAGGCTTTCGTAATTTCAGCGTTTCAGTTTTTTGCCTTTGCAAACAGCTCCAGATAGTCGCGTGCGCGGGCTGCCGGATCAAAAGCCGACCGCGCAAAATCCCGCGCACATTCGCCCCAGCGCGCCCGCATGTCGGCGTCGCTGATCAACGGCTGTAGCGCCGTTAAAAAGCCATCGACATCATCCATCGCCACCACGCGACCCGACTCGCCGTCCGCCAGGCACTCGTCCACACCGGTCGCCGCATAGGCCACCGCCGGCAGACCGTGGGCCTGCGCCTCGATCAGAAAGTTGGACAACGATTCGCTGCGCGAGCCCAACACCGCGATATCGGCCGCGCGGTAAAGCGGAGCCGGATCAGCCTGAAACCCCAGAAAACGCACCCGGCCATCCAGACCGAGCTGCCGGCACAACTCGCGGCAATTCGCCTCCGCCGGGCCCGTCCCACCAAACCACAACTGCCAGTCCCGTCCGGTTGGCAACTGCGCGGCGATCTCCAGCAAGGCCCGTTGGTTCTTCTCGGGTCGAAACATACCCACGCATAAGAGCACCACCGTGTCTGCACCGGCGCCCTGCTGTTGCCTCAGCGCCTCGTTGCGCCCGGCGGCGGCAGATGGCGGAAAAACCAATGCGTTCTTGATAACCGACACCCGCCGCGCCGACACACCATGCTCGATGCGCAGCAACCCCGCCGAAGCCTCACTGTTGGCCACTACGTGTGAGACGGCGTGCAGTGAGCGTTGAAACCCCGCGGATAACACCTTCCCGGTGCGCAGCGTGGCCACCACCGCGGCGCGGGGAAACGTGCTCTGTAGCAACGCCCCCCGACGATTCGCCTCGCGGCCCATGCAAAGAATCGCCTCCGGATCGAGCTCCCGCAACCGGCTGACCAGACCCGGCGCAAAACCGCTGTAGATACAGTCGAAGGGCTGTAGCACAATCGAAGGCACGTTATTGATCGTAGCCGCCAACGCGCCACCCGGCCTAAAACGGACCAACGTCACGTTATGCCCCTCGGCGATGAAGCGCCGGGCCAGCAGAATGGATTGCCGCTCGGTGCCGCCATTGCGCAGGTAATCCTGGAGGATGCAGATAGTCATGGCCCAAAAAGCGATTGCGCCGCCCGCGACCAATCGTGGCTCTGCGCCCATTTTCGGCCGGCCTCACCCAGGCGCCGCCGCAGCTCCGGATCACGGATCATCATGCTGAAAATACCCGTCAACGCGGCCCGATCGCCAACCGGCGCTAACAAGCCGGTCTCACCATCAACCACCGCCTCCGGCACGCCCCCGTTGTTGTGGGCGACGACCGGCAGGCCCTGCAACGACGCCTCCAGATAAACCAACCCAAACCCCTCCACGCTGTGACCATGCTCGATGCTGTTCATCGCAAAAATATCCGCCTCGCGGTAGGCGGTGGTCAGCTCTGTGTCGGACAAACTGCCCAGAAAACGCACATTGATTCCAGACGTGGCGGCGGCCTCGCGCACCGGCCGCTCATGCTCGGGCCGGCTGGCCGTGCCCACGATGTGGTAATCGACTCGCGCCTTCAGCTCATCCGGCAACGCCGCCAACGCCTGCAAGGTCAACAGCTGACCCTTGCGCGGGTGGATCCGGCCCACCGTCAGGACCACGATCCGCTCCGGATCTCGTCCGCCGGGCGGGTGTGGATTGACCGACAGATCGCTACGCGGACCGCCCAGAATGCGAACCACCTTGGGTGCGGCCTCTGGAAAGTGTCTGAGCAAGAGCGACTCGGTATAGTGCGTGATGGCGCCGATACGATCGGCCCGTCGGATCAAACGCCGGGTCAACCAACGGGTGAGGGGATTGGCGTGAAAGCGTAGGATCTCGGAGCCGTAAACCGTCAGCAACAGACGCCGGGGCCGCAGGGCCTCGATATCTGGCAGCAGCATAAACGCGAGCATCGGGCCCGGTTCACACAGATTCAGGTCGGCGGAGCGCCAGCGGTGCCGTTCATGAATCAAGGTGCGGGCCATGGTCCACAGGCACGGCAGACTATGCGATCCCCGCAGTTTCAACCGTTTGACTTTAAACGGCCAGTCGGGGCAGGGGATGGCGGCATCGGCGCGCTGGGCCCAGACTTCCACCTGATGACCCAGTTTGGCCGCGGCGAGGGCCATCTCCTCGGTGAACGTCGCGATACCACCCCGTTTGGGGTAAAACTCATGCGTGAGCATGAAGACGTCGGGATGAGAGGAAGAATCGAGCATTTGTCCGTCAGGGTGTGTTTCGGAAAAAGATCAATGGTTCGCGAGTGTAAAACCAAGCTCGGCCAAGACGGGCCGAGGAGGAGGCGGGCCGGTGGCCCGTGCCACCGAGGTCAACGACGGCCCAGTTGGGCTTTCCGCTCGCCCGCAGCCGCCCGCTGACTTCAGACAGCTCCCAGGCCTGTGTTTGCGGCACCGTTATTTTCGAAAACAGGGCGCGTGAGATTTCCAGAAACCCGACTCCCTGAGGTTTGCGGGGATAATAGACACGTCAGGTTAAGCTGTAGTTGAGTTTGGATAAATGGGGGCGGAAGCCTTCGAGGCAGGCGTCTTTCTCCGCTTGATTCATCTCAGTTCTCCACCTTTCCGTCGTGCCTTTATTGAAGTTGTGCGAGGTGGCTTTGGACCCCTCCCGTTTTTCGATGATATTGCGCAAGCATGCATCGCTTACTTCCCAACCAAGAAACGCGTTCATATCTTTCAACACCCTGAAAGGATCGGCCATCAAGTCCTCGTATCTTACACTGTGGACGTAGTTCTTCTTCATCCAGAAATCCAACTGGTTTAGGAACTTGGAGACATAAGAAACAAGATCGATGACGTTGGAGCAGTCGGCAAAGGCTCCGGATGGATCCAGCCCTTCCCTTGTCCTTTTCCCGTGATCAATCATGGAGAGGATCATGTCTCGCGGATCGCGATATGCCATGGTCATCCTGACATTTGGCAGTCTGCAATATAGCTTCAGTTTCAGGTGCGGAGCCCAGTGGCACTTCACTACGACGGAACCACTTTGGGAATCGATTTTGTAGAGATCCAATAGTGCCTCGTTGGTCGGGCGGCGAATAAATCGGCCCCCGTGGCGGGCATGCAGGACGTCCTGCCCGCTCTTCACGTTGGCTGCTTGCAGGATGTCTTCTTGGTAAGAGGCCAGAAGGGTGCTTCCCGTTTTTGGTAAAGAGTTGCTGAGTAAGATCATGTTTTTTCTACGTCGTTTTAGGTCAGCCGCGATCGCCGCTGCAGGTGCTCTGCAGGTTCACTGAAGCGGTTGGTGAGGCTCCGCTTTTATTTTAGCCACGGGGGGCTTCCGCCATCTGATCGGCCTCCTCCGAATGCAAAAACACGACCGTCGATATCATAGGAAACAAAGACGTAGCGATCTCCAGTGGCGGCATAGCGGACGAGTGTGACCATGTCATTTCTACGACTAAACCATGAGGCGAAAACCTCGGGCTTTAAATCCTTACTCATGAAATCCTTTTTCACAGGTCCCGAAAGTGAACTGAAGAGCTGCGTTTTTTGTATTTCAGAGAGCTGAATCGGTCGCACTTTTGCTTCCGAAATTGAACTTAATACTTCGGGAATGAAGTCTATAGGCTTGTTTTGGTCTGCCCAATTTACGCACCCCGGTAGGGCGAGCACGAGGGATAGTAGCAGTAGGATCGGTATAGTCTTTTTCATGGGGCGGTCAAAGGGTGGCGGTCAAGGGGGTCTGGCGGGGCGGTCAAGGG
>JBBKWO010000009.1:0-13513 GCA_037969015.1 Opitutaceae bacterium
CCGGTGCAATAACCAAGGAAGGCCAAAAACCCGTTTACATCATCATGGCCGAATTCGGCGGCTTTTTCGGAAATGAGTTTCTGAACGTTTTCGATCTCGGCGGAACGAGCCGCTTCGATTGCGGAATTAATCTCGGCTTGATTAGCGAGAAGTTGCTTCAGGGTCTTTTTATCGGAGGCCATAGTGTTTTTTAGTTATTAGGTTTTCGTTTTTAACGTCCCCCAGGAACTAGCGGCACTATGGCCCGGCGAGAAAAATCCCCGTGTAATTGAGATTAATTCCAAATCAATTCTGCGATTCCATCAAATCCACTTCCTCATTCCCCACCTCATTCAATTGATCAGGCGTAATTGCATTACGTGGAAAACAAATTCGTTTGTTAATTCCTAGTCCATTGATTTTGGCCACGAAGAATCGGTTTTCTTTTCGGTCATACTTATCTCTTATTAATGCCGAAACCCTTTTTAAGCAGTCTGGATTTTCCTTCACTAACCTTTTAGAGTCACAGGTTATTTTGGCGAAAGTGAATCTATCCCCACCAAAGAACATATAAATCTTATCGTAAACCGACGAAATCACATTGGCTGCTTTCTTACGAAACACCGGCTGATCTAATTTCGAAAGGAACTCTTTCATTTCATCTAAATTAGATATTGGCGATTTAACACGACTAACCTCCCTCTCAGATTTATCGAACTTGATTCCCAATTCGATTTTTTTCGATTCCAAATCACCAAGTTTAATCTTCAAAGCCGCACTGGCAATTCCTTCCGAAATCGCATCGGTTATATTGTCTATCTTCTTCTCAACTTCCCCCAACTCTAAACGAATAACATCATTTTGAACTAACTTCTCTTTCACATCATCACCGGAAACCATATTGGCCTGGAGTTCCTTTGCATGGGAAAGAAAGTCCTGCTCAAACTCTTTTGCATTCCATGAGTAATAAAGACATCCATTACCTTCTTTTGCTCTCGAACAAACGTAGAATGAAGACCCGTTTTTCCGGTATTTATCCCCACCTTTTTTGTTTCGATAAGCAGGGGAACCACAATAACCGCAAAAAAGCATTCCGCGGAATATATTCTGATCTGTGATACGTCCATTCTTACCATTTTTCTGCCGAGCATCAAGAATTGCATTAACCTTTAGGAAATCCTCATCAGACACAATTCTTGGGTAATAATCTTGAATAGCATCACCAACCTTAATCCGTTTTCCGTCTTTCATTTCGTGAAGGAAAAGCTTACCCGTGACAGATATATTTCTGATTGTCTGAGAAACATAAGACGAACTCCACAGTTTACGCCCACCAACTGCGGGAACGCCTTCCTTACTGAATTTTCTAGCGATCCCTTCACAATGATCCCCATCTAAAACCATTTTAAACATCCGCTTAACGGTTTCCACTTTAGCGGGTATTATTTCAAATCGGTTTTCCTTCGGAATCGGCATTAACCAACTCGGACATTTTTTCGAGTAGAATTCCTTTCCGATATTTTCACGTTTCCTTTTCCACGCCTCTTTCAATCGCCAACTTTTCTGTTTAGATTCATTGTTTGCCTGCACCATGTAAATGATTGAGGTTAGCAACTTCGCTATATCGTTATTAAAATTCTCTTTGGTGTATTCCCCACCATCTTTGGTTGTCACAATCGTTATTCCCTCATCAAGAATCTGAATAAAGATTGATAGGAATGTGGTTGGTTCAGTTCGACTTAAACGGTCCAGTGCTTCGATTAGCAAAATTGATCCCTTCGGAACGGTTCCTTTTTTAATCTCCTCTAAGAATGCGTAGAGTTTACCTCCTTCTTGGAGATTCTTCCCGGTATAACCACTGAGTCCTTTATCCTCAAATCTGAGAGTCTCATCGACTTCGTATCCTTTTGACTTGGAGTATTTTTCAATACTTTCCCTCTGTCTAATTAGGGAATCCCCTTTAATTTGAATGTCCGTTGAAAATCGGACGTAACTGTATATCTTTGGTTTTGTTATTTGTTTTATCATAAGCACTTACGTTATCATAATGTGTGGGGTAAGTCAATACATCTCTTTGCCATCAGTGGCCTCCACATCGGTGTGATCGCGGGGGTGATCGAGTTGCTGTTGTTGATGGTGCGCCTGCCGGGGTGGGTGCGATTCTGGACGGGCACGGCGGTGCTGTGGTTGTATGTGGATATCACCGGTGCGCCGCCGTCGG
Source organism: Opitutaceae bacterium (assembly GCA_037969015.1). Classification (GTDB taxonomy): domain Bacteria; phylum Verrucomicrobiota; class Verrucomicrobiia; order Opitutales; family Opitutaceae; genus JAUWBF01. The sequence continues at coordinate 2,201 of JBBKWO010000009.1, forward strand.
CGGTGCGGGCGTTTATCATGGTGGCCTTTGTGCACGCGGCGTGGAAATGGCGGGTGCCGGGCAACGCGCTGGCGGCGCTGGCAGCCGCTGCGCTGGTGGTATTGATCGGCGCGCCGGAGCAGATGTTTTCGGCGAGTTTTCAGCTATCGTATGGCATCGTGGCCTCGCTGCTGATGCTGGGCCTGCCGATGACCGACCGGCTCAAGGAGCGTTGGGCGTTGTTTACCGCGTTGCCCGAGGCCGCCTGGACTTGGAGAGAGAAAACCATCGACTGGATCTGGCGTCGGATAATCGACGGACTTTCGCTCGGAGTCGCGGCGGGGCTGGTCGGCATACTGGGCGGCGTGACGTTTTTTGGAGTGTTCACTCCGGGGGCGTTTGCGGCGAATCTGGTGCTGGTGCCGATGGCCTCGGCCGTGCTGGCCGCCGCGGTCGGCGCGATGCTGACCGGATTGATCGGCGCAACATGGGTCGCCGTGGTGTTTACCCACGCGGCGGCGTTGCTGGCCTGGTTGATGCAGGGCTTGGTGGAGCTGGCCGTGCGGATGCCGGGGATGTTTTTCCCCGCGCAAATGCGCTGGCCGGAGCTGGGACCGCTGGCAATCGCGGGAACGGTAACAATCCTCGCGATCAGCTACTCCCGCAAATGGTCGCCCATCGGCTGGGGCCTGTTTGCGCCGGCGCTTTGGGTCACGGCGGTGCTTGTGTTTGGCGTGCGGTTAATCTGAGGCATATAGCGCCACACATCGAGACTTTCGCTATTTCCCCCGCCTCGGGGAAGGTGGAGCGGGTTGTCCCCAGCCCGCTGACGCGGCACCGCCGCGCCACGATCTCAAACCAACGCATTGAGGACAATGCGTTCCACCTTTCGTGATTTCGCGGATGAACACGGTTACGATAAATCAATCCGTGCCTATCCGGGTTATCCGTGGTTTAACGTCCGAACCTAACGATGAAAAGCGCCTACGAACTTGCCATGGAGCGGCTGGACCGCAGTGAACCGAAGAGCAAACCGCTGACTGCCGCACAGAAGAAGCGACTCGCTGAAATCGACGCCGTTTACAAAGGCCGCTGGGCGGAGCGGGAAATTTTTCTAAAAGGACAGATTGAGACGTCACTCTCCGCCGGCGATCCGGATGCGGTCGATCAACTCCGCCAACAACTGGCGTCCGAGAAAGTCCGCCTGGATGAGGAGTGCGAGGACGAGAAGGAGCGCGTCCGACGCGGGTGAAGGTTTATCATCTTGTAGACAATGAGTGCATATAGCCGGTCCGTGTTAATCTTATCTCTGTGTCTGGGCCTGGCAGGTTGCCAAGGCCCAGCCGCAAACCCCAACGCGTTGATCCAAAAACCGGGATACATGGAAAACTATTCCGTGGGGATGAACATGAATCCGGAGTCATCCGCCACCTTCATTTATTTGCAGGGATTCTGGAACGAAATGAATGCCCTCAATCGCAAGACCATGGGCGAGTTGTCGCGTTCGTATGCCTTCTCCGGCCCGGGGTTTCAGTCCATCGACCCCTATTCGGGATTTAAGGCCCACACCATAAAGGTGACGTTCTCTATTAATCTGTCCGGCCAGATCACCATCCTAAAAATGGAACACCCCGAAGACACCCCCAGACGTCAGCTGCGGTTCGTAGAGAAGTTGATTCTGCAAACAGCCAAACAAGCGCCCACGTTTCCCTCTTCTCTTATCACAGAAGGGAAAAAGTCCATCGAAGACACCATCATCTTCAACTTCACCTGATGCGGCGCAAGTGGCGCGGCCGGATACCTGACACAGACATTGCTGTTAAAAATGAGAATGGGTCACGAGCTTGACGATCATGGCAATGATATCATTGTTATCACGTGGCTCAATTACTCGTTAGAAACATCGAAGACGCCGTGGTGAAAAAGCTGCGGGGCCAGGCTGCGGAACAAGGCATCTCCGTGGAGGAGGCGCATCGCCGGCTATTGCGGACCGTTTTAGGCGATAGTGCCGCGCATCCGCAGGATAATCTGGTCGCTTATCTGCGCAGCATTCCGACCGATGATGAGGTCGAGTTTGAGCGTGCCAAGGATCTGCCCCGCGAAGTCACGCTCTGATGCCCTACCTCATCGACACCTGCGTGATCTCGGAATTACGCAAAGCCGCCTGCAATGCCGGGGTCATTCGCTGGGTGGAGAACGTGCAACCGGAGGAGATTTATCTGAGCGTGCTGACTCTGGGCGAAATCCGACGTGGCATCGAGCTGCGCCGCGCTAAAGATCCAAAGGCGGCACGCGCACTGGAGCGTTGGCTGGTCGGACTTGAGTCGCACTACGGCGAACGGATTTTACCGATCAGCGCAGCAGTCGCGGACCGCTGGGGACGACTTTCGCTGAACCAACCACTGCCAGCTACCGACGGCCTGATCGCCGCCACCGGCATCGAGCACAAGCTGACCGTGGTAACCCGGAATGTCGCCGACTTCGTGCGATCGGGGGTGTCGGTTGTGAATCCGTTTGAGTGAGTAACCTTCCTTTCAAAATGAACCGCTACCCTATTATCGCAGCCATACTCTACATTTTGTTGTGCATGACGGGCTGCACGAAACCTTACGTCAGGTTCATCCGCGTGGTTGACGATCCCGGCCCTCCACGTCCTATGCAGCTCGGAATGAACGTCAGTGGACAAATAGGTCCTGAATACTTCGTCCATATACTACAGTCCGCTAATTTTTGGGACAAACGTGTTGCACCCCAACTGGAGGATAATCGCTTGCTGAAAGAGCTCCACGAGGGGTTTTCCGTGTCTACACTGCCTGTCTCGAAAATCGGCAACGCCTACGTGTTCGATATCCGCGTCAGCCTCAAAAATGGCAACCAGGGTTCCTTCGATCTGATCTATAGCGCATTCTCCGAGCTCTTGCTTACTCAGCAACGCGCCAACAGAGAGGGGGCACTGGAATCTCTCCAGAAGAGGTTTGAACAAGTAGAAGACCCAGAAATGCGGCAGGCGATTCAACAACGAATCGAATCTCTGTTAGAGCTTCAGCCCACACACATTATCCGAGTCAGTGTAGTTCAGCAGTAAGCTGAACGAGGATATCGAAAGAGAGGCGACTTCGCACGGGGCGGGCAGGAGTGCCCACCCTCCTTCAACTCACCCGCGGGTCAGCGGGCGGTATTTGATGCGGTGGGGTTGGTCGGCTTCCTTGCCCTTGCGGCGTTTGAAGTCCTCAAGATAGGCCGAGTAGTTGCCGTTGAACCAGTGGACTTGTGAGTCGCCCTCAAACGCCAGGATATGCGTCGCGGTGCGGTCGAGGAACCAACGGTCGTGGCTCACCACCACGGCGCAACCGGCGAAGTTTTCCAACCCGTCTTCCAATGCGCGAATCGAGTTCACGTCGAGGTCGTTGGTCGGTTCGTCGAGCAGGATCAGGTTGGCTCCGCTCTTGAGCAGGCGAGCGAGGTGCACGCGGTTGCGTTCGCCGCCGGAGAGGATGCCGACTTTCTTTTGCTGGTCGGCTCCAGTGAAACCAAACTGGGAACAGTAGGCACGGGCGTTGATCTCGCGGCTGCCGCCGAGCTTCAGGTTTTCTTCTCCGTCACTGATCGCTTCGTAGATCGTCTGGGCGTCAGGCAACGAGTCGCGCGACTGGTCGACATGGGCGAGTTTCACCGTGGGGCCGACGCGCAGGACGCCTGTATCCGATTTTTCAGCACCGGTGATGAGGCGGAAGAGCGTGGTCTTGCCGGCGCCGTTGGGACCGATGACCCCGACGATGCCGCCGGGCGGCAGGCTGAAGTTGAGTTTCTCGAAGAGGAGTTTGTCGCCGTAGGCTTTGGAGACGTTTTCGGCGTCGACGACGAGCGTGCCGAGGCGCGGACCGGCGGGGATCATGATCTCGAACTCACGCTCCTTCTCGGCGGTGTTTTGATTGAGCATGGACTCGTAGGCGTTGAGGCGCGCCTGACCTTTGGACTGACGGGCCTTGGCGGAGGAGCGGATCCACTCGAGTTCGCGGGCCATGGCTTTTTGACGGCGATCCTCGGTCTTCTGTTGGACGGAGGCGCGGGCCTGTTTCTGCTCGAGCCACTCGGAGTAGTTACCTTTCCACGGGATGCCGTGGCCGTGGTCGAGTTCGAGTATCCACTTGGCGACGTTGTCGAGAAAGTAGCGGTCATGGGTCACCGCGATGATGGTGCCTTCGTAGCGCGAGAGATGCTGTTCGAGCCAGTGCACGGATTCGGCATCGAGATGGTTCGTCGGCTCGTCGAGGAGGAGGATGTCGGGCTTTTGCAGGAGCAGACGCGCGAGCGCGATGCGGCGACGTTCACCGCCGGAGAGATGGTCAACGATCTCGTCGGGCGGCGGGCAACGGAGGGCGTCCATGGCCATCTCGACTTGCGGGGCGACATCCCATGCACCGAGGGTCTCGATCTTGTCTTGGAGCTCGCCTTGTTTGGCGGTGATGGCGTCGCGGGTGGCGTCGTCTTCAGCGGAATCGATTTCATCCCAGGTGGCGTCGTAGGCATCGGTGAGGTCGGTGAGGTGTTTGACGCCTTCCTCGACGCAGGCGCGCACGGTCTTGCCAGCGGTGAGTTGAGGTTCCTGTTCAAGCAGGCCGATGGAGTAGCCGGGCTCGAAATGCACGTGGCCGTCGAACTCCTTGTCGCGTCCGGCGAGCAGGCGCATGAGGGAGGACTTGCCGGAGCCGTTGAACCCGAGCACGCCGATTTTGGCGCCGTAGTAAAAGGAGAGGGAGATGTCGCGGAGGATTTCCTTACGCTCGATTTTCTTCGAGACGCGCATCATCGAGAAAATGATCTTGGGTTCGTCGGGCTTGGCCATGGTGCCTTCGATGCGAGCGGGCCGCGGGCACGGGGTCAAGGGGGCTGTGGCTCGCGGGCGATTCGTAGGCCGCCTGCTTGGCGGGCATCGCTCGGGGCGGGCAGGATGCCCACCCTACTTTACGGGCGGGTGGCGTGTTCGAGAGCGGTCAGCCGGGCCAGGGCGTCGGCCGCGTCGCAGCCGCACATGTCTGCGGACGGACGCAGGCTGGCGCAAAAGGCGGGTCGTTCGGGCCGGCCAAAGATGGCACACCGCAGGTCGGGCAGGAGTTGCACACACCTCACACCGGCGGGTTTGCCGTGGGGCATGCCGGGAATGGGCGAGGTGATACTGGGCGCGATACAGCAGGCCCCGCAGTTTTCGCGGCAGTCCATCTCAGCCGTTGATCAAGGTCGTGAGAGAAAGGATCTGCCGGCCCTCGACGTCGAAGTTTTCCGGGGCGAGCCACTGGCCAAAAGCAGCGCGCAGACGCGGCCAGTCTTTGTCGATCATGGCATACCAGGCGGTGTCCCGATTACGACCTTTGACCACGGCGGCCTGCCGAAACATACCTTCGAATTTAAAGCCGAGTCGCAGGGCGGCGGCACGCGAGGCCGCGTTGAGTGAGTCGCACTTCCACTCGCAACGGCGGTAGCCAAGACCAAAGGCGCGTTCGATGAGCAGGAAAAAGGCTTCGGTTGCGATGGTGGTCTGTCGCAGGGCCGGGGAGAACGCGAGGTGCCCGATCTCAATGACACCATTGGTGGGATCAATCCGGAGAAAGGCGGCTGTTCCCAGCGGCTGGTTGGTCTCCAGATCGATGATGGCATAAAACAAGGGGTCGTCCCGGCAGCTCATTCGATCCGTCCACCCCTGATAATCCGACAAATTGGCGAAGGGGCCATACGGCAGATAGGTCCACATACGGCCGGAGTGATCAAACGAGTTGGCCTGGAAAAGAGCGGCGGCGTGCGTCTCTGGATTTAGCGGTTCGAGCCGGCAGTGAATACCAGACATGCCGGCCTTGGGCGGACGGCCGGGAGGAGCCCACGGCGAAACCACGTCGCCGACCAGTTGAGGAGTAGCGTCCATCAAATCAACGTAGATTGAAATCGACGCGGGGCCCCTTGGCTCCAGAAGCGATGATGAAGACGCGTTCGGCGGGAACCTGCCCGGGACCGATCAGCCAGGTCCGCACAGCCTGCGCACGGGCATCGGCGAGGGCGCGCAGATCGTCGTCGGTGACTTCAATGGTGGCCACCAGCTTGGCGAAGGCGGCTTCGGGCGTGAGCACGGGCACGCCGTCAGCGGTCATGAGCTCAGTTGGCGCGCCGGGCGTGCCCGCAGGCACGGACATGACAACACTGGATTCAGCGACGGTCGAAGCTGTTACGGTGCCAGCCGAGAAGGAACGATTAACCCCGGAAGCACGCGGACCAAAGCGACGGCCGGTCGAGCGGGTGGTTGTTTCAGTCGGTGCCGCGGCGGGAGTCGCCAGCAGGGCTCCATCCGGAGCCGCCATGACGGGTGCGATCGCTCCTTCGGCGGCAGGGAAGGCCTCGGCATACATGGCGAGCAGGAGTTCGGCGTTTTGCTCGGGAGTGATGGTGAGTTGATCCGGAGCAGGCAGGTCGGGCTGCTTGGTGCGAAGTTGCTCCCAGAGACGGTTACGCAACTGGGCTTGCAAACGATCGCGCTGGAGGGCCTGACGGTCGCTGATCGAATCGGTGTTACCCTGAATGTCGAGTTGCAGGGCGGGGCGGGCGATGAGCGCCTTGGAAACGGTTTCGAGTTTCTTGAGTTCCTCGGCGGTGGGCTGCACGGCACCGGGTTGCAGGAGTTGGTAGGCGAGTTCATCACCGCCACCGCCAAAGGCCGCGCCAAGGAGCGAGAAGGGCGAGGTGGCGGCTTTGACGAGGATGTTGGTGATCACGCGCCAGACGACGCGGCCGATCTTGAACTTGGGGTCGTCGAGGCTGCCTTTCACCGGAACATCGAGCACGATCTGGCCCGAGGAATCCTTGAGCAGCGCAATGGCCAGGGAGACCGGGAGCTTGGTCGCGTCGGGGCTGTTGGTCCGCGGGCCGAAGGTAAACTGGTCGAGGGTGATGACGTTGCTGCTCGATATCTTCCGGTCCTGCAGATCGAAATCGATATCGAGAGTGAGACGACCGCGGGCGAGTTCATAACCGGCAAACTTGCCCATGTAGGGACTGACCGCGGCGGGCAGATCGATGCCGGTGAAATCGATGGTGAGTTTGGAGTAGGCGGGTTTGCCGAGCGGGTTGAGTTTGCCGGTGATGGCGATGGGCGCGGAGTCGTCGACCTTGCCGGTCAGATTGACATCGGCACGGGCGAGCTCGGCGGAAGAGAGGCCGGTGATGGTTCCCTCCAGCGTTATGGCGGTGCGTGAGGCCGGCTGAATGGAACGGTCTTCGTAACCAAACTTCGCGCCGCGGAGCTCGATCTTGCCGACGGTGATGTCGGGCAGTGGCGCCGCCTCGGCTGGCGCTGGGACTTGCGTCGGCAACGTAACGACCGGCTCGGACTCAGGCGCGCCTTCGGGGGTCGGGGCGATGTTGAGGATCGTCTGGAGGTTGAGCGTGCCGTCGGCGTTGACCAGCAACGAGGCGCTTGGCTCGGTGATGATGATTTCGTCGAGGTGCAGGGCGAGCGGATCGGAGTGGAAGCTGATGCCGTTGAGCGCGATCGAGGTCATCGTGAAGAAGTTAACGGACTCGACCGGATCGAGGGTGACGAGTTGATCCAGCCCCGCCTCACCCGAGAAGGTCGCGACATTGTTTTCGAACAGCACGCTGCCGGAGGTGCGGGCGATGCCGCCGGCGAGGCGGATGTTGGCGAAAGGTTCGATGTAGGGGCTGAAGGGCGTGAGCGCGAAGTCCGCCACGGTGAGGTGCGCGGCCGCGGCCAGCGGTTGCAAGGCGGCTTCGCCAACGAGGTCGACGGTGCCGCCGGTCGCGAATTTCACGTGCAAGCTGAGCGGGAGTTTTTTCTCAAGCTTGAGCAGGGCAAAATCGGCCAGCGTAAAGTTAATCGACTCGATCGCCGTATGCGCCGGGCGGGGCGTGGCGAGGTCGTCGACATCAACCGAGAAGTTGGCGACTGAAAGTTCGCCCAAGGTGAAGTCTGGCAACGGCAACGCGGGCGCGGCGGTGGGATTACCCGCTGTAGCGGAATCGGCGGGAGGTGTGGGCAGGATCGCCAGCGCGTCAATGGAGCCGTCGGCGGCACGTTGCAGGTGCGCGTGTCCACCCTCGACCGAGATGCGGTCGATGCGTGCGGTATTGGTCGCGAGGTCGGCGGAGATGCCGGTGAGTGCCAGGCGCTCCACATCAAGAAACGGAGCCTCGGCGTCGCGCACCGCGACCGAGAGCTTGCGCAGGGTAATGGCACCGTCAGTGAACGTGGCACGTGGCGTGTCACCCGAGAGATCAACGACGTAGCTGCCGGAGATATCAAGCAAACCGGAGAGGAGGGAGGCGTTGTGGAACGCGGCGTGATAGGGCGTGTATTTAGTAAGCCGGATGTCGGCGAGGGTGAGGTGCCCTTGAGAGCTGATCGGCTCGAGGGAGACGTTGCCGGTCCAGGCAAAGCGTTCACCACTCTCGGTGGTGGCGGCGAACTGATACGGAGCGCGGGCGTCGCCGGACGTGTTGAAGCGTTTGAGCTCAAAACTGATCGGGCCGACGTTGGTGGCAAAAGCCCGGGACTGGCTGTTGTCTTTGAACTCCACCTTGGCGTCGCCCACGGCCAGACGACCGACATAAAGCGGGCGGGGTTTGGCAGCGGGTTCCGCAGGTTCAACGGCGGCCGGGTCGGCCATCGGAATTAAATCCTGAAAATTGGGCACGCCCGCTTCGTCGAGGGACACATGAGCGTCAAACCCGTCGAGCTCCACCGCCTGAAAGCGCCACTGACCGGTGAAGATGGAGAAGGAATCGAAGTTAACGTAGAGACGGCTCCAGCCGACAAAGGGAGAGCCGTCGAGATTGCTGATCGCGAGACCTTCGATGGTCGTCGACAGCGTCAGGGGGTTGATGCGGATCTTCTCAATGGCAACCGCCCGGCCGCCGAGGAATTCCGGCATGCGCTTGATCGCCTGGCTGCGGATAATCGGCGGCAGTCCGAAGAAACCAAAGAGTATCCCCAGGACAACTACAACGCCGGCGATACGCCAGCCGCGGCCGCGACGGCGTTTGGGCTTGGCGCGATTGCGCCGGGCTTCGATGAGCGGATTGATCGGCTGGTCGTCGGACTCGGTCGGCGTTGGCATGGCGTTGGCTGGATTTTGTAAATATGCGGACCGCTCCGGCTGCGAACTCAGAGCTTGGCGAGTTCGCTTAACAACTGGGCGGCGTGATCTTTGGTATCGACCTTGGGCACGACCGCAAGGACGAGCCCGCTGGTGGACACAACAAAAGCCGAACGGGCTGGGCCGAAATAAGTGCGTCCATACATGGATTTTTCCACAATGGCATCCGCCGCCTGTGCAAAGACGTCCTCAGGGTCGCTGACCAAGGTGAAGGTCACGCTCTTTTTGACCGCATACTTGCGATGGGAACCACAGGTATCGCGGCTCAGGGCAACGAGGTTGTAGCCGAGGCGGTCAAACTCCGCGGCATGCGCGACGAGGTCGTCGACCTGCCGGTCGCAACCGGGCGTATTGTTGCGCATATACACCGACACGATGGTCGGACGCGTCAGTAACTCGCCAAAGCTGACGGCAAGTTGCCCGTCGCCCTGGACGACGTTAAGGGTGAAGCCCAGATCGAGGGTTTGGCCGGCTTGAATCATATTGCTCGCAGACAGTGGTTTGATCCGTAGTCCGGCCGACCCGGTCGCAAAACCTTAGATGTGCTTGGAGTCGCTCTCGTCCTTGGCGACGTAGCCACTGTCCTGGCGCTGGTGATTGACGGCGTTCTTCTTCAGGTAGGCCTGGTAAACGTCTTCGGAGGTCATGCCGAGCGTCTGGGCCAGTGAGACGAGAAAATGGAACAGGTCGACGACTTCGACCTTGGCATTTTGCTCGTCAAATTTCTGGTATTTGGCCCACCACTTCCACGGAACGCTGTCGATCAGCTCGGCCGTTTCCTGCTGCATGGCACGGGTGTAGTTCAAGACCCACTTGGTCTTTTCCTCTTCAGTGTCGGGTGGCAAAGAGACGCCAATGCGCTGATTGAGCGCGTCCTGCATGCGAAAGATTTCCTCGAGCTTGTCCATGCGGCGAAGGCTTGGCGGACGAAAGCTGGGGATCAAGTTGCAAAGCGCCCCGCCCCGCCAATCACTCTGCGGCCACCGCCCAGTCCCACTCCGGGATGTGATGGAAATTCGATTTGGTCATCCGCGCCGTCGCCGAAGTCACCGGATTTTCCCGCCCAGGCACATAATCATAACGGCCAAACATAAACCGGAATCGACGCGTCTTATCCTCGCGCGGCTCGTCGAAAACCAGCGACAGCTTGATGCGCATCAATATCTCCCAGTGTTGATCGTCGGTCACCCGCGCCCGGCTCTCAAACTTGCTCTCCTCTATCGACCAGTGCCGGATCCCCTTGCCCAGACGGAAATCCGCCGTGCTCGGGAAAAACAACTGCAGCCGCTGATTTTCCGGTGTCACGTGAAACTCGTAGTAGCCGATCCGCCCCTCCGCTTGGAAAAACATCTCCACCACATCCCCGGTGGTCCAGGTCGGCTCATTCAAAGATACCGCCCGGTTGCGCGGCGCATCATCCCGCATAACGGCATAAACCACCAAATCCTCGCCCTGAATCCCCATCCACACCGTGCCCGGTTTAAAATCCGCCTCTGGCTCCGCGAACCAGGACTGCCCATACTCCAACCGCCGCCCTTGTCGCAGGGCGGAGCCCGCGGAGTCCCAGTTCTCCCAGTCAAAGGCCGGCACCGTCGGAATCACGATGCAGTCGGGCTGCTTGGAAGAAACATCATTCAGGGAAAGGGAATCGGCCATAACCCACCACTCGTCTCTCAAACGTCCCCATTCCGCAAGCCCGCTCCCTCTACCGGGCCCTATTTTAACAGTTGCCCAATAGCCTCCAGCAGGCGACTTTAAGCCCTTGTTGCCAACAGGCAGGCGCATTCCGCGCCGCCGGCAGCTCTACCCGCGCAGCTCCCGCCAACTGGCGCTGAGCGCGCCTCAACCCAAACATAAACACAGACATGTCAGACACATCCACGTCCGGCGGCACGCCTTCTGAGGCCCCCGTCGAGACCTCCAAGGTGCCCTCCGAAGTGCCCGCCTCCTTTGGCACCGGCCGCGGCACCGGCTTGGCCCGCGGTAAACGCGCCTCCAAGCCTGCCGGCGCATTCGCCGGCACGTCCGCACCCGCCGCCGGCTACACCCCCACCTCGATCCAAGTCATCGAGAATGAGTCCGCCTACAAGAACCCGTTCACGCCCGAACAGCCCGCTCAGGTCACACCCGAGCCCGCCAAAACGGCCGTCGAACCCGCCCCTGCCGCCGCCCAACC
>JBBKWO010000010.1:0-16949 GCA_037969015.1 Opitutaceae bacterium
TTCACCGACGAGGAAAGCCGCATCATGCCGACCAAGGACGGCTTCCAACAGGCCTACAACGCGCAGGCCGGAGTGGAAACCTCGTCGCGGCTGATCGTCGGAGCCCGAGTCACGCAGGCACCCAACGACAAACAACAACTCGCGCCCACCCTCGGCGCGGTATGCGGGCACGTGAGCCCGGCGCACGTGTTGGTGGACAGCGGCTTCGCCAGCGAGGCGGCGGTGACACGAGTCGAACGCGAGAGGCCGGGCCTGCGCGTATTTGCCGCCTTGATACGCGAGCCTCACAGGCGCACCGTGGCGCAGTTGGAAAAGCGGGAAGATCCGCCGGAGCCTGCCGCCGACGCGCCCTTCGCGGTGCGCATGCGCCAGCGCACCGCGACCACCGCCGGTCGGGCGCTCTACAAACTGCGCCAGCAGACCGTCGAGCCGGTCTTCGGCATCATCAAAGAGGCGATGGGCTTCCGTCGCTTCTCCCTGCGCGGGCATGAAAAAGTGTCGTTGGAATGGAATCTTATCTGCCTGTCCTACAACGTGAAGCGACTGCATCGCCTCGGCGCATCCCGCAGCGGGATACCCAGCGGTCCGGCCGCGGGTAAACCCGTCGCGCCGCGCTTCGACGGGCGGCAAGCCGCCCCCGGTTTGTTGGCAAGCGGCCTTGGCCACGTTTTTGTCGGCCTCAAGCGAGCCTCAAGCCGCCTCACCGAGATTTTTGCGCGCCTACTCGACCGCCTCTCGAAAATCCCCCAGTCTCGCATTTTCCTAAGCCCGACGGGCTGCTAGACCAAGCGCTCGCCGCCGTGGTCGGCCTGGCCTTGCTCATAACGTTGATCCGGAGACTGCGACCCGTGGGCGAAACCCGTCGCGGCCAGGCCTTCGCCGGACTGGCGCTGCTGCTGGCCGGCCTGAGCGGCCTACTGGTTTTGGAAATGATGGGCCGGTCCTATTATGGCCGGGTTCAAGGCTGGACGATGGTCACCCTGCCCGCCTACGAGCGTCAGGATTTTGGCTTGATGGTAACGGCCACGTGGTGCGCGGTTGCCCTTTTGATCGGTTGGTGGATTTGGATGCGGCAGGAGGTTGCGCGATTAAAAGCCCGCGTATGGCTCAAGCACTCACTCTGGTTACTACCCATTGCCCTGTTCGCCATGAGCACGGGCGGTTTCTGGCTGCTCAATCACATCAAAATCGAGGGCAGCAATCGGGCCGACCTTATCTTTGAACTGCGTGCCCGCACCGCGGTGGTGGGTCTGAAACTGGCGAATTTGCATACGGGCACTTCGACGGCCGAATTTCGCAGGGCGTTAGATCAACTGGAACAGGCCAATCCCGATTTCGAGACCATCGCCTGGGCTCGCGTGGTCGATGGCAAATTGGTCACGGTGGCCTCCACCTCGCCCGACCATCCCCTCCCTGCACAACCCGGACTTTGGTATAAGCGGGGTCGCCCGGATTCGCGCTTCAGCGAAGCAACCACCGCCTTCAGTTCGGCTTTTTTGCAGGATAAGTCGGGCACCTACGCCTTCTATTGCGAACCTTGGCCGAATCCGGGCGAAGGCTGGATGCTGTTCCGCATCAGCTTCGACACCTGGGCCGATACGATGGGGCCAGTGCTCATGCAGGCGACCTTCATCATCATGCTCTCCGGCGTGGTTGCGGTAACCTTGGTGGTCTTTTTCCTCCAACGGGAATTGAGCGAAGAAGCGCGCCTCAACTACATCCGCGCCTCCGCCGCCAGCGACGCCAAATCGGAATTGCTGACCCGGGCGAGCCACGAGTTGCGCACCCCCATTCACGGGGTGCTCGGTTACGCCGATTTGCTGCAACGTTCCGCCCTCGATGAACGCCAAAAGGAATGGATTCAGGCCCTGCGCGGCCAAGGGCAACATCTGTTGCGGCTGGTCAACGACCTGCTCGATTTCGGGGCACTACAGACCGGTCGTTTGACCATTGCCGCCAAACCTGCCTCACCGTCCGGTATCGCCCACGAATCGATGGCGGCGGTGCTCCCCCAGGCGGAAAGCCGCGGCTTGGACTGTTTGCTTAAAATCAAGCCCGGAACACCCGAGTGGGTGCTCGGCGACTCCACCCGGTTAAGGCAGATCGCAGTCAACCTGCTCGGTAATGCGGTTAAATTCACCGAGAGTGGCAGCGTGATCCTGCGCGTAAGCACCATCGGTCCGGTGGATGCGGATGGCCGGGTGACCCTGGTTTTTGCGGTGACCGACACCGGCCCCGGTATTCCTCCCGAAGACCTGCCGGGCATCTTTGATCCGCGCGGCCGTCTCCACCGTCACCCTGCCGAAGGCGCCGGCCTCGGATTGGCTCTGACCCGCAGCCTCTGCGAGGCCATGGGCGGACATCTAAGCGTAGAAAGTGAACTCGGCCGGGGCTCGACTTTTACCGCCACGGTGATGCTGCCCGTAACCGCCGCCCCACCCCACAAACAGCCTGCACCTCTCCAACCGTTGCCCGAACTCGGGCTGCGGGTGCTGGCAATCGAGGACAACACCGCCCTGCGCACCCTGATGAGCACATGGCTCGATGAACTCGGTTGCCTCGGCATGACGGCCGCCGATGGCGAGACCGCGCTGCAAATGATGAGAAAGACTCGCTTTGATGCAGTGATCGTGGATTTGGGCCTGCCCGGAATCAGTGGCCTCGAGGTTGCCCGGTGGTTGCGTGCAAACGCCGCGGAGCTGCCATCGCAGCAGCTCTGGATTGTCGGACTGTCGGCCCACGCAAGTGATGCGGATCACTCCGCGGCATTGGATGCCGGCATGGATGTTTTTCTCTCCAAACCGGTCGAGCTGGCCGAACTGGCCGCCGCGCTACAAAAGCAGGGCGATGCACAACCGGCCCGGCCCAAACGCCGCCTACTTGACCCCGAACTGCTGAGCACGGACCAGATCGCAGCAATCATCGCCTCGGTGACCGCCGAGACTCCCGCCAAAATGGAAACTCTATTTGCCGCGGTTGCCGCCGGCGACTGGACCAAGGCGGAAGCCACCGCGCACTACCTCTGCAACAACGCCGATGTGCTCGGAGCCGGGGAATTCGGTATCGTCTGCCGCCAGTGCGAGAATGCTGCGAGGGACGGTGATGCCGAGATCGTGCGACTCGCAGCCGACGAGATTAAACGACTCGGTGAGATGCTGGAACGGGACTGCCCCACGTCAGGCAAGTCGTCCCCTGACCGTTGACACCACTGCGGGGCGACTCGCAGCATCGGCCACACTTATGAATCCATGGCTTTCACTCGTGATGGGATTGGGCGTGCTGACCTTCGGCGCGGATTTGCTGGTTCGCGGCGGCGCCAATCTGGCCCTCAAGTTGGGCCTGACTCCCCTCGTCGTGGGGTTAACGGTAATCGCCTTTGGCACGAGCGCGCCTGAATTGGCCGTCAGCCTGCAGGCCGCCAGTGACGGCAACGGGGCCATCGCGGTGGGTAATGTGATTGGCTCAAACATCTGCAACATCGCCCTGATTTTGGGGCTCTGCTCCCTGATCACTCCGATCGAAGCGACCCGTCAGGTCGTTCGCCGCGAGGTGCCCTTGATGCTGGTAATCACGCTGCTCGGCGCCGGACTTTTACTGGATGGCAAAATCAGTCGCGTAGAAGGCGGCGTGCTGACCGGCACGCTGCTCGTTTATCTCGTTTTTACCGTGTGGCAGTCCCGCCGCGAGGCCGCAGCAGCGAAGGATTTGGCGGAAGAGCTGCCGGCGAAGACCTCACTGCCGCTCAGTGTGGTGTTTATCGTCCTCGGGTTGGTCGGCCTGGTCTGGGGTGCGGATCGTTTTGTGCTCGGTGCGGTGAAAATCGCCGCGGACTGGGGCATGAGCCAAGTGGTCATCGGCCTGACCATCGTCGCGATTGGCACCAGTCTGCCCGAGCTGGCCACCTCGCTGGTGGCGGCTCTGCGCAAAACCTCCGACATGGCGGTAGGCAACATCGTTGGTTCAAATATTTTCAACCTGCTGTGCATTCTCGGCGTCACCGCGCTGATTCATCCGATAACCGCCCCCGAGCTGTCCATGGTGGACCTTTCCGTGATGGTGCTAGTCTCGATCGCGCTGTGGCCGCTGGCCGCCACCGGCGGACGCATTAATCGCTGGGAAGGCGCGGGCCTGCTGTCGGTCTATATCGGCTACACGACGTGGCTGGTGGTGAGCGCGACCTGATCGGCGGATTGATCCAAGACGATGTTGCGGGCGCTGATTTTTGATTTCGACGGTCTGGTTGTAGATACGGAAACGTCGATCATCGAAACGTGGGTGCAAATGCACGTCGCGGACGGACTGCCCTGCGACCGGTCGATCATGCATGCGTTGGTGGGCAGCGTTGATCAGGTCTGCGATATCTGGCGGGCCTATCCGCCCGATATTGTAAGGGAGGATCTGGAGGCACGCTATCGTCGGGAAGCGCGCATAGCGACTCTGGCCAGCCCGGTGCTGCCCGGGGTGCGCGAATTGATCGCCGAAGCCAAGTCTACCGGTCTGTTGATCGGAATAGCCTCCAACTCCAGCCACCACCACGTGGAGGGACACCTGGCACACCGGGGTATGCTCGAGCTCTTTGACGGCATCGCCTGCCGCGATGATGTGCAGGTCGGAAAACCGGAGCCGGATGTCTACTTGGAGGCTCTGAAGCGACTGGGCTTGAGCGCGGGTGAAGCGGTGGCGTTTGAGGATTCCCGGCTTGGCCACATCGCGGCCAACCGAGCCGGACTTCGAGTCATGGTGATCCCCAATCCGTCGACCGTTCATGACCATTTCGATCACGCCACCTGGCGACGCGATTCCATGGCCAGGCTGACCCTCGCCGAGTTGTGGAAACTCGCGAAATCTTGAATCCACGCGGGCCGCCCGGACGCTCCCTGTTTTCGAACATACCGACCGGAAGGCTGAAGGCCCCGCTTTTCGCTTTCAGTGTGCAGGCAATCCGTTTTGCTGCGAGACGTGTCAGCACCCCATGCCCAATCGACCGAGATGGCCGGTCAGCAAGTCCTTAGAGCGTTTCGTGGCGAATCCCGCACGGGATTACCCATGCATCCACAGGAACTCATCCTGGTGGTGCTCGCTTCGATCCAATTGTGTTTCCTACCTTGGGCGATCGGCGGCGTGGTGCTCTGGGCGCAACTGATCTCATTGGGCATCTCAATGGCGGCGTTCGCGATGGCCGTGCAGCGACGGGTTTATCAGGAACCTTACAGCCGTGACGGCAATTACCTGCTGCTGACCCTGCCGAAGTTGTGGCGCTTTCCGATTTTCTGGCTGGGCCTTTTGTTTTTGGGCTACATCGCCCTGCAGGGTCTGAATCCCTCACATGTGCGCATGAGCGATGATCGCGGCTGGTGGATGGATCCAGTCGTGCACATCACCTGGCTGCCGTCCGGCATGCAAACCCCGTTCGAATACCTGAACGCGTGGCGTGTGTTGATCATTTTTGGGTCAGCCTGGCTGTTGGTGTGCGCCCTGTGGATCGGCATTACCCGACGCACGGCCGTCATGGGAATCATCACCGCCTTGGTGATCAACGGCACGGTGCTGGCACTGGTGGGAATCCTGCAAAAGGTGACCAATGCCCGGGAAATCCTCTGGTTCGTCAAAGTGCGCTGGAGCTACTTCGTGGCCACCATCGTTTATAAGAACCACGCCGGCGCCTATTTTTACCTCATCATGGCGTTGGCGGCGGCACTGTTACTCTGGCATGCACAACGCGGTTCGCGGCGGCTGGCCCGGACCAGCCCGGCACCGGTTTACGGATTTTGCGCGGCCATTCTCGGGTTGATTGTCCTGCTCAGCTTTTCGAAGGGGGCGATTCTCCTGATGGTCGGCTACCTGACGATCTGCTTGGGCGCGTATATTGCCTGGTTGATTTTTGGTGAGCGCAACACAGGTAACAACGGCACCGGCATGTTGCTGGCCGGTTTGCTGGCCGTGTTTATCGCGGTAGGCGGAGTCTTTCTAGGCGTCGGCGAATCTTTTGTGCGGGTGAAGGCAATGCTCGAAAACGGCCAGACCGACAGCTCGGTCACCAGCCGGCAAACCGTCACGGAGGCGACATGGGACATGGCTAAAGATAAGGTCTGGACCGGTTGGGGTGCGGGCAGCTTTCAGCACTACTTCCCAGTTTATCAGAAAAACTACCCCGACATCACAACAAGCTACGTCAACAAGCCCCTGTTTTGGCGCTATGCGCATAACGATTACGTCCAAAGTCTGGCGGAATACGGCATCATCGGCCTACTGTTTCCGGTCGCCATGCTCGGGTGGTGGCTAAAACGACTGATCGGATTAGAGGCCTACCGCCGGCCGGTCATCCTGCTCGCATTGGGAGGACTGTTCCTGATCATGGTGCACTGTTGGATCGACTTTCAGATGCAAAATCCCGCCATCCTGACCACTTGGTGCGCCTGCTGGGTTCTGATCACCCGCTGGGCTGAAACCGAACGCAGCTGACATGCCCACCGCGACCGATTCCCTGCCCTCTGCACGGCCCGTGCGCCGTATTCTCGGGGTCGATTTCCATGTCGGCACCCTCGATTCCGCGGTTGAACACGCCCTGACCGGTGGTTTGGTTGTCGCCCCCTCCGCCCCCGGTCTGGCGGTCGACTTGGTCAAATCCCCCCCCTATCGCGCCGCCCTGTCCACCGCCGACCTCGCGATCACCGATTCGGGATTCATGGTGCTCCTCTGGCGCCTCTACACCGGCGAAAGGCTGCCCCGTTACTCTGGACTGCTTTTCCTGCGGGCAATCCTCGACCGCGAAGACCTTAAGGCACCCGGTGCCATTTTTTGGGTTATGCCTTCCGTCGAAGAGGATACCCGCAACCGCGCCTGGCTGACGACCCAAGGTTTTGCCGTCACCGCCAAGGATGTTTACCTGGCCCCACACTACCCGGCCACCGGAGCGATTAATGATCCTGAGTTAGTCCGCCTGATATCGGAGCGTAAGCCGCGGCTCGTGCTGCTGGCCATTGGCGGGGGCGTGCAAGAACGCCTGGGCTACTTCCTGCGCGAAGCCCTTGCCCCGCAACGTCCCGGCATCCTGTGCCTTGGAGCGGCCATCGCTTTTTTGACCGGCGGACAGGCCAACATCCCCCCGTGGGCCGACCGCATGGTCCTCGGCTGGCTCTTCCGCCTGCTATCGTCGCCCAGAAAGTTTTGGCGTCGTTACTGGGACGCGTTGGACCTCGTCCCTCTGCTTTGGCGCTGTCGCGAACGCCTGCCCGGACCGGACGGACATCCGGCCGGCAACACTTAGCGCTAGACTCCCCGCGCGCGCTCACGGTTAATCCCGCGTCATGGCCAGCACAGTATTTACCATTGCGAATCAAAAGGGCGGCGTCGGCAAAACCACCACCGCGGTCAACCTAGCGGCCGCACTCGCCGATAAAAAAATCCATACCCTGCTGATCGACCTTGATCCCCAGGCCAATGCCACCAGCGCCATCGGCGTTGAAAAGCAGGAGGGCCGCAGCCTCTACGGCCCCCTCCGCGGCGAAGGCACCGCGATGGATATGATCGTGCCCACCTCGATAGAATACCTTTCGCTCATCCCCAGTGAGGAAGACCTCGCCGCCGCCGAGATCGAGATCGCGCAATCCGAAAACTATCTGGCTAAACTCACCAGCGTGCTCGCACCGGTGAAGGCCTCCGGCGGTTATCGCGCCATCATCATCGATTGTCCTCCGTCCATGGGCATGCTCTCGATGAACAGTCTCGCCGCCGCCGATCACTTGATCATCGCGCTCCAGTGCGAATACATGGCCCTCGAAGGGCTCGGACAGATCTTGCGCAACCTCGAACGCATTCGCGAAGCCGGTAATACCGCCCTCGATCTTGGCGGCGTAGTCATGACCATGTTCGACGTCCGCACCAACCTCTCCCGTCAGGTCGTTGAAGAGGTCAAAACCCACCTGCCTGACAAGATTTTCAACACCGTCATCCCCAGGACCGTGCGCCTCAGCGAAGCCCCCAGCTTCGGCAAGACCATCTTCGCCTACGATCCGATGTCCCCCGGATCCACCGCTTACAGGAATCTCGCCAAGGAAGTCATCGCCCGCTTCGACCTGAAAAAGTAGGCCGCCTGCTCGCAGGCGCGTTAGATGTCCGCCGCCGAATACTCCGCGAACTTTGCGCCCTCGCACCTTTACGATAAACGTCCGTCTCCCCGTCCGCCTCCGTCGTGTTCACCGTCCTCGCCAAATACCGCCACGTCTTCCTCGTCGGCCTGCAGAACAACCTGGTCTACCGGTGGAACTTCGCCATCCGCGCCAGCTTCTCGCTGCTGCACCTGGCCTTTGTCTTCATCCTCTGGCGGGCGGCCTACAACGGCCAGACCGACATCGGCGGCTTCGATCTTAAACAGACCCTCACCTACTTTGTCGTCGTGCTGATTTTGCAGTTTTTCATCAGCGCGATGAACGAGGACTACGAAGTCTCCGAGGAGATTCGCAACGGTCTCATCAACCAGTTCCTGCTCAAGCCCGTCAGCTACTTCGTCTACCGCCTGACCCTGTTCGCCTCGGCCCGCGCCGTCTCGGGTGCACTGGCGTTGCTGCCCATCGCCATCGCCTTTCCGTTGCTCGCTCCGCACCTCACCCTGCCCGGCGCCGGCTGGACCTGGCTCGCAGCCGTGCCCGCCCTCTGCCTGTCCGCGTTCATCCAGTTCACCATCGCCTACTGCTTCGGTCTGCTGACTTTCTGGTTCTTGGAAATCCAGTCGTTCATCATTCTCTCTCTCGCAGTCGAGACCATCCTCGGCGGACAGGTCTTCCCGCTCGACCTGCTGCCCGCGTGGCTACACGAGATCTCATCGTATTTGCCCTACTACTACATGATGTATTTCCCGGCGGCGCTGCTCACCGGACGCATCACCGATCCCACCGCCGCTATTCACGGCCTCGGCATGCAACTTTTCTGGGCAGTCGCCCTCTTCGCCATTTGCCGCCTGCTCTGGACCCGCGGCCTGCGCCGCCACACCGCCGTCGGCGGATAAAACAATCTAGATGAAGAATCATAACGCAGAGACGCAATGTCGCGGAGCCCTCAAAGCTATCGGCCCGGCATTTCTTTGCGACCTTTGCGCCTTCGCGACTCTGCGTTAAAGCTCCGAACCATGACCACCGTCACCCACTACACCCGTCTTTGGCTCGCCTGCGCCCGCTACTCGGTCGTGCGCACCATGATGTTTCGGGCCGACTTCATCATGTGGTCGCTGGTCGAGTTGTTCTGGATGGGCGTCAACCTCGCCGTCATTGGCGTCGTCTACAGCCACACCGATTCCATCGCCGGCTGGGGCCCGTGGGAGCTCACCCTCATCGTCGGCACCTCCATGCTCGTGCAGCGCCTGCTCATGGGACTGTTCTGGAGCAACCTCTTTGAAATGGGCCGCAACGTCCGCAGCGGTCACTTCGACTTCTTCCTCGCCCAGCCCGGCAACCCGCTGTTCATGGTCTCAACCCGCAAGATCGACCTCGACGGTTTTCTCAACGTCCCCATCGCCATCGGCGTCATCGCCTACGCCGCCCACCGCATCGGGCTCCATCCCTCGCCGCTGGTCATCGCCACCTACGCCCTACTCGTCATCGTCGGCCTGGTGATCCACTACGCCACACTGCTCATTTTTATTTCAATGGTGTTCTGGATTCAAAGCGCCAAGGGCATCGAAGGCGGCTACTTCGGCTTCAACGAATTCTCCCGCCTCCCGCGCGAAGCTCTGCGTGGCGTCGCCGCCGTCGTGCTCGTCTACGCCCTCCCCCTGGTGATCGTGTCCAATTTTCCCGCACGCACCCTCATCCACGGCATCGAGCCGCTAAACTGCCTCTGGCTCATCGCCGCCGCCGCCTTCTGGCTCACCCTCGCCGTCACCGTCTTCAAACGCGGCATCCGTCGCTACGCCAGCGCCTCCTCGTGAGCATTAATTTTCCGCGTTTCCGTCCTTCCGCGCTTCCGCGATAAACTTCCGTCCCAGTGACCGACCTCCCTGACAGCATCAGCGCCCTGCAAACCCGCATCGGACACACGTTTCGTAATCCGGCGCTGCTTGTCTGCGCGCTCACCCACCCGTCTTACACGTCCGAGCATCCCGACTCTCCTCCGCACAACCAGCGCCTTGAACTCCTCGGCGACGCCGTGCTCCAGCTCATCGTCACCGACGCCCTTTTCCAAGCCTTCCCTGCCGAACGCGAAGGCGTCCTGAGTAAGGCCCGCTCTACCCTCACCCGCGGCGGTTTTTTCGCCAAGATCGCCCGTGAACTCGCCCTCGGCTCCGTCCTCCTCGTCGGCAACAGCGAGGAGCAAACCGGTGGCCGCGATCGCGACTCCAACCTTGAGGACGCCTTCGAAGCCCTCGCCGGAGCCCTTTACCTCGACGCCGGCCTCGAGCCCACCCGCAGCGTCATTCTCGCCCTCTACGGCCCCATCACCGACCGCCTGAACGCCAACCTTCCCGCCGACAACCCCAAGGGTCGCCTGCAGGAACTCGTGCAACCTGTCCACGGCAACACCGCCCTACGCTACGATACGACCCACGCCTCCGGCGAGGACCACCAGCGCGAATACGAGTCCACCGTCTTCCTCCTCGAAAAGCCTCTCGGCACCGGTCGCGGCCCCTCCAAGAAATCCGCCGAAGAAGCCGCCGCCAAAGCCGCCCTCACCGCCTGGCCCGCAGTCTGAGCACTGCATTTATCGCGGAAACGCGAAAGAGCGGAAACGCGGAGGGGAACTCAGAGAACAGTCCTCCTAACTTCCCTGCTTTCCTAAGTTCCACATTCAAAAAACACCGTGTTTCCGTGATTCAGTGATTTAATTCATTCCGCGTTTCCGCGATTAAAATTCAGTTCTCCCGGCCTCTCGCCTAACATTGAGGGAATACACAACCCCACGCGTAACACCCTCTAATGTCCCATAGCCACGATTCCTCCGAAAAGCCCGCCTCCGACGCGCCCGTTTACATGGGCCTTCCCGATGAGCGTGTGCTTCGTCCCCGCTTCTGGGTTGCCGTCGCACTGACCATTCCCGTCTTCATCCTGTCCATGGGCGCAATGGTGCCCGGCCTGCGCGACCTCCTCCCCTCGCACAACATCTCCGCGTGGGCGCAGCTCATTCTCACCACGCCCGTTTTCTTTTGGTGCGGGGCGTTCTTCATCCGCCGCTGGTGGAAATCCATCGTCGAGCGCGATACCAACATGTTCACGCTCACCGTGACCGGCACCGGCGCCGCCTACTTTTACTCCGTCGCCGCCATGCTCTTCGGCGACCACTTCCCCATGGGCCTGATGAACGCCGATCACGGTATCGCGCTCTACTTCGAGGGCGCCGCCTTCATCACCACCATCGTCCTCCTCGGTCAGGTCATCGAGCAACGCGCCCACTCCCGCACCGACGAAGCCATTCGCGGCTTACTCGACCTCGCACCAAAAACCGCCCACCGCATCGACGACCAAGGCAACGAATCCGACGTCCCCGTTGAAGAAGTCCAAGTCGGTGACCGCCTCCGCGTGCGCCCCGGCGAAAACATCCCCGTCGACGGCGAAATCCTCGAAGGCAAAGGCGACATCGACGAATCCATGCTCACCGGCGAACCCGTGCCCGCCTCAAAATCCAAAGGCGACAAACTCAGTGCCGGCACACTCAACACCACCGGCTCACTCGTCTTCCGAGCCGAACGCGTCGGCAAGGACACCATGCTCGCCCAGATCGTGCACCTCGTCGAGGAAGCCACCGAAAGCGAAGCCCCCATCCAACGCCTCGCCGACCGCGTCTCCGCGTGGTTTGTGCCTGTCGTGCTCGTCATCGCCGCCACCACCTTTATCGCCTGGTCGCTGCTCGGCCCGGAACCCGCGCTGCTCCACGGCCTCATCAACGCCGTCGCCGTGCTGATCATCGCCTGCCCCTGCGCCCTCGGCATCGCCACACCCGTTTCCCTCGTCACCGGCATCGGCCGCGGCGCCCAGGTCGGCGTGCTGGTCAAAGACGCCGCCGCCCTCGAACGTCTCAGCGGAGCGAATACACTGCTCATCGACAAGACCGGCACCCTCACCGTCGGCAAACCCGAAGTCGTCGCCATCAAACCCACCGGCGACCTGTCCGAAGACGACCTCCTCCGCCTCGCCGCCGCCGCCGAATCCTCCAGCGAGCATCCCCTCGCCCGCGCCATCATCGCCGCCGCCAAGCAGCGCAAACTCCAACTCCCCGAAGCCACCGACTTCAACGCCGAAGCCGGCTCCGGCATCACCGCCACCGTCGAAGGCAAAACCATCACCATCGGCCGCGCTCCCACCGACGCCCACCTCGACGACCACCCCGAGGCCACGCTCGTCGCCATCAAGATCGACGACCAAGACGCCGGCCTCATTGCCCTCGCCGACGCCATCAAAGAAACCACTCCCGCCGCCATCTCCTCCCTGCGTGAACTTGGCATCAAGGTCTACATGGTCACCGGCGACCGTGAAGCCGCCGCCAAGGCCGTCGCCGACAAACTCGGCCTCGACGGTTACCACGCCGGCGTCACACCCGAGGACAAACAAAAGCTCGTGCGCGAACATCAAAAGGACGGCACCGAACGCGTCATCTTCGCCGGCGACGGACTCAACGACGCGCCCGCCCTCGCCGCCGCCGACATCGGCATCGCCATGGGCACCGGCACCGATGTCGCCATGAACAGCGCCGGCATCGTCCTCGTAAAAGGTGAACTCGGTGCCCTCGTGCGCGCCATCCACCTCAGCCGCGCGACGCTGCGCAACATCCACCAAAACCTCTTCTTTGCCTTCTTCTACAACGGCCTCGGCCTCCCCGTCGCCGCCGGACTGTTTTACCCGATCTTCGGTTGGCTCCTCAACCCCATGCTCGCCGGCGTAGCCATGAGCCTCAGCTCCATCAGCGTAGTCCTCAACGCCCTGCGTTTAAGGAAACTGAAGCTCTGATTTTTCGGATTGTTACACAGAGTCGGAAGAGAGGAGGCACAGAGAACGCAGAGTCAGAAGCCAATCCTCCGAATTGTTACAAAAGATAACTCCGTCCCTTTCCGACTCCGTGCCCTCTGTGCCTCCTCCGTGAACTCTGTGTAACCTTCCGAACTCCGAAATCCCTCCATCCCCAAAACCAACCAGCGAGTTGCCCTTCGACCCTTCGTCCTCTTTCTTCGGCAACTTCCACATGTCGTCCGCCCACGCACAACTCCCGCGCCACCTCCATACCGGAGTCTGTCCTCCCGCGCGCGGTGCGGTGCTGGCACAGCTCATGCGCGGCGAACCGCATGCGCCCGTCTGGCTCGTGGTTGCGCCCGATCTAAAACTCGCCGAACAACTCGCCGAAGATACCGCCTTCTTTCACTCCGCCACTCAGGTTTCAGGTTTCAGCTCTCAGGTTTCCGTCAAAACCCTCGACGCCCTCGTTTTCCCCGAGTCGATGGGCGGCTCGCGCGACATGGCCGAGGCCTTCGCCGCCTCCGCCGACCGCCAGACGGTCTTGTCGCGCCTGCGTGCCGTCCGAGTCACCTCTGGCTCGGAGCTATCTGCTAAAAGCTCAAAGCTAAAGGCTCAGAGCGGCAGCTCGCTCCCCGCCGCCATCTTCACCACCCCGGGCGCGCTCCTCCAGACCGTGCCCGCGCTCGCCGACTATGCGGCCAAGGAGTTCATCGTCACCAAGGGCGAAACCCGCCCATTCGCCGACTTGCTGCAGAAGCTCAGCGACCTCGACTACGACCACGAACCCGTCTGCGAAGCCCCCGGCCACTACGCCGTGCGCGGCGGCATCATCGACGTCTACCCCGTCACCGCCAACCAACCCTACCGCCTCGATTTCTTTGGCGACGAGCTCGAAGACATCCGCGCCTTCGACCCCGTCACCCAGCGCTCCGGCGAATCCATCAACGAGCTCACCCTCGCCGCCTCGCCCCGCCTCCAACTTGAGCCCGCCCGCACCGGCATCGCCGACTACCTCGCGCCCGGCACCCGCCTCGTGCTCGTCGATCCCGCCACCCTCGACAAACCCTTCTCCGACGCCGCCCGCGAAGGCTTCGACCGGCTCACACCCATCTTACAAAAAGTCGCCGGCGTGCTCGGCCTGGCAGACCTCGACGAAGCCGCCGCCCTTTTCGATCCCGAGAGCGCCGAAAAACTCTCCGAGACCACTTGGGACACCGACAGCCTGCGACACCACCGCAACTTTCCCTCCGACGGCCTCGTTGCCCAAGACCGCCTCGCCGCCGAAGACCAGGCCCGCAAGGAGTTCATCGAACAACTCGCCCTCTGGCAGAAGAACGGTTTCACCATCACTTTCGTCGCCTCCAAAGAAGGCGAAGAACAACGCGCCCGCGAAATCCTCGGCGAACACAAAGCCTTCAAAAAACCCACTTTCATCCGCGGACACCTCAACGAAGGTTTTAAGCTCACCGCACGTGGTGAGAAAGTAACCAGTGGCAAGTCCGGCCTCGCCGGCCAAGTCATCGTCACCGAGACCGAACTTTTCGGACGCCAACGCGCGCGTCGCGCCGGCGGCTCTTCCCGCGCCCTCGTGCAACGCGCGCAGGTCGACCAACTCCTCGACTTCTCAGAACTCGTCGAAGGCGACTTTGTGGTTCACCTCCAACACGGCATCTCGACCTTCCGTGGACTCACCAAACTCGAGACCCGCGACGGTCACCGCGAAGTCATCTCCCTTGAGTTCGACGACCACGTTACCCTGCACGTGCCTCTGCAGGAGTCGCACCTCATCAGCCGCTACGTCGGCCTCAGCAAAACCAAACCCCAGCTCGGCAAGATAGGCTCGGGTCGCTGGGAAAAAGCCCGCAAGGCCGCCGAGGTCGCGACCATCGACCTCGCCGCCGAACTCCTGCGCATCCACGCCGCGCGCGAAGCCCAGCCCGGCCTCGCCTGCCCGCCCGACAACGACTGGCAACGCGAGTTCGAAGCCTCCTTCCCCTACTCCGAAACCAAGGACCAGCTAACCGCCATCCAGGCCACCAAGTCCGACATGGAGCGCACCCGCCCCATGGATCGCCTCATCTGCGGCGACGTTGGCTTTGGCAAAACCGAAGTCGCCATCCGCGCCGCCTTCAAAGCCGTGCAATCCGGTCGCCAAGTCGCCCTGCTCGTCCCCACCACCATCCTCGCGCAGCAGCACCTCAACACCTTCCGCGAACGCATGGCCGGCTACCCCATCGCCGTCGAGATGGTCAGCCGCTTCCGCACCCGGGCCGAGACCAACCGCATCGTCGCCGCCACCGCCGCCGGTCAGGTTGACATCCTCATCGGCACCCACCGCATCCTCAACAAAGACATCGTCTTCAAAGACCTCGGCCTCGTCGTCATCGACGAAGAGCAACGCTTCGGCGTGAAGCACAAGGAGCGTCTCAAATCCATGCGCACCACCGTCGACGTGCTCTCCATGTCGGCCACGCCCATCCCGCGCACCCTCTACATGGCCATGACCGGCGCGCGCGACATGTCCGTCATCGAGACCGCGCCCACCAACCGCCACCCCATCGAGACCATCGTCAAAACCTACGACGAAAAACTCGTCATCGACGCCGTCCGCCACGAACTGCGCCGCGGCGGACAAGTCTTCTATCTGCACAATCGCGTCCAGACCATCGACCTCGTCGCCGCCCGTCTCAGCGAACTCCTGCCCGACGTCAAAATCGGCGTCGGCCACGGCCAGATGGACGAACACGATCTCGAACGCGTCATGACCGAGTTTGTTGCCGGCGAGTATCAAGTCCTCGTCTGCACCACCATCATCGAGACCGGCCTCGATATCCCCAACTGCAACACCATCATCATCGAAGGCGCGGACCGCTTTGGCCTCTCGCAACTCTACCAACTCCGTGGCCGCGTCGGCCGGTTTAAGCACCAAGCCTACGCCTACCTCCTGCTCCACCGCCACACCCGCGTGGTCGAAGTCGCCCGCGAACGCCTCACCGCACTGCGCACCCACAACCAGCTCGGCGCCGGTTTCCGCATCGCCATGCGCGACCTCGAACTACGCGGCGCCGGCAACCTCCTCGGCGCCCAGCAAAGCGGCCACATCGTCGGCGTCGGCTTTGAACTCTACTGCCAGCTCCTCCGCCAGTCCGTCGCCCGCCTCAAAGGCGAGAAACACGCCGCCTTCATCCGCGCCTCCGTCAAACTGGACTTCGTCTTTGTCGGCGAAGCGGCCGGCGACAGCCACAAGGCCAACCTCGCCAACGCCGACGCCCCCACCGCCCGCCTCCGCGGCCACGGCGACGGCTACCAAGCCCTCAAGGAAGCCGAACAAGCCGCCAGCGGCATCGTGGACGTCGAGAAGATCCAAGCCCGCCTGCCGGCAGCTTACATCGGCGAAACCCGCCTGCGCATCGACCTCTACCGCCGCCTCGCCTTGGCCGAGAACCTGGAAGCCCTGAAACAAGTCGAGACCGACCTCCGCGACCGCTTCGGCAAATTCGCCAACGAAGTCCGTGCCTTACTCCTCATCACCGAAATCCGGATACGCGCCGAGACCAAGGGCATCCTTTCCGTCGAGACGAAGAGCAACCAACTCAAGTGCCAGCGCAACACCGGCAAACCCGACGACTTCGTGATGGTCGGCACACGTTTCCCCAGACTCACCGCCCCCAAGCCCTTGGCACGTTTGAAAGAGATCATCGTCTTCCTCAACAACCTTCCGTCCCTGTAGGGCTGCCGCTCGTCGACGCACCGCGTTTGACTCGATCCTTATTGAACCACGAAGGTCACAAAGCACACGAAGTCGGAGTTGTAGCAACGGCCGTCCCCGGCCGTTTCCGAGCATCGGGTCTAATACCAACGTTCCTTAATATTTAGACTGACTCAAAGGTGGGGACGGACCGCTGGGCCGTCCGGCTCGACGACAGCAAACGGTGGTCAATTGTCGCACGCGGCGGGCCCAGCGGGCCCGCCCCACCCAAAGTCTGGTTCTTTACGGGCTGTTGGTATAACTCA
>JBBKWO010000011.1:0-13743 GCA_037969015.1 Opitutaceae bacterium
CCGCCGGTGGTGAGGGTGCCGGCGCCGAGTGCGACGGAGGCGGTGGAGCTGGCGGAGACGAGGGAGCCGATGGTCTCGTTATTGCCGTTGAGATTAAGGACAGAGGAGCCGGAGGAGAGGGTGACGGTGGAGGTGTCGGCGATCTGGTTGGCGGCATCGAGTCGGACGGTGCCGGCACCGATGGAGAGGTTGCCGGCGACGGCGTTGACGCCGGCGGTTTTATTGAGGGCGAGGGTGCCACCGGATACGGTGGTGGTGCCGTAGTAAGTGTTGGCGCCGGTGCCGGAGAGAGTCAGTGATCCGGAGCCGGTCTTGGTGAGCCCCCCCGAGCCGGAGATGACGCCGGCGAAGGTGTTGGTGGCGTTGTTGCCGCCGGTGGTGAGTGAGCCGGCGCCGAGTGTGACGGAGGCGGTGGAGCTGGCGGAGACGAGGGAGCCGATGGTCTCGTTATTGCCGTTGAGATTAAAGACGGAGGAACCGGAGGAGAGGGTGACGGTGGAGGTGTCGGCGATCTGGTTGGCGGCATCGAGTCGGACGGTGCCGACGCCGATGGAGAGGTTGCCGGCGACGGCGTTGACGCTAGTGGTTTTATTAAGGGCGAGAGTGCCGCCAGATACGGTGGTGGTGCCGGAGTAGGTATTAGCGGATGTGCCGGAGAGCGTCAGGGAGCCGGAGCCGGTCTTGGTGAGACCACCGGAGCCGGTTACTACGCCGCTAAGGCTCGTATTGCTACCGCCGCCGATGGTGAGCGTGTAGTTGTTGGTGATGCCACCGGTGAAACTGAGCGCGCCCGTGTTGGCGATCCAGCTTTGGTTGGCACCGGTAACCATCGTGTTGGCGATGGTCTGTGTAGTGCTGCTGTTGTTGGTGATACCGCCACCCTGGATGGTGAGCACGTCCGTCGAGGGGCTAAACGAAAAGACACCGGCGGTGCTATTGTAGGTGATGGAATTGACTGACCAGTTGCCATCGGTGTCGGAGCTCAATGTCGTGGTGCCGGCAAAAACGAGGTCCGCGGTGCCATCATTGGCGGGGACGGAGTTTACATCCCAAACTTGCTTATCCGTCCAAAGGGTTTTTGCCGCATGCCCGGTCCACGTGAAGGTGGCGGCGGTGCCCATGGAATTGAGCAAAGTCCCAGCCACCAGCAAACCCAGCCAAAGGCACCGCCCATGTGAACACGGGTGTCTTAAGCCGTCGCTGAGGTTGAATTTTATGCTCACAGAATTGAGTCGTGTGGATTGGGACACGAAATTGATCAGGCCAACGGCCACGTTTATCGTGTTTACTCGTTAAAAGTATCCCCACGATTCGTTCTCCTATGGTTGCTGCTCTCAATATGCTCCGATTTTCATTTTTTACGAATCCAATAGCCGATACGCCAATCAGCAACGCAGGGCAGATGAACAAATCCAAACGGGCCAATCTATCGGAACTGATCGCACCATTTGAGGTGTTGATGCTATCAGGATGGGTCGTGCCAAAACGACGGGCGGGCGCATGAAACCCGTGGCTGCGGTATTGTTGTATGACGGCTGCCCGTGCGGGCTATGCACTGCCTAGGACTGCCGACGGAGTCATCCTTGTAGCAGCGATTGGGCGCCGTCGATGAAGACCTCGGTGCCGGTGATGTGGCGGGCCTGGTCGGACAGGAGGAACGCCGCGAGTTGGGCGACGTCGTGGGCGCGACCGGGTTTGCCGTGGGTGAGCGGAACCGTGCCTTCGGGGAACTTGATCGGGTAGCGCACGGACTTGAGGTCGCGAAGCTTGGTGTTGTCGTTGATGGCGGATTCGATGGCGCCGGGGCAGATGGTGTTGACGCGGATGCCGCGCGGGGCGAGCTCCAGCGCGATCATGCGGGCGAAGGCGACTTGCGCGGCCTTGGTGGTGGCGTAGGCGGAGGCGCCGGTGTTGCTGAACATGCGGGTGCCGTTGACGGATGAGGTGATGACGATCGAGCCGCCCTCGGGTGGCATGAGTTTGATCGCGAATTTGCAGGTCAGGAAGGTGCCACGTAGATTGATGGCCACGGTCTTGTCCCACTCGTCGATGGAGAGTTCGTCGAGCGGGGCCCAGACGCCGTTGACGCCGGCGTTGGCAAAGACGAGGTCGAGGCGGCCATAGCTGCGACGCAGGCGGTCGAAGGCTCGTTGCATTGAGCTGACCTGGGAGATGTCGGCCACGATCGTGTCGGAGTCGCCGCCGGCGGCGTGAATCTCTTCGGCGACGGCTTTAAGATTGGCGGCGGTGCGACCGAGCAGGGCGACGCGCGCGCCGGCGCCAGCCAGCAGGAGGGCGGTGGCACGACCGATGCCCTCGCCTGCGCCGGTGACGAGGGCGTAGTGATCGGTGAAGTCGGGTGTGGCGGTGGTGGTCATGATTTTACCTTGGTGTGTTTGGCACCGCGCGCGGGTTATTTGGTCGGCGCCACGGGGGCGTCGGCGGCCTGTTCCTCGATCTGGAGCATTTCCTTGCGCAGTTCACTTTCGGCACCCAGCCAGAACTCGGTGTCTCGGCCTGGAGGCGAGCCGTTGATTTGCCAAAGCTGGCGGGCCCTGGCTTCGATGAGTGGGGCTTCGGGTTGTTTTATGTTTTTAGTTTTCATGGAGAGGGATTTTTTTAAGCGTCGTAGTGTGAATGCTGATACGATTAGCAGAGTGAGGTAGTATCCCGTCAGGATGGCGATGCGGCCGGGTGTCAGGTCCTCGCCGTAGTTGCCGAGCAGAATGGTGACCACGGCGCGTAGGGTATGCAGCACGACTCCCAGGCCGAGCAGCATGCCGAGCGGAACACCGATGGCCGGCAGCAGGTAGAGTTGCACCGAGTAGGGCATGCCCGGCAGCAGGCCGCATAGCAGGGTTGAGTCGCGATGTCCGGCACCGGCGAGTTTTTCCCGCCAGGGCTCCAACCGGGCGAAGAAGCGGGCCGGCAGTATTTTTACCAGCAGCCAGCCGAGGAAGTGGTGGCACAGTCCGGAAAATATGACGACGGCGAGGCCGAGGCCAAAACCAAAGCGCACTCCGGCGATGAGGTGCAACCAGCTCACGGGAAAGCCAAGCAATGGCAGCACGGAAATGGTGACGATCACTCCGACCGCGGGCAAAGCGCGGGCGCGGCGCAGCATTTCTTCCAGGCCGACCTGCTGCCAGAACCAGGTCAGTGTGCCGAAGATGATCAGCCCGAGGACAAACTTGGCCAGCCGCCCCGGTGTCACTTCGAGCGAGCGGATGCGAAACAGCACGCGTGGCGCCGCCGCTCCGCAGGCACTGCCGGTCGGCTTGTTTGACGGGATCTTGTTGGTGGCGTCAGTCATTGAGCTCAAGGTCGACGGCCAGCGGCAGGTGATCGGAGGCGCGTCGGGTGAGGAGGTTGGCGGGGCTTTGCACGTCCCGGATGGTGAAGTGTGGGGTGACAAAGATGTGGTCGAGTTGGCGCAGGGGGAGGAATGAGGGGAAGGTTTTCACGGCCACGTGATTGGGGGCATGGGCTTGCACGTCGCGGAAGAAGGACTGGCCGTCCTCGTCGCTCCATCGGGCCACCAGGCGGCGGTAGAGTTTGCCGCCGGGTGTTAGGTTGAGGTCGCCAAAAAAGATGACCGGCGGATCGCCGGTGATTTCACCAAGCAGATCGGGTTGGAGCAGACGGTCGATCTGGGCGGCGCGTTCGCGGTAGGCGAGGCCGAGGTGGGTGCCGATCAGGGAAATCTCGCGGCCGTCGATGGTGGTGCTGACGTGGAGGGCTTCGCGGGGTTCGATGACGGGCACACCTCCGTCAGGCAGGTGGGCGCGTTGCACGACGTTGATGCCTTCGCGGGTCATGATACCGTGGCCGTAGCGTTCGCCGGCGATTTCGATGGTCGGGCAGAAGGCGTGTTGCAGGCCGAGTTCGCCGGCGATGAAGGCGAGCTGGTCTTCGCCGCGTGAGCGGCTGCGGCCGCAGTCGATTTCCTGCAGGGCAACGATGTCGGGGTCGAGGTCGCGCAACACGCGCGCGATGCGTTCGGGGGCGAAGCGTCCGTCGAGGCCCTTGCAGTAATGCACGTTGTAGGTGACGACGCGCAGGTGGGTGGTTTTGCGTGCGGGGTGCCGTTGATGAACCGGGCGGGGGGCGCGTCCGAGATGGGCGAGGGCGGCGGTGCGCAATTCGGAGGGGCGCACGATTTCCTGACGCAGCAGGTGAGCGGAGGCGGGCGGAAGCACGAGCAGGCCCAGGGTCTCACGGTCGGAGGGGCCGCAGTGCGCGCCGTTTTCATCGGCAAAGGAGAAGGAGGTGCCGTCGGCGGACCAGCCGAGGCAGACGAGGTTGCCGGCATAGGGGTGATTCACGAGCTCGACCAGATCGCGGGCGATGACGGGACGCAGTTCCTCGGGGCCGGCGAGCAGGGAGGTGTCCGCGGGCAGGACCGCGCGTCGATCGCGGGTTCGCCAGACGACTTGGTCGCCTTCCTTGCGGAGGATGCCGGGCACGCCGTCCTCTAGGAGTTTTTGGATGAGCACAAGTTCGTCGGGCTCGGACAGTGGACGCTTGTAGTAGACGTGGCCGACGGGGCCCATGCAGGCCACGACGAATTCCTTTTGTTCAAAGGGGGTGAGCTGCGAGCGGTCGAGCTGGCGGGTGGTGTGACGTTCGCGTCCGCGTTGGGTGAAGGCGGGGAAGGGGGCGTGGTGAACGCGTTGTTGGTCGCGCGTCATTTTTATATGGATACGGTCGGTGTCCGGCAAGCCGGGCCAGCGACGGCGGAGAAGACCTTCCAGTCCGCCGGGCACGACGCGGGAAAAGGGGCGGGTGTGAATCTGGCCGTGGTCGCTGAAGATCCAGACCTCGTAGTCGCGGCCCTCGGAGCGGCGGGCCGAGCGCTGCAGGTGCATGATGGCGCGGTCGATGCCGCGCAGGGTCCAATGGGCGAAGCGCGAGCCGGGGCCGCGCCGGTGCGATTGTTCGTCGTAGCCGAGAAAGTTGACGTGGATGATCGGGAGTCCACGGGCGAGGTCGATCTTGGCGCCGAGGGTGACCATCTCGCGCAGGCCGACGCAGACGAAGACGCGGGCGATGACAAAGCCGAGTTCACGGAGAATGCCCTGACCGCGAATCATCCCGCGAAAGGCGTCCACTAGAGAGATGACCAGTTCTACCGGGAGCAGCGCGACCAGGCGCAGGAACGAGGGGAAGTGCAGGAAGGCGAACAGGAAGAGATTGGTGATCTTGCCGGTGCGCCACATGTCGGCGGGTCCGATGGAGGCGCCGCAGAAGTGGCTTTCCTCCTGGGTGGCGCCGCCGGTGTAGATGTTGGACCAGGAGCTGCCGCCGGTGAGCAGGCCTTCGTTTTTTTTGGCGAGGTCGGCCTCGATGCGGTTGGCCCAGTCGGGGTGCATCATGACGCCGATCTCGCCGGCGCGCGGATCGAGAAAACTGAAGGCGGGCACGGCGGTGCGCACGCCGTAGTAAAGCTCACCTTGCACGGCGGGGG
This sequence comes from Opitutaceae bacterium, assembly GCA_037969015.1. GTDB lineage: Bacteria > Verrucomicrobiota > Verrucomicrobiia > Opitutales > Opitutaceae > JAUWBF01. The sequence goes on from JBBKWO010000011.1 coordinate 5,468, forward strand.
TGGTGGCGGGTTGGCCGCTGTAGAAGGTATGCAGGCGGGAGCCGTGTCGCTTGAGCAGGCGGTTGATAAAGGGCATGCGACCGGCGGCCAGGGCGTGCTCGAACTGGGTGCGGGCGAGGCCGTCGATCTGGATGAGTAGCAGGCCGGGGGCGTGGCTGCCGGTTTGGTTGCGCGAAAGTCCGAGGCGGGTGGTGGCCCACTCGGCGCGGCTGAAACGGCGGCGCCAGCGGCGTAGGGAGGCTCCTATTTTTGTCAGCATGTCGGGTCGGTTCTCAGGCGGTCTTGGCCGAGTCGGGTGGGGTTGCGGTAAAGGAATCCAGCAGGGCGCCGGTCTTGTCGGCGATGATGGCGCCCTCGGTGGCGAGGCGGTCTATAATGGGTCGGAGGGCTTTCTCTACGGCGTTGGGTGTGCCGTCCTCGCGTTGGTGATTCTTGATGAGACGGGCGTAGAGTTTGAGCAGGCGACCGGTGGTGCGATGGCGATCGAAGACGGCGGCGGTTTTGAGCGCGGCGTGGCTCCAGCGTTCGCGGGTTTCGGGTTTGGAGAGCAAGTTGATCAAAGCGCGGGCAAAAAGCGCGGGAGTGGTGTTGGCGGGAAGCAGCCGGCCGTTGCGCCGGTCGTTGACCACTTCGCGCACGCCGGAGGCGTCGAGGGCGATCACCGGGTTGCCGGCGGCCATGGCTTCGGCGAGCACCAGACCCTGGGTTTCAGAAGTGGAGGCAAAGGCGAAGAGAGTCATGGCGGCATAGGCGTCGAGCAGGGGTTGGCCGGAGAGCTTGCCGGTGAAGACCACGCGGTCCTGAACGCCGGCCTTGGCGAAGGTGGCTTCCATGTCTTTGCGGCTGGGGCCATCTCCTACGATGAGGGCGCGGGCGTCGGTTTTTTTGAGCAAGGCCTTGGCGATGGCGTCAGAGAGGAAGCCCAGGTTTTTTTCCTCCGCCAGACGACCGAGGTGGCCGATCACCAGTGCATCGGCGGGTAGTTTCCAGCGCTTGCGGGCGCGGGCGGCGTTGCCGGTGGCGATCTTTTGGGTGTCGATGCCGGTGGGAATGACGTGCACGGGCACGGTGACGCCGCGGGAGACGATCAGATCGCGCACGCTTTCGCTGGGCGCGACCACGGCATCGCAGCGGTTGGCGAAGCGGGTGGCGATGTCGGCGGCAAACTCGCCGGCGGCCTCGCTCTCCAGCGGCAGGTAGTGGGTGTAGTTTTCGTAAAGGGTGTGATGGGTGAAAACAATCGGCACCTGGCGGCTGGCGGCCTCGCGCAGGGCGGTGTCGCCGAGCAAAAACGGATGGTGGGTGTGGATGATCTCGGTATCGAAGTCGGCGAGCCGGGTGGAGAGGGTGGCGGCAAACGGGATCCGCACGGAGAAATCAGTCTGATTAAAATGAGTGAGGGCGGAGATGCGTTCGACGTGGCGTTCGATCTGCACCGGCGCGACGCCTTCGGTGAACTCGGGTGCGACGACGAGCACCTTGTGGCGGGCTTTGAGTTGATCCTCCAGGATGGTTTGCACGGCGCGGGCGACGCCGCCGACGTGGGGGAGGAAGGTGTTGGTGAAGTGGCAGATTTTCATGGTCGGTTAACGAGGAAAACGGTGGTGCACGCCGCCGCAGGGGATACGGCGGCGTGCGTTTATCGGCGGCCCGGCTTATTTGCCGCGTCGACCGATAAAGATGCTGCCGGCGCCCGAGAGCAGCGCGATGACGCCGAGCACGATGAGCCAGATGCTCTTGTCGGTGGGTGCGCCGGTGACGGCTTGACTGACATCGGAGCTGACCGAATCGGAGGCGCTGAAGCCAAAGATCAATAGGATGATGCCGGCGACGAAGAGTGCTAGGGAGGTGATTCTCATGATGATGTGTTGGGTTGGGTGTTGTGGGTGAGGGCCCGTTTGGCCCGGTAAGTTATTTGGCGTAGGCCGGGTGATTACGGAGAGTGCAGAGGTGGTTGTGGGAGGTTTGCACGGAGCTGGCCTGGGCGGTCACCAGGATCCGGCATGCGTTCTCAAGCGGGACGTTGCGCAGCACGTTTTGGTAGGCTTTGACCGCGGCCTGTTCGCTGCGCTCGCATTCGATGAGCGCCGATTGAGGATCGTCGCTGACGAAGGTGGTTTTCATGCTGGTCCATTCGCGATTAACGCGGTGGTTGAGGCTGCTGTTGATGTCGTGGACGAGGTTGGCCACGGCCACCCGAAGGTCTTCGGCGAAGTCGATACGCTGACGCGAAAGGCGGATGAAGAGTGCCCGAAGTTCCGGAGACTTGGTGTGATCTGCGGCTGCTCGAAATCCGCTTTGGCTGTCGTTGCAGAGTGCGATCAGTTCGTTGAGGTGATCACTCACGGACTCGCGACTTTCGGGAGGGAGGTTGGTGGAGTTCATCGTTACTATGAGTTGTGCAGGCATTTTTTGTGTTGGGTATCGGCCCCGGTCGGAAACGGATCGAACGCGGGAGTTGACGAGATGCAGCGGTCTTTAGCGGCGTTCATGCCAGAGATGGGTGTTAGCATGTAAGTAATTAACATCTATGTATATGGGGTGTTTAACGTATTGTTTTCGACTTGGTCTTTCGGGCATTTTGCATGATGGGGATATGAGCGGGGCGGCGTTTTGCGGGTCATGAAAAAAGCCGCCCCGATCAGGGCGGCTTTGTGATGGAGAGGTGTTTGTCTTAACCCTTGCCGCGAATCACGCCGGCCAGCAGGGACACGACGAGCAATACGAGGAAGATAAAGAAGAGAACCTTGGCGATGCCGGCGGCCGCGCCCGCGATGCCGCCGAAGCCGAGCAAGCCGGCGATGATAGCAATGATGAGAAACGTGATGGTCCAGGAGAGCATGGTGTTATTGGATTGAGGGTTGGTGGTTGGCGACTGGCGTTGCCGGTTATTCGAAGAGACCGTTCCAGGATTCGCGGAGGTCTTTCACGAGGTTGTCCCAGCGGGCTTTGGTGAAATCGTCCTCAAGGGAGTCCTTGCGATCATCGAGGGCCTCGATGCGCTTTTCCATGGCATCGCGTTTTTTGCCTTCGGGCAGGGCATCGGCGCGGTCTTCCAAGCGGTCGATTTCATTTTCGAGGGCATCGATGGCTGCTTTGACCTCGGCCTTGTTTTCAGGGGACGGGTTCATCTTGTAGACGGCGATGCCGACCATGGCTTCGTTGGCCTTGGTGTTGACGGCGGCCTGGGTGGCGGGCACCACGCCGGGCTTCTCGTCCTTGTCGTCGCCGGTGACCTTTTCCTTCACGTCTTTGTAGGTGTCCTTGGTCCAGGAGGCGACCTTGGTGTATTCAACTTTCAGGTCGGCGAGGAGCTCGTCGGACTTGGACTTGGCGTAGTGCTTGCGGAGTTCGAAGCGGCGGTCCTTGAGGCCCTTCAGACGGGCTTTGGCGGCGGTCTTCTCGGCCTTGTCGGGTGCGTTTTCGATTTGTTTCTCGATGGCGTCGATCCTGGCATTGATCAGGTCGAGGCTGGCCTTGGTGGCATCAGACTCGGCTTCGGCTTTTTCAGCGTGAGCCTCGGCCGCGACCGTGGAGGAGGATGGTGTGTCGGCACCAAAGGCGGGGCGCAAGGCGATCAACGCGATGGCGAGGGCGATCTGGGATTTGGGGAGCGAGTTTAGCGTTTTCATACGCCCGCTCCATTTGCAGCGCCGATGCCAACGGAGCTTATGGTTTTTTAAGTAATTTATCTGAAATAAGTTAAGGGGTTACGGGATGGCATAGGCTTTGATTTAGTCGGGCAATTTGCACGGCTGCCGACCGCCTCGTCTTGCAGGGCGCAATACGGCCTGTCTGAAGTGACCCGATAATTCCCCATATGGGGTATAATGCCCATCAGGGCAGAAAGGCTTGTTGCTTAAGCCCATCTCCCAGAACCTGAAACCGACATGCGAATCCTTGTTGTTGATGACCAAAGGTCAGTCCGTTTGACCCTATCGCAGGCTCTCAAAGCCGAAGGGCATGAGGCTGAAACCGCGGATAGTGGCCGGGTCGCCCAGCTTAAGCTTGATGAGGAGGATTACGACTTGGTGTTACTGGATCTGCACCTGGATGGTCAGGCCGATGGTCTGGACCACTTGGTCAGGCTTTTGAAGCAATCGCCGGGTTTGTCCGTGGTGGTTTGCACTGCGCAGGCGAGCATCGAAACGGCGGTCGAGGCGATGCGTCGCGGGGCGCTCGATTATCTCGAAAAACCCTTCACCCCGGATTCGTTGCGACAGGTGTTGGCCCGGGTCGACAAGGTTAACCGGCTGCGGCATCGCGTGGCCAATCTGAGTGATGCGGTGGCCCGCAGCGGACCGTCCACGGATTTTGCATCCGACGACCCTGCGATGCAGGGTGCGCTCGAGGTGGTGGAGCGGGCGGCCGGCACGCGGGCGAGCATCTTGATTCTGGGTGAAAACGGCACCGGCAAGAGCCAGCTCGCGCGTTACATCCACGAGCAGAGCCCGCTTTGCGACGGTCCCTTTGTGACGGTAAACTGCCCCTCGCTCTCGCGTGAGCTGCTGGAGAGCGAGTTGTTTGGTCATGCCAAGGGCTCCTTTACCGGCGCGGTCAAGGATTACGCGGGCAAGGTGGACGCGGCTCGCGGCGGCACCCTGTTTCTTGATGAGATCGGCGAGCTGTCCGGCGAGTTGCAGGCTAAGCTGTTGCGGCTGTTGCAGGACAAGGTCTACGAGCGGCTCGGCGAGTCGCGCACCCGTCAGGCCGAGGTCCGGGTGGTGGCGGCAACCAACCGTGATCTGACCGCCGCGGTGAAGGCGGGGGCGTTCCGCGAGGATCTGTTTTACCGGCTTAACGTCATCACGGTGACCATGCCGCCGCTGCGTGAACGGCCGGGAGATTTGGACCGGCTGGCCCGGAGTTTTTTGGACTATTTTGCCGAGGAAAGCGGACGGCTGGCGAAGGACTTTTCTCCGGAGGCGTGGGCCGCACTGCGCGCCCATCCCTGGCCGGGCAATGTCCGCGAACTGCGCAACGCCATCGAACGCGCGGCGATCATGAGCCGAGGCGACCTGATCGAGCGTAACGATCTTCCGGATACGCTGGTCACGGCCGGCCCGGGCGACGAGGTTGTCCTTGGCGGGTTGGTGCCGATCGAGGAGGTGGAGAAGGCGCACGTGCGCCGGGTTATCGCGCGCACGGCGACCTTGGAAGAGGCGGCGACGGTGCTGGGCATCGACAGCGCCACCCTCTATCGTAAACGCAAACGCTGGTCGTCGGAGCAACCCGGTGACGACGACGAAAAAGACGTCGAGGCCAAGGCATGAAGCGCTGGAACTTTTTCAGCGGACTGACGATCATCCTCTGCCTGCTCATGGTATTGGGCGGCTACTGTATCTGGACGACCAAGGCGCTCACCTCCGAGCTCAAGAGCCAGATCGCCAGCAACTACGACACGATCCGCGCCCTGCGCGGAATGCGCACCGCCAGCACCCGTATCAACGCGGTGGCCCTGACCGAGACCAATCCCAAGGTGCTGCACAACAGCAGCAACAGCTACGAGCACGAGCGGGAGTTGATCATGGGCGAGTTGGTTGTCGTCCGGCGGGCGATTTCCGAGCCGGGTGAAGCCGATCTCGTCGAACGCATCGAGGCCCTGACCCACGACTACCTTGACGGGCTCGACATGATGTATGTGGCCGCGCCGCTGGATTTGGAGCGCTTTGCAGATCAACAGGCGCGACTCGGACGCAAGGCCAGTGAGATTGCGGAAGTGGTCGGGCAAATTGTGAAGCTCAATGAAGATGCCATCTTTGAGCGTCGCGACCGCGCGGTGCGCCGTGGTCAACAGGCCAACTATGTCGCGCTCGGCCTGGTGCTTATTTCGCTCGGGATCTACGTTTACACGTCGTTTCGCATGACCCAGGGGGTGTTCCAACCACTCATCCGGCTGCGCAACTCGATCGTCGCCCTGCGGCAAAACAAGTTCTCCGAATTTGTGCCGATTGAAGACGGCGAGGAGCTCGGGCAAATCGCAGCCACCTTTAATGCGATGGCCACCGACTTGCGCGCGTTCATTGATGAAAAAGATGAGCGGGTGGTGGCGGCCAATCGTTTATCCCGGTCGATTCTGCAGGCCCTGCCCAAGCCGGTTTACATCGTGGATAACAACCTGCAGGTGACGCTGATGAACCCCCGTGCCGAACGTCTTTCGACTGCCCTCGGCGTTCCCAATGCGTTGCCGGCTCAGGTGCGGCAATGCGTTGATGAGGCCGCCGCGCTGGGCGCCGACCGGATCGGCGACGACATCCGCCAGGCTATCGAGATGGATTACCACGATGAGGAAGGGGCGACCGGCAAAGTCTCCTACATCCCGCAGGTGTTTCGCATGACCACCGATCTGGGCGCTCCCGAAGGCTGGGCGGTGTTGCTGATGAACGTCACCAACCTGCGCCGGCTCGACGCCGCCAAGACCAAGGCGATCTCGACCCTGGGCCATGAAGTGAAAACTCCGGTGACGGGCATTCGTATGACCCTGCATTTGCTGCTGGAGGAAAAAGTCGGCGCGCTTAATTCCGACCAACGCGAACTGCTTGAGTCGGGCCGCGCCGATTGCGAACGTCTGCTCACCGTCTTGCAGGCCTTGTTGGAGCTCGCCCGTTTGGAGAGTGGCCGGGCGGTGATGCACATGGAGCCGATTGATGCGGCGACCTTGTTGCAACAGGCCGAGGCGATGCACGGCTCGATCCTGCGTCAGACCGGCCACGAACTCCAGGTGGAGACTCCGGCCGGTGAGGTGCCCCAGATCATGGCGGACACGATGCATGCGGGACGGGTGCTGGGGAATTTCTTGTCCAACGCCGGCAAATACGGCGTGACCGGCGAACCGGTGGTCATGCGTGCCGCGGCCCGCGCCGATGGGTTTGTGCGTTTTTCGGTCATCAACCGGAGCGAGCGCCAACTCACCGATGCCGAACAGGCCAAAGTCTTCGAACCCTTTTTCCGCCGCGCCGGTGAAAGCGCCGAGGGCTCCGGACTCGGGCTCACCATTGCCCGTGAAATGGCGGGTTTGCAGGGCGGCCGGATCGGGGTATGGTCCCAAGGTGGCACTGTTGAATTTTACCTTGATCTACGCGCTGCTTAAACCCCCCGAACCCGCGAAATTGTTCTGATGAAGTTGTTGGATCTCTGTATCAACCTGCGCTGCTCCAAGGCTCGGTTGTCCGCTCGATTTAAATCACGTTGGCCACAGGCCGTGCGGGCCGAAAACGGCGAATCTTCGATGGATGGCTCATCCGAAATCGAGGCCAAGGCCGGTGCCGCCCGCGACTCGCATGACCCCGGCGAGATTCATCAAACCAGTCCCGGTTCGACACCTGCGGTTCCTGCCGCCGACTCCAGCGGACAGCCTCGGATCCTGGTCATTGATGATGAGCGCAGCATGCGCCGCGTCTGTAGTATCGCTCTGCGCGGTGAGGGCTGGCTGGCCGAGGGCGAGGAATCACCAGTGCGTGCCTTGGAGCGCCTGCGTGCGGGGGAGCACTTTGATGTGCTGGTGCTTGATTACTCGATGGACGAACTGAACGGCGTGGATTTTTTGCGCGAGCTCGATGCGAGTCCCGGTTTGGTGCGTCCGCCGGTGGTGATGGCCAGCGCCCACGCCGACGGTTCGGTGGCGATGGAAGCCCTCAAGCTCGGCGTCTGGGACTTCCTGGCCAAACCGCTGACCCCTGAGGATCTGCGGCGGGCGGTGCAGCGTTTGCTCGAGCGGCCCGAGGCCGCCGCGCGGGGTGATGCCCGGGCGCAGTTGCTGCTGGCATTGACCGGCGGGAATTTGAACGAAGTCGAAACGACGTTACCTGTCGCCGGCACCGAAACGGATTTATTGCTGCAGGGTCTGTTCAAGCAGGTGCAGGGTGACGCCGGTGGCGCCGAGTTGTGTTTTGCCGATGCGCACTGGTGGACGGGGTGGGTGGATCAAGGTCCCGAAATTTGGACCGAGCTCATCCGTCGTCTGGATGCCTGAGGAGGCTTGGCAGATAACAGGTTTGTGAAGACCTGATTGTTGGAGCGCTTCAAATAAAGTCGTGGCCGTTTTGACGTGGACGAAAGCGCGTCCGCGCTTCCGCTACAAGGTGCGCACGTGTAGCGGAACGGCGGAGCCGTTTCGGTTCAGCGCAGGTTCATTGGCCGCTACAGTTCTTTACCGCTCTAGTGTCCCGTCATCGAAGTGCCTTGCATTAAACCCCATGGATTATTGGCCGCAAAAAGGCGCAAGAGTCGCAAAAAACAATCCATCAGTCATACCGCCCGTTATTTTTGCGCTTCTT
>JBBKWO010000012.1:0-18156 GCA_037969015.1 Opitutaceae bacterium
CGCAAGAGTCGCAAAAGACAATCCATCAGTCATACCGCCCGTTATTTTTGCGCTTCTTTGTGACTCTTTGCGGCTATCTCTGCCGAAGGAATTATTAAGGGCATTTGAATGACAGGACACTAGTTTGACGGTATTTTTTTGAACAAAAAAAATAAGTTCAAAAAGCTGCGTAAACCACGCTTGACACCCCCTGTCTGAAACCTACCGTCTGCCCTCTTTCCCCTTCACGGGGTGGTAGCTCAGTTGGTTAGAGCGCCTGCCTGTCACGCAGGAGGTCGCGGGTTCGAGTCCCGTCCATCCCGCCAGTTTATAGCCCCGGTTTCACGACCGGGGCTTTTTTGCGTTTGGAAAGCTGTGCTTTGGACGCTGCCCCCGGTCCGGTGGGCTCAAGGAGTGTGGACATTCCTGCCCACGCCATTGGGTGAGTTGATACAGAAACCTTGGCCTCCTGATTTTTGGACTACACAAGTCGCTCTGCGTGGACAGGAATGTCCACGCTCCTTACTTCCCTCTTTCTACGTTGCGCCGGGCGGATGCCTTCCGTGAGCTCAGAGCTTTCATTTTCCCATGGCCAAAAAATCTCAAGCGACCTGGGGCGGACGTTTCTCGGACGGTCCCGCCGATCTCATGCTTCGGTTCAGCGAATCGGTCTCCTTCGACCATCGCCTTGCCCCGTTCGATATCCAAGGCAGCAAGGCCCACTCCGCCATGCTTGCCCACGTTGGGCTGATCAATGTCAAGGAGCGCGACGCTATTCACGCCGGCCTCGACGCCATTCTCAAGGAGATCAACGCCGGCAAGTTCAAATGGGACACCCGCTTTGAGGACGTTCACATGAACATCGAGCAGGCGCTGACCAAGAACGTTCCCGCCGCCGCCAAGCTCCACACCGCCCGTAGCCGCAACGACCAGGTCGCCACCGACATGCGCCTCTGGTTCAAACACGCCTGCGCGACCCTCTCGCAACACATCCTCGGCGCTCAACGCGCTCTGCTGACCATCGCCAAACGCGACGGCGATGTGATGATCCCCGGCTACACCCACCTCCAGCGCGCACAGCCGGTTTATCTGGCGCATCACCTTTTCGCCTACCTTGAGATGTTGGAGCGCGACCGCACCCGTCTCGCCGAGATCGCGTCCCACGCCAACTGGTGTCCGCTCGGCTCCGGTGCCATCGCCGGCACCACGCTGCCGATCGACCGCGAGTTCACGGCCAAACAGCTCGGCTTCGTCGACGCCAAGGGCCGCCCGCAGGTCTCGCAAAACTCCATGGACACCGTCGCCGACCGCGACCTCTTCAGCGAGTTCGCCCACGCTTGCGCATTGTTCGGCGTGCACTTCTCGCGCATGGCCGAGGACCTCATCCTCTGGTCCAGCAGCGAGTTTAAGTTCGCCGATCTGCCCGACGCTTTCTGCACCGGTTCGTCGCTCATGCCGCAGAAAAAGAACCCGGACTCCTGCGAAATCTTGCGTGGCAAGTCAGCCCGTCTGCAGGGCAACCTGCATACCATTCTGACCATGACCAAGGGCTTGCCGCTGACCTACAATCGTGACCTGCAGGAGGACAAGCCGCCGGTGTTCGACAGCTTTGATCAGAGCTGCCTGTGCGCCGACGTGCTCGCCGGCACTATCGCCGGCATGAAGATCAACCGCGACCGCTGCGCCGCCGCCGTCGCCGACCCCGCGCTGCTCGCCACGGATCTGGCCGACTACCTCGTCGATAACGGTGTGCCTTTCCGCGAGGCGCACCACGCCGTCGGTGCGGTCGTTAAACTCGCCGAGACGCTGAAGCTGCCGCTCAACGAATTGCCGACCGCCGAGGTCAAAAAGCTCCACCCCGGCTACAAGGATGACTGGGCGAGTGTGTTCGACCTCGAGCGCGCCATGGCCCGCCGCCGCGGCACCGGTATGCCCGGTCCGGCTCAGGTGAAGAAACAGTTCAAGCGCTGGGAAAAACTCCTCGGCTGAGGTTCGGATTTTTTAATCGCGGAAACGCGGAAGAGCGGAAACACGGAATGGAACTGATTGAACAGGAACTGACTGACCAGCTGCTCAAGGCAGCAGTCGCGGTTCACCGTGCGCTTGGCCCTGGGTTTCTCGAAAGCATTTACGAATCGGCCTTGGCTTATGAACTCACCAAGCGTGGTCATGCGGTGGAGCGGCAAAAACCGATCAACATTGTCTATGACGGTATAGTGGTCGGCGAGCATCGCCTAGATCTGCTCCTCGACTCCAAGGTCGTGATTGAGCTCAAGGCCTGTAAAGCCATCGAAGAAATCCATCTGGCGACTGCTCGTTCTTATCTCAAGGCCACCGGTTGCCAACTCGCCCTCGTTCTTAACTTCTCTGAGCCCCGACTCGGCATCCGCCGCGTGGTTCATTCCTTCTGAATTTCCGCGCTTCAGCTCTTCCGCGTTTTCGCGATTAATTCCTAATTACCCTCTCCATGGCCAAGGTTCATCGATTACCCGACCGGGTTGCTAATCAGATCGCCGCGGGCGAGGTGATTGAGCGTCCGGCCGCCGTGATCAAAGAACTGGTCGAAAATGCCGTCGACGCCGGAGCCACCCGCGTCGAGGTCGAGTTCCGCCACGGCGGTCGTTCCTACATGCGCATCGAGGACAATGGATATGGCATGTCGAGGGAAGACTCCCAGCTTGCACTCGAGCGTCACGCCACCAGTAAGATCGCGGCGGCCGACGATCTCAACCGGCTCGTCTCCTTCGGTTTTCGTGGCGAGGCGCTGCCATCGATCGCCAGTGTATCCAAATTTACTCTACAGACACGGGAACAATCCGAAGACAATGGCACCGAGATCCTGATCAACGGCGGCCGTCCTGTCCATGTGCGCGACTGCGGTCGTCCGGTGGGCACACGCATCGAGGTCGCCCAGCTCTTCAACTCGGTGCCGGCGCGGCGCAAGTTTCTTAAAACCGATCGCACCGAATCGGCGCACATTGTCACCTGCGTTCGGCTCTACGCGCTGGCATTTCCAGAGGTGGCGTTCTCGCTGATCGAAGACGGCCGGGTGGTCTTTAAATCACCCGAGTGCACCGCGCTGGCGGACCGCGTGGCGGAGATTTTTGGCCGTCAACTGTCCGAGACCTTGGTGCCAATCGACGTTGCGGAAAACGGCCTGCGTTTGCACGGGCTGATCGGCAAACCCGGTCTTGGTCGCGCGACCCGGCACGAGATGATCAGCTTCATCAACCGCCGCCCGGTCGACAGCCGCACGCTCAACTACGCGCTGATCGAGAGCTTTCACGAGTCGTTGCCCAAGGGGCGTTATCCGGCGGCGTTTGTTTTTCTCGAAATCGATCCGGCGGCGGTCGACGTCAACGTGCACCCGGCCAAGCGCGAGGTGCGTTTCCGCAGCGAAGCCGCGGTGCGTGGTTTCGTGATTCGTGCGGTCTTGCAACGGATGCGTGAGCTCGGTGGCGGCACCGGAGCTTTTGTTGAATCCATACCGTCAAATGAATCGCGTCCGGCCGTGCAGGGAGGGCAGGGGACGTCCGCTCCGGTTAATCCGGTGACCGTGATGAAGGCCGGCGTGGCGGCGCGTCCGGCGGCTTCTGAGCCGGTGCGGGTGTTGCCGCCGCTGCGTCCGGCGGGTGGCACAGGCATTCCTGCCTGTGCGGACACGTCGTCCACAGTTAAGCCATCCGTTTCCGGAACCGAACCAACCGCACAGGCAGGAATGCCTGTGCCTCGGCCGGCCGCGGGGTGGCGTTATCTGGGGGTGGCGCATGGAGTTTATGCGCTGTTTGAAACGCCCGCGGGTATCGTGCTGCTCGATCGTCGGGCGGCGCAGGAACGGATTTGGTTCGAGCGTTTGGAAGCCCAGTTTCGCGAGGGCAGGGTGGAGACACAGCGTCTGCTGTTACCCTTGCCCCTGGAATTGGATCCGGTGGCGAGCGCGTTGTTGACCGATCGTTTGCAGTTTCTGAAGGACCACGGTTTTGAGGTGGAGGAGTTCGGGCGGCACTTTTTCCGGATCGAAGGTGTTCCCTCCTGGATGGAACCCGACCATGCGGACGTTTTTGTGCGGGAATTGCTGGGGGCTTTGCGTGAAGGACTTTTGCCGGAACGGGATTTGGATGCCGCCCGTGGACAGCTGGCCCGGATGGCGGCTACGCGTGCGGTTCGGCTCGGCAGCTCGCCCGCCGCGGCGGAATTGCAAACGCTGGTTGCGCAACTCTTTGCCTGCAGGGCTCCCCACGTCAGTCCCGGCGGCCGTCCAACTCATGTCGAGTTGGGCCATGGTGAACTAAACCGCCGGTTTCAAAAGTAACGTTATGGTCACACGCAGGATTTTGATCTCTCTATCCATTTGCTATCCCTAAAAAGAAGCATTGCCGCCCGGCTTGGGTGGCATGGTTCTTGTTGTTAACACTTTCATTCATCCAAACATGTCCGCCGCACCTAAATCCAAGAAGCCCAGCACCAAATCCACAAAATCAGCCAAGACTGCTGTGAGTGAATCACGTCCTCCCTTTATTCCCGGTAGCGCCGGAGACAGCGCGAAGTTCAAGCAGTCCATTCTGCGCCATTTGGTCTACACGCTCGCCCGAGACCAAGGCACGGCCACTCCCAACGATTGGTGGATCGCCACCGCCATGGCCGTGCGTGAGCAGATTCACGCCCGCCTCATCGCCACCCAGGCGGTTCATAACAAAACCAATTCCCGCCGCCTCTATTACCTCTCCCTTGAATACCTCATGGGTCGTTTGATGGAGAGCAACCTCTACAACACCGGCTTGTTCGAGGAAGCGCAGATCGCGCTCAAGGAGCTCGGCGTCGATTGGGAAACCATCCGTGAATCCGAAGTCGACATGGGTCTCGGCAACGGCGGTCTTGGCCGTCTCGCCGCCTGCTTCCTCGACTCTTTGGCCACCATGGACCTGCCGGCCATCGGCTACGGCATCCATTACGAGTTCGGTCTCTTTAAGCAGGAGTTCGTCAACGGTCACCAGATCGAGCATCCCGACAACTGGATGATCTTCGGCACCCCGTGGGAAATCTGCCGCTCCGAATACACCCAGGAGGTCAAAATCTATGGCCGCGTCGAAAACGTCTTCGACGACAACGGCAACTCCCGCTCCAGCTGGGTCGGCACCAAGACTATCCTCGGCGTGCCCTACGATATCCCGATCGCCGGCTTCGGCACGAAGACCGTCAATCTCCTCCGTCTCTGGGCTTCCCGCTCCACCGAGGAGTTCGACCTCGTCGCCTTTAACTCCGGCGGCTACGTCGAGGCCGTCCGCGAAAAAGCCATTGGCGAAACCGTCTCCAAGGTTCTCTACCCGAACGATAAGACCGAAAACGGCAAGGAGCTCCGCCTCGTGCAGCAATACTTCTTTGTCTGCTGCTCGATCCGCGACCTGATCCGCCGTCACTTCCGCATTGCCGGCAATACCTGGGCCAACTTCGCCGACAAGGTCGCCATTCAGCTCAACGACACGCATCCCGCCGTAGCCGTCGCCGAGCTCATGCGCATCCTGCTCGATGAGCAGGGCATGACCTGGGAAAAAGCTTGGGAAATCATCACCGCCACTTTCGGCTACACCAACCACACCCTCCTGCCCGAGGCTCTGGAAAAGTGGAGTGTGCCGCTCTTCACCCGCGTGCTCCCGCGTCACACCCAGCTCATCTTTGAGATGAACCGCCGGCTGATGGATGTGGTCGAGGCCAAGTGGCCCGGCGACAATCAGAAGAAAGCCGTTTGTTCTCTCGTCGAAGAAGGCGGTGGCAAGGCCTTCCGCATGGCCAACCTCGCAGTCGTCGGTTCCCACGCAGTCAACGGTGTCGCCGCCCTGCACACCGAACTGCTCAAAAAGGATCTTTTCCCCGAGTTCGACAATCTCTACCCGGGTAAATTCCAGAACAAGACCAACGGCATCACACCGCGTCGCTGGCTGCTCGATTGCAATCCCACGCTCTCCAAACTCATCACCGACACCCTCGGCACCGGCGAGTGGGCCCGCGACCTCGATCAGCTGCGCACCCTCGAACTCTCCGCCGGCAACGCAGGTTTTCAGAAGAAGTTCATGGACATCAAGCGCGCCAACAAGGTCGTGCTCGCCGAGATCATCAAGAAGGACTGCGGCGTCGAGGTTTCGCCCGACGCGCTCTTCGACGTGCAGATCAAGCGTCTCCACGAATACAAGCGTCAGCACCTCAACCTGCTGAACATCCTCACGCTCTACCGCCGTCTCCTCCAGAACCCGTCGCTCGATGTCACCCCGCGCGTGTTCATCTTCGGCGCCAAGGCCGCTCCCGGCTACGACCTCGCTAAGAACATCATTCGCGCGATCAACGTCATCGGCAAACGCATCAACGAAGACGAGCGCATCGGGGGCAAGTTGAAGGTCGTTTTCCTGCCCAACTACCGGGTCTCGCTCGCCGAGCGCATCGTGCCCGCCGCCGATCTCTCCGAGCAGATCTCCACCGCCGGCAAGGAAGCCTCCGGCACCGGCAACATGAAGCTCGCCCTCAACGGTGCGCTTACCATCGGCACGCTCGACGGAGCCAACGTTGAAATCGGCGAAGAAGTCGGCGACGAGAACATCTTCATCTTCGGCCTCACGGTTGAAGAGGTGGAGGCACTCGACGCCCGCGGTTACAACCCGTGGGACTTCTACCATGCCGACGAAGAGCTCAAGGCCGTCATCGACTGGCTCGGCAGCGACTACTTCACACCCGGTGAGCACCACGCCTTCGGTTCCCTGCACTACAGCCTGCTCGGTGGCGGCGACCCCTACAAGGTCCTCGCCGACTACCGCAGCTACGTGAAGTGCCAGGAGCGCGTCGACGTCGCCTACCGCGACAAGGCCGCCTGGGCCAAGATGGCCATCCTCAACACCGCCCGCGTCGGCAAGTTCTCCAGCGATCGCACCATCGGCGAATATGCGAAGGACATCTGGAGCCTGCCGGCCGTCCGCGTGCCTTGATTTACAAATAGAACTCTTGGGTCACCCCAAAGAGGCTATCCCTTCTTGGGGTCGCCTCTTTTTTTGTAACTTACGCCTGCCTTTTCAGCACCATCCGGGCTGCCCTTTCCCAAAATGAATATGGGGTAAATACCCCAATTCTAGCAATTAGCGAGTGTCGTGCCTGCATGAATAGGCCAAAACGGGCCTATGGCTATAGGGTTATAATGTATCTATAATCTACTATAAAATAACGAGATACGGTATATCAGATGCTCAATAATTTATTGCCACGATCTAAATGGGCCTATTTTATATATGTAAATAAAACGTAAAGTAATTTTCGGCTACCCCTCGCACCATTCATTTTAGCCTCAGTCACCATGCTTCATCACCCGTCCCGCCAACTTGCCGCTTACCAATCACTTCGCTCGCGACGCGGCTCGCAGCTGTTGCTGCTGATTTCCAGCCTGTGTGTCATCACGGGTTGTTCGACCATCAAACCCAAGCCGCTTGAGCCCGCCGTAGTTTTGGATATGGGCAAGGAAGCCACCGTCGCCTCGGAGAAGGATGTGGCTCCGATCGACCACCCGTTGACTCTCGACGAGTCCATCGCGCGGGCTCTGAAATATAACCTGAGTCAGCGTGCCCGTATGATCGAACAGGCCCTGGCGCTCAATGTCTGGAAGGCCGGTAACTTTGACATGTTGCCCAAGGCGCTGGCATCGGCGGGCTACACCCATCGTGACAGCGATCTGATCACTCGTAGTCGTGATTCGGTTACAGGCCTGCCGTCCCTGGCCAACCCGTCCATTTCCAGCGACCGCTCCTCCACGCTTTACGACCTCGGTTTCAGCTGGAGCGTGATCGACTTCACCCTCGGCTACTACAACGCCAAACAAAACGCCGACCGGGTGCTCATCGCTGCGGAAAACCGCCGCAAGGCCATGCACGCGCTCACTCGTGATGTCACCATCGCCTTCTGGCGCATGGCCAGCGCGCAGCGTCTGATGGGTGAAGTTCACGCCACCATTTCCATGGCCGAGGGAGCCTTGGCCGACTCCGCCAAGGCCAACGACGAGGGGCTGAGTTCGCCCATCGAAAGCCTCCGCTTTCAACGTCAGTTGCTGGAGAACGTGCGCCTGCTCGGCACCATCAAACGCGACTTCTCCGCCGCCCGCGCGACCCTCGCCAATCTGATCAATGCTCCGCTCAGCACGGAGTTCACCGTGGTTGAGCCGGACGTCGCCGCCAACATCCGCATCCTCGACGTTCCCGTGGAACAAATGGAGGAGCTCGCCATCCTGCAAAACGCCGATCTACGCGAACAGATCTACGGTGAACGCATTGCCGCCGTCGAGGTGCGCAAGACCATCGCCAAGCTGCTGCCCGACCTCTCGCTCAACTACAATATCCGCGCCAGCGACGACAGCTTCCTGATCAACGACCACTGGCAGGAAGCCGGTTTGGTGCTCTCGCAAAACTTGGGCAACCTGCTCTCTGCGCCCGCCCGCAAACGGCTCGCCGACGGTGGGGTTGAGCTCGCCCGTCAGCGCCGCATCGCCGCGCAGATGGCCATGTTGGCCCAGGTGCACATCGCCCGTCTCGAACTCGCCGCCAACTTCAACCAGCTGCAACTCTCCGAGCGCATCTGGACCATTGACCAGAGCATTCGCGGCCACATGGCCAGCCGGGCCGACGCTAAGACTGAAAGCAAGCTGAGCCGGGTCGCCACCGACACCGCGGCCATCGTCAGCATGCTCCGCCGCTATCAGGCCCTCGCGGAGTTCCAAGCCTCGGCCGGCGCGCTGCAATCCACGCTCGGCATGGAGATCGACCTCTCCAGCGTGGCCGACCTCTCACTGGAAGAACTCACCGCCGCGGTCGCCAACTGGCAGACCGCCTGGCGCAACGGCGAGTTGCCGGCCCTGCCGGTTACTGAGCCGGCGCCCGTTACTGAAACTCCCGTTACTGAAACCGCCGTCACCAACTGATCCGTGCGCATGGTTCGCTTCGTCAACGTCATCACCGCAAGTTTGATCGGGCTGCTCCTTTGCGGTCCGGTCTCTTTGCGTGCACAGGCGCCCGAGCAAACCATCCGTTCGCAGCTCACTCCGCGGCACTACGCGTTGATTTCCTCGGAGACTTCCGGTCGCATCGACCGCTTGCCGCTGCGTGAAGGCGCGGCGTTCAAGCAGGGTGATGTGCTGATCGCCTTTGACGATGTCCTGCAGCAGGCACAGGTCACGCGGGCCCGGGCCATGCTGACCGTCGCCGAGCGCACCATGGCCGCCAACAAGCGCCTGCTGGAGCTCAACTCCATCGGCGAACTCGAGTTCGAGGTTTCCAAGGCCGAGGCAGTGAAGGCCGCCGCCGAGCTCACCTACTCGGAAGCCATGTTGGCCAAGTGTCGAATCCTCGCTCCGTTCTCCGGTCGCATTGCCGAGCTCAAGGTGCGCGAAAACGAATTTGTTCAGACCGGTCAGGCACTGTTCGAGATCATCGACGCCGAGGTGCCCGAGCTGGAGTTTATCGCGCCTTCCAAGTGGCTCGCCTGGCTGGCGGTCGGGCAGTCCCTGACGGTGCGCATCGATGAGACTAACCGCGAATACGCCGCCGTCATCGAACGCATCGGCGCCAAGGTCGATCCAGTCAGCCGCACGGTGAAGATCGTCGCCACCATTACCGGGGATCACCCCGAGCTCGCCGCCGGCATGAGCGGCACCATCCAGCTTAAAGAACCAACGTCAGTCCAAGCAGAATAATTTTCCCAGGGATACGTCATGAAAAAGAAAAAAGCCGCCTCCGCCCCTCAGATCTCGCTCAACTCTGCCGCCCCGATCCCGCCCCGCCTGAACCGGAAAAAGCCGGCGCCCATCGCGCTGGAACAGCGCCTGATCTTCGACGGCGACGTTGCCAAGAGCGCCGACACCCTGGTCCACGCCGCCGACCCTATCCACGACACGACCGATGTCGCCACCCGCGACACCACCGCCGAGGCAGTCAAGCTGGCCGATCACGATGTCGCCGCCGACCGCACCGTGGATGCATTGCCGTTTGAAAGCTCCACTTCCGCCGTTCGCGAAATCGTCTTTATCGATACGTCGGTCGCCAACTGGGATGTGCTCGCGTCCAACATCAAGGCCGATGCCGTGGTCATCCTGCTCGATCCCAGCCGCGATGGTCTGCAGCAGATCCAAGATGCGTTGGTTGATTACCGAAATCTCAACGCCATCCACATCATCAGCCACGGTAACGCGGGCGAGCTGATCATCGGCGATCATGCCTACAACACCGGCAACCTCGCCGACTACCAGGCCGAGCTCACCGCCATCGGCGCTTCGCTGTCCGACGACGGTGATATTTTGCTCTACGGTTGCGACGTCGGCAAAGGCATCGACGGTGTCTCCCTGATCGGTCAACTCGCCCAGGCGACCAAGGCCGACGTGGCCGCTTCGGATAATCTCACCGGCTCCGTGGACATGCACGCCGATTGGGTGCTTGAAACCAGCACAGGTGCCATTGAAGCCACGCTCTTCCTGCGCGACTCGGGTATCACCGCCTACAAGGATTCGCTCAACACGGTGGCCCTCGACGGCAAGGCCGGTTGGACCGCCGTCATGTTCGGCACCAATCAGGACCCGCAGGGCGACAGTCAGTCCAAGGCAGCCGACACTGATTTGGTCGCCGACGCCGCCCACGGTTCGTTCTACGTCGCCTACGACACCAACGGCACCGCTGATACCAGCGACGACAGCTTCACCTATCGTCTGCGCGTGGATAATCCCACCAGCTCGTCCCCCGCTAATTTTGCTGGTGTGGCCGTGGTTGGCATTGATGCCAACAACGACGGCAAGATCGATCTGTTCATCATTGTGGATGGTCGCAACAACGGCCGGGTCATTCAGATCATGGACCCGGGCCTGAGTGCCAACACTTCGCCCAGCACCACCTCACTCGCTCCGCTGCCTTCAGGTTGGCTGCCCAATAACGGCATCTACACCATGAACGCCAGCAACTACTCTGCGGTGGCGGTCGCCGAGGGCACCGACCCGCACTGGAACGGAGTCACCGATGTAGGCGGAGAGGGTAAGAACGACATCTTTATCAGCTGGCGCATTCCGTTGGCCGACCTGCAGGCCGTGTTGGCCAAGGCGTCCCCGGTTGGCACCAACGGCCAACCCGGCCCGCGTGGTAACGGCATTACTTTCACCCCGAGTGATACGGTCCGCTACGTTTCGTTCAGTCTGACCCAAACCAACAGCATCAACGGTGACTTGAACGGCGCCGGCGACTACGACAAGAACGCCACTTGGGAAAGCATCGGTGCCATCACTGCTCCGATGCCGGCCGACGCGCCCATTTCCGCCGGTCCCAGCATCACCATAACCGGTCCCATCGCCGGCGATAATATCGTCAACGCCGCCGAAGACGACTCCGTCTCCATCTCCGGCACCGCCAAATACCTGCCCAGCCGCACGCTGACGGTCACCGTCACCGATGGCACTCATACCACCATGGGCACCACCATGACGGATGCCTCGGGCAACTGGACCGTCACCGGTCTCGACTTGCACACCTTTGATGAGGCCAACCTGACCGTCACCGCCTCGGCTACCTCCGACACCACGGATGCCATCACCGCGACCGCCAGCGTGCTGCACGATACCATCGCGCCGACCGTCAGCGTAGCCGCGCTGACCACCAGCGGCCGCCCGACGATCTCCGGCACGACCGACCTGCCGGCAGGTTCGACGCTCTCCGTCACGGTTGACCCGAACGGCGATGGCATTCTCACCGATCTTGTCACCTACACGGTTACCGTGCTCAGCGGCGGCACTTGGAGTGTGAACACCGCTCTGGCCAGCCCCACCGCGGGCATCGTGCCCACCGCCGGCTTCACCGGCTACGCGAAGGTCACCGCCACCGCCACCGACGCCGCCGGTAACGCCACTTCGGCGGTCGCGCTCGACAAGCCCACGGTCAACACGGTTTCGACCCAGAGCCTCACTCCGACCGTCAGCGGCTCTTGGTATAACAACGGCACCGACACCTTGAGCGTCACGGTCAACGGCGCGACTTACGCCCAAGGTAAGCTCATCATTTCAGGCAATTCCTGGTCGCTCAATCTGGCCACCGCCGGCGCCCCCAGCTCGGGCACGCTCGGCGCCTTTGTCGCGGGTAACTCCTACGAAGTCGTCGCCACGCTGGACCGCTCCGGCACCACCGTTACGGACACGAGCAGCGCCGAATTGACCATCACCGACAGTCCCTTGGTGGACATCACCGGCGGTGGCACGGCGACTTTCTTCAGCGCTTATCCGACTTTCTCAGGCACCGCCACCGATGGTGCGGTGGTTGTTCTCCGCATCGACCTCGATAATAGTGACGCGACGACCAACGACCGCGTTATCTACACGACGATCGCAACCGGGGGGACGTGGTCTATCAACCTTTCGTCGGCGACCCCGCTTTCCGGCGCTTTGCCCGGCGGCGGACTCACTGGAACGGTAGGCCTGCTGGCCACGGTGACCGATGCCAATACACGCACAGCCACTGACACTCAGGCGGTCACTATCACGGTCCCGACCCTTGACATCACCAAGATCACGGGCGCGTTCAACGACGGCTCGGGACTCACCAACGACGGTTACCTGAACAGCACCGAGTCCGGTGCGGTCACCATCAGCGGCACCAGTAACGCCATCGGCCAAACCATAACCGTTACCATCGCGGACGGCCGCACCGTGACCGCGGATGTAACCACCACAGCTGTAGTCCTGGCCAATGGCACTTGGTCCGCCACCGTCGCCAATCTTTCCCCCCTGCAAGACGGCGCACTCAAAGTCACCGCCACGGTTGGCGGGCTCACTGATATTGAAAATATCCGCAAAGATACCAGGTCCTACATCGCATTTAATAATCCCACGGATCAAAAACGGCAGAACCCCATCTTCAGTGGCACGACCGATCTTGCCGTAGGCAGCGTGATCACTCTTTCCGGCGGTGGTATTACCGCCCAATCAGGCGGCACTGTCGTAGCCGGCACTGAAGGCGGACCCAACACTTGGACTGCCACAATTACCGCCCCGAATAATCTGACTGTCGCCAACGGCGTCACCATCACCGCGACCGGCGGATCAGGGAAAGATGTCTACGGGAACACCCCGGCCAATGCCACACAGGTGATCGATCTGTTGAATGGTAATCCAACCGGCCCCACCATTGCGATCACCGGAGTAACCGGGGCGATTGGCGTAGGTCAGGACGGCATCATCACTTTGGCTGAGGTTCTCGCTCCCGATCCGGATGGCATCACCATCTCGGGAACCAGTGGTAGCGGCACTTCCGCCTCACTGAGCATCAGCGATGGCACGACCACGATCGGCCCCATCACGATTTCTGCCACCGGCGCCTGGACTTATCTCCTCACCCCTGCAGAGATCGCCACCCTTAAAAACGGCGCGCTGAGCATCGTCGCTACCGTCAATACGGCCGACATGTCCACCAGTGCCCAGGCTTTCCCTGTTCTGGACTACAGCGATATTCCGCTGCCGGCACCCACGGTTGCCATTACTGACAATACCCCCGGCGTTGCAACCGGTGCGGTTACCTTCACCTTTACCTTCTCGGAAAGTGTTACCGGCTTTGATACCACCGATGTCACTGTCGCTGGCGGCACCAAGGGCACGTTCGCCGGTTCGGGCAGCGTTTATACCCTCGTCGTCACCCCCACCGCCGGCTCGGGTGGAAACATCACCGTGGACGTCGCCTCCAGCGCAGCCACCGGCTCCTCTTCGCTCCTCGGTAACACTGTCGCCACTCAAGCCCTTCAGCCGTTCGACACGCTTGCGCCGGTCATTACCATCACACCGTTGGCCACCGCGGGCCGTCCGGTTATTTCCGGAACCAGCGACCAGACTCCCGGTTCGACCCTTTCTATCGAAATCGATCCCGACAACGTATCGGGCTCCGCTACTCACGTTTTCTACTCCGCTACCGTTCTGGCCAACGGCACTTGGACTGTTGATCTTAACTCCGCCACGCCATCCGCCGGCAGTCTACCGGTCGATGGCCTCACTGCCTATGCCAAGATCACAGCCAGCGGCACGGACTCCTTTGGCACCACCACCGTCAACGCCCTCGTAAAGCCGGTCGTCGATTCGCAGCTCGCCAACTCCAACGCGCCCACCCTTACCGGCACCTGGACTAATATTAGCGGCGATGTTTTGACCGTTACTGTCAACGGAGCCACCTACACCCTGGCTCCGACCGGCGACACGTGGACGTTGGATCTTTCCACGGCAACTCCGACTTCCGGCACCCTTAGTGCATTCATCAGCGGACAAAACTACGAAGTGGTGGCCACTGCCACCCGCAGCCCGTCCTCGACCTCTGATGTTTCCAGCAACGAACTGAGCATCGACACCACGCCGCCCGCTGTCGCCATCAGTTCCATCACCACCGACTCCGGCACCGCCGCCGACTTCCGGACCAACGACCAGACCCTCGTCTTTGCCGGCACCGCCGAGGCAAACTCCAACGTCCTCGTCGTCCTCAAGGACTCCACCAACGCCATCGTCTTCTCGACCACCGTCGTCGCCACCGGCGGCACCTGGTCCATCGACCGCACCTCGCAGGCCGCCTTGGCCGAAGGCTCCTACACGCTCACCGCCACCGCCACTGATGCCGCGGGCAACACTTCGGTGGACACGCAGGCCGTGGTCATCGACCTCACCGGTCCGAGCATCACGCTCACCTTCAACGCCAAGACCGCCGACACCACCCCGGTGCTCACCGGCATCAGCGACCTGCCGCCCGGCTCACTGATCACCGTCTACATCGACCCGAACAACGACGGCAACTTTGGCCCCGACGGTATCGTTTACACTGGTGTTGTGGTGCAGTCCGATGGCACTTGGTCGGTGGATACCGGCGTGGTTAATCCTGACGGAGAAACCAACCCGATTGCCGGCCTTTCCGGCACGGTCGGCGTCAAGGCCTACGGCATCGACGAAACCGGCAATCCGACCACCACCGCGGTCAAACCGCTCGAAATCACCGCCACGGCTCCGTCCATCGACATCACTGCGCTGCCCTCCGGCGTCGGCGAGATCTACAACGACTCCAGCATCAACGCGGCTGAAGACAACGCGATCACCATCGCCGGCACCTCCTCCAATGTGAGCGACGGCAGCACCGTCACCGTCAACATCACCGACGGCACCATCACCATTCAGTCCACCGCCATCGTGCAGGCGGGCGGCGGATGGGCGCTCGCGCCGATCAACCTCAGCGCCCTGGCCGACGGATTTATCACTGTCAGCGCCAGCGTGTATGACTTCTCCGACGGCAGCATTTACGCCGATACCTACATTTTTAACCACGACAAGCAGCCGCCGGTCGCGACCCTGTCGGCAGTTACCAGTGCCATCACCGGCGCAACCACCGTCACGGCCACGTTCACCGAAGCCGTCACCGATGTTGAGCTGGCCGACTTCCTCACCTCCAACGGTGCGGTGCTCAGCAACCTCGCGGGCAGCGGCACCACCTACACCTTCACGCTGACACCGGCCTCGGACGGATCCGCCTCGGTGTGGATGCCGGCTCCGGGCGGCGCATTTGACGGAGTGATCGACTCGGCCGGCAACGCCAGTCTCGAGTCCAACACCCTCAACTTTACCGTCAGCGGCACTGGCGGCAGCGACACGGTCGCCCCCACGGTGATCAACATCGTGCGGCAGACTCCTTCCGCCCAGATCACCAATGCCGACAGCGTCGTCTTCCGCGTTACTTTCAGCGAGGGTGTTCAAAATGTGGATACGACCGACTTCGTGATCAGCGGCGGCACCACCGGCACCGTGACCGCGGTCAACGCGATTTCTGCCTCGGTTTACGATATCACTGTATCCGGAGGCGACCTTGCCAACTTCACCGGCACGGTGAACCTCGACTTCAAGACCACCGCCGGCGGCCAGAACATCACGGATACCTCCGCCAACGCGCTCGGCGACACGCCCGCGATCACGTCCGAGCAAACCTACAGTCTCGATAACATCGCGCCGACCCTGGCCAGCGCCAGCATCAGCTACAGCACGATTACGCTGACCTACACCGAGGCCGAATCCAGCTTCGCCAGCTCCACGCCCGCCAAGACCGCGTTCGCGGTTCTGCTCAACGGCACCACTTCGGTCGCGGTCAACTCCGTGGTCGTCAATACCACGGCCAAGACCGTCACGCTCTCGCTCGCCTCCTCCGTGGCCAGCACCGACACGGTCTCGCTCACCTACACCGCACCGGGCGTCAACCCGTTGCAGGACGTGGCCACCAACGTTGCCGCCGGCTTCACCCAGGCCGTCACCAACGGCACGCCGGTTGCCGATACCACCAAGCCGGTCATCGATCTCGATCCGACCACCGCCGGTGCCAACACTTCCGGCGCGGGTATCAACCATGCCGTGACCAGCGCCGAGGGCGCCTCGGTCAGCCTCGACGACAACGCCGACGCGGCCACGGTGGTCGAAGGCTCCGACCAACTCATCGAAATCAATATCACGGTCGGCGGCCTGCAAGACGGCACCGCCGAGCAGCTCACCTTCGGATCGACCACGGTATCCGCCACCGGCAGCACTGGCGACCAGACCGCCATCACGGTGGGTGGTGTCAGCGTCAACGTCACCTATGCCGGAGGTGTATTCACAATTCAGAAATCCGACTTCGGTTTCCTGACCGCCGCGCAGACGCAGGCGATCATTCGCGATATCACTTATGCCAACACCGCCGGTGCCAGTATCGACGCCGGAGTGCGCACCTTTGCCTTCACCGCTAAGGATGGCTCCAATAACACGTCCCTCGCAGCCACGACCTCTGTCACGGTCACTGCCCCGGACACCACCGCGCCTGAAGTGACCGCAAGCCAGTCGTTTGACTACGCGGAAAACCAGACCGCCGGCACGGTGGTCGCCACGGTCCTGGCGACCGATAACGTTGCCGTTACCAACTTCCATTTTAGCGCGACGGACACCAATACCTCGGCGGACGGATACTATACCATCGCGGCCAACGGCGAGATCACGATCACGGTCACCGGTGCGGCCAATGCAGCGCGTAACGATTTCGAGACCACGCCGAATGCCTTTACCTACGGTATCAAGGCGCTTGATGCGGCCGGCAACACGTCGGCAGCGGTTAACGTGACCCTGAATGTTACGGACTTGGACGAAGTGGTGCCGGTGGTGACCGCGAGCCAGTCGATTGATTACGCGGAAAACCAGACCGCCGGCACGGTGGTTGGCACCGTTGCGGCGACCGACAATGTGGCGGTCACTGGGTTCCGTTTTGAGGACTCGGGCACGACGACCTCCAACGATGGCTTCTACACGATTGCAGCGGATGGGAAGATCACGATCACCGCTGCCGGCGTGGCCAACGCAGCCCGTAATGACTTTGAAACGACGCCGAACGCGTTCACCTACGGGATCGAGGCGCGTGACGCGGCGGGCAACTGGTCGGCCGCGGTCGACGTTGACCTGAACGTGACCGACCTGGACGACACGGCACCGGTGGTGACCGCGAGCCAGTCGTTTGACTATGCGGAAAACCAGACCGCCGGCACGGTGGTCGGCACGGTGGCGGCAACCGATGCGGTGGGAGTGACCGGGTTCCGGTTTACCGACAGCGGCACGACGACTTCGGACGATGGCTTCTACACCATCGCGGCGGACGGCAAGATCACGATCACGGCGGCCGGTGTGGCCAATGCGGCCAATAACGACTTTGAGACGACGCCGAACGCCTTCACCTACGGGATCGAGGCGCGTGACGCGGCGGGCAACTGGTCGGACTCGGTGGATGTTGACCTGAACGTGACCGACCTGGACGACACGGCACCGGTGGTGACCGCGGCTCAGTCGATTGACTACGCGGAGAACCAAACTGCCGGCACGGTGGTCGGCACGGTTGCGGCAACCGATGCGGTTGGAGTGACCGGGTTCCGCTTCACCGACAGCGGCACGACGACGTCTGACGACGGATTCTATACCATCGCGGCGAACGGTGAGATCACGATCACGGCGGCCGGTGTGGCCAATGCGGCCAACAACGACTTTGAAACGACGCCGAATGCGTTTACCTATGGGATCGAAGCGCGTGACGCGGTCGGTAACTGGTCGGACTCGGTGGATGTTGATCTTAACGTGACCGATCTGGACGAAGTGGTGCCGGTGGT
>JBBKWO010000013.1:0-48614 GCA_037969015.1 Opitutaceae bacterium
AAACGGTGGTGCCGCCGGAGTAGGTGTTGGCGCCGGAAAGGACGAGGGTGCCGGAGCCGGTCTTGGTGAGCGAGCTGCCGCTGACGGTGCCGGAGAGGGTGAGGGAGCCGGCGTCGACGGCAACGGTGGAGGCGGACTGCAGGATGACCGCGCCGGTGTTGGAGTTGGCGCCGCTGACGTTGCGCAGTGCGCCGCCGGAGGAGATGCCGCTGCCGTTGAGATACATGGTTTTGCCACCGGAGCCGGCGACCGCGATGTCGCCTTGGAGTTCGAGGGCTGCGCCGTCCTGCACGAAGACGCCGCCGCCGCTGACGCCGCTGTTACCGGAGATGGCTTTGGAGGTCGCGCCGAGGGCGTCGGCATGGGAGACGTTGAGCACGCCGGCGTTGACGTTGGTGTTTCCGTTGAAGGTGCTGCTGCCCGTTAAAGCGAGGGTGCCGACGCCGTTTTTGTTGAACAATCCGCTGCCGGAGATCGGTCCGCTGGCGGTGAGGGTAACGGCGTTGGTCACATCGATGCTGCCACCCTGGTCGAGAAAGTTGATGGCGCGGGCCGTGCCGGTGGATGCGACTCCCGTGTATTGGAGGATGGCGTTACCTCCGATGAGCGAGACCGAGTTCGTTGATGCACCCAGTTGGTGGTCATCGCTGAACGCGACTGCCACGAGTCCGCCGACATTCCCGCCAATATAGATGGGGGCGATGAAGTCATTGGCGGCGTTCGAAAGCGTGATGACGACGTTCGGCGTGGCTGGGGAGCCTGAGGCAAACAGCGTTGGACCTTGGGATGTATTGAGAGCGAAGTAAGCCCCAGTCCCCGTGATCTTGCCGGCAATGGTAGGACTAAAGCCAAGAAGACCGCCGTTTTGGCCGCTGTAGATGGTGCCGCCTGCCTCGCCGAGGGTGACGGTGCGGTTGGCGTTCAGGGTCACGTTCGCTCCGCTATTGGTATTACCCAGGAGCAGCGCACCGCCATTGAGGATAACACCGTTATTTGCATTGCCCAGAGCGCCGTCACTATTCGCCTGAAGACTTCCCTGATTGATGGTGATATCGCCGGAGAACGTGTTGGCCGCGCTGGTTAGGATGAGGGTATTGCTCCCGGACTTGGTCAAACCGCCGCTGCCGCTGATGACATTGGTGATGGTCAGCGTGTTGCCCCCCGTGCTGGTGAAAATCGCCTCCTTTGCGCCGAAATCCAGATTGATAGCCTGATTGGTAGTGGCAGAGCCGATCGCCGTAGCCGCACTTCCGTTCATGCTGATACCACCGCTGGCAATCGTCAGGGTTACGTTACTTCCGGTGGCATTGGTGATATTCCCGCCAACTCCACCAATCATCAACGCGGCAATGGTCTTAGACGAGGCGGTCGTGTCCGCCGCCGTGGTTCTTACGATGGAGTCCGTTCCCGTGGCGGCTCCGAGCGTGGTGAAGGCATTGGCCACGGACGTGAAGCCATTCGCGCCATAGGTCAGGTAGTTGCCGCTGGAATCGGTAAAGTATGCATCAGCCATTGTGGCCGCACCGGCCGTGGTGGTGATCGACGTGGTGGCGATCGTGCTGGACGTTTTTATGATCGCTGTGGTGCCAAGCACTGCGCCTGTGCCTGAGGTGGCAACAGTCACGGTTCCCTTGGCGTTACGTGTGAGTGTGCCCAGATTCAGCGTGTTGCTACCGGACGTCACGCTATCGGCCTGAATCGTGGCGGCACCGTCAAAGTTTACGTTGCCCAACGTGGTGGTCGTCGCAGTGGTCCCGTTGTTGAGCAACCTCAGGGTGGAGTTATGAAGGGTCACCGCGCCCGTGCCGAATGGAGAACCGCTGGTTTGAGCCAGGCCTCGCAATTGGCTGCCACTGTTGACGGTGGTCCCGCCGGAATAAGCATTGGCGGCGTTAAGAATAACCAGACCCTCGGTGTGGGCGCCTTGCGCTGTGCCGGGGTTGAGATAACCAGCCTCTCCGCCGACAATCAACTGGCTGGAGCCGCCGATAACGCCGTTGGTAATGGT
Source organism: Opitutaceae bacterium (assembly GCA_037969015.1). Classification (GTDB taxonomy): domain Bacteria; phylum Verrucomicrobiota; class Verrucomicrobiia; order Opitutales; family Opitutaceae; genus JAUWBF01. The sequence goes on from JBBKWO010000013.1 coordinate 2,009, forward strand.
CAGGCTCTTGCCCGTGCCACCAAACCCAAGGCGATAGTTCCCGTCCAAGTTTGTTCCCAAAGTGGCGGCGGAGTAGGTGCTGCCGGACGTTCCGGCAATCTGATCGGCACCGAGAAACATTCCCCCGTTACCGATCAAGGCCATATCCAAGGCATTCGAGTAAACAGTATTGCCCGTGCCAATTTGGATCGCTCCGGAAGAAGCGGCATCAACCACAGATTGAATATAGGTCTGATCCATGGCAGTCGAACCGAAGCCCAGCGCGCCCAACGATCCCACATCGACCGTTTTGTTGGCCGCCAGTGCGGTGGTGGAGTCCAGGCGCAGTGCACCGGTTTCGATCACGGCGTTGCCAGAGCCCAGACTGCCCGTGGCCGCAGACAAGTGGCCGGCACCGATCACGGTGCCACCGTCATAGGTATTTCCTGAATTCGTGACCGAAATATTACTGGTGCGATCACCGCTGGTCACGACCGACACGGCGCCATTCGCACCGGAGCCTTTGGAAATGACACCGGAAAAGGTGGTCGAATTGGTCGAGGAATTTGGTCCGACGAGATAGACCGACTTGTTTAAGGTGATGTCGCCAGTGAGCGTGCCGCCTGAGTTGGCCGTGGCGCCAACGACCGCCAGACCGCCGCTACCCGCCTGGGTGGTGAAGCCCCGGGTAAACAACGCCCCTACTGCCGAGGGCGACAATACAAAGCGCGCCGAGAGAATGCCGGAGGTGTCTCCCAACACGACGTCACTGGTGCTCGTGCCGAGCCAAGGCGTCAGGTTGACGCCGGTGGCATTCGAAAGCGTGAGTGTGCCGGCAAAGACATTCGTTTGGCCGGAGTAACCTGCGTTGGCGGACGTGAGATTAACACCGCCGCCGAAAATGCCGTAGTTTACGGTTCCAGTCGCCTTCACGGTGATGTCGCCTGTTCCGGTAAGCGACGTGATGTTCATGCTCTGGGTTGCATTACCCGGACTGAGGGTCACCGCTTTATTCACGGTGAGCTGAGGGATAGTGACCGCCACGCCGACGCCGGAGTTGATGGATCCGATCGTTGCCGTGCCGCTGTTGCCGGAGCGCACGACAACCGGGTTTGCGGAACCAAAAAGGTTGAGCGTGGCATTGGCTGCCGGACCGGTTGTATCGCCCAAGTTGAAGGTGGCGCCTCCGCCGGCTGTGGAGGCACCCAGCGTCAACGTTCCGGCGTTCACATTAATCGTGTTTCCGGTGCCGAAGGCATTCGCACCCGTAAGGGTCAGGATGCCTGTGCCAGCCTTGGTGAGGGTGACGCCCGCGCCGAAATCGGTGATCACGCCGCTGACGGTGAGGGCGGCGCCGTTGTTCACGGTCCAGGTCTGGCTGGAGGCGAGGCCAACCTTGGAGGAAATCGTCACGAGCGGAGAGCCCGAGTCGGGGGTGTTAACGGTGATGCCGTTGCCGGCGGTGTTGCCGTTGGCAGCCAGCGCCTCGATGGTCAGCATCTTCGAGCCGCTAATGGACACGTTGCTCGTCGTGTTGCCGGCAAAGTTCAGGCTGTTGATGTCGAAATCCACATCAACCGTAGTGGACAAATTCGTGGCCGCGGGAGTGGTCGTATAAAAGTTGACGTTGGTCTGGTAGCCGGGCGCGGCTCCGGCGGCCGAGGACGAGGTGGCATCGGTATTCCAATTGGCGATGGTGCTCCAATTATTGGCGCCGCCCTTCCACCATGCGGTCGCCGGGCCGGCGGTGCCGGCGGCAGTCGTCACCGTGAGGGTGGTGGTGGTGCCGCCGAGCGTGAATGTCTCACCAAACGCTTTGGTCGTCGCGAGGGTGAATCTTGTCCCACCGGCGTTCAGGGCCGAGCCCGATGCCGCCGTCATCAGGGTGGAAGTGCCGTAAGTAGAGGGGATACCGCCGAGTTGATTGAGCGTGATGACGCCCGCACCAGTGGTGGTCATGTTAGCGGCTCCGGTGACGACGATCTTATCGGAAGTGCCAGCGGTGGAACCCAAGTCGAAAATGAGGCTGTTGGATCCGGCCGCAGCATTGATGATGAGGCTGCCAAGGGTCAGAGTGCCAACCGACCCGTCCGCGAGATTGATGCTACCAGCCGTTCCGAGTGCGACTGAGCCGTTAATGGTTCCGGTTCCGCCGATGGCACCGAAAACGGACACGGCACTTCCTGCCGCCAGGGAGCCGCCGGTGCCAATTTTCAGAATACCTGAGGTGACGGTTGTCGCGCCGGTGTAAGTGTTCGTGCCGGTCAGTGTCAGGTTGGCACCAATATTGTTTACGGTGAGCGCGGTGGTTTTATTGCCGCTGCCCAGCACGTCTTTGATGACGCCGCCGAACGTCGAGGTGGTTGCGCCCGTATAACTCACGGTGGCGGCGGTGGCGGTGGAACTGTTGCCGATGGTCTGATTGGCGGCAGTGCCCGCCGTGGCGAGGCCGATGACGGTTTCCGTCTGGCCGTTGAGGTCGAGCGTGCCGCTGGTGCCGGTGTTACCGATCGTGATCGTGCCTGCGCCGACGCCGGTCGTGCTGCCGACTTGAACGGTTCCTTGCTGGATGTTCAGGCCACCGGTGAAGGTGTTCGCGCCGTTCAGCACGAGCGTCGAGTTGGCGGCATTTTGAGTAACATTGGTTACGGTCGACTGAATGACGCCGCTGATGAGCGTGCTGCCGCTGCCGGAGCCGGAGTTGGTGACGGAACCGGTGTGGTTGACGGAGCCCGATACGGTGATGCCGGAGGTCAGGGTGCCGTTGTTGTTCAGGATAAGGCTGCCGGTGCCGCCTACCGCCCCCGAGAGCGTGAGGAGCTTAATGCTATTGTTATTGGCCAGCGTGGTGCCGGAGGAGTTGACGGCGAGTCCGCCGCTGATGGTGGCGAGTGAGGTGATGCTGTTGAGGGTGATGCTGGTGACGTTGGAGCCGATGCCACCGGTCATCAAAACGGGGTTGGCGCTGGTGCCGTTAATGGTAATTGCACCGGAGTTGTTGATCAGGCCGGACATGGTGAGCGCGCCGCCGCCGGTGTTATTGTTGTTAAGCGCCAGATTGTTGGTGCCGGTGATTCCGCCGGAAAAAGTGGTGTTATTGTTCGTATTGTTGACGATCGCGAGTGTGCCTCCGTTGCCTAGCACGATTGCGTTGGTGAAGGTGCTGGCGGCCGTGAACGACAGGGTGGCCGCAGCGGTGCCGGTGGAATCCCCCAAGGTGATCGTTCCGGTGCCGGCGCCGGCGACATTGCTCAGTTGGACGGTGCCCTGTTTGATGGTAAGCCCGCCGGTGAAGAGGTTGGTGCCGTTCAAGGTGGTTGCCCCGGTGCTGGTGCCGTTTACCGTCACCGTGGTGCCGGCGGTCGCATCGGATAAGACAGCCGTGATGGCCAGATTTTGCGTGCTGTTGTTGTTGATTTCAAAGGAGCCGTCGACTGCATCCAAAGTGAGGGTTCCGCCCGCAGTGCCGATAGACTGGGTTCCCGTTACATCAGAAGTAACCGTGAGCCCACCGTTCGTGAGTTGCAGTGTGCGAGCTGTCGTTCCCGAATTACCGCTCTGAAAAGCAAATGCACCCAGCCCGGAGGATGAACCAAAAGTAAGGCTGTTGGCGAAGTATGGGCCGGTGCCCGTTTGCAACGCGAACTGAGAAAGGGTGGCGTTGAGCGACTTGTCGAAGACCACGTCGTCATCTGCAGTTGGAATCGCTCCCGTGCTCCAGTGGGATGGGGTGATCCAGACTCCCGCAGCGGAGGGTGCAGCTGCGGATACGTAAATGGTATCAGCATTCAAGGACGGCCCGATTGCTGGAAGGGTGCACGCGAGCAGTAAAGCGAACGCACGGAACGCAGGCGTGCGATGGGCAGACCGGGGGCTCTTTTGCATGGGGTATTTCATGGAGTGTGGATACGAACCGTCGCTTAAATGTGCAGAGATAGGTCGAAGTGCTGAAAACAAGGTGTGGGCGGGCTTCATATGATCTCTTGTTTGGGTAAAAACGGGCCGACCAATGCACTCGAACAGGTATGCGCAGGGGGCATGCGGACTTATCCGCTTTACCACCCGGCTGCTCGTCCCCTCGGGGAGTGAGCGTGTTCCTGCCTTATGCCACTTACGCTTTTGATGCGTATGGCGAAGGAGAAGTATTGGCCCTGTCGGGCGGGGTGGGGTGGGTGTTTGCGCTGTCGATTCCGTATTTATGAATAGAATACGGAAGGCTTTGCGCGGTGGGGTATTTGATATGAACGATCATCGCGCTTCCTGTTTTCGTCCATTAGTATTAAATTGAAACATATAATATACAGAATACTAACTGGGACTGTTGAAAATTGTTATTTGGTAGGTGTTTTTATGAACGTGAAATCAGGTCCCATGTGCATAGGGGTGGAACTCCCGAGGCCCACATCTGCAGCGCCGTCGGTATCCTGGGGGGGTATTGGAAACGGAAGATAAGCCGACTGGGAGAGGGATACTCTTTGGTAAGAGTAAATAACGGATTTTGATTCGTTGGATATTCGGGCAGTCTTCGGGAATTCCCCGTATTGGCATGATCAAAAAAGATTCAGGACTTAACGAAGCAGCACGCACCATCCCCGTTCAGGATCACTACGATGTGGTCGTCTGCGGAGGCGGGCCGGCGGGCATTGCCGCCGCCATCAGTGCCGGTCGCAGCGGTGCGCGCACCTGCATCATTGAACTCCAGGGGTGTTTGGGCGGCATCTGGACCGCGGGAGTGCTGTGCTACATCCTGGATTCGCAAAACAAGGGCGGGTTGATTGTGGAAATCCGTGAACGCCTGAGGGCTCGTGGTGCGATTGCCGACAAGCTCGATCTTTATGACGCCGAGGCCATGAAGTTACTGTTGGAGGAAATGTGCTCGGAGGCCGGCGTCGATATTCGACTCTACACCCGGGTGGTCAGCGCGACGGTCGTGGATGCGCGCATCGGTCATGTCGTGCTGGAGGCCAAGGAGGGGCGTTTCGCCATCGCGGGTAAGTGTTTTGTGGATACGACAGGCGATGGTGATTTGGCGGCCTTGGCGGGGTGCGGTTTCGACATTGGTCGCGAGGGCGACGGCAAGACCCAGCCGATGACCCTGATGGCCTTGGTGTCGAACATTCCAGCGGAGGTGCGGGCGCAATCCGACGCCCGCTGGTTCAGCGCGACCTGTGTGCCCAAGGACAAGCTGCTGGCCGACTTGGTCGAAGCCGGACACTCGCCGACCTACACCAAGCCGAGTCTCTTTGCGCTGCCGAACGGACTCTGCGCCTTGATGGTAAACCATGAGTATGAACGCTCCGGACTCGATTCACGCGATTTAACTGCCGCCACAATTTCCGCACGCAAGGATGTGAACTCGGCCGTGTGTGCCTTGCGCAAGTTCGGTCCCGATTGGGCGGATGTTCAGCTGGTCGCCACGGCGCAGGCAATCGGCGTGCGTGAGGGCCGACGTATTCATGGATTGTATACGGTGAACGCCGGCGACATCGAGGCCGGCACCCAGCATCCGGACGGGATCACCCGGGTGACGTTCCCAATCGATGTTCACAGTGTTCAACGCAGCGAAGGCGGCGGCTATGGCTTCACCGGCAAGGTCAAGAAACAGCAGCCCTACGACATTCCCTTGCGCGCCTTGATCGCCAAGGACGTCACCAACCTCTTTATGGCCGGTCGTTGTATCAGCGGTGATTTTCTATCACATGCGAGTTATCGCGTGACGGGTAATTCGGTAACCACCGGTGAGGCGGCCGGACGTTCCGCCGCGAGCGTGGCGCTTTCCGGCGGCTCCGCCCATGAACTTGCGTTGAACGTTGCCACCATTGTTCCCGCTTGATCCGTGGCGTTTGAGACGGGCCTACGGTGTGGCGAGCATCCGGAAGGCCTCGTCGGCTATCAGGCTGTGGGCCTTGAATGTCGGGTGGAGCTCATCGATGAAAAAATACTCGTCCACTTTGCCGGCCGGATTGCCGCCGCCCAGCCCAAGGTAGGGAATGGCGGTCAGTTTATCCCGCATGTTTTTGAAACCGTAGGCGGCCGGGTTGGCCTGCACTTTTACGAGATTGGAGTAGATATCGAGTTTGAGGATTTTGAGTCTTTGGCAATCGGGACGGGCCCTGATCCGAAGAATGGCTCTGTCCATCTCATCGTTGTGGGCGACGACGGCGTTGTGCAGCCGGATGAGGTAATTGTCGCCTAGTTCGCCAAAGGTGTCCGCGATGGAGTTGGCATAAGGCGCAGTCGAAAAATCGGGCAGGTTCATCCAAAGCACTTCCTTCACCCCGGCCTTGGCGAGCACAACAATCTGGCCTTCGACGCTTTTGGCGACGTTGACGGCAATGGCATCCAGCGTGGACCAGCCCGACAAGATCTGAGTGGCTTGAGCGGAGGACGCAATGATGTCGTTGCCGCCGATGGTGATGGTGTGAAGCACATCATTTCCGGTGCGAACGCCGGCCGGATTGTAGGCGGGTTTGAGGTAATGACCGCTGATTTGCGCGGTCAGATTGTTCTGATCAAAGGGCGGACCGTAGCCGAAACCCTTGTCGACGGTATACTTGGTGGCGGCACCGCCGAATGCGTAGTTGGTGCCGGCTGCGGTCCGTCCCGTGCCGGTGGGGTTGAACGACTTTATTTTTAAGCGGCCGGCCAGTTGCTTCACCCAGGTTTGCTTGGGGTAGGCGCTGGAGCCGGGAAAGGGGGGAGGGTAGGGTGCGAAGTTGCCGTTGTCTGACAGGCTATCGCCAAAGGCCACGATTTCGGTGAAGACCGGGGCCGCCGCGCGTAAAGGCAGGCAGCTGAGCAACCCGAGACAGAGGGTCAGGTAAAGGCGTTTCATGAGGAATGGGGCGTGATTTAGATCAGGCGTTGGAAATGACAATCCTCTCCGGGGGTGTTTTGGGCGACTAAGTCCGGGTGGGTTGAAGGAACGGGTGAATATATATACAACGCTGGTCAGGGCGGAAAGATATGTTATGACTGGCGCACACCAACGGCCCATCACCACCAACCATGCCCACTCAATTCTCATTGTTTAAACCCACGGCCGCAGAGTTGAAGAAACTTCCCCGGGAACGGGAAATTCGCACCTCACTCCAAAACAAAATCCTTACCGGACTCCTGCCGTCCGGCACTGCGCTGCCTTCGATGCAGGTTTTGGCCCGGCTGTGGAAATCGAACTATTTCACCGTCTATCAGGCACTCACTCCGCTGGTGCGCGAGGGATTGTTGGTTCGAAAAAAGGGCGTGGGGACACGGGTGGCCGAGACCCGTCGCACGCTTCAAACCGTCGGTATTTATTACGGCGCCGATATCATTTCCAAACCTCAGCACGGCTATGCCGTTCAGTTGCACCGTTTGTTGCATCAGGCTTTGACCAGAGAGGGACTCAAGATGCACACGTGGCTGGATCCGCGTGAACTGGCAGAGTCGGCAGCCAGCATCTTGCCGGAGATTGCCTGGTCGGTTGAGCACCAACATGTGCAGGCGGTGATTGCCTTGATGACGAGGCCGGAGCATCTGCCGCACTTTGAGCGGTTGGGAGTGCCGGTGGTCTATTTCAGCAACGAGAGAAGCTCGCATAATGTCTATCTTTCACATCGTGAATTTCTGACCAAGGCATTGGCGACTTGCAGGGAACGCGGGCGGCTCAACGTCGCCATGATCGCATCTCCCAGTATTTTGACCACATCTGGTCGGACCCGCCAGTGGACCGAGAAACGGGCCGGTGTTGTCTTTGCCAACCTTTGCAAAACGATGGGGCTTAAAACCAGCGCGTCCTGGTTTCATTTGGTGGACAGCGGCTCGCTCACCGTGGATGCAGAGCGGGCGGAAATCGAGGCGGCTTACTTCAAGCTTTTGTCCAATCCGCGCCGCAGGCCGGATGCCGTCATTATCTATCCGGATAATAATCTGGTGACGTTGAGCCGGCTGCTGGCCGAGCGTCAGTTGACCATCGATGAGAATCTGCTGGTGGTCAGCCATCGGAATGAACCAACCGCGTTTCACCTTCCGGTCGGTCCGCTCTACATTGCACTATCACTCAAGTCAGTTGCTGACTCACTGGTGGGCATGGTCAAAGAGGCGAGTGCCGGAGGTAAATGCGAGAGTCTGCCGGGACAGTTGGTCAGCTATGACACTCCCGGCGAATGGGATGGGTAATTCATGCAGCCTTTGAGGTTTGGGTTAAAAACATTAAGCGGGCTCCGTGATTGACGCACTTGTATAGAATATATACTTTTAAATCTTATGAAGCTCCGCCCCGTTCTTCCCCAGCTACGACTTTGTGTCTGCGCGTGTCTTGGTCTCTTTCTTTCGCACATCGCATTTTCGTCAGGTGTTCCCGTTACCTACCAGTTGCCTGTTCAGGGAAGTTTGCCGGCCACTTATCTGGTGACTCTCGCGATTACCGACGCGGACAATCCCGATTGGATCGTCAGCAACTTTGTGGCCGGCCAGCCGCGCACTGTGACCAAAGAGAATCAGGGCAAGTTCACCGAGACCTGGGATGGTCTGGATGAAAACTTTATGCCCGTGCCTCCGGGCGAATACGGAGTGAAGGGCATCTACTCTCCCGCCTCCAAATGGGAGGTCGATGGCGAGTGGCATGCGATCACGCCGAAGTGGGCCGGTGGTGCTTCATCCTGGTTGCCCAGCGCGGAAAATTGGAAGGACGGGGTGCCATTTTACGGTGACCCGGTTAACTCGCCGATGCGAGACGTGGCGGTTGGGGCCAATGGTGTCGCGGTTTTCTATTATCAATATCTGGAGAACGGCATGCAGTATCCGATGTTCGACCTCAACAAGCCGGTCGGTCCAAGTCAGTTTCTGCGTGCGTTCAATTCCGGTGGTGCCGGCGGCGGCACCTCGGTGGCAACCGATGGCGAAACCGTTTGGGCCTACAGCACGGATGGTGGTCACCCCATCGTGTTTCGCACCGACGGGAAATCCTTTGGGGTGAGTCCCGAGGCTCATCGCCGCAACTCCTACGATCCTCCCGGCCAGGTGACCGACCTTCTGGCGGTGCGGCCCGAAGGTGCGGGCAAAACCATTCTCTACGTGGCCCAGCACCACTTGCTGGAAGAAATCAGCACCAAGAAGGGCAATCTCGTCCGTAGTCGCAACGTGCCGAGTGAAACCGAGGTCGTTGATCTCGTGACCGTGCACGATGGCGATGACGGAAAGATTCTCACCCAACTGCCGCTGCGTAAACCCAAGGCGCTCGGTTTGCTGGGCAACACGCTTTATGCGCTGCATGGCGCGGACTCCGGTTGGGTGGTCAGCTCGTTGAATTTGAAAAACGGTCTGCCCGCAGGCGAGTGGAAGCAGCTTTGGCAGGTGCCCGTCAAGATCACCCCATTTGACATGGCGGTGGACAGTCATGGCCGGTTCTACCTCAGCGATTCCGCCGCCAATAAGGTCTACCAGCTGGATGCCAAGGGTGACGTCCAACGCACCTATGGCCGCCTCGACCGGCAGAAACCCGGCACCTATGATCCGGAAACGTTCATGGCGCCGGAGAAAATCGCCACCTGGACCGACGCGACCGGCAAGGACCGTCTGCTGGTGGTCGAGATGGAGGGCCCCAATCGCACGAGCGAGTGGAGCCCCGACGGCAAACTCATCCGTGAGTTCATGGCCTACCAGACCAAGTCCAACAACGGCTACGGGATCGATCCCGATGACGCCTCCATGATCTATCTGCCGGGGCAGGGTGATTGGCTGACCCGTTTCAAAATCAACTACGACACGCACGAATGGAAGGTCGACGCCGTCTGGCCCGACGTGAGCTCCGGTCAGCGCGTGGGGCTCGACAAGATCATGGCGGTTCGTCGCGACGGTCGGCTCTATCTGTGCAGTGAGCAGAATTTCACCATCTACCGTCTCGATGGAGATCGCTGGGTGCGTTCCGCCAGTCTCGAGACGCGCGACGGCACGTTGTTCTTCTGGAATGACGCCAACGACAACGGCAAGGTCGACGAGGATGAACTCCGTCCGGCCAACCTGCCCGGCAGGGTGCTGACTTATCATGGTCAACGTTGGTTGTCCGACCTGTCTTACATCGCCCCCGCGATGGGCGGCCGAGACATCTGGCGCGCAGCACCGGCCCGTTTTGATTCCCACGGAAATCCCGTATTCGAAAGCTGGCAAAAGGTGGTGACCGATCCTGTATTCGCCGCCCGGGCAGAGGGCAAACCCGACGCGGTTCACGGTGGCAATGAGCTGACCGACAACTTCAACAGTGACTGGATGCAGGTCGATGGAACGCCGGCCGATGGGTATTACGTCCACGCGCGTGGCGGCAAAAGCTTCACGGCCAATTTTGGAGCCCAGTATAAAGTCTCCCGTTACGTTCCGGCCAAAGATGGCGGTTATGCGCTCAAGTGGCGGGTCGGCCGGTCCTCCTTTGCCAGTGAGCCTGCCCGAGGTGAACTCGCCGGCGGCATGCGCATTTTCAAACCGATCAATGGCATTCTGTCCGTGATCGACCAGTCGCGCTCGGGAGTGGTGCTCTACACCGAAGACGGCTTGTTTGTGGATACGCTATTCCCCAGCGGAAGTAATCGCGACGCCGGCCTCTACATTCAACCCGGCGAGTTTTTTGCCGGGTCCATGTATGCCAACAAGACCAACGGGAAAATCTACTACGCCTCGGGCAAGTTTACCCCCTTCCTCTACGAGATCGAGGGCTGGTCGTTGAAAAACAATCCGATCCGCCCGATCACCACGCTACCTTCCCGCCTGAAGCTCTCCGCTTCGCAGGTGGGCATTCCGCCCGAAATGGCGCTCACGTTGCGCGGCGGCGTCGGCAAGACCAGTGTCATGCGCTTCATGCCCGCACTGGGCGGGATCGATTTGACCGGTGCCACTCTTGGCGGTTGGGAGTCGGTCGAGCCGGTCGTGTTGGCATCCGCCGGCAAGACCGTGGAGATTCGCTGTCTCTATGAACCGGATACACTCTTCCTGCGCTGGCACGTGATGCTGAACGAGGCGTTTGTGCCCAAGCCGCTTCCGCCGGTGGAGCGCCTGTTCACCCACGACCATGATGGCGATACGGTCGGTTTCTACATTCAGGGAGACTCGCAGGCCGCCGCGCCCAAGGGCCCCGATGGCCGGCCGGGTGATGTGCGTTTTGTCTTCGGCCTCTTCAAGTCAGGCAATGACCTCGTGCCCGCCGTTCTCGGCATGTATCCGAAGCTGGATCACTCCTCCGCGCGTCCGCAGATCTACCGCTCGCCGGTCGGTGAAGTGCGTTTTGAGCACGCGGGGGCGCTGCCCGGTGTGCGTCTGGGGCAGACCGTCGATGCCGACGGCAAGGGCTTTGTGCTCACCGCGGCAATCCCCCGTGCGGCAATTCCGGCGATGCAACAGCCCTTCGGCGCCGATGTGCGCACGCAGGTCAACTTTGACGCCAATCTCGGCGGGCACCTCAAGTTTTGGTGGGCCAATCAGGACGGCTCGGCCAATACCGAGACCTACGACGAACCCAGCGAAGCCCGTCTCTATCCCGGCTCATGGGGCTCCGCGCAGTTTAAAGGACTTGATGGCGGTGTGGTCGTTCGCAATTGGCAGGTGCTCGGTCCCTTTGGCGGCAAGGAAGCCAAGGGCTTCAGTCGCGACCCGCAGGGCAAGGTAAAGGACCAAGTGCAGGCTTACTTTGAGAAGACCACGTTCCCTCCTGATGTCGCTCCCTTGGATTTTGATGCCACCTATTCCGGTGAGTTGATTCAGGGTTATTGGCCAGATCCGAAGAAGATCAAATGGACGCCTGAGACAACGGCGGATCTGGACACCCGGGTCATTTATGGCACCGGCGGTCAGGTTTGGTATGGTGCCACCTGGATCTATTCTCCGACTGCGACCGAAGTTGATTTCGAGTTCCAGCTCAACCCGATGCTGCCCACCCGTTGGTTTGTTAACGGTGAACAGATTTACTCTGGAAATGACCGCGATGCTCAACGCACCAACGGTCCGAATCACCTGCGAACGGCCACTCAGACAGTCACGCTTCGTGCCGGTTGGAATCAGGTCCACTTCCGTGCCTATTCCTACGGATACGTTCCGTTTCGCGTGGGGCTCGTAGTCAAGGGGCCTGAGTCGACCCTCTGGTCGCTTGGCTTCACCGGCAAGGAACGCCGCTAAATTTTACACACACCTTAGATTCTATACTCATGATTTCCCGTATCCTTTGTCTGGCACTGGCGTTGGCTCCGTTGTCCCGCGCCACCGAACTTTTTGACGACTCTCTCGTTGCCACCCCAACCTCCAATAATCGTGAAATCACCGCCGTGCCCGCGCCCGGCAAGGTGGTCATTGATGGTTCCGATTCCGACTGGGATCTCAGCGCAGGCATCTGGAGCTACAATAATCCAACGCTGGTTGAAAAATACGGCGTATGGACCCATGTGATGTGGGACGAAAAAGGCGTGTATTTGCTCATGCGATACAGCGACGCCTCGCCAATGAAAAACGCCACCCGCGGGCGCGACTTCGGCAACAGCTGGAAGGCCGACGCCCTGCAAGCTCGTGTCGTTTTCGACGAGAACAGCCCCGACGAACATCAGATGCACATCAACGCCTTTTACTCGTCCACCGAGGAGAAGCCCTACATGATCGTGCAACACGGCGGCTTCAAATCCGCACCGCCCTACGATCCCACCGGCCCGGCGCGGCCCGACCAGCTAGAGAAATATGGCGTCACCATGGAAAAGTTTGGCGGCAAGGTCGCCTTCAAGTCGTGGGACAGTGGCAAGGGCTATAATCTCGAGACGTTTTGGCCCTGGTCCTACCTGCGCACCTCGGCCAAACCGCTCAAGCCGGGCGATACCTTCGTATTGGGCCTTGAGGCGATGTGGGGATCTTCCGATGGAACTTCTCTGGTGCACCGTTTGGTCGACAACCTGCGCGACGACACGGTCAACCGCATCTTCTTTTTCCGCGCCAAGGACGGGTGGGGCAAGGTGCGCATCTCCGACCACGGCAACCTTGAACTGACCGCCTCCCAGACGGCATTGCAGCAGGCCCGTCTCAAGCAGTTCGTCAACTATGACACCGCCGGCTCGGTGCCCATTACCTATGAGCTGCCGTCCGACCGCGATGTCACCATTGCCATCGACAACGCCGCCGGCGTGCGCGTGCGTAATCTCATCGGCCAGTTCCCGCGCAACAAGGGAGTAAGCACCGATCTCTGGGATGGCCTTGACGACACCGGCAGCCCGGTCGCCCCCGGTGACTACACCGCCACCATCGTGGACCACGATCCCGTCACCCTGAAGTTGCTCAACAGCGTTTATAATTCCGCCACTCCGCCTTGGACCACCGACACCGGCACCCGCACCTGGGGTAGCAACCACGGCCATCCGACCACCGCCGCCTCGCGTGGCGACGTCATCCTGCTCGGGTTCACCGGCACCGAAGGCAGCTCCGGCATGATGCGGGTTTCCCCTGATGGCATCATCAAGTGGACCGACGGCACCGAGCTCGTCGACATCACTCTCGACGACAAATTCGCCTATCTCCTTTCCCGCGAGAGCTGGACCAAACGTTGCATGATTCGTCGCCTCAACCTGGAGACCGGCGCCATCGTGCTTTTTGATAACGAAGCCCGCAGCACTGAGACCATTCTGCCGGTTGACTACAAGACCGTGCCCGATACCGCCTCCATCGCCTACGCCGGAGGCAAGCTCTACGCCTTTGTGCCGGGACAGGGCATCTGGCGCGTGGCGCCTGACAGCGGTGCGGTCGAGGCCAAGCTCGCTGATCCCGGTCTGATCGCCGTCACTGGTCACAACGATCAGCTCTGGGCCCTGCTCGCCGACGGTCGGGTTGCTCGACTCGATGCGGATGGTGCGGTAGTCAAAGTTGTCTTCACCACCACCGGTCTGAAAGACCCCAAGCGTTTGGCGATCAATCGGGACTCCAGTCTTTTCGCCATCAGCGATCACGGCACGAATCAGGTCACGATCTTCACCGCCAGCGGGAAGGTCGCGCACAAGCTCGGCACCGCCTATCCCGCGTCCGGCGACCATCGTCCGGCGGGCAAGTTTATCGAGACGGATTTCATTCTTCCCAACGGTCTCGACTTCGACGCCGACGGCAATCTGTGGGTCACCGAAGCCAGCGGCACGAGCCGCCGCGTGACCCGCTGGTCATCTGACGGCGAGCTTAAGGCCCAGTTCTGGGGCGCCGCCGATTATGGAGGCATGTCGGGTTTCGCCTTCACCAACGACTCCAGCCGTTTCATCGCGCTCGGTATCGAGTTCAAACTCGATCCGAACCCCGATATCATGAACCGGCCGACGCAGGAAAAGCCGCTCTATTTCCACCCCGATCTGTCCGAAGGATCACGCGGCTACGTCTTCATGCACGAGGGCCATGAATACGCCGTCGATTACTACCGCGGCAAGCGGATCGACAACGTTCGTATCAGCGGATTCAACATCGCCAAACGCGGGGCAGACGGAGTCTTCCGTCCGGTCGTCCAAGTGGTCTGTGACAACGGCCACACCAAGAACGTCAACGAAAGCAAATCCTGGATCGATAAGAACGAGAACGGCATCGAAGACGAAGGCGATGTCATCGCGGGCTATGGTGGTGCCGAACACTACTGGTCGGTCGCCTGGGTTCGCCCCGACCTCACCATCATCAGCGCAGACCAACAGGTCTTTCATCCCACCGGCATGACCGACGGCGGTGTGCCGATCTACGACTTCACCAAACCTGAGCGCCCTGAGAATCTCGTCCGCGGCGGCTGGCCGGGCGACAACACCCGCCCGAGCAACGACGGCAACGTCGGCACCATGGTGATGGACAATGCCGGTAACATCTCCGACGGACTCAACTTCGCCACCGTCGACGGCCGCACCGGCGGTTATCCCAACTTCTACAAACGCCACGACGGACCCGCCGCCCAGCGCGGATTGATCATCGCTCCCTTCCGCGCCAACGGCGTGGTCGAGGGCGTGCCCGGCGTTGGCGCGATCACCGCGCTCGGTGGTGACCGCGGCGAGTGGTTCCTCATGTCGATGGACGGCCTCTACCTCTCCAGCATCCTTCAGGATGCCAAGGGTGATGTGACCCTCGACGAGACCTTCGTAGGTCAGGAGTCCTTTGGCGGTTTTATGTGGCGGGATGAAAAGGGCCGCATCCTCGTGCAGCTGGGCGGACCGTCCTTCCGCATCCTCGAGGTGCGCGGACTCGATTCCACCCGCAAGCAGACGATGAAGTTGACGCTCACCAACGAACTTCTGGCCAAGGGCATGAAGATTGCCGAGGCCTCCAAGAAGAGCGCCTACGCCGAGCCCGAGGTGCTCACCATCGCCCGGGTGGACAGTCTGCCGAACTCGGCGCCGAAGCCCGACACCACCATCGACCAATCGCTGATCGGCGCGTTGCCCGCCGCCCGCATTCAAGAAGCAGGCGACCCGATACGATGGTTCCGCGTGTCGATGGCCCGCGACGACAAAAACCTCGTCGTGGCCTATCAAGTCAACGACTCCAGCCCGTGGAAAAACGACGAGGGTCGCATCAGCCACGCCTTCATCGGCGGCGACTGTGTGGACCTGCAACTCGATGTGCCCGGCCGCGGGCCGATCCGTCTGCTGGCCGCGCCCATCCTCGGTGAAAACACCGCTGTTTATTGGCAGAAGACCGCCGAGACGAAGGACAATCCGACGACCTACGTTGTCGCCAATAATCAGGCCAACGCGCAGGACTTCGACATCGTGCGTCGTCTGCCTAAATCCCGCGTGCGGGTCGAGGTTGGCATGGGCAAATACACCGTGTTGATCACCACCCCGCTGTCCGAGCTAGGTCTGGACACGGTGGAAGCCACTGAGATCAAGGGCATGGCCGGAGTGATCTTCTCCGATCCTACCGGCACGAACCGCGCCTCGCGTCTCTACTGGCATAACAAGGAGACCGGCATGGTTTCCGACGTGCCCACCGAGGCCAGCCTCAAGCCCGCCCAGTGGGGGACCATCAAGCTGGAAAAATAATTCCATGATACGCTCCTCTCGTATTCTGCTCGTCATGCTGGCGACTGTGCTTGCGACGGTCGCCGGCGCGGAGACGCCTGCCGCGAATCCCGCCATCGTGCCCACGTCGAAGGCCGGCTATGTCATCTGGGCGGACGCCCTTGATCCGCTGTTGACCGGGCTCATGCGGTGACCATGGCCGTTTCGGCGTCTGGCGCAGAGTCTGACTTGATCAAGGGAACGCTCGCTCCCTCGACCAATACCGACGGGGTGGCGATGATCTGTGGATATTGCACCGGGTGACTTTCGTTGCGCTGGATCATTGCGGTGACCAAGTCGGTCGCCTTGTGCCCGACAAATTTGCGCAACTGGTCCACACTGGTCGTCTCCGGTCCGCAGCGGTGTAGATGGATGTAGGCGAAATCATCCGGAACTCTGGCGCCTGCGATGATCAGGGATTCCTGGATATGTTGCGCCGATGACAGCACGCCCTGGAGGCGCTCGCTGCGAATCCAATTGATGATTTCGAGCGTGCATTCGGGGCTGAAATCTTCGTTGGGCAGGATCAGTTGCTTTACGCGAAGTTTGTCGGAGAAAAACCGGTCGTAGCTGTCTGCGGCGCTGGAATATTGGCAAAGCATACGCCGGTTGGCGTCGTCAGACATGATCAGACCGACGCGGCGGTAACCGCGTTCCTCGTAATGGCGCAGCGCGGTGTGGACATTGTTTTGGGTGTCGTTGGCCACCCGGGGCAACACGGGCTCCACCAGACTGTAACCCAGGGTAACCGCAGCGAATCCGGCGAAATCAAAATCGATCGTATACGTGGCTACGGGCAAGGGCATGACTACTATCCCGCGAATACCCCGGGCCTGCAGAATCGAACGCAGGCGACCCGGATTGGTTTCGCCGATCCGATAGGGGAAAACTTCGGCGTGATAACCCAGCTCGGAGGCCCGCTGAAGACTGCCCACAATGAGTTCAGAGTTGGCTGACGGTTCGTCACTACGTGGATCGAAAATCGCCAGATTGGCGGTTTCCCGGGCGCCGTGCTGACGTGCGCGCTGGCTCATTAATGCCGAGACCATGGGATTAGGTTTCCAGCCCATGGACCGTGCGATGTGTTTGATTCTATCCCGTGTGCTTGTCTTCTGCAAAGAGCTATCCCTTAAGCATCTACTTACGGTCATCGGCGATACGCCCACGGCTTTGGCGATTTCCCGGATGGTTGGCGACTGGGAAGAATCCCTCATGATTTGTTACTTGTAACAAAGTCGGGTGATTGAACACAACGCGAATGTAAAGATGCTAGTCTTATGCGTTTTAGTTACCCCTATGCTTTGTTTACGGCAGCGCGTGTCGGCGCGCTCCTGTCGTGCCTCCCACTTTTGGCCCAGGCGATCACTTGGGATGGTGGAGGCGTGTCCAATACCAGCGGCACTTGGGAAACGGGCGGTAACTGGAACCCGGATGGCGTTCCGCTTTCGTCCGATAGTGTCATCCTCGATGATGTGACCAGCGGCACCCGCACGGTCACGATTTCCTCCGGGTCGGGTCAGGCGATCAACGACCTGACGATCACCCAGACCACGGGTGGTGCGATAAACAAACTCAGCGTAGAGGAAGACTTTACTGTCAGCAGCACGAGCAACCCGCTCGCGTTTACCAGTAGCGCGGGGCAGGGAGGGATCGTTATAGATATCGCGGCGGGTAAGACATTTTCGGCAGCGCGCACAACGGGAAGCCTTACCGCCAATTTGGACGGGACATTTAATCTGGCGGCTAACTCAGCATTCACGGTCGCCGCAACCGAAGCGGCGGTGACGAACTCGGATCTTACACTCAATGGCCCGGTCACTGCTCTGGCTGGATCGACCATCAAGGTATCCGGCGGCAGTGCTTCGCTCACGCTTAACGGTGATTCCATCTTCGCCTCCGGCTCGACTCTCAAGCTCGAATACACGGCCCCGCAGGGTAATGCGATTTTCACCAACAACGCCATCATGTCGATGGACGCGGCTACCTTGGACTTCGCTTGGGAGGCGACCGCAGGCAACAACGCGGGGATCGGTCGAAACTTCAACAATACCGGGGACTGGACCATGGCCAACGGTTCATCGATTGTCCTGAGCAGCACCACCGGTCGGCCGACTGGCGGAGGCAATGCCGTCAGTGTTGATAATCAAAACAGTGGCACCATGCGGGTCGAAAGCGGCTCCACGGTATCGAGTCGAAAATTCTTCAATACGGGGACCCTGCAACTGGGCAGCCAGACGGCCGGGACCACCGACGCGCAGATTCACTGGGGGGGACAGATCACTGCGGACATAGAGTTTCACAATGGTCGTGATGCCGCGGGAACCGCGGCTGTTGGAATAGTCAACGTTTTGGGAGATACACTGATGGGTCATTCTGCGACGACTGCCGTGTTGGCGGTTTTCAACGGGTCGGCGACTTCCACCGGGTCGGTGTTTAATGTGGGGGATGGCACCACTGTGGTTAACTTTACGCTACAATCAGGCAATGTCGCGTTCACCAATTATGCAGGTAATACCCTAAATCTGAAAGCCAACACGACCACGCTGTTGAAGAGCTTGCTGACGACTAACACAGGTGGTGCGACGACCATCACTAATAACGGCGCAATCGTTCACGCGGGCAATCTGCAGATTCAGGGCAACAAGACGGGAACTCGCTCCATCACCACCGCAAGCACCGGCTCCTACCGGGTCGATGGTCTTGCCGCGGTCCTGCGTAGCAACGAGAGCACGTCTGGGCCAACCGGCTCCGACCTTACTTTAAACTTCACCAATTCGGGCATTTTGAGCGGTTCGAGCGCGGCCGATAAACTCACCTATGTGAACGGCACCAGCAAGACGACCTTTGATGTGCTCGCGATGAACCAGACCGGTGGCGAGATCACCGCCGGGTTCGGCAGCAATGGCAGCGGCACGTCCAGTATCGGCAGTCTTGAATTGGTGAATACCAATCTGACGCTCAGTGGCACAACCAAGATGTCTTTCGATCTCGGTAGCACCGTGGGCAGCGGCCTTTTCGACAGCCTGATTTTGAGTGGCAACGGTGCGGTCTTCACACTCGGCGGATCGGAGACGCTTGATATCCGTCTGGTCAACGGATTCACGCCGGCCGATGGCACCTACACCTTGGTTTCCGCCACCAGTGTCGGCGGCATTTTTGCCAATCTGCTACTTGATGGCAGCGATGCAGCCGGAGCCTACACGATCGATTACGCGGCCGATTCGATTAGCATTTCATTCGCAGCCATCCCCGAACCCGCCACTTGGTCGCTGTTGATGGGGCTGGCTGTTGGCGGAATGGCGTTCTGCCGGCGTCGTCGGAACTGAACGATTTTCACTGATCGCAAAAAAACGCCGCCCGGATCGGGGCGGCGTTTTTTTTGAAGCGAAGTTGAAACTTACTTCACGACTTCCTGGATCGCGTTTTTAACGGCCTCGGTGGCGAGTTGCTCGCCCAACGCGTCGGCGGACTTGCCCTGTTGTTTTGCGAGCTCCTCCAGCGTGGCGAGTTCACGTAAGGTGAGCTTCAGCTTGATGTTGGACTGGTAGGCATCGGGCACATCCAGCCAGGCGGTGCTGGCGGTGGCGATTTCGGCATCGGTCAGACCAAACGCGCCGAGCACGCCTTTGGCCATCATGAGATTGCCGTAGATGTTCATGTGCACGCCGTCGGTTGTGAGGGAGCGTTTGAGGCCGGCGGCTGTGTCGGTCTCTTGGGTGGCGGCCATGTCGCCGTTGAGATCGGCGAGGGGAAGGTCGCGCTCTTTGGCGAGATCGCGGAGGAAGGCGTTGTAGCCGTCGAGTTTGATATTGTTATCGTTGCCGATCGGCAGACCGATCTGGGTTGCGGTAAGAATGACGACGTTAACGCCGGCGGCTTTGCACTGGTCGACGATGGCGGTGATATTGGTTTTATAGTCTTCCAACGATACGCCGTTCTTACCGTGCCAGACGTCGTTGACGCCGCAGCTGAGGGTCAACCAGTCGGGCTTCTGCGCAAGGATGCCGGGCAGGCGCTGGAGCATCTGGTCTGATTTGTGGCCGCCGATACCGGCGGGAATGACCTTGATATCGACGCCGTTGGCTTTGAGGCCGCTCTCAACGAGTCGGACGTAGCCGCCGGGAGTGGCGGCGCCGCCGGCGGTGATCGAGTCACCAAGAAAGGCGACGGTTTCACCGCTCTTGACGAGGGTTTCAGCGCTGAGGGGCGCGATGGCGATCAGGACCGAGGCAATGAGGGAGGTAAGGATACGCATGGGATTGGTTTGGGTTATCTGAATATCAGTTGGTTGGGTTGAGAAGTCGGGGCGATCAATGAGGCTAAGGCCGGTTGACGATACGTTTCAGGAAGCCTCCGCTGGAGTGAACCGTTCCTGCTTGGATATCGGCTTCGGTGAAGCCGGCCAGGAGGATCTCTTTGTCGTCATGACGCTCGCGATCATAGATCACGAGGATCTGTCCCTCGGCGGTCAGCGTGGCGTCGGGGTAGGAGACATTCGGGCGTTCGTCGAGCAACAGGTGGGCGCACCAGCTCAGTCCATCGTCTTCGGAAAGCGAGGCGGTGAGATGGGAGCGTCCGCTGAAACCATGGTGGTTGATCAGCAACAGGCGTCCACTCGGCAGGCGTCGAATGTGAAAGCGGCTGTCAGGGCCCGCGATACCGGTGGCAGTGCCGCGGGTCCAGGTGGCGCCGCCGTCGTTGGAGTGGCTTTGGCCAATGCCGTATTGGGTGCGGATCAGCATCCAGAGCGACCGGTCCTTGCGCTCGACGACCATGGGTTCGTCGATGATTGCACCGGGAACTTCGGCGCCGGTGCCACGGCGGAAAAACGTAAGGCCGTTGTCCGTTGAAACCACGACGTTGGACAGGGCTTCGTCCTTGAGCTCGGGAATCTTGGGCTCGCGATTGCTCCAGGCGCAGACGGGCAGCAGCCATTCGCCGTTGGTGTGGACGATGGGCTTGTTCATCAATATCCCGTTGGCAATGCGTTCGGGTGCCGTCCATGCGAGCGAATCGGCATCAGGATCATCGCAGCGGATAAACCAAACGCCGCCGACGCCGTTCCAGCAGGACCACTTTGGTGCGAGTGGGCTGAAGCACTGAGCCCAGAAGAGCCAGAGGCGTTTTTGTGGATCGATCCAGAGAACGGGATCAAACGCGCGCACCTGGCCGGGAGGATCAATCGCCAGCAAGGGTTCCGACCAAGTGGTCCCGTGGTCGTCGCTACGCACGAGCAGCACATGGTTTTCGGGCCCTTCGATTTCGCCCCCGCTATACCAGGTGGCATACAGACGTCCGCCAGTGGTGCACTCAATGCCGGGAATACCCTGCCAGAGTCGACGGGCGGCGGAGTAGTTTTGGCCGAGATTAAAAATGACCGGAGGCGGGGTGAGTGAAGCGCTGTGAATGTTGATCATGGGGTGACTGATGAAGCGGCACCGTTGGTCGGGGTCGCTTCAGTGAACATGTGGTAGGTAATCCAATTTCTTCGGGCATGGTCTGGCGATACGGATAATGCGTCTGTATTGTGTATGGACTCGGGTTTATTTGGCGGGTCGTTTGCATGTCTAGAAACCCCCTTTCCCCCATGTTACGTTTAATTTTATCGGTTTGTCTGTCTGCCTGCTTGTTCACCGTGTTCACCCCTCGGGGCTTTGCCGCCGAGGACCAGTTCACCGTCTCCAGTGTGGTCTCGCCAGAGGTGTCCTACACGTTTGACCGCAAGGGCGATGTCTTGGTGCTGACCATCGAGGCGGAATCGTTTGTTGCCGATGCGAAGGACGTTTCTATCACCGCCGGCATCAGTGGTGATCGCAAGGTGCTGTTGTCCGCGGCGGATGCCCGGGTGACCCGCGGGGATCAACGTGCACGGTTTGAGTTTTCGGTGAAGTCTTCCCAGATCGTCAACGATGCGGCGGGTTGGAAAAAGTTGCGCGCCGCTTTTGCGGTGGAGTGGAGCGGCGGTCCATTGGGTCAGCCGCGTCAACTCGAACGGTTTTTGCATGCTTCCACTGGAGCGGCGCATGCGGGACTGTCGCCTTCACCGGATGATTGGCAGCCGGTTGATCTGGCGGAAATGGAACGTGAGGCGGCCGACCGGGCGAGTCGCATCGTGGTGAATTTCAACCAACCGATGGACGGCAAAGCCACCATCGTCATCGAGGATAAGCAGGGTAACCGGATCAGAAATTTGGTTTCAGGTGAGCCGACCACCAAGGGCCCGCATCGTTTCGTTTGGGACGGACTGACCGAGGCGGGTGACATTGCACCTCCGGGTGAATATCACTGGCGCGGGCTTTCGCATCCGGGACTGCGCGCGGTGCATGAATTTGATTTTGTTGATGCTCCGGGATCCAACCACGGCACGTTTCACGCCGCGACCACCAATGGCACGCAAGTCGTCCTCGGCACGCCGGTCAGCGAGGGCGGGCACCAGGTCGTCGTGCTGGATGCGAAGGGAGCTTTAATCCGTGGTTTTAATGCACCTCATGGCACCGGGCTGGGGCGCATCGCGCTCGCGGCTGACGCGCGCTATGTTTACGCGGCCTATGATGGCAGCGGCTGGGGGGCGACAGTCGACCGGACCAAACCGGATTGGAAATCGGAGATGAAGATCACTCTGGTGCGTTTCGATATCGAGAGCGGACGGAGCTCGGACTTCTCAAGGGAAAATCGCATGCCGACTATCGCGACTTATGAGGTCGATCCGGGCTCCGCTGGACAACGCCCGGAACAACTGGCGCTGCGCGGGTTGGCCTTGGTTGCGGGTCGGCTTTATCTGGCCGACGCGTTTGCCAACCATGTTTATGAGATCGATGCCGGGACGGGCGGAGTCTTGCGGACGTTTCCCTTGGCAGATCCGGTGGCGCTCGCTTCATCGGGCGACGAACTCTACGCGGTCCTCGGCGGCAATGTGCTGGCGCGAGTTAATCTGACCGATGGATCGACCAAAGAAATCACCAAACTCAAGGGCCGCCCTGCGGGGTTGGCCATCGGGCCGGATGGACGGTTTTACGTCAGTGATGCGGAGGCGCAGGTCGTGCGTGTGCTTAAGTCCAATGGTCGTGCGGACAACGTCATCGGCAAGTCCGGCGGCATTGAGCCCGGTCCGTATGATCCGCAGGAAATGCAAAATCCCGCCGGTCTGACCGTGGTCGATGGTTTGGTCTGGGTCACCGAAAGCGAGCGGTGGCAGCCCAAGCGCTTTGCCGCCTACGATGTTCGCAAAGGTAAGATGGTTCACGAATTTTTC
This sequence comes from Opitutaceae bacterium, assembly GCA_037969015.1. Taxonomy (GTDB): domain Bacteria; phylum Verrucomicrobiota; class Verrucomicrobiia; order Opitutales; family Opitutaceae; genus JAUWBF01. The sequence continues at coordinate 25,250 of JBBKWO010000013.1, forward strand.
GGCCCCACCAACTACGGCGCGCAAGGTGCCGGTTTTGACTATGCCGACGAGAGCCGCTGGATCGGGCAGGGCACGTTATTCCAACTCGATTTCAAAACCCATACCGCGAAGCCGCTCTCTATCCTCGGAGGCGAGTCGGGCCGCCGGCATACGTTCTGGCGTCAGGACGGACGCACGTTTGTCATCACTTCGGGCAAGGCCACTTGGATTCAAGAGCTCAAGGCGGACGGCACGTTGCGCCCCTTGGCCTGTCTGTCATCCGCGCATCAATTTGCCTATGACAACGACTGGTTGCCACCACAGGTGTTTGTTGACGCCTTCAAGCGAGACTACCCGAATGTCGAAATCATCGAGGGTAAACGCGGCGGTATCCAGCGGGTGATGCCCAACCACGGCTACGGCATGCTTTGGGTCGATCGCAACGGCGATGCCGCGATGCAGGCGGACGAGATCGAGTTCGCCACGGCGGCGGACAATCTCGCCGGTTCCGGTTGGAGTCATGACTTCCAAAACCTGACCATTCGGGTGCCGGCGAACGTCGGTGGTAAGAATGTCCTGGTTACACTGAAGCCCGACGGCTGGTGGCCGGGAGGTGCGCCCAAGTATCCGGCACTTAATGACGCCGCCCGCGCTGGCGTGCCTATCGACCTGCCGGGGTCCAATATGGTCGAGAGCGCCGTTGATCGTTTCGGCAACACGGTGCTCAACTCCACTCCGGACATGCGCGCCTTTGCGCCCGATGGAAAGCTGCTGTGGACCTACCGTAATCAGTGGAGCGGCGTGCACGGTTCGCACAATGCTCCGCTGCCCAGCACCGGCGAGTTGCAAGGCGCGCTGTTCTTCAGCGGCATGGTGCCGCTCGATGAAAAATCCGACGTGACGTTGCTCAACGGCAACCATGGGCGCGCCTTTGTTCTCAGTAGCGACGGCCTCTACATCGACGAACTGTTTCCCGACGTCCGCCTGATGAATAATCCGCAGGCCGGCGGCATTGGCATCCTCGGCGGCGAATGTTTTGGCGGCACGTTTGGCCGGTCTGAAAAGACAGGTAACTACTATTTTCAAGGTGGAGGCATCGCCTATCGCATCTACCGGATCGACGGTTTGAACAAGACCCAGCGGAGCGAGGGAAGCCTGACCGTGACCGCCGTCCAATCCGCCGCCGCCGAGCGTGACCGGGTCCGTCGCGTGGTTGAAAAAACCGAGGCGAAACAAGCCACGGTTACCCTGCTCACGACTGCACCGGTCGTGGATGGCAAGGATGACGACTGGTCCGGCGTGCCGGCCGCGCAGTGGGATAACGGAGGCAAATTCCCCGTGACCGTCCGCGCTGCCCAAGATGGCTCGAACCTCTACCTGCACTACACGGTGCGCGATAATTCGCCGTGGGTGAACAACGGCGGTGACTGGCAGGCGCTGTTCAAGACTGGCGACGGCATCGATCTGCAACTCGGCACGGATGAAACCGCGAGTCCCAAGCGAACCTCTCCGGTGCCCGGTGACCTGCGTCTCTTCATCGCCCCCATGGGCAAGGAAAACATCGCGGTCCTCTACCGTCATCGTTTGCCCGACGCGCCCGCGAACGAGGCCGTGGTATTCCAAAGCCCCTGGCGCAGCGAGAAAGTCGACAGTGTGCGGCGTTTGGAAAACGTCACCATCGCGGTGCAGCGTGCCTCAGATCGGTATCAGGTCGAGGTCTCCATTCCGTTGGCCGAGCTCGGCCTGTCCGCCGCTGCCGGTCAGAATCTACGCGGCGATTTTGGCGTCATCTATGGCGATGCCGACGGCACGACCAATATCTTCCGCAACTACTGGTCCAACCAAGCGACGGGACTCGTGAATGACGTGCCCGGCGAAATCATGCTCAGCCCCAATGCCTGGGGCAGTCTTCATTTTGAAGACCGCCATGCTACCACTGAAAAGGAGTCCTCCAAATGAAATTCCCCCGTTCTCTTTTTATCGCTACGCTCGGCGCGTTGATGTTGCCGGTCATTGGTCTCAGTGAGTCGCTTCGCAGTGTTGGCGTGCTCGGCAACTCCGGCGAACAGGGCGAGACGCTGGTGCGTTTTGGTGATGAAACTGCCAGTGGCCTTGCGGTAATCAAAGATCGTTTTGGATCACTCTGGGATCGCGGCGGTGCCGGCGTATTGAACCGTTACACGGTTGATGGACGACTGGTCGCTAGCTACCAAATTGCTCCAACCACCAGTCGAAATGATCGCGATACCATGGTGCTTTTAGGAGATACCATTTTGCTGAAATTAGGCCGAAAGCTCTACACGCTTCCCGTGACCGCGCCGTCCGGTGAACGTGCGGTGGAGCTGCCGGTTGGAGCCACAGGTTTATCCTTTTCTTCGCATGATGGTTGGGCCGCGGCCGTCCGCGACAACGTGGTCTTCTGGGTAAATGCCGCTGGCGAGACTCGCGATATTGTTACCTTGGATAGCAATGCCGCGGAGGTTGAGGTGGGGCCTGATGCCGGAGTTTACGTCATGAGGAACAGTCAATTTATGCGGGTGGATTCAGGTGTTACCGACGATGAGCGAGGACCATTTAATATTCCCGGAGATCGTTCACAATGGCTCTCTGGTCACTGGTATGGAAAGAGTTGGCATGGCACGATTCGACGTTTTGACCGTGATCTTAATCCGGCCCCAGGCGTGGTCCTCGGAGGCGCATCCGGTTCATTCATCGGTTACGTCGAAGGCAATCATGAGCTGGGGAGCGGTTGCGGTATGGCGCATCTGCGCGGCGATCTGTTTGCGGTCTCTGGTGCCGAGGGCGTAATGCATTTACTGGATTGGAGCGCCTCCGACCAACGCTTCTTGATCGTTCGACGCATCGGTGCGCTGGCCGCCTGTAAAGGGCTGGCTATTGACAGCAAGGGGCGTGTCTGGAGCGATAACAACGTCTGGGATTGGAGTGATGGTGCAGCTGCGCCGGTGCATAACAGTGGACCTGGCGCGGAAGTGTATTTTGGTGTTTCGATGTTGGACAACGACGTGCTGGTCGCCCCCGCAATTCGCTGGGGAAAGCCGGTGATTTATGGCGGAGGTATGAATGCCCCATCGCGGATTTTTGATGGAGTTGATGAACTCAATAAAAAGCTAACAGCTAGCGCGGTGGTCGAAATCAACAAGGAGCGCACGCTTGTCGTGGTGGATGCCGAAGGTCGTGGTTTATCTTATTCGGTGGGCTGGGATGGACGCCCCACGGGTAAACCCGGCGTTCCGGTGACATTGCAGGCGACCACCCCGATCAAGACGCTGACTTCACTAGCCGCGCTCGACTCCGGCAAATTGGCGGCGGCTGCCGATGGCCAGATCATCGAGTTCTCTAAGAACGGAGACAGTTGGACCGAAACCCGCCGCTGGCGCTCTTGGGGCAAAGGCGACGAATCACATTTCGGAGATGAGATTACGCTGACAACATCGTCGAATCGTATCTGGGTTTCCGATACCAAGCGTCATCGGGTTCTCGGGTTTGATTTTACCGGAAAATTGTTCTCAGCATTCGGCCGATTGGATAAACCCGGATCCGGTCTGGATGCCTTGAATGCGCCCACGACTTTGGCTGCCAGTGGCGACCGCGTCGTAGTCTATGATTCCGGAAATCAACGTCTCGTGAAACTGGAGCGTGTGGACTAGTGAACTGAGCATCGATTTTAAAAAAGTGACTACATTCTCCTCTGTCCGGTTTGGCGTTAACTATGTGCCGTCACGCAAGTGGTGGTTCTGCTGGAACGATTTTGTGGAGGACGAGATCGCGCGTGACCTCAATGCCATTGCGCACATGGGGGCGGATCACATCCGTGTCATGCTGGTGTGGCCGTTTTTTCAACCGAATCGCCGTTGGGTCAGCGAGGCGCATTTAGATCGTCTGGAGCGCCTGATGGAGCTGGCGGCGGAGCGGAAGATCGACGTCTGCGTAACCATGCTCACCGGTTGGCTGAGTGGCTGGGCGTTTCGTCCGACCTTTGACCGGCCGAACGATTTCTACACAGCGACGGAGTTGCATGAGCCCGTGGAGCTTTATTTCCGCAAGTGTGCCGAACGGCTCAACCGGCATGCGAACTTCCTTGGTTTCGATCTCGGTAACGAACTCAACTGTTGCTGGAAGTCGGCCTCGCCGACGGAGGGCGATGCTTGGACCGGTCGTATGTTGGACCTATGCGAAAAGCTGAGTCCGCAGGCAGTGCATGTGAACGGCGTGGACCATCAGCCGTGGTTTTATCCGGATACCTTTTCGCCGGAGTTTCTGGCGAAACGCCAATCGATCATCGCGCTACATTGTTGGATCGAATTCACCGGCGCACGGCGGCGGGGCGGGGCGATGGACCCGGTTTGCACACGTCTGGCTCCGGCCATGGCGGCGTTGGCGCGTGCGCATGCTGGCGACGCTAATAAGCCCGTGTGGTTGCAGGAATTCGGAGCCTCGGCCGACTGGATGCCGGCGGAAACGATTCCGTCGTTTTTGGAGGCCGCGACGACTGAAGCGATTCGTGGCGGCGTCAACTGGATCACCTGGTGGTGCAGTCACGACATCCGTCCGGAGTATGAGTTTAGCTCGTTGGAATATGATCTGGGTCTGATCGATACGGAGAACCGACTCAAACCGGCCGGTGAGGCGTTTAAGCGACTTGCCGCAGAGTGGGGCGGCAAACCGGTTCCGGTCGCACCGCAGTTAGACTTACCCGCGCCGCCTTCCTTTGTCGGCCCGCGGGCGGAGTGCGAGCAAGCGACCTGGGCCTGGCTTGAGCAGGCCCAGAGCTAAGAGGGCACTGTCCCGGTCTGTTTAGTGCACACCACCATGCAGACCAGGCATCCCGTTACGTATTGCATTTATTTCTTAACCGGCGCTGCAGGCAGGGTGACTGAAATGAGTGACAAACTGGCCAGAGGGATGGGCTTGGTCTGACCGTTCTCATTTAGAAGCACCCGCAGATTCATGAAGAGCGGGCCTAGCAGGTCGGGCAGGGTCTCGGTGGTGTCGGCGAGGCCGCTGGATTTACCGGTCCGCGGGTCGACGACCTCGTGCCGGTAGGTTTGCGGCGTGTCGGCTGCAAACTGCGGCAGCAGATCCAGCGGAATTTCCGCTTCGATGTGGTAGCCAAGATTCTGCCAACGGAGCTTGGCGGCAATTTTGAGTCCGGTTGTCGGTATATCGATGCCGACCCGGGTGAGCGTCACCTTGCCTGACCAAGGATTTTTGGCATCGATGGGTCCTCCATCGGCGATGAAGGACAACAAGGCCTCGGGGCGATTGGCGCTTTTCCCAAAGGCGATTTCCAGACCTTCGCCGGCTTGCAGCGGCGTAGCATCGACGATGTCGGCAATAATGTTCAGCGCACCGCCGTCGCGCCGCATGCGCACATCGCCGACCACGCCTTGGTCGCCGCTTATGCTCAGGCGCGGGACGCCGGGATTCCATTCGCTGTCTTCGCCGTCGATGCCGAGTCCGCGGGACACGTTGCTATGCAGTGCGGCGTAAGGGATCACCGGAAGCTCGCCGCCGAGTTTTGCGGCGCCCTTGGGCAGGGTGATCTCGCCTTCAAAGCGATCCATCCGACCCGGGCCGGTGATCTCAACGATACGGTCGTCGCCGCTGACGACGAAAAATAACATGCGCCGTCCGGACGCGGGGTCTTTGATGAACAGACCGGTGAAGTGCTCGATGTAGATAGCGGTGCCGCCGGCCTTGGGTTTGGAGCCGTCGGGAAGGGCTCCGGCATTACCGAGCAGCATGCCGTCGGTGGTGTAAGCGATGAAGGAGGAGGGCTCGACGTTGTGCACCAACACGAGGTCGTCGACGATGCCGGCGACGCCTGACATAGTGGCAAAAGACGTAAAGCTGTCTTGGGGATTGTTGATGCCGGTCATCCATTCGATTTTGCCGTCGGTGACTTTGATGACGCGGTTGTCAGTGGCTCGATCCCAGAAGGAAAGGTGACGGTGGGGGCCGGTATTGACTGCGTAGTAGACCGAGCCGTCGACCTGCGGGGAGGGGAAAACGTTGCCACCGGAAATCAGGTCGTTGGGTTCAGACAGGTAGGGCGTAAACTTGCCGCCGACGTAGACGGGCAGGCCCTGGCTGTCGATCGAGGCGGGGGCGAGTTTTCCGTTCACGCCGTTCAAGACTAAGTCGCGGCCGATCCACGCATAACGATCGTATTCGGGAGACTCGAAGTATTCACCGTCCTGGATCAGGCCGTCGCCGTTGGCATCGCGCCATGAGGGGCCGGCGTTCTTTGAGTCGGAGCTGAGAAATGCGAAGGGCACCCAGCGATTGTTTTGCCAGACCCAGAGCCCTGCGCCCTTGGGCGTGGAGGCGCGGTTGGGTTTGGAGAGGCGGAAGAGGAAGCGCCGGCCGCTGTCGGCTTTGAACGCGATGACGTGGCCGTAGCCGATTTGGGCGACGTCTTGCATCAGCTCGTTTACGGTTTTTCCGTCGGCACCGAGTGCCAGATCGTGAGTCGCGGTGATCTTCCAGTTGCCGGGCGTGGTCGGGTCTTTGGAGTAACCGTCGTAGTCGACTTTGGTTTCCACGAAAACGCTGTTACTCTTCGCGCTGGGATTGTAATAAATTTTGGATACGTCGTCGAGGTCGGGGCCAAAGGTGTTGTAGGCCACCGGTCCGCAAAAATCTTCGATCCATTTGCCGTCGGCGGTGATGTGGACAAACCGCTTCGGCACGTCGTCGAATTCCTTCATCCAGAGGGTGCCGTCGGAGGCGAAAGCGATGCGTTTGATGTCCCTGAAGGCCATCGGATCGTAGGTTGGATCGATGCCGGATTTACCGCCTGCGCGGCCAATGGCGACGATGGGTTTTCCAGCCGGTGAGTATTTTAGGATTTGTTGGCGGGCACCGAGCTCACTGACGAAGAGGTTGCCGGTCTTGGGTTCCACCGCGACGTCGGCAGGGGCGGTCAGTCCGGTGATGATCTTGGTGGTTTGTCCGGTGCTCAGATTGACGCGAATCACACCGTCCTTGGTGCAGGCGAGGATGGAGTCGCCGTCAATGCGGCAAAGGCCGCCGGCTTCGATCATGATGTCGGGAAGTTTTTTTCCGGAAGTCAGATCAACTAGGCTGAGACGTTTTTCGGCCGGCACGCTGTAGACGGCGCGACCACCGGCGATAACTACATCGTAGATGAGGCTGTGATCGTAATCGGTCTCGATAGTGATCTCGGATCTGCCGGCTATCTTAATGGTTTGGCCCGTGGCCGGATCAACCTGCGCCAACACCACGCTCTGTTTAGGTGATCTGCCGACGGTGCTGAGGAGCACGGTCATGTCCTCGGCGGCGGCGACTCCGATGAAGGTCTGGAAATTGCCGGGGGAACGTTTCCATAACGACTTGCCCGTGGCGGTGTCGATTTTGCGGAACGAGGGTTCGCCTTCTTGGGCGCCACCGCCGATGTAGATTCCGCCGGCATCGGCGGCGACCACTCCGGAACTGCCATGCTGACCACCGAGTGAACCGGCGCCGTCATCGGTGCGGAAGGGAGGTCGGGCTGAGTTGCCGACCCCGCCCAGAAATTTCATGCCGACGCCGTCGAAGAGCAGCGCCTTCCAATGATAGTCACCCGGAGGCACGGGATCGCCGTAGCGATCGCGGCCGTCCCAGACGATGATGTTGCGTCCGGATTTGCGTTGTTCGGCGAGGACAAGTTCGCGAAGCACCCAGCCATTTTGGTCGGTGATGTTGACGGTGAGCCGGCCGGCACGGGGGAGGTCGAGGTCAATGGTGGAACCCTGCGCTTTGACCGGAGTGATCGTCGCGGTATTGGCCAGAGCACTGGCTTCATCGACCAACACGGCTTGTCCCCACGTGTCGGGATAAAGCGTGGCCTCGGTGGGCAGGTCCTCAACGGTCAGTCCGGGACCCTCGGTGGCGTGGAGCCAGACTGCGCCCGCATTGGTGGAACCGGCGGGGTCGGAAAAGATGACTTGGAAATCGAAAGCGAAACCTTCGTTGGCGCCGCCGGGAGCATGGCGAAAGCCCAGTGCTTTCCACGGGAGGGCGATTTCGGCGTTATAGCCGGAGAGCGTGAGAGAGAATTCGGCGCGGGCGTCATCGAGTGGACCGACATAATCGAAAGCGGCAGAACCGACGGGCGAAGTGAAAACGTAGGGCGCTTTTTTACCGGACCGGGGCTGGTGCGTGTAGATGATCGTCTGGCCCTCGTGGCGTCCGAGAATGACGCGCTGCGGGCCGGATGGAGATGTAATAAAAAAGGAGATGGCGTCACCGCCTTTGAGCATCTCCTGAGGGCGTGCGGCAGTATTGCGCAGCGGGCTGGTATCGAGAACTTCGACAAAGGCGTAGAGGTTATCGCGGTCTTGCGCAAAGCGGACGCGGGCCTTGCCGGCTTCGCTATTGAGTGCGTGCGCAGGGAGTCCGGACCATTCGGCGGGACTGCCGTCAAGTAAAGGGGCGGGCGCAATTTTTCCGATTTCCAGAGGTGCGGCGCAGGCAGTTGAGGCGGCGATCAACAGGGGCAGGAGTCTGTTCATATAGAAAATGCCGTCCGATAACGTTGCGACGGCATGGGTTAAAGGGAAGGGGAGGGGGGGCTTAGACTGCGTGGCGTCTTCTGCGAAATCCGATGGTCGAGCCGAGAGCAAGCAGACCGGCAAGCATTCCAACTGTGGCGGGCTCGGGGATGGGAGCGAGCGGGATGCCGGAGAACTGGACCTGCAGGAGATTGTTGGTCGTATCAATGAACCAGCCGCCTATTCCGAATCCGGCATCAAGGACAAACCCGGCCGAAATGCTGGTCGCGCTGAGTGAAAAGTCGGAGACGTCAAAGCTGTTTAGGCTGCCACCGCTGTAGTCGAACAAGGTGTAGGCGGTGTCTGCTTGTAATCCTCCGGCGTCGGAGAAATTGAAAACCAAGTCACCTTCGCTGGTGCTGCCTCGGAGCGTGCCGCCGACCACGATCTTGTCGGAGACGGAACCGAGCTCGAAGTTGAAAGTCGCTCCGTTCTGCAAGCTGAGGTTGCCGGTAACGGTAAACGTGCCCGCACCGCCATCGCCTGCAGAAAAGGTGGATGTGGATGCGCCGGAAGAAGCGCTGGCTACGAAGCCGGTGCCGCCGAGCACGCCGTCAGCGCCGACGGAAACGTTACCCGTGCCGGTAGCCGATCCCGTGGTGTTGTTGGCGAGCAGGGTGCCGTCGGTGATGGTGGTGGCGCCGCCGTAGGTATTGTCTCCGGACAGACGCTGAGTGCCGCCGCCGGTGATCTGTAAGGTGAAATGGGATGCAGTGGCGGTGCCCGAGGTGGTGAGGCTGCCGCTGAACGCGTAGGAATCACTTCCGTTGAGAATGAGATTACGGGTGTTGCTGGTGGTCGACCGAGTAACGGTGCCGCCTGCCCCACCGACATCGTTGAGGCCGGCAACGGTGGAGTTGATGGTATTGACCAGATCCAGCACCGAACCTGAGCCGATGGCCACCGCGCCCTCACCGAAGGCAGAGGCTGTCGTGGCGGTGACCAATGAGCCGGCGGTGATGGTGGTGCCGCCAGTGTGAGTATTAAAACCGCCGAACGTGATGGAACCTCCGGTGGTGGAAGTCAGGGTCAACGAAGCCGGTCCGGTGTGGTCACTAAAATAGGAGTTAATGACGAATAGCTGATTACTGTTGTTGTTGATTTCAAAGCTGCCGTCCACGGCGAACAGCGAGGTCTTTCCTTGGGCTGAACGCATGGTTTGCGTGCCGGTCACTTGGGACGCCACCGTAATGGCACCGGAGGTCAGGAATAGGTTTCGATTGGCTGACCCGGAGTTTCCGTTGCGAAGTTCGAAAGCACCCAAGGCGGGTCCGGTGGCTGACCCAAACGTCAGACTGTTGGCATAAAAGTCGTCGGGAGATGTGTGCAACGCCATCGATGTAATCGTGGTGGTGTTGGCGAAGTCGAAGATGACGTCGTCCTCAACGGTGGGCTGGGTGCCGCCACTCCAGACACTGTCGATACGCCACGTAGCCGCACCGGTAGCGGTGTCTGAAAAATGAATCTCGGCCGCAGAGATGACCGGGGCTATGGCGAGCAGGCTAACGATGGCCGTGGATTTTTGGAGAGTAGTGATGATTTCACTACGCCAAAGAGAGGTGGTGTAAGCGTTTTTCATTAGGGTATGATCCGTATTGATATTAATGATATATCGGGTCAAATAGAAAGGAGCCCTATGATTCTTTACATGCTCAGAATCTGCACCATGCAGTTTTAGCGGGTTGGCGGGTGCTGACTCGGAGTTTATGCCATCTACATCAAATACCCATAAAGCTGTGCTCACTCTACTGAGTGGAGTTGTCTTTGACCGTGCGTTATCGGTGGAGCGGCAGATCACGGTGCATGTGCGTGACTCGATCCGGTCAGGCGCACTGAGTGTCGGCATGCGCGTTCCTCCCATTCGGGCGCTGGCCGGGGTTTGGGGGACGAATTACTTTACCGTGCAGTCCGCGTTGCGACCGTTGGTGAAGGAAGGGCTGCTGGTGCAGAGTCCGCGCTTAGGCACGTTTGTCGCGGAGCAGAAGCAGGTCTTACAGCGCGTTTGCCTGTATCATGGAGAGGATTTGCACTTTCGTGGCGGCAGCGAATTCCACGGACGTGTGCATTTGCATATCTATCGCATGTTGGCCGCTAGGGGCGTTCAGACGGTGTCGTATTTTGATCACCGGCTCGGCTCCGAGCGAGGAACAGTCCCGGATACCGTGCGTAATTTGATCAAGGACCGGCAGGTGGATGCGGTGATTTCCACCACGCAGCATCAGGAGTGGATGGATGCGTTGGACGTGCCGGGCATGAGCTTGTCGATGCCCCGCAAATTGGGCGGAGTTGATTGGGATCGGGCCGGATTTGCCCGCCTGGCGGTGAAGGCGATTGTTGAGTCGGGCCGTCGCAGTGTGTCTGTTCTGCGCAGGCTCACGAATGCACAAAAATTGCAAACATCACGGGAGCTGACGGATATCAAGGTGTTGGTCGAGGCCGAGGCCATCCGGGCAGGTTTGGATATCGTGAATGTGCCTGAACTTAAATCAGAACAAGGCGTGCTGAGTATTGAGGAAACCGGATTCCTGTTGGGTGAAAACTATGCGCGGCAGTCGAAGCGGGCGGATGCATTGGTGATTTTCCCCGACACCTACACGCGGGGGCTGATCTCCGCCTTGCTCAAGCATGATGTGTCTGTGCCGGATGATGTCATGTTGGTTTCGCATCGTAACCAAGAGATGACGTTTTTCACTCCGTTCCCGGTAACGTGGATTACGGCTAAAATCGAGGATATGGCCGAGGCGCTGCTCACGCAGGTCGAGCAGCGAATCCATGGTGACATACCCGCGCATATTGAAGTGCCAGTCGAACTGGAATCGGCTGAACCGGTCGGAAAGTCGACACGGCGCATAGAGGGGTTTCCTGATAGGCACAAAAAAGCCGGGAGGTCGGAACCTCCCGGCTGTGATTACGGATGCGACTGGTGAGGTCGGGTTATTGGGTCAGCAGGATTTTGCCCCAATGAGCGGGATTGAGTCTGGACTCGCTGGGGACGTCGGAGACGAGACCAGTCGCCTTGTCGTGCCAGTAGAGGCGCGAGGCACGGTTGGTGCCGGACGGGTCGGAGAAGATCACACCGACGATGCCCTTGATCTCGTTCATCTTGGTGGGATCGATACCGAGGTCGGCCAGCGGAATGGTCAGGAGCACGCTGTAGCCACGCAGGCCGGTGGATACCGATAGCTTCGCGGAGTCGAGCCGCCGGACGACATCGAAGTGCTGGGCGTTGGCATTATTATTGGAGACGACGTAGGTCAGCGGGTTGACCTGAGCGGGTGCCTTTTGCTGCCAATAGATCGCCGTGTTTTTGCCGCCGAGCGGCGCGGCCAACACCCGGATGGGGCCGCGACCAGGAACGTCGAGCTGAAGGTCCACGGAGTCGCCCCCGATGAACGCGTGGGTGAACGAGCCTTCGCCGTTGCGCCATGGATTGGAGTCGTTGACCTGCCACGCAATCATCAGCGAAGTGCCGTCGTGGGCGAGAGCGGTGCGGAACCAGCGGGAGGGATCGCCGATTTCCTGCACACGCACGGTGGACACGTTTTCGATGAGATCACTGTTGGTGTTGCCCTCGGGATTCGGAGCGGAACGGGGCAGGGAGGCCAGACGCGCAATGGTGAGTGTCTCGGGTTCCTCAATGACGTCGGCCAGGCGTTTTTCGGCGAGCTTGATGCCGGCGGCGCGCTGCTTGGTGGTCAGCTTGATCTTGAGGGTTTCCTTGCGGGTAGTGTCCAGTCCGGTGATTTCAACAATGCGGTAGGAGGGGCCGCCGAGCTGGGCGAGCACACGACCGGTTTCATCGCGCCAGAAGAATCCACCAAACGATTCCTGACCGACGAAGGTTTCGTCGAGGGTAACGTCGCCCTTGGAGTCCTGCAGGATGCTGGACAGGTAGATGCCGTCCATCGATAGGATGAACCATTCACCGCGGTCGCCGCTCAATGCGGTGACGCTGCCGACGGCGGGCACATTTTCGACCACACCGTTGGTGCGGAAGGGGGCGATGAGCACGCCGCGACGTGCCGCAGGTGCATCGTGGCGTTGGTAGAGGTTGGGGTAGGCACCGCTGCGACCGTCGACGGTGTGGTAGCTGATACCGTCTGAAATATTGCCGGCCATATCCATGACGACAGATCCGGTGGAGCCTTGGGCCGCCAAATTGACCTTGATCGTATTTTCAGGCCGGACCGCTTTGGTGAAATCATAGAGCGGGACGCCGGTCTTGGTGATGCCTTTGAGCGGATAGACGTATTGATCGGCGGTGACGAGGGTGAGGTCCGGTTTCATCCAGCCCATGCTCCAATATCCCTTTTTCCCGTCGACGAATGCGACGGTTTCGCCCGGATCTTTTACGCCATTGTCATTGAGATCCGTCCATGCGGTGCCGGGCATGGGTTTATTTCCCCACGTAATGGCATACTTGATACGAACGACGGGACGGAATACTCCGGCTTCATCGCGCTTGGCGATCATGAGGTCTTGGGGACCGTTCATGCTGGGTGCATTGACGGCGTATTCGTGGCCATTCAGGCGATAGATCCAGCCGCGCGTGTCGCTGAGCTCGGGATGGAAGATGAGCGGCTTTTCCTGCGTGGGGTGATTGTTGATATCGGGATTGGGATCGAGTTTGAACTCGAGTCCGTGGGCGACGAAGCGGGTTGAGTCGAAGGCCAACGGGAAACCGGCCATGGCACCGTAATCGGCACCGCCCCAGAATTGTTGTCCGAGCTTTGCATCGGCGGACCATGTGGAGACACGGCGGGAGGAGCTTTCGCCTTCGGTGATCCAGAGGAGCCCGCCGGAATCGAAGTCGAGCCCAAGGGGGTCGATCAGGTCGGTCTCGATAAATTTTCCTGCAGGGCGTTTGCCCTTAACCGCCTCGTAGGCGCTGCCGATGGTTTGCTGCAACGCGCCCTTGGCATCGTAAATAAAGACCTGATTGGTGCCTGGATCGCTGATGGCGAACCGTGCCTTGTCCTGGCTCACTGCCAGGCGAACGGGATTTTTCAGGTTGGAGGCAGTGAAAACAGTGCCTTGTGCGCGGCCGTCATTATCCAAAAGGGCGATGCGTCCGTCGGCAAACAGGCCCCACATGGTCTCGTCGCGATCAGTCACAGCAAGCAGTCCGGACAGCTCCAGGGTCGCCTCGATTTTGCCGGAGGAAGGGTCCATCCGATAGAGGCCGATACCGGGAATGCAGACGAAGACTTTGCCGTCACGCAGTGCGATGCTGGAGGCGTCGGCGACGACATCGTTTTTAAGGGGCAGCGGACTGTTGGGGCTGCGGGCCTCGTCATCAAAGGTGGTGAGCGCCCCGGTTTCCAGATCGTGACGGCGCAGGACGGTTTGTGAGATCCAGGTATCCTTGGCTACGGAGTAGGAAAATTTTTCACCGATGGTTACATCGAGGATTTCGTTTTTGTCGGCCCATTGGATGATGCCTTTGGCGTTGGCCCTCAGCAGACCGGAGCCGCCTTCGGTGCCGGTGAAGCCGATGAGCGTGATGTCGCCGCGCGTGGCTGCGGTGGTGGGATATCCGTGATTGGAGCCCCAGAGCTTGAGGCCCGAATCGGTCGCCCAAGGCGGAGTGGCTGCGTTGTAGACGCTGTTGATAAACTTAACCTGAACCGGCTCATGATCCACTACCGTGGCAACGTAATCGCCGACAGGCAGCGGATCACCATGGTCGTCGAGGCCGTCCCAAAAATCGGTATTCTTGCCGGAACTACGCGGATATTGTCCGAATAGATTGCGCACGCGTTCGCCCTTCGGATTGTCGATGGCGATGGTGACGTCGCGGTCTCCGGGGAGGGAATATTTGATCGGAACGGGGCCCTCGGTGTCGTAGTTGACGAATTGTTTGAGGCGAGCGGCCTGTAGCTTGGTCTGCTCTGCGGTGATCGACAGGTTGCCTTTGGCGGAGATGACGGCGTGGCCCCATCCGTTTCGGGCACGGAAAAAGAAGATACGGTTAACCTGATCGTTCTTCAAAATATCGGCCAGACGATGCGCGGTGCGGAGGCCGTCGGAGGAGCCCCACATAGCCTCGATACCGAAGATGAAATTGTCGCCAGGTGCGAGCGGTTTGCCGCCAATGCGCACGTAGGACCAGGGCCAGAAGGCCTCAAGATTGTAGCCTTGTCCGTTGTCGCGGGCCTTAAAGGCGATTTTTGCGCCGAATTTTTCCATGGAGCTGCCAAAACGCTCAAGCAGGTCGGGGCGGTCCGGTCCGGTGTCGTCGAAGGGCGCCTGAGGCCTGAAACCGCCATGCTTGACGATCATGTAGGGCTGCTCTTCCGGAGTGGAGTAGAACAGGTTGATGTGCATCTGGTGCTCATCGGGCGTCTTGGAGTCAAAAACGACGCGGGTTTGCATCGCGTCGGCGCGCCAACTGTTACTGAAGTCGATGCCACGGGTGGCGTTTTTCAGCGGAGACAGATCGTTGTAGCGTGCGAGCAGGTAGATGCCCTTTTCGTCCCACATCAAATGGGTCCATACGGAGTGTTTTTTGACGATGGTGGGATCGTTATAACTCCAGATGCCGGCCGAAAGATCCCAGTCCTTGTCGTTGCCATCGATGGTCACCGCGCCGGGGGCGGGCACGACCATTATCTCGCGGTTATTTGAAGTAGGATTGAGTTCTTCCTGTGCGTGAAGTCCGGTCGTGCTGAACAAACCGGAAACCAGAACAGGGAGTAGTAGGGGGAGGCTCGCGAATGATTTCATGATGAAGTAAAGGGACAGATAGATGGGGGCTGCGTGGGCGGACGCGCAGAATCGAGGCAGGGTTTGATGTCGTGCGTTTACCGAGTGCCGACCCGGACCGGGACGGACATGTCTACGATGGTGTTGATGCCGTCGATTCTCCAGCGGTGAACTGCCGCGTGAGAACCCTCGTCGGAGGTGTAGTAGTAGGGCACCCCGTCAACGGTCACCTGGGCAACGGTGAGGATGTTATGCGCGTGGCTGGCGATGGAGGTATCGTTGGGGTTCTCGCGGTTGGTGATTCCGAACTGGCCGACGAAAAGACCATTGTCCCAGAAATGTTTGTGCTGGTTATCACCTCCGTTGCCATTGCCGTTGTAGCCGTAGAGGATGTTGCGACCAAACGCCCAAACGGAAATGCCGGTGACCTGACTCGCGCTGGCGACGTGAGGGAACGATCCTTTTTTGTCCGGGGGGACATCGCGAATGACGCCTGGGCTGGCTTTCCAGAGCCAAGAGGTGGCGCCGTTTTGCACACCGCCCAGTCGAAACTTGGGACTGTCGGGGAAGTCCGCAACCAAGCCACCCACGCCGTCGAAAACCGCGATGACTCCGGTGGATGTCATGGGAAACCAAATACCGCAATAGCTGGCGGAGCCGTTGGGCTCGGTGGTGGGATTACCGGGGTGGGAGGCCATGACGGTGGGGGCGTCCCACGAGGGGTTTCCGTTGTCGTCGAACGAGGCAAAGCTCCGTTTGTAAATCGTCTCGATGTCATTCGCCAAAGTGGAGTAGCGCAGGTCTCCATTTGCATAAAGACGCACACTGTGGGGGAGAGTGACGCCGGTGGAGCGTAGGGACGCATCGTCCATTAATTCCACGACGAGAAGCTGTGGTGCCGACGATTGTCCGGCCAGTGCGTAGGTCCGTCCATTGGTAAGTTTTACAACACTGCGGAAGCCCGAAGCGGTAGCGCTAAGTTGCATGCCCGGTAGCAATGCACGCTCCCAGTTTCGCACGAGTCTCCAGCCCCCGTTGCCTTCCGCACTGTCGGGATCACCGGGGAGCAGGGGCTTGGTGTAATCGATTTCGAATTCGAGCCAGTTGCTGAAAAGGCGCTTGGGATCGTTGGGGTCGCAGGCGATTTTATAGGGCGACATCCACATCAACTGATGGATGTAGGGAGTGGCGGCCCCGGGCTGGGGATTGATGTGAAGATTACGATAATTGCCACTGTCGCGCACCCACAGCGAGCCGTCGGCATAGGGAGTGATAAAGGAGCCAAAAGCGAAATCGAAACGCGCGGTATCGGCCGAGGTCGGTTTGGTGATATTGGCATTTTTCCCGTAGCCGCCGTTCGCGCCGAAGGTCCATTGCAGTTTACCGGCATGATTGAATGCCTTGATCTGCTGGCTGGTGCCGCCATCGGCGACGTAGACCAGATCGTTGTTGTTGGGATGAACGGCGACAGCGACTGGATCGGATAAACCACTGAGGGTGAGGACGAGTTGATTGGTCGAGCCGACGCCGGTCCAGCGACTGACTGAGCCGTTGCTGTGGATGCCCCACAGGTCACCGTTAGGCGCAAAGGCGATTTGCTGCACGTTGGTGGCGGGGATCGAACCGAGCGGTTTCCCGGTGGTCTTGTGGTAGAGTTTGATTTGATTAAGCGTGTCGTGGGCGACGGCCAGCACGGAGCCGGTTTTCTGGACAGCCAACCCCGAGGCGGAGTCCCACACGCGGGAGTCTCTGCCGTTGGAAGTGACGTCGATGGCCGACTGGTAATAATAGGCGCTGGGCCGAGTGGGCTGGCCAACCTCGCCGTTGAGGACGCAAAGGTCGACCACTTGCCCATGCTCGGTGAAGGCCGCACGGGAACTGTCGTTTGCGTTGAGGGCTACAACAAAGGCAGTGTGCGATTTATCATATCCCGTCAGTGAACTGGAGATGTAGACACGGGTGCCATCTGTGGCGACGTGACGAAATCCCATCCAATGCGACCCTTTTGAGTTGGCACCAAAAAGCATGTTTTCTGCGACGGCCAACGGATCGGCGACGGTGGCGCGAAACATGGGAACTTTGCCTTCGTCGTGTCCTTTGACGGCAAACAGGTTTGTTCCATCCGTGGCCATGTCCTGAATGCCTTTTGCGGTGACTGAGCTCTTCCAGACTGTGGGACCGGTGAAGCTGCTGGAACTGTTACCGATGGTGCCTTCCCACGTGTAGCTGACGTTGTGGCGGATGAGTTTGACGGTATAGGAACCGTCGGCGACGACTGCGCCGAGGTCGTCCTTGTTGTCCCAGGTTCCGACATGCGCGCCGGCGGCAAACGGCTCGGCGCGCCAGAGCGTGCGGAGTAGCACGCCATTAGAATCATAGACGCCGGCGGACGTGGTCGCGCTGGCGGGAAGATTAAAAGTGAAGGTGCTGGCCGGCGGTTCCGTCGTGGCCCCGTATACATGGGTGGCGGTCGTGGCGAAGAACAGGCACGAAACAACACCTAGTATCCTGAGCGCGAGCGGGCGTGTGGGTTTGCTGAAGAAGGGGAGGGACATGGTGTATGATTTCTAGGGGCTGGCGGGGGGAGGCCTGATGTCTCTGAGATGATCTATTTGGGCCGATATCGGGTCACGTATCAGGCAGGCTATGGAGCGGCGCGACGTTGCATTATGTCTGCACGGACGAGAGTGACGTGTGTCTACATGAAACGCCCGCATCCCTGTCCGCGTCAAACGGGAGGTGTGTCGCTGGAATTATGACCGGCGTCTCCGGCCGACGACAAACAGTGCGCTCATCACGCCTGCGAGTGCTGCAAAACTGCCGGGCTCGGGGATGGTGCTGGTGACCACAAGCTGGTTGGTGGAGTCGGAATAATCGAAGTTGTTTAGGCCGATGAGTCCGCTGAAGTTACCTGCTCCATTATCCGTTAGGAAAAAACCATTGATGGATGTGGTAACGAATGAGCCTGAGATCGAGCTGCCCGAGAACAGGCTGTAGGTGCCGTCGGTAATGCCAGCGAGGGTCAACTCCAGATTGCCGGCCTTGGTGAAGCCGGTGGCGCCGAAGGCAAAGGTGGTGAAGTCGTCGGAGATGTCTGCAGTGATGGTGGTCGCGGTCGGAGTGAACGCTCCGGTGCCGTCGATCAGTGCGCCTTCGGCCAAGTTGAGGGTTTTGCTAAAGGCGACGGATGAGTTATTCCTAAAGGTTGCGCCTGCGGCGACGGAGGCTCCTGAACTGGAATTGATGGCGCCGGTTCCGGACAGGGCAAAGATGCCGGCGCTGATGGTGGTGGCGCCTCCGTAAGTATTAGTGCCGCTCAACGTGACGGTATCAGCAGTGGTCTTGGTCAGAGTGGCGGAGGCACCGGCGAGATTTGCGCCGACCGAACCTTTTTTAAGGGAGAAGCTGTTGGCGGTGAGCGAGGCGTTGGCTTGAGTGCTGGTGCCGCCCAATACGATGCTGCCGCCGTTCATGGTCACGGTGTCCACGGTGGTATTGTTACCATCCTGGAGAGTGAATGTGCCGTTGTTCAGTTCAAGCGCGACTGACGAGGACAACTTGCCAGCACCGATCATAGTGAGGTATCCGGCATTAATAGTCACCGGGCCGGATAGGATCGAAGAGTTGTCACTTCTGATGACGATGTAACCTGAGCCGTTTTTCGTAAAACCGCTTGAGGACTGGAAGGAACCCGGTGTGGTCAGACTGGTGTTGCTAAACTGGTATAATCCGGTGTTCACCGCGAGGATTAACGGACCCGTGCCGGTATAGACAAAACGCGTATTGATGTTGTAGGCAACGTTGTGCGTGAACGTGATTGATCCGCTCAGGCTGATGGTGTCGAAGCTGCCGTTTTGGAGCAAAGACTTGCCATTGGCCGGCGCACTGATGGTCAAATCGGCGATGCTATTGTTGGCACCCAAAGTCGCGCTCCCCAACAGAACCACCGAGGCAGTTCCGGATGTGTCTGTCCAAGTGTCTCCGTCGATGACATCGTAGGCGAAAGCCGATGGAGAAATGACGGGAAATAAAAGGCAGGCGACGGTAATCCCTAGGCAACGAGAGAGGCGGGGGGGGTTAAGCGGGGTAGTTTTCACGAAGCTTATGAATCTCAGTCACTGCGGGTTTGGAATCCGAACAGACTCCATACAGACCGCATTTACGTTTGGGCGGTTTCCCGCAGTATTTTATCGTCCGAGTTTATAGGTATGCTGATTGAGCACCTGCTCCGGGCCCCCATGCACAGTGAAGCATGTAGATGATCGTGTTGCTACCCTCGGTCCTTCAATGGAGGAACGGCTTCTGACGAACCCATGTCTAAGGTGGAGTAACCGGTGGATTCGTCATGATTCGTTTAGGCAACGGTGAGGACCTTGGGTGAATGTTCTCCATGGGTAGCCAAGAATCCGGTGACAGTTGGAGGATTTTCCAAATGTGGTTTCAAATTTGTTCGCCCGGTAGAGTGAAGCCCCGGTCGATGTTGTCCGAGAAATTACAATACGGCCGATAAGATGCCAGGAAGCTGTGGATGACTTTTTCGGGCAGAGAGACGTGCATCGTCAAATCCTGCACGATACGTTCTGCGATCGCGCTGGGGTCAAAAAGAACCACATCGGCCCGCACGCCCTCTTGCGTGAAGCGGGGGATGCGAATGCGTCCGCGACAAAATCCAACGCGGGTCATTTTAGTAAGGTCCTCCATTGCCTGAGGGTAGCCGTTGCAGATGGCGTCGGCACTAGCCCACTCCAGAAAGGCGATGGCGGTGTGGCCGCGTGCGCATTCGGTTTCCGCAATCGTGATGAAATTACGTGCGCTGCCGGGAACCAGCTGTATCGAAATGTTCTTTGATTTCATGGCGGCTGAGTAGCTGCGCATGACGTGAGTCGCCGACGCTTTATCGAGTGGCTCGGGAATAAGCACCCGCTCTATACCACACTTCGACCAGGCGTCGGCCATTTTTCGGTAAGCGGGAAGCCAGTCTTGAAGATAAACCGGCCCAGGTAGTTTTTGCAGACACTCGGCCGGCAGAATGAAAACCTGCCGCATCCTCAGATCGCGCAGCGATTGGAAGAGCTGGACGTTTCGAAAGTTGGTGTTGATCCACAGGATTACGTCCAGCGAATGTCTTTGGAGATGGGCAGGGAACTGTGGGCCGTTTTCTTCCTCGGGTTGGAAAAAAATCGAATCGGCGACAAAGCCGTGACGGCGGAGTTGCTCGTTGAGATGGATGTGCAGGGCTCGGATATAGGGCGAGTTGACGAAGGCAGGTATCCATAGAGGCAATCCGATGATGCCATTGACCGGCTTGGGCGCGGAACTTTTTTTCCCGGCAAGTTTGGTCTGGGTCGCCCGGATGCGAATCAGCAGACCCTCTTTTTCAAGCTCCGCGTAGATCAGCGCGACCGAGCGCAACGGTAACGAGAAAAAATCGGACACTTCCCGCATGGAATAAAAAGGCTGCGGCTCGTCCTGTTGCAGGCTTCGTCCGACTGCACGTAGCTCATCCTGCACGATGCTCTGATGACTCCGGCCATCGGGGAAGCCGGTAAAGGCAGCGAGGGCGACAGACATCGGCGGGATGTTGCGGATAATATAAGCGTGGGGCATGTGCTGCGAACGGGGGGCTGGGCAGGTCTGTCGTAAATCGATCGCGGCCACATCTGGCAACCCTTACGCGTTAGGGTGTGTTTTCGAGATAACCAATGGTTGGATGCGTTGTTCTCGTAGGCAGCCTGTTAGCAGGCGCGAGGAACGTTCCGGTTGGTTGGTATCCAACGCGCCCCGGGGACGAGGGCGGCTACATTTGGAGTTGTGGCCACGGGCGTCTCCGCCCGTGTGGGGCGGGTGAGAGGCAGGGCGACGGTCTAATTCCGGCTGTGCCGGGCTCGCGACCGCACTACAAACGCAGACTCGACGGAAACGAATCATACTACGGATCAACGGGCGAAAGCCTGAAGCGCGCGGTGTCGATCATGCTGATCAAGTCTACAGCGCGGCTTTCCAGTTTTTGGGCGAGTTTGGACAACGAGTCGGTCCCGGCCCGTTGCCGGAAGTTAACCTGCGCAGACTCGACTTGGCCTACGGCAGGTGGTCTGCAGAAACGTGCTCGTGTCAGCGGGCGACAGGGGGGCGTTCGAAGAAAATTTTCACCCGCTCCTCATCTGGGGAGCTCACATTCAGGATGAGCGCATACATCCGATATTCCGGTCGGAACCGGAAGAACTCGTCATGGATAACCGACCAATCACCGTGTTGTTTGGCGCCGAACTGGAATCGCAAAAACTTGGTGTTGCCGGTTGTCGGAGGGTTCAAGGTGACGATTCGGCTGACATAGGGCCCGATCTCCAGGTTCTGTGAATCGATGGAGGCGGCTGCCGGCTCGGGGGTGAGGTTGATGATCCGGAGACTGGACGCCGGGTGTGCCTCCGCGTCGGCGCGGAACACGCGTCCGATCAAGGGGAGGGGCGAACCGGGAGGCGCCGCGGTGACGACGATCAGATACGGCAGGTTGTCGTCGGGCAGCGTGACGGAGAGTCTGGGTTGCCTGATGACGGGACCAGTCTTGCCGGTTGTGTCGGGTGGAGGCGTGATTTCCTCAAAAAAAACAATCTCTGATTTGGTGGGACGGGTGTAGGGGCGTGAAAGATTGCCTCCCATGGAGATCGTCACGGGCGGGCGTTTGGAGCTCGATTCGTATTTGAGTCCGGCGGAGTTAACAATGCCATCGCCGCCGCTATGAACGGCCAGCAGTCGGAAGGTGCCCGGGGTGTCCGTGGATACCTCGGCGGCCGACAGGATTGGAAGACCGAGGGTGACGAAAAACAGAATGGCAATGCGCAGGGCATGCAGGGAGAGCAGGGTGCCGTGCAGCAGGGTGTAAAGCAGGCTGCAGAACGGTTGGAACAGGCGGCTCGGTCTTCGTCACTGCTGTCCCAGCGGTCGCAAAAAGCGATGGCCGACGCGCAGCGCCGCGTGTCACAATCCACACAGGCGATGGGTCAAGCCGGCCAGCCCGGCGGCAATGAGCAGGCGCAGAACGCCATGAAGGATGCCACTGAAGCGCTCAACCAGGCGCTCAGCTCCCTCGTGCGTGATCGCGAACGCGTGAACAATGCGCAGTCGGCATCGGGGTTCACGGAAATGATGGAGCAGCTCAAGCAGTTGGCGCAGCAACAGGGTGCCCTGAACGGCCAGATGCAGGGACTCAACCTGCTGCCTGGCGGCGCGAAAGGGGATGCGGCGCAGCAGCAAGCACGGGTGCTGGCGCGCCAACAGCGCGAAGTGGCACGCACACTGTCGGATGTGTCAGATGCCGATCAGACCGGACGCACGGATGCACTGGCCAAGGAAGCGCAGGCGGTCGCGCAGCAGATGGAACGCGTGGGCCTTGATCCTGCGGTAGCCCAGCGCCAGCAGCAGCTGTATCGCCGCCTGCTGGATGCCGGTCGCTTTCTTGAGCAGGACGAACGCGACGACCAAGGTGCGCGGGAAGCGAAGGCCGCCAATGGCAACGGTGGACGGACGCCATTGAATGGCACGCAAGCGGGCAGGGCGGGCAACCGCTTTGCGCCTCCCGCATGGAACGAACTGCGTGGACTCGACGCCGACGAGCGCCGGCTGGTGATTGAGTACTTCCGGAAGTTGAACGGTAGCCCGCCGTGATTGAGCGCGCGTGGTGGTTGGTTGCGGTGCTGCTTGCCGCCGCCGCCCCGATCGTTGCGGGTGGAGCGCAATCGGGAACGGTGACCGCGGGCGCGGTGGACATGACAGACCCGATGATGCGCGCCATGGCGGCAGAGGACAAAGGCAATGCCCGCGAGGCTGCCGTCGCCTATCGCGACGCGTTGTCACAGACGCTGGTGTCGGGCAGCAACGACGGGAACCGCATTGCGCTTGCCCTACTGGGACTCGAACGCACATGGGCCGAACTCGGCGTGCGCGATTCGCTGGTGCCCGTGGTGCAGCGAGTCCTGCAGGTGCGTCCCACCGATCCGGTCGCACGCAGCATGCAGCTTCGCACGTTCATGGCCGTGGGTCGCGACGAGGATGCGCGATTGTCGTTCCTCGCGTGGCGACGCGTGGTTGGCAACGACGGCGCTCCGTTT
>JBBKWO010000014.1:0-7121 GCA_037969015.1 Opitutaceae bacterium
CCCCCATCATTCCCTCGCCAGAGCCGGTCACCGCGGCTGAACCGGCCCCGATTCCAGATCCCACACCCGAGCCCGAACCGGAGCCAACCCCCGTCCTCGAAACCAAAGCGCCGGTCGAGCCCTCCCCTGAACCGGTCGCCGAAGAACAACCCGCCGACACCCACCCGGTGGAATACGTCGACGTCATTGACGAACCCGAATTCACCCCTCCTCCCATCAAACCCGCCCCTCGCCGCAAGGCTCCACCGCCCATCGACGACAATCCTGATCTGTTTGAGGCCAACCCACCCGACGACGAACCTGTCGAGGCGTCCACCGCACGTTCCGCCGACGGCACGACCCGCCTGATCGTCACCGCCTACATCGGTATCGGCAACAAACTCTACCTTCGGGGCGAAGGCCCCGGCCTCCACCCCGAACAAGGCGTGCCGCTCCAATTTGTCTCCATCGGCAAATGGCGCTGGGAAACCGATCACGCCGATGCACCGATCAAGATCCGCCTTTATAAAAACGACCAGATTGAGTGCACCGCCTTGGGCGAAATCACCCTTGAGCCCGCGCACCAGCACGAGGTCAGCGCCACGTTTTAAAGAAGGAGGGTGGGCACTCTTGCCCACCCAGAGTGACACGAACTTACGAAGAGACCCCGTCCACGTCACCACATCGAACGGGGTGGGCAAGAGTGCCCACCCTCCTTCGACAACTCCGCCGCCACGACCCCAGCACCTTAATTCCGGAGCACCACCACCCGGTCCCCCTCAGCCACCGTCCACTCGCTCGCGAGCGACGGGTTGAGCAACAAGCCGGCCGACTGCGCCTCCCCGCCATCCGCCGGCAGGTAGCCAAGGGCAACCTCATGGTGACGGCGCGATTTCGATTGCAGCTCCGCGAAGGTCAACCGGTCACCGGGATTGAGCCCGTAACGCAGCACATTGCGAAACGTGATCTCCGTTTCGCCCGAGTTGAACAGTTGCTCAAAGACCACGTTCAACTCCCGACGCAACGCCACCTGCCCCAGCATGTGACTGAGCACTTGCGGCGAAAGCAGGTATTCGCAGCGATCCTGATCGATCAGTCCGACGTTCAATTCATCCAACAACTCGATCAACAAACGAGGCCGTTTTTCAATCGCTGTCTGCCGACCAAAAAACTCCTGCAAAATCTCATATTCAACCAAGGTCCGCGCATCCGATTCCTCATCGGTCGCGGGCAGATCCGAAGCCAGGCACATCACCACGCTGAAGTCGCCGGGAGCCAGGCCCACCAGCTGCTCCGGCACCGTGCAGTCCGTCTGCACATGCGTCAGGACCACCCGCTCCAACCGCAGGCCATAGGCTTGTAGTTGACGCTCGCGGTCAGACAACGGACAGCGACTCGCCACCGTCACCTCAAACCGCTGATTGGTGTAGGACTCCAGCTCGCGCAAGAACGCCGGGATGCGATGCGACCAACCCACGACCAGGATCCGCACATCGTCCCGGGTCAGCACATCGAGCCGGATCTCGGGCGAGGACCATTGCGACTTGATCGCCGGCTGCGGAGGCGTGCCCGCCTCCCATTCACGCGCGATGTAGATCAACTTGTCCGCCGCGCCCAATCGGTAATCCGCCGGTGGATTAAGCAACGAACGACAACCCCGTTCACCGGCCTGCGCCACCCCGATCAACAGTGCCTCCGGCAGCGTCGCCGCCAGATCCCAGAAGGGCCGGCCAAGCTGATCGGGACCGATGCCGCGCACATAAATCTCGTTGCCAAAACCATGGGTAAGCAACTCCCGGTAAATTTGGCTGATCTGCGGATGACGCACCATCTGCGACAACATGCGACTGATCACCTCGTCGCCCGCCACCACTTCGATCGGTCCACGATAGCTGTTCAACGCCACCGGGATTTTCCGCGCGTCAAACAACTCTACCACCAAGAGTGGCGGCTCTTCGCCGACGGCTACCAGCTGCAGACTGCGGGCAATCGAGAAAATCGTCTTCAGCGCCGCATTGTCCGAGACACCTGTAGCATGCTCCTCGCGCCGGTTTTCCGTCGGCAGCACAATCGCACTCGCCCGCAGGTAATCCACCCGCGTGAGGTGATCGAGGCGTAACGGCGAACCCGACCGCAAAATGATCTGGTTGGATTTCCCAGAGCCGCCGACCTGGGTCAGCAAATCCGTCGTCAAGGCCGGCGAAACTTCCTCCCACAGGAGGACCAGTTTCAAACGCTTCACCCCGACCCGCTCCAAAAATCGTTTCAAACGCTGCTCCGACTCCAACATGTTGCGAACCAACCCGGGCAGCCGGGAAGACCAGCCGAGAATGAGCACGTGTCCTCGCGCGCTGATCGGCGTCAGCCCCATCTCCAGTTTGCGAATCGCCTCGTTCAGACCCTGCGTCAAAATCGCTACCAGCACGCCAAGGAAAAGCACATAGCCGGCGACCGTCACCAAAGTGGATACGACCCGCAAAGCCGTGCCTTGATCATCGCCGAGATAACCGGGATCGGACAAACGCAAGAACGCCCACCAGACTGCTTCACCGAGATTCCCAAACGCCTGCGCCGTGCCGACCGTCACCACATAACCGATCAGGCCCATCACAAAAGCCACCAACCCGATCAAGGCCGCCCCGACCGCCAGCCGGGAAATCGTGCCGCTCAGCAACAGTCGCTCGATCACAAACCAGACGCGATTGCGAAACGGATTGATCACCATCCGGGGCAGTTCAAACGGGTTAAAACCACGCATGTCCGACAGTTGCTTTTTGGCCACGGGAAAAATGACAACGCGCCCCTGCGCCAAGGCAACGGGAAAGCAGCGGGTTGTAGAGTGCGCCGTCCCAGCGCATCCGATGCCTCTAAAAATCGGCCGGGGACGGCCGACGCTACACGTCCGCGACCACGCGATTCACGACTTCCTGGGCCAACGCCAAGCCGAAGGCCGCGGTCACAAACACCGCCGTGCCAAAACCACTCGCACAATCCAGCCGCAGGTTGCTACCCGGTTCCGGCGAGGTCGCGCAGGTGCCATCCGCCCAGGGAAACACCGGCCGTTCCGTCGACCAAACCGCACGCACGCCATACACATTACCCTCGCCACCGGCGAAGCCGTGTTCCTTGCGCAGGGTCTTACGCACCTGCTTGAGCAAATCATCCCCGCCCGATCCGCCGAGGTCGCCGGTCTTCAATCCGGTCGCGTCGCGCTTTCCACCGGCCCCGCCGGCGGTCACACAAAACAGTCCGCGCTCGCGGCAGGCCGCGATCAGCAGCGCCTTGTTGCCGACGTCGTCAATCGCGTCGACCACCGCCGCGAAAGCCGGCGCGAGGTGCCGCGCCGCGGTGCCGGCGGTGAAAAACTCAGTCAACGCGGTGACGGTGCAGCCGGGATTGATCCGACGTATCCGATCCGCCAGCACGGCGACCTTGGGACGGCCGATCTCACCGTCGAGCGCCGGCAGCTGGCGGTTGACATTGGTCACGCAGACATCGTCGAGATCGATGAGCGTGATCGCCCCCACTCCACTGCGGGCCAGCGCTTCGGCCGCCCAGGAGCCGACTCCGCCGACTCCGACCACACAAACGTGCGCCGCCGCCAAGCGCTCCAAACCGGAGCGTCCATACAAACGACCGAGGCCGCCGAAACGATCGAGATAGTCCGCGTTCATTTAATTCAAAACAGCCTCCACCGCGGCCACCGCGGCGTCGCGACGCGCCGGCCAGTCGCCGGCGATCATCACCGGGGTGATCCCGAGCCCGGCCAAGGTATCCAGAAACAACCGGCGACACATCGCACGACCTGCATCGTCGGGGAAGCAGCGCTGCGGGTCCGGAGACCAAGGCAGATCCGTATCACAAAACAGATAGAGCGCGGCGGATTTTGCGCGATCGTCGCCACCGGTCCGCACCCAGTCGGGACAGTGTCCCGCAAAGAGCAGATCGTCCCAAAGTCGGCAGGTCAGCAAATCGGTATCATGAAAGACCGCACGCTTGGCCTCCTCTTTGGCAGCGAGTTCGCCGTCGAGCTGTCCGCGTCCGATGGCCTCGAGATCGGCGGCGGTGATGACTCCCGCATGTTCATTCCAAAACTGACGCACGTATTCACGCGACCAGGGTTCGCCGAAGTATGCGGCGAGGTGTTCGGCCAGGGTGGATTTCCCCGTGGACTCGGGCCCAAACAGCACGATGTGCAACGGGTCAGCCACGGGACGCTTGCTCCTTTTTCCAAGCGCGGTGCCAGTCGCGCAGACCGAAAAGCGCCATCACCAAAAACACCGCGTAGAGAAACGCGGTGAACGCGAGGTCAGCCGACCAGTAGGCGACCACCGCGACTGCGTTGACCGCGATCCATGCCAACCAATTTTCGAGGTGTTTGCGCACCTGCAGGATTTGCCCGGCGATGCTGAAGGACGCGATGAAGGTATCGCGAAACGGTTGGGCCGCGTCGGTGTGTGCCTGTTGCCACGCGCCCCAACCCAGACACAGGACGACTGCCGCAAGCAGATAAAGCCCACGTCCAGCCCAGCTCAGCCTCGTGACCGGCAGCTCGGGCGCGTCGCCCTTGTCACGTGTCCAGTGCCACCAACCGTAGACGAGACTGCCAAAGAAAAAGACCTGTAACTTGGCGTCGGCGTAAAAGGTCGCCTGCCAAAACAAGATGCCCTGCACCGTCACCGCGGCCAGCCCGACCGGAAAGGCCCAGAGGTTGCGCTTGATCATCAGCCACACGCCGGTGATGCCGAGCACCAGATTGATCTGGTCGAGCGGCTGGGCGTTGGTGATGCCCGTCCAGATGTTATGCAGAACGTCGTTCATGGAATCCGGCAGCAAAATGACCGCGAAGCCCACAGGCGAGCTTAGGTTGCCTGACGTGGCACAGACATTCCTGTCTGTGCGTCCGGCCCCAACACAGGCAGGAATGCCTGTGCCACGCGGCTACTTCGCCGGATGCTCAACCACGTAGGCTTCCATCGCCTCGCGGGTGATCGCGTAGCGGTTGGCACAACGCGGGCAACGAATCTCGATGACCTCGCCCTCACCAAAAAGATCGACTGGGTCCTGCTGAAAGACCGGTTGCAACACCTGCAGCATACGCTGCTGGTTGCATCCGCAGTGCCAGCGACAAATGCGCTTTTCCAGATCACCGATATCCTCGGTCTTGGCCAGATCACGGACCTGCTCGACGGTCAGTGCGTCGAACCAGGCTTCGTCGTAGTCAGGATGCGCCGCGACCAAGACAAACTCCTCGTCGGCGATTTGAAAAAACCGCGCCGGGCGCTGCTCGCTTTGCAGGTAATAGGCTTCGATTGCGATCAACGGATCTGCACCGGTAAACTCAATGCTGCTGCGGCGCTTCGGTTTGCCCGGCTCCACCACGTCGGTAAAAAACTGGTTGGTCGGCATCTCCTTCACGTTCTCATCAAAAATGCGTCCGGCCACCGCGCCCGCCTTGTTGTCGCCGACCAGAAACAGGTTCACCAAGGGGGCCTGAAAGTTGATCGTCCAAGCGGTGATTTCGTTCCACGGACGTGATGCGCAGTGCAGAGCAAACCCGGCCAGCGCACGCTTGAACAATTCGACATGCGACTCGGACGGTTTGATCGCCTGGTCGGAGAGGTGGAGAAAATAGTCGACGTAAAGCTGCCCAAAGTCGGCCTTCGCAACGAGCACGTTGCGCGACCTCACAAAGGAGGTGCGGATCTCCAAGCCAGACTCGGCGGGATTTACAGGAGTGGATTCAGACATGCGGGTAAGGTTGTCGTTTTCCCACAACTCGCAACCTCCGAGACGGAGGAGGGGCATTCCGGTCCACGCCGTTGGACATGGTGACACAAAAACCTAGTCCCGGACTTTTCCGACTCAACACGTCGCTCTGGGTGGGCAGGAGTGCCCACCCTCCTTTTAAAAATCAAGCTTGCCCCCAAAGCCCGGCGGGCGTGTTTTGCCAATTCTGTAAATGTTCAACCACGCCGCCATCATCGTTATTCGCAAAGCTCTCCTCGTATGGGGCGGGTGCGGGTGTGCGTTGGCCAGGTCGTTGAACTGAGTTTTTTATCAAACGACCATTTTCCCAACCGCACCCTTTACCGGTGCGGTTTTTTTGTCGCACCGGCCGGAGTCACACCAACCTGCCATGCAAAACCAACCCACCCAGACCGCCATCGTCCAAGCACGGCGGCTCATGTTGCTCTCCGCCGTTTGCTTCATTGCCAACGTGCTGTTGATCCGCGCGCTCGGCCAGCGCTCGGGCGACGTCTGGAGCATCTCCGCGCTGCGCTTCATCTCGGGGCTCATCCTGTGCATGGGCATTTACCGGCAGCAGTTGGATACTCGAGCCTTGTTCACCCAGCCCCGGCTGATCCTGCGGGGAGTGGTCGGCGGCGCGGCAACCTACGCATTCTATCTGACGATTGTGCACCTGGGCGCGGGTCGCGCGATATTCCTCAACAACACCTATGTGATCTGGTCGGCGTTGCTGGCGATCCCCCTATTGGGTGAGCGCTTCAGCTGGCGGCTCGCACTGGGGGCCGCGACGGCACTCGTCGGTCTCGGTTTGTTGACCGGAGGCATCTTTGGCCGGCTGGAGGTCGGCCCCTACGAGCTGATCGCGCTGGGCAGCGCCGTCGCGGCCGCGTGGGTGGTGGTGATCATCCGCTGGTTGCACCGCGACGGGGTTTCCACGCCGACGATTTTCGCCTCACAGTGTATCTATGGACTTATGATCTGTGCACCGTTTTTGTGGTCATCGGCTTCCGCGCTCACGCCCGCCACGCTCGGTGGTTTTCTGGGAGCCGGCGTGCTCGCCGGAGCCGGACAGCTGGCGATGACCCGTGCCTTCCGCGATCTCTCCGTGGCCGAGGGCACGTTGATTCAAATGCTGGTGCCGCTGGGTATCGCCACGGGCGGTATCGTAATTTTCAGCGAGTCGTTTGGCCCGGCGGAGATTGCCGGCGGGTTGTTGATCCTCGGCGGATCGATGCTGCCGGCTTTGCTCAAACCCAGGTCGCGTCCAGGATGAGCCTAGTGTCCCGTCATCGAAGTGCCTTGCATTAAACCCCATGGATTATTGGCCGCAAAAAGGCGCAAGAGTCGCAAAAAACAATCCATCAGTCATACCGCCCGTTATTTTTGCGCTT
>JBBKWO010000015.1:0-19001 GCA_037969015.1 Opitutaceae bacterium
GGCGCAAGAGTCGCAAAAAACAATCCATCAGTCATACCGCCCGTTATTTTTGCGCTTCTTTGTGACTCTTTGCGGCTATCTCTGCCGAAGGAATTATTAAGGGCATTTGAATGACAGCCCCTAAAGAAAGCCCTCCACCAGATCGCCGATAAACGAAAAACGCCGTGACCACCGACCGACCGGGCCGGGTATGAGCCGGGTCATTTGAATAACATCGCGGGCCAACGGCCCCGGAGCAAACGGCGGCTTGGTCTTCGCCTGGGCCATGCGCATACGCACAGCCGCGCGGTCGAGGGCGCAGAGCAACACGAGACGTTCGCGCTCTTCATCGGCGGTGGTTGGATTGTAAGGGTTCATCGTTGGTTCAGCCTTGTTCGTCGGGCAGCAACTCGCCGATCAGTTCACGGTCTTCGTCGAGTTGGCGGCGGGTGGCGGCGAGGGGACGCCAAGTGCGCACACGGCGACGCGCCCAGACGCCGAGCATGATGGCCGCGCACAAATAGGCGCAGGCAACCAGAATCAAAATCACGCCGCGGTTTTCCAGATGCCAGACGGCGGCGGCGATGGCGAAGGTGAGGGCGAAACCCGTGAGCAGCGTCAGGGCGGCCGTGCCCGTGGCGATCAGCACGGTCTTCAGCAAGTGCTCCCCTGCCTCGGCAGTTTCCAGCGAGGCGAGTTGGCCGCGATGCCTGACCCCTTGGAGCAGCAGTTGCAGCCAGCTGCCCAGCCCGGCGGGAAGTGGAAGTGTGTTTTTTGAAATCATAGCAGGTTCAGCGCGGCCCGGCGGGATCGGTCCACCGGGCGCGTTGGCTGTGGGCGTCGTCGATTACGAGTTGCGTCGGTTGCAGCAACCGGTGGCGAGCACACCGGCGATCAGGCCGAGTCCGGCGGCGATACCGACAGCCACGTAGGGTTTTTCATGCACAAACTCGTCGGCGTGTTTGGCCTGCTCCTTGGCCATATCGACCGCGCGGCGGGTCAGGTTGCTACCGTCGGAAAGCGCGTTGCGCAGGCGTTCGCGCAGATTGACGATTTCCTCGGAGGCGTCGTTACCGGCGGAAGAGAGGGCCTTTTCGGCGTCGGTGAGCAGGGCCTTGAGTTCTTCGTTGGTAGAAGAGTCGGAGGGCGTGAGGGTCTTGGATGTTTTAGTCATAGGTGTGGGTTGGTTCAGGGTTGATGTGAGTGTTCGTGTTGACGTTGTCGGTTCGTATCAGAGCCAAGATGCAGTCGCGCAAAATGGTGAGAAATCCGACGGTCAGTTGTGCGAACAAAAGAATGAGAGCGATGATCAGGCGCATGGGTTACCGGCTGTTTTATTTGAGGGGATCGCGGCCTCGGATCACGCGGATCAGCACCACCACGATGGCGATAACGAGGAGGATATGGATGTATCCTCCCACGGTCGTGGAAGAGACGAGTCCGAGGAGCCACATGAGCAGCAGAATAATGGCGATGGTTTCGAGCATGGTAGGTGGGGGTTGTGCACTTACCCTTGCAGAGCATGGGCCAGATTTGCCTGAATTTATTAAGCGACTTACTGTTAATAGCTTAAGAAATCGGGAGTCGGGATGCCGTGGAGACGGTCCTGCAAGTTGCAGGATACGCCGTGCGCTGTTGGTGCAGGATGCAAGATGCTGTGGGCGGACTTGCCCGCCCTTTGGAGATCGCTGAAGGTGGGGTCATGTCATCCCCTTCCGCGCCCGAACCAGTCTTACTCTATGACGGCGAATGCGGGCTGTGCACGGCGCTGGCGGGTTGGGCGCTGCGGCATGATCGCAGCGGGCGGTTGTATGTCGCGCCATTGCAAGGCGCGACCGCGCAGGCGTTGTTACGCACGCTGGGTTTGCCCACGGAGGATTTTGATACGCTGGTCTTTGTTACCGACCGCGAACGTCCGCTGGAAGGCGGGTATCAACTGCGTTCCGACGGTGCGCTCGCGGTGATCGGCACGGTGGGCGGCATCTGGCGGATCTTTACGTGGCTGCGGGTCATTCCGCAAAGCTGGCGGGATTGGGGCTACGGCTGCGTGGCCCGCGTGCGTAAACGGATCTTTGGCGGTGCGCGCCCGCTGCGTATCGGCGACACGGTGATGAGGCGGGTATTGCCGTGAATTGATGCGGCTATGGTCTCGTGGTTTACCACCTGTCGGTCCACGTCCCTGCCGACAAGATTGGCTCAGGTGCCGTCAGAGATCCGGAACGTCAGCACAACAGTGACGGTGCTTGCGCCCGGGAGTGGCGCGTTGGAGCAGCAGATGTCAGGCAGATGCCGGCACGGTCATTGAGAGGAAGCAGGGTAGCGGCGTCAGGTGGGTCATGCGGGTCGGTCGGGTTAGTTGGTGGTGGCGTCGCCGTGGCCGGAGAATCGCGGGTCGTCGAAGGCGAATGGTTTT
Source organism: Opitutaceae bacterium (assembly GCA_037969015.1). GTDB lineage: Bacteria > Verrucomicrobiota > Verrucomicrobiia > Opitutales > Opitutaceae > JAUWBF01. The sequence continues at coordinate 2,393 of JBBKWO010000015.1, forward strand.
TCTTTTCCGAGCACGACGTCGTAGATACGGGCGTGGGTCTGCCGGGCGGCCTCGACGAGTTCCTCGTAGGGCCGGTCAGTCACGTCGACCAGGCCGGTGTTGTTGCCCTCGCCGTTGAGGCCTTCGAAAAATCGGCCGGTGGCGGCTTGGTCGGTATAGATGAACCACTGCGAGCCGACCACGTAGCCGGTGTCGGCGGATTGTTCGACGTAGTTGCGGTAGGCGAGGCCGCGTTCGATCTGGTTTTTGACCTCATTACTCGCGCCAAGGCTGTGGTCGGTCGCACTGTAATACCATTCGCTGAGCAGCAGCGGGCGGCCGCCGCTCCACTCGTGGACCTTTTTAAGGAAGTCCGTCTCGATGCCGTAGGTGTAGTAGTTGATGCTGATGACATCGAGGTATTTGCCGCCTATGCGCACGACGTTTTCGTTGTTGGCGGTTTGTGGGGTCCAGCGACTGCCGATGAGCAGGTGATTGGAGTCGTGCTTTTTGAAGGTTCGCCGGATCAGGCTGTAATAAGAATCCAGATACAGGTTGAGGTAGTCGCGCATGTCGGCCGCGGCTGCGTCGGTGAGGATGAAGAGCGGTTTTTCGCCGGCGTCGTCAAAGCTCGCGAAGGGTTTGGTGGGTTTCCAGGCGGCGTTAAAGGCGGCGATGTTGTCGTATTTTTCGCGGAGTAGCGCGATGAGGCGGGCCTTGGCGGGAACCTTGGAGGCCTGATAGCCGGGCACCAGTTTGGGGATGTTTTCAAAGTGCTGTTCGTTGCCGAGGAAGTAGCCGATGATCAGCGGATCATCGGCATGGGGTGCGATCGCCTTGGTGTAGGCTTGGTCGAGGGCAGTCTCCACGCCGGGAGCGAAGGGGTCCATGATCTCGGAGGCGCCGAGCTTGTCGGGCAGCATGGTGAGGCCGGCGTTCTGCCCGTCGGGGAGAAAGGAGACAGTGGGGAAGTTGAGCGCGCGCATGGTGTCGGTGTAGGGGCCGAAGGCGCCGGCGCTGTTGAATCCCCAGGCCCGCAGGCGGGTGATGGTCTGGGTGGTCCAATCGTCGAAGGAGTAGGGCTGGCCGAACTTGCGGATCCAGTTGGCAATCTGGAAAGAAAAGATGCCCCATTCGGGATGCTGCTCGCGCCAAGCGGTTTTCCAAGCGGGGTCTCGCGGATCGGGCAGCCATTCGTAAACGGCCTGGCGGCCTTTCACGGTCGTGAAGTCGTCGGTGTTGGCGATGCCGCACACACCGAGCTGAAAGAAGGGGTTACCCTCCGGGGTGACGAGCATCTGGCGGTCTCCGTTGACGGTCGCGGTGTAAAAGAAACCGGTGACCTTGAGGCCGAGCTTTTTCCCGCTGCCGGCGAGACCGCCGAAGCGGTCGCGGTCGGGCCCCTGATAGGTGCCGAGGGAGGCGGCCTGAGTGGCAATGTCGTCGCTGAGTTCGTCGTCGTGGTGGACTTTTCCGGGCCAATCCCGACGGGTGGACTGGCCGAAGCGGTCGACCAGAAATTTGCGGGGAGCGGATGTGTCGGCGGCGATGGACGAGACGTGGAAGGTGATGCTGCGGGCGTCATGGTAACGCTGGAGGTCGAAGCGGTAAACCCAGGCGAATACGCTCCATTGCCAGGTGCGGTTGTCCTGAAGTTGTTGATACGCTGCGGGGGTGTTAATGCGCAGGCCGTTGCCGAGTGGATGGAGGATGTCGATATGGTCGGCGTCGCCGTGGGCGAGGAACTGCCCGGAGAGGCTGGCGGGAAATTCGCCGGTCGTGGACCCGAGTGCGTAGCGTCCGCCTTGGTTGAGGCTGATGGGCAGTAGCGAGGCGAACTTGATGACAGTGACGCCGGCGGGCGGTTGGTCGAAGCGATAGGTGATCGTGTGTCCGGCGGTGTCCACGGCTATGCGAATGTTGAAGCCGTTGGCGTAGCTGGCCCGGGCTTCCCCGCCGTCGAGCGTGTAGATGGGCTTGAGCTCCTGCTTGTCAGCGGTGTCGAGGGTAGGGGCGGGGAGCGTGATGGTGCCGAGCTGACCGGCGTCAATCGCTACGCCACTCTTGGTGAGCGCAAGCTGTTGAGCCGCTAGCGGCGACGTGGTGCAAATCGTAAGGGCTAGAAGCAGGAGAGGCCGAATCATGGGGGGATTAAGAGCCTCGCACGAAGCGCCGTCGGCGGCAAGGCGCGGACCAGTGCGGTCAATGGAGGTGGTGGACTTGGCTTGACGGTCAATGAATGCGAGGGTTGGCAGCCCGCCGAACTCAAGCAGTCTAGGCGGAGGCGTTCCCCTCGGCTTGCCCTCCCCGTCGGCCAAGCAGAAAAACAGCTCGGGCCGTCCGACTATCCATTCCGATCAAACCTCCGGATTATAACAAAACCACCATTGCCCTAGGTCTTTGCGGACTTCACAACCAACGGCGTTCCGCATGTCGCTCACCCCCGAAGCTCTCGCCCGCCAACAAATCGACGCCCAACTCGTCGCGGCCGGCTGGATCATTCAGGACTACAACGCCGTCGAATTCGACGGGATTACAACCGAGCACTACCGCGATGTCTAAATCGAAGAAATCCACAATCGACGTGCGCGGAACCGCCGTCGCCGTCGTTTTTCATGCCGATAACGACTATATTTCGCTGACCGATATTGCCAAGCACAAGGAGCCGGGTCGCGCCGATCACGTCATCCAAAACTGGATGCGGAACCGCAACACTGTGGAGTTTCTCGGCATCTGGGAAAAACTGCACAACCCCGCGTTTAAACCCCTCGAATTCGAGGGGTTTAAAAACCGGGCCGGTCTCAACAGCTTCGTGCTTACACCGCGCCAGTGGATCGAGACCACATCGGCCGTCGGCATCATTTCCAAATCCGGACGCTACGGCGGCACCTTCGCCCATAAAGACATCGCCTTCGAGTTCGCTGCTTGGATCTCGGTTGAGTTCAAACTCTACCTCATCAAGGAATTCCAGCGCCTGAAAGACGACGAGAACCACCGTCTGTCGCTCGCTTGGGATCTCAACCGCACGCTCTCCAAGCTCAACTACCGTATCCACACCGATGCGGTTAAAACCCACCTCATCCCAGCCGCCGTCACGTCAGTCCAGGCTGCGTTCACCTACGCCAGCGAGGCTGATCTTCTGAATGTCGCCCTCTTCGGTCAGACCGCCCGCCAGTGGCGCGACGCCAATCCCGCCCTCGACGGCAACATGCGCGACCATGCCACCATCGAGCAGCTCCTTGTCCTCGCCAATATGGAGAGCATGAATGCGGAGTTCATTCATATGGGCCTTTCCTCCGCCGACCGCCTGCTCCGCCTCAACCAAATCGCCATTCGCCAGATGCAGGTTCTCACCACTCAAACGCTTCCCCGCCTGCTCGACGGCCCGAATGAATAACCAGTGACCTCGTGAGCTTCTTCAAAAAACTCTTCGGCAAAAAGGACGCCCGCCAAGGCTCCACCTCACAATCATCCCGTCGCTCGGTTGGGCCCGGCAAGCCCTACGTTCCGCCCGCGGGAGACGCCTCCGTCGATCCGTCCAAGGACCCCAACAGGATTCGCGTGCACGATGCCTACGGCCGCGAGATGTTCATCACCAAGCAGCAGTGGCGCGACAACGTCCTGCTCGGCAACTTGGAGAAAATCCGTAACCAGCCCGACGACCTCGCGGGCACCATCATCCAGTCGCTGCACGACGGTTTCGCCGCTGACGTTCTCCCCTACGCTGCCCATCTAGCCACCATCGATCCCAATCACGAGCGCGGCCATATCGTCCACGCCGTCACGCTGCTCGACCTCAAACGCTACGCCGACGCGGAGGCGGTGCTGCTCGGCTTTATCAAAAAACACGGAGAGTCCGGCGTCGCCCTCACCAACCTTGCCAAGGTCTACACCGGCCGCGGCGACCACGCCCGCTCCCTTGAAGCCCTCTGGCGTGGACTCACCCTCGACCCCAACCAAGACAACGCACTTGGCTGGTATGAGGTCATCCATCGAGAAAAGGACGGCCCCGCCGCCGGGGTTGAGGCCTTTCGTCGAGTAGCCGCTCTGCCCGGTGCTTGGCGCGCCCGTCTTTGGCTCGCCCGTGATCGTCTTGAGCAGCGCGACCTCTCCGCGGCCATGGCACTCTATACCGAGGCCCTCGGGCTCGCGCCAAAACCGGTGCCTACAGATTTTCTCCAGCAGATGAGCGGCGACCTCGGTAACCACGCCCACCTGCCCGAGCTGCTCCAACTCACCGAACCCGGCTTTGATGTCGCCCACCACGGACTTCCCGTGGGCAATAACCTCATCAAAGCCAACCTCGATCTCGGTCGCCTCGACGCCGCCCGCGTGCTCCTCGACCGTCTCTACGCCCAAAACCGACCCGACTGGAAACAAAACCTCTCTTTTTGGGACACCGAGATCGCCAAGGCACGCGTCGCCATCGCCGACGCACCTACGCCCGATAAGCTCGAGGTCACCCTGCTCTCCCTCGCCGGCCCCATCTGGCTGCCTCCCGGCACACCCGCAGCCGAGCTCTTCCCGGCCAAACCCGTAGATGCCCCGGTCATAGCCTTCATCGGCGGCAGCGCCGAGGTTCCGCCGTCGGGCAATGCCAACCGCATGCAGATGGCCGACGGCCCCGGCCGCCTTTCCCGCGCCCTGCCTCTCTACCTCGCCGAGCAAGTCGAGTTCGGCTCCGAGGCGACCACCCGCACCCTTGTGCCATGGATTCTCAAACCCTCGACCGGGTTTGTTCTCTCGGGCAGCGCATGGTCCGACGCGGAGGCCGCCGCCAACGCCCGTCGCACCGGCGATCAAAAACCCGCCGACTACATCGTCATTACGCACCTTCGCTGCACCGCCGAGCCCTGGACCCTCCAGCTCCGCCTTGTCCGCACCATCGACGCCAAGTGCCTTGCCGAGGCGGCGGCCACCAGCACTCCCACCGACCCGGCTCAAGCTCTGCCTTCACTTACCCGCGACCTCTTCGCGGCACTCACCACCCACGCCGATATCCGCGCATTCCCACTTCATACTTCAAACTTCACCCCTCTTACTTCTTCCACCTACCTCCTACGCTTGGAACAACTGCTCGCCGTGCGCACGGCCGGCCTGAACCCGACTCGCCCCACGCTCAGCGGCGAGCGCGAAATCCTCGACGGCCACCTGCAACTCTGCCTCGACCAGCCGCAAAGCGTCTCTATCCGCCTGCTCTTTGCCCACACCTTGCGCGGCATGAAAAAAGTCCGTCCCGACATTCTCCCGGAAATCCGCGACCGGGCTGACCGTCTGCAAAACGAAAAGCCCCTGCCCGAGCCCGCCCAGTCCGTCGTTGCCCGTATTCTCTCCGAAACCTTCGCTGCATGACCGCCCTCGCCGAACAAACACGAATCGTAGCCGAAGTAGAACGCCGCTTGAGCGTGGTCGATGAGTTGGAATCGGTCGTCAAAGCCAACCTCCAGCGCGCCACCCCCCTCCGACAGTCTATCCTTCAATCCGCGTTTTCAAACACTGAGAGCAATCCATTATGAAGACTCCATCCAAAGCGTCCTCGCGAACTCCTACCAAAGCGAAGCCTGCGGATGCGCCAACTGTGCCAGCCCCTGCAGCACAACCAAGACAACCCACTTTTAGACTTCCTGAAGCAACATTCAAACTAGCTATCTCAAACGTAGCGTCATTTGGAGATACCGATATATTCCCTTCTCCTCTCGATCGGTTCATTTGCAGCGATGAACCTGAATCACCGCTCGGTATTTTGATGGAAATTGATCGCACGTTTAACGAATACCTAGCGAGCCAACCACCGGAGAACATCAACGCATTAGCCCCCTTAGGCTACACTGCATTTAGGTGGGCGACGCAAATCGACCCACAGTGGAACCTGTATTTTTTATCTCTCGTAATTTCTATCGCGAAAACAATCGAATCTAAACGCCTTACTCCGGCTGAGAAATCCGTGTTCTCATACCGGTTTGCCCCAGATCCGGTAACTGGCCACCTTTTCGCAGATTCTACCTGGCGGCACTACAAACAGGCTGCCCTTGAAAAATCGAAGGAGTATCCGTTTGTTTTACTGGCGGATGTAGCTGATTTCTATCCTCGCATTGCACATCACCGTCTGGAAAACGAGCTGCAAAGACTGGGATTACACGAGCACGAGGGAAAGCGCATTATGGCGCTCCTCTCGCGGTTCTCGCAAACGCGTTCTTACGGCCTGCCAATCGGCGGTCCAGCGTCGCGCATTCTAGCCGAGCTCGCACTCAATCCTGTCGATCTCTTCCTGAATCGAAAAGGGATTCCGTTTTGCCGCTATGTCGACGACTTTCATATCTTCGCAAAAACGAAGCAGGAAGCTTTCAACCACTTAGCTTTTTTGGCGCAGGTCCTGTTCAACGAAGGCCTTTCACTCCAAAAGACGAAAACGCGAATTTTGGCATCGTCTGAATTACAAGAAGCGTCGGCTCACCTCGACCTCGCGGCGACGGAGAAAATAGAACTTTTGCCTCCTGAAGCTCGATTGATGCGAATTTCTGTAAAGTTTGATCCCTACTCACCCACGAAGGACGAGGATTACGAAGCGCTCAAGACTGCGGTCGGGTCGATTGATATCGTAGGCATTCTCGCTCGCGAAATTGCGAAAACAAACATCGATACGCAAATAACCAAACAAGCCATTGCCGCCGTGCGTGCACTATCGACAGATGTTAGGGCCGAAGCGATCGCCTCTCTGCTAAAGCCCAGCAACCTTGAAACCTTGGCACCGGTTTTCGGAAATGTGATGAGACTAATACGCAGCCTCTACTCGGAAATAGAAGACAAGACAAAGGACCTAGCAGACGCGACCATCACACAACTTCTCTCTGAGGGTTCACACCTCACGGCCAACGAACTGAATCTATCTTACTTGCTTCAAGTATATGGACAGAGGCAAAGTGCGCTAAAAGAGCGCATTTTAATCGACCTCTATGATCGAAGCACATCGGCGCTCGTTCGCAAAGAGATCATTCTAGTGATGGCTAAATGGAAGGCCACCTATTGGCTGTCTGATATCTTACGCCGTTTTGGCTCGTTGTCGAAGTGGGAGAAAAAGTCTTTTATCGTTGCGGCTTATCACATGAACGATGAGGGCGAGCATTGGCTTGATCGCGCGAAATCCACCTTTCTTCCCGATGAGAATGCGATTCGGAAATGGTATAAGGGCAGGTTACATCGAGTGCCGGAGGTTCCTTTGTGATTTCTGAAAAACAACTTGCTGAGTTGTTCGACTCTTTTTGGCAGCAACATTTTCCGTTGCTGAACCCCACCTTTGTTCGCCAATTCAACTCGGAAAAGGAACGCCTCATCGGAGCGGGCGGTCAACCGGTTAAGCCGGTGAAAATGGGACCGGACGTTGATAGATTCGACTTGGTGGCTGAGCTGGCATTTGAAATCTCTCATGAGAAATATCGGGCCAAGACCGGAGGCACCCCCAGCCATGCAACAGCATACCGGCGTGCGTTAAAAAAGATGGCGACAATTATTGGCTTGGCCGAGATCCCAGAACCATCTTCCGCTGAAATCGCAGAGGCGAACTCGCTCGTAACGGTTTATGATGTTTTTTTCGACATGGTTGCTACTAGTGAGGAGATCGCTTTCCGCCCACGGATCAAAGGCGCTGGCGTTCTCGACGAGATGGAAGCTGACTTCTGTAGTCCAACCACGCTCTACGAGGTCAAAGCGGTTAATCGGAATCTCAAATCTGGTGACCTAAGACAAGTCGTGAGCTACCTTGTCGCCGGACTCGCCTCGCACCAATTTGCGTGGACTGACTACTGCATTTTCAATCCGCGCCTTGCCATTTACCATACCGGCAAAATCGAAGAGCTTCTTGCTTACATTAGCGGGCGAACGTCGCACGAGTGTATCGCCGATGTGCTAGACGCGTTGATGGAGCGTGAACAACCCCTCGAATCTCGATTCTAATGACGTCGGGACCGATGGGGTCGGGCCGTTACATGCTACTTTTTAGTCTGGCATAGCGTTAGCCCATCAGGTGGATAAGGCCGACGCATTTGCGCAGGGCTCATGGCATCAATGGCTTGCGCACGCCCGATCAAACAGACCTACTGCGACCGCCTGAAGGCACTACACAATGGCTCGTCGTAATCCGTCCCCGTATCATCCATGGAACTGAAAGATTCCTCTCTATGGCCTATCGGGGATATCGATGGGCCATGGCTCGAAGCAAAAGGTGCGTGGTTACAGGAGGCGCGAAACCTTCACGGTAATAGCCGCAAATTTTTCGTCATCGCCGGCTCTCTGTTTATCCATGCGAGGTATGAATATGCGTTTGGTTCGGTCGCCTTTTTCCAAGCGATCCTGGGATTCGAGAAGGCACTGAAAATGCATTTTCAGCAAAATGAAGGCTACCTTAGGGAGCTCATGAAAAAAGCCGTGGCAGACGGAACCATTCACGATGCGCTTCTCGGCGATATTCCCCGACTGGATGAAAGCTTTCACCAACAGGTCCGAGACCTGGGAGGCAAGAACTCCATGACTCATTGCGAGAAACTCTGCCTTTGGCTGCCGGAACAGCGGAACCTGTATTTTCACGGCACTTATCTCCTCTCTGCAGACCATTACCATCTGACCATCCAGTTAAGAATGCTGGCCGATGCGTTGGATACCAAACGCCAACAATTTCGAAGCTGAAATCAACCACTAGCGATTCCCTTAAATGGATAAACCAACGATCCGATGGGGTCGGGCCGTTACTTGCTACTTTCCAGCCCGACACAGCGTTAGCTCATCAGTTGGATGTTCGAATTCACCGCCAGCAGTAATCCCCCGTCATGCACATTTCTGAATGCACCCCGTCCTTCGTATTCTTCTGCTCATTTTCGTAGGCATCGCTCTGTTGATCGGCGGCTGCGTATGGATGGTGAGGCAGAAGGTCGATGAGGCGTTGGGAACCAAGATCGATGTGGTGCGTTACCCCGAGATCGTCGAACACCGACGGAGTTGGGGCGATGGCTATACGTTCCTTCCCGCAGTCGTTCCCTTTGATGCCGAGGCGGTCGCTTTTGTGCACACTCCCGGTTTTCTCCAAGGAGGTGATGACCTCATGCTACGCGTGCGTTTGCCCGCACCGCGCGTCGCAAAAATGATTGCTGAATTGGAGCAAAGCGGACGAACGGAAGTGAAGGATTTTGCCCCCGTTTTCACGCCTCGTTGCTATCCGAAATGGAACCTCACGAAGGACGACGTGAAAAAACGACCGTATGAGAGCATCACCGAGCTGCCGTCCGATTTCCGTGTGTTTCTCTTTCACACCGATCTGAAAGACATCGAGAAGAACTGGAATCACAACTTCCTCGCCTTGACCGCAGTCTCCGTGGAACGACGCGAAGTCGTTTACTATGTCGAAAACTGGTGACCCGGGCGCTTTCAATCCGCGGGGGGATCGAGCAAAGGGCGGGGGCAGGCCGTTACTGGCTACTTTTGAACCTGCCCCCGCTGGTCCGCCTCCGTCGCCTTGGCCGAGCACTTTTTCTCACTCATCAGTTTACCCCGATCCGGTCGGGGCTGGCCCGGTTTATTTCAAAAGCACGGCCTCGACTGCGCCCGAGGTTTTCCAAGCGTCTGATTTTCTACAAAAGAAAACGTTCGGAGGAGGTGGCCGCAAAGAATCACAAAGAAGCGCAAAAAAGGAGCTGCATGACTGATGAATTGGCTTTGCGCATTGTGCAGCTCTTTGCGGCCAAACATCCGACCCGCCGCGTGGGAAAGCGGCGCTCCTTGGGCCGGCACGACGAGTCGAAACGGCTCCACCGTTCCGCTACGGATGAATGGCGCAAACCGGGACGACCAACGTCGGGCCCCTACGACGGCAGCTGTAGCCGGCGGAGATGTTGCCCGAAGGTGGAGCGCATTGTCCCCAATGCGCTTGGTTTGATGCGATCAGGCGTAACTCGAACGCGTTGGGGACAACGCGTTCCATCTTTACTGGTTGGCTGGATGGGCACCGGTCGGCGTGGACAGGAGTGTCCACGCTCTTTTGCTCTCCTTACTTGGTGGCGGCGGCGGTGCTCTGCCAGAAGTAGTGGCCGCCGTTGAGGTATTGGGCGTGGAGGCGGGTGGCGTAGATGACTGATAGGATCACCAGCACGGTGATGAGGCGCTTGCGGAGGATGGCGGCCTTGTCGGCGTAGGGGTCGTCGAGCGAGTGGTTGGAGCCGGCGGGGATTTTGGCCAGATCGGTCAGGCGGGCACCGAAGGGCACGCTGATCTTCACGCGGCCGTTGATGGCCCAGCCGTTGGCGTCGAGGATCGGGCCGAGGGTGCGCTGGCGTAGCTTGATCCAGGCGATGATCATCGACGGACCCGAGATGACCAACACGACACCGAGCAGCGCGGCGGCGACGATTAACGGACCGCCGGCGACGATGCCTGAGGCATAGCCGATGAGGGCGGTCATGAAGGTGCCGAGCGCACCAAAGGCGACGCCGAGGGCGGCCACAGTGCCGACGTCGACTTTCTTGTCACCCGGTTTGGGAGACACGGCACCGCCGACGGCGCCGACGGCGGCGCTGTCGAGTTTCTTGTTGGCGTCGGCATCGGCGGCGGCGGCGCGTTTGGCGACCTGTTCCTCGATGAGGCGCACGAACTTTTTGTAGGGACTGAAAAAGGCCTGACGGACGCTGATGGGATTATCGACGACAGCGAAGATCTTGGCGTCCCAGTCCAAGCCTTGGCGGTCGTAGAAAACGCCGTTGCGGCCGACAAAGAGGTAGTCGCTGTCGCCTTGAGTGAAGCAGGCGGCGATCTTCATGGGCGGGCGGCCGGGGCGAACGCAGTCGCAGTAGGCGATGTAGGCCTTGCTCATGGCGGCGAGCGGTGAGGGCGCGGCGACTTGAATGCAGAGGTCGGTGGAACGGCTGTCGAGGTAGAGGCGGCCGGCCTGAAAAACGGCGAGCGCGTCGGGGTTGTAGAAGTCGAGGAAGTTGACGAAATTGCGCAGTAGAACGGGGAAGTCGCGGCGGTAGCGGATCAGGCGTTCGACGCCGTGAATGGCGTTGAACTCGGGTTCGAGGGCTTTGTCCTGGGCGATCAGTGCGTTGACGGTTTCACGAGTGTTGTCGGCGAGGATTTCCTGGATGCGCTCGGGCGGGAGTTTGGCGATGGCGTCGCCGGACTTGGCTTCAAGCCAGGTGGCGTAGGGGGCGATGCGGGCCTTGATGGCTTTCCACTCCGCGACGGTGAGCACGATTTTGTCGGCGCCGAAGATCGGGGTGACGACGTCTTGGTGCAGGGTGGCGAGGGCGGCGGACCAGGCGGGGTTGAGGTTGTCGGTGAGCAGAGGGAGCGGATGCCCGGCGGCGATCTGCACGAGCGGGAAGGCCATGAGCTCGTCCGCGGTGATCGAGAGGTCTTTGGCGACGAGCTGGAAGTATTCGCCCTCGGAGTGGTTGAGTGCGGGCAGGGCGCGGGGATCGTAGGCGGCGAGGCGGGCGCGGGCAAAGTAGTCGTCGATCTTGGTGCGCACGGCCTTGAGGGCGGTGTAGGCGGCGGGGGTCGCCTCGCCGAGGGTGAGGATGTCGGGCGATTTGCCGTGTTCGAGCCAGCCGACGCGTTCGGTGCAGGCGTTGTAGACGGAGTCGGCCTGAGACTGATCCACGCCGATGCCGCCGCCACGTTCGGGGCTGCCGCCGGTGACGGTGATGATGTCGGCGATGACGGCTTTGACCTTGGGGTCTTCGCTGGCGCTGGCGTTAATGATGCCGTCGCCGTTGAACGGGGTTGAGGCGAAGAGTTTTACCGTGTCGGCGGCCTGGGGCAGGGATACGCTGGTGGCGTCGGGCAGACCGAGTCCGCGGAGGATGGCGCGGGCCGAGGCAAGGGTGCCGAGGCCGTCGGGGTTGCCATCGTTGATGGCGTCGAGGGGCAGGGTGTCGCCGCCTTCAAGCAGGGTGCCGACGTCCTTGAGGTGAATGGAAGCCCAGCGAATGGCGTCGAGCAGCTCGGGAACGCGGATGCGGCCGTCGTTGTCGCGGTCGATCAGCGCGAGGGTTTTCTCGTCGAGGTTGGTGCCCTTGACGGGGCAGGAGAGTGCGACCCAGAGCTTTTGGTCGAGATCCTTGAGGTTCATCAAGTCATCGGCCGTGTTGATGATGACTTGGTCGAGGCCGCCGAGGCGGACGAAGTTCCAGACGTGTTTGGCGCTCATGGTGTGGTTTGTAAGTTGGCGAAAAACTGCCCGCTGGGTGTTCCGTGGCAAATCCCGATATTCGGGTTAGTTATGATCCCAAATCCAGAGGTTCAGCGCAGTGGCGAAGGTCACCCAGAGCACATACGGGGTCCAGAGCATGGCTGAGGGGCGGTCGAGTCGGGCGAGGCGGGGTTGCATGAAGCCGATGGTCAGCAGCAGCGCACCGATGATGCCGAGTCCGGCGGCAGGTTGGCGGAAGTAGAAGAAGGCCCAGGACCAGGCGGCGTTGAGGGCGAGTTGAAGCCACCAAAGGCGCAGCACCTTGGTGCGTTCGATGCCGTTGGCGCGGGTTGATTCCGGAAGCCGCCAGATGCGCCAGGCGACGAAGGCCATGGCGGTGTAGAGAAAGGTCCACGCTGGTCCAAAGAGCCATCCGGGTGGAGTCCAGGATGGTTTGGCCAATTCGGCATACCAAGTCCCCACGCTGGTCGACGTCGCCCAGCCGCTGGCGGCGGCGTTGGTGAAGACGACCAGCAGGAAGCCGGCGAGAATGGCGATGGAGTGGAGCTTTGAACGGTCGGCCATGTTGCGGGATCAGACCTTGGCCAAGGCTTGCTCGAGATCGGTCTGCAAGTCGGCGAAGTCCTCGATGCCGAGTGACAGGCGGATGAAGTCGGGGGTGACGCCGCCGGTCTGTTGTTCCGCGGGGGTGAGCTGGCTGTGGGTGGTGCTGGCCGGGTGGATGGCCAGGGACTTGGCGTCGCCGATGTTGGCGAGATGAGAGAAGAGCTTGAGCGCCTCGATGAAGCGTTGTCCGCCTGCAAAACCGCCCTTGACGCCAAAGCCGAGCAGGCCGCCGTATCCGCCGGACAGATACTTTTGGGCAACGGTGTGGTTGGGGCTGGATTTGAGGCCGGGGTAGTTGACCCAGACAACCTTTTCGTGGGAGGCGAGAAACTCGGCGGTCTTGAGGGCGTTGGCGCAGATGCGTTCGAGGCGCAGGTGCATGGTCTCGATGCCCTGGATCATCATCCAGGAGTTGAACGGTGAAATGCAGCCGCCCATGTCGCGCAGGAGTTGCAGGCGCATTTTCAGGCAGTAGGCGACGTTGGCGCCGCCGGCCGGCGGGAAGGCCTTGAAGGCGTCCCAGTGCACGAGGCCGTGGTAGCTGGGGTCGGGGTTGGTGAAACCGGGGAAGCGACCGGAGCCCCAGTCAAAGTTGCCGCCGTCGACCACGATGCCGCCGATGGATGTGCCGTGGCCGCCGATGTATTTGGTGGTGGAGTGGACCACGACGTTGGCGCCCCACTCGATCGGGCGGTTCAGAATCGGGGAGAGCGCGGTGTTGTCGATGATCAGCGGCACCTGCGCTTCCTTGGCGATGGCGGCGACCTCCTCGAAGGGGAAAATGTTCAGCGCGGGATTACCGATGCCCTCGCCGTAGAAGGCCTTGGTGTTGGGCTTGAGGGCACGGCGGAAGGCGTCGGGATCGCCAGCGTCGACGAAGGAGACCTCGATGCCGAGTCGGGGCAGGGTGTAGTGGAAGAGGTTGTAAGTGCCGCCGTAGAGTTGGGCGACGGAGACGATGTGATCTCCAGCGCCGGCGATGTTGAGGATGGCGTTGGTGATGGCGGCCTGACCGGAGGCGTGGGCGAGGGCGGCCGAACCGCCTTCCATGGCGGCGATGCGTTGTTCGAACACATCGGTGGTGGGATTCATGATCCGCGTGTAGATGTTGCCCAGCTCCTTGAGGGCGAACAGGTCGGCGGCGTGTTTGGTGTCGCGGAAGACGTAGCTGGTCGTCTGGTAGAGGGGAACGGCGCGTGAGCCGGTGGTGGGGTCCGGCGTCTGGCCGGCGTGGAGGGCTTTGGTGCCGATGCCTTGGTAACTCATGGGACGAGTAGCCAAGCGCACCTCCGGACGGTGGGCAAGTCGGGCCGTCGGTTCAGGCAAATGTTTCGGAAAAGTTTAACCTATTGGGTTAAACTTTTCCGGGGGTGGCATGTATTGCCGGATGGGTGTAGGTTGGCCGCATGAGAACCGAACATGACTCGATGGGAGAGATGCAGGTGCCGGATGATGCGCTCTATGGTGCTTCCACTCAGCGGGCGGTATTGAATTTCCCGATCAGCGGGCATCGTCTGCCCCCTCCCTTTATCCGTGCGTTGGGCCTGCTCAAGGCGGCCGCCGCTAGCGCCAACGCCGAGCTCGACCGCTTGCCTCCGCAGACGGCCAGCCTTATCGAAAAAGCAGCCGGTGAAGTCGCCGAGGGCCGGTGGCTCGACCAATTTCCGGTGGATGTTTTCCAAACCGGTTCGGGCACCTCGACCAATACGAACGCCAACGAGGTCATCGCTCGTCGTGCCATGCAGCTCGATCCTGAGGCCAACATCCACCCCAACGACCACGTTAACCTCGGCCAGTCGTCCAACGACACCATCCCGACCGTTCTGCACGTCAGCGTAGCCGTAGAGTTGCGCGAACAATTGGGCCCGGCGCTCGGCGCGCTGCATGCCGCACTGGCCAACCGGGCGACTGCATTTGCCAACGTCATCAAGGCCGGCCGCACCCACCTGATGGACGCCGTTCCCGTCACGCTCGGTCAGGTTTTTACCGGCTACGCCACGCAGGTCGCCAAGGCCATCGAGCGCAACGACCGCGCCATCGCCGCCCTGAGTGAACTCGCCATTGGTGGCACCGCCGTGGGGACCGGGCTCAACACTCACCCCGATTTTGCCCGCCGCGTTTGCCTGCTGCTTTCCTCCGGCACCGGACTCACCTTTCACGAAGCGGCCAACCACTTCGAGGCCCAGGGCGCGCGCGACGGTTGCTCCGAAGTCGCCGGCTTGCTCGCGACCACCGCCGGCGCGCTCGCGAAGATCGCCGGCGATATCCGCCTGCTCGGTTCGGGCCCACGCAATGGCCTCGGCGAACTCAAACTTCCCGCCATCCAGCCGGGCTCCTCGATCATGCCGGGCAAGGTTAACCCCGTCCTTTGCGAGTCCGTCATCCAGGTCGGCCACTACGTGCAGGGCCTTGCCGTCACCGTGCAATCCGCCGCGCGCGACGGACAACTCGAACTGAACGTTACCCTGCCGCTCCAAGCGCATGCCCTTCACGAGATGGTGCGTTGTCTGGCCAACGCCGCCCGGAAGTTCGCCACCGATTGTGTGGCGGGCATCGAGGCCGACGAAGCGCGCTGCCGCGAAAACGTTGAGCGTTCGCTTATGCTTGTCACCGCGCTTACCCCCGCCATCGGCTACGATGCCGCCGCATCCGTGGCCAAGGAGGCGCATGCCAGCGGCTCTACGCTGCGTGAAGTTGTGCTGAAGCGAGGCCTGATGGATGAGGCGGCGCTCGATCGCGCGCTTGATCCGAGTCAGATGTTGTAACACGGCACGCCAGAGGTCGGGCAGCCATCCGTTGATTTGGCTTGGCGATGGGCACCCTTTCGCGCACCGCATGACAGCACCATGGCACGAAGTGTAGTCCTAAAAGGAACGGTTCGCTGCGCGGGTTGCCAACTGGCCCCGCGCTGGTGCATCTGCGAGGCCATGACGCGAGTGGACGTGCCGTTCGGGGTGGATGTGCTCATGCACTTCAAGGAAGCCTATCGCCCCAGCAGCACCGGGCACTTGATCGGCCGCTTGGTCAATGGAGCGGTGGTGCGTGAGTATCGGCCGGACCTGCCGCAGGCCGTGCCGGTCGCGACCGATGGTCCGTTATGGATTCTGCATCCTTCAGGAGAAGAGCCGCCCGCAGGTGCGTTGCCCGAAGGGTTGCGGGTCATGTTGATCGACGGCAGCTGGCAACAGGCCGCCGGCATGCTGCGTTCGTCTGCGACCCGTGGGAAATGTATCCGTCTGCCCATGACTGGAGTGAGTCGCTACCGACTGAGGTCGCAACAAGAGGGCGGCCGGTTCTCCACCATCGAGGCGTTGATGTTTTTATGCGCGGCTTTGGGCGCCCACGACTCGGAGCGGGCATTGCGGCTGCGCTTTGAACTGCACGTTTATGCCGGCTTGCTGTCCCGCGGGCGGGTGCTTGAGGCGGCGGAGTATTTGCGGGAGTCGCCGGCGGCCGCCCAATGGCCGGAGCTGATCCGCAAGCTACAACCGGTGCGTCCGGTGTCGTAGGCAGCCTGCCAGTTGTGTTCGGCAAGGGATATGCTTGGGGAGTGAGGACTGGGAAATTCTCAAAGCGAAGTGGTGAGATCGTGCACGCGATTAAATCGTAACCAATTTGTAACTATTAAATGGATACGGAATTGGTTATAATCAAGGCGTGCCAGCCGCCGCCGATTCCATACCTGCGATCAAGGAAAAAGACCTCAAGAAATGGCGCTTGATCGAACGCTTTCGAGAGGAGTTGGCTGCGGAGCTTTCGGAGCGTGGAGGAGTGCAGGGCACATGGGCGGACCCGAAGCGCGATCTGCAACTGGATCAATACCTGAGC
>JBBKWO010000016.1:0-5869 GCA_037969015.1 Opitutaceae bacterium
GGCGCAAGAGTCGCAAAAAACAATCCATCAGTCATACCGCCCGTTATTTTTGCGCTTCTTTGTGACTCTTTGCGGCTATCTCTGCCGAAGGAATTATTAAGGGCATTTGAATGACAGCCACTAAGGCGTTTGCCGGGGATGGTGTTTTCGGAGACGGTCTAATCCCGGCTGCGCCGGGCTCGCGACGCGCACTACGAACTCGGGCGGGCTGTTCGCGATTTTAATCGGTCTAGTGGTAAGCCGCCCTGTTACGGCTTGGCTGGCTCAGCTTCTTCCTCGTCGGCGAACACCCGCGGGCCCGACTCCAGCGGCCCCGGGAACGGCACGCCCCACAGCTCGGGTTTATCTTCCGGCTCCATATCCACGCCGGGAAGCAGCCGCGCAAAAAACTCATCGAAACGCAGACTACACTGGAGACGGCGCTGTCCCTTTGAATCGATCTTGGGATTCAAGGTGAACACCGACTCGGTGAACGGTGCCTCCGCCTTCATCGCCTTGGCGCGTTTGCGCACCTCCTGGTGGGCGATCGAGCGGTCCTTGATCATCGAGTCCAGTCGCACCAAGTCCTCACGCGTGACCGGACCCCACAGCGCCCGCCACTGCTCCGGCTCGATACGCGGAGCCACGATTTTTACGAAGCGCTTTTTCGGCCCCTCCTGCACCCAGTAGCCGATGATCAGGATGAACGGTTCGTGAATATCGAATTGCCGGAGTGCATCGCCGAGGTCGACCGAGGTGCGGTATTTGGTGGCCTTTGGGTTGACCGCCACACCGCCGTGGTTGCGGTTGATCTCCGCCGGGATGTCCCACTTCTGAGTGTAGCCCGGCGGCTGGTAGCCGTCGAAAAACGAGTCGCGGATCCACTGCTCGAAGACCACGCCGTGGCGTTGGACTTCCTGTGCGTTCAACCCGAGCAGGGCGATGAACATTAAGCACACATATAACAGCCTGCGGGTCGTGAGCATGGGGCTAAGGCTGCCCGTATCGCATTTTCAGGCAAGAAACAGTTCGCATGTTTGAACCGTCTTTCAAAGCTGCGACGGGTTCACTCATGAACCATTCTCCCTTCAGGCGGTTCCTTTCACTGGCCAAAAATCAACGCTGGTCGCTCTTCGCAGGTGTGCTCCTCATTCTGGCCGCAACACTGTTGATGCTGCCCGCGCCGTGGATACTCAAGCTGATCATCGACGATGCGCTGCCGAACAAGGATCTCCACCTGATGATCCAGTTGCTCGCCGTGTTCTGCGGGCTGTTTGTCCTGCGGGCCTGGATGACCATGTTGCGCAACCGCCTCATGCAGTTCGCCGCAATGAAGCTCGTCTGCGATCTGCGCATCCGGTTGTTCACCCATTTGCAGAGCCTGTCGCTGCGCTACTTCGACACCAATCAGACTGGTCGCACCATCGCCCGCATCTCGCAGGACACCGGCGAAGTCTACAATCTCACCAACGGCTTTCTGATCAACCTCATCGCCGACTCCGTGACGGTGATCTGCGTGCTCGGTTTCCTCTACTGGATCGAGTGGCACATGGCTCTCGCGGTCACCGCCGTGCTGCCGCTGTTTGTGTTCAACTACCTGCATCACCGCAAACGCATGCGCCTGGAAAGCCGCGCCCACCGTGACAACTGGGACAAGGTCATGGGCTTCCTCAACGAACGCGTGGCCGCCGCGCGCGTCATCAAATCTTTCGCGAAGGAGCGTCAGGAGGTCTCCACCTTCACCAGCGGCATCAATGCCGACTACTTCAACTACTCGCGCGTGGTCATGCGCAATACCAAGCTCTCCATCGTGGCCGATCTGCTCGGCTCGTTGGGTGCCTTGATCGTGCTCGCCTACGGCGGTTGGCAGGTGATGCAGGGCCGCATGGCTGTCGGCACACTCGTTGCCTTCAATGCCTACATCACCTTCATCTTCCCGCCCATCGTTCGCTTCGTTGATCTCACGGCGATTTTTCAACGGGCCAACACCAGTCTGGAAAACATCTTTGTCCTGCTCGACACCGAGCCCGATGTGACTGATTCGCCGGACACCATCGTCCTGCCTGAGATCGACGGCAGCGTGGAGTTCCGCGATGTCACCTTCGACTACGATCTTGAACCGCCTGGTCGCGGCCGACCCCGCACGTTGTCCAACGTCAGCTTTACCATTCCCGCCGGCAAGGTCGTCGCCATCGTCGGTCCCAGTGGTTCGGGCAAGAGCACCCTGATCAACCTGATCGCCCGTTTCTACGACGTCGCCTCCGGCACGGTGTTGGTCGACGGCCACGACATCCGCACTGTCACCACCGATTCACTACGCCAGCAGATCGGCATCGTGCTGCAGGAGAGCGTGCTCTTCTCCGGCACCTTGGAGGATAATATCAAATACGGACGCCCCGACGCCACGCAGGAGCAGATCCTGGACGCGGCCGTGGCCGCCAATGCTCACGAGTTTATCACCCAGCTCCCCGATGGCTACGCCACCGTGGTCGGCGAGCGCGGCTCCAAACTCTCCGGCGGTCAGCGCCAGCGTCTGGCCATCGCCCGCGCGGTGCTTAAGGACCCGCGCATTCTCATCTTCGACGAAGCCACCAGCGCACTCGACACCCAGTCGGAGCGGCTCATCCAGCAGGCCATGGAACGGCTCATGAAGAACCGCACCAGTTTCATCATCGCCCACCGACTTTCCACCATCCAGAACGCCGATATCATTCTGGTGATGGATCAGGGTCGTCTGACCGAAATGGGCACGCACGACGAACTGCTGAAAAACGCTGGCCTCTACTCCAAACTGCACGCCCTGCAGTTCAAGGAACCGGTGTGAGGTAGGCGGCACCCTTGTCTCCGACCCAAACGCGTTGACCCAAAGCGTTCGTTTGGCGCGTGACCGCATCAAACCCGAGCGTATTGGGGACAATACGCTCCACCTCAAGGCAGTGACACCGCCGGAGCATAGCGCAGGATCGGCGCATCGTCGTCCTCTGAAGAAACATAGATCGTCCGTCCGTCCGGGGCAAAGGCCACGCCCTCGGCCTGAACTAATTCGTGTTGCGCCAGAATCACCGGCGGACGCAGCAGCGCGGCGGCCCAATCCTCGTTCCCCTGTCGTGGGAAAATCAATACGTCGCCATAGCTGACGATCACGGCGGTCGATCTGTCGGCCGAAAAATCCATGCCGGTCGGCTGGGCCCGGTAGCGGCCGGTTGCAATCGGCAGCATGGCTTGGTTCTCGTCGGGCTGCGGTATGAACTTGTTGGGAAACTGGGCCACCGCGACCGCCTCGCGAACCACGCCGTCGGCCGGTGCGCGTAGGGGCAACGTGTAGAGGCCGTGCGGCCGGGTGCGTTTTGCCAGTAGATAGACGAGGCCGGCCTGCGCGTCCACGGCCACCGCTTCGCAATCACGCGGCCCGTCGGCATAGCGCACGGGAATCTGCCAGGCCACGTCGACAGTGAGCTCCGTATCGGCCGATAGTGTCGCCGGATCGGGCTCGGGCACGATGTAGAGGGCGCAGTTCTGGCGGTTGCCGGCATTGTCCCCCGTCTCGGCGATCAACAGCCAGGCGCGGCCGTCGAGTTCAAACGACGCGAGGTCTTCCCAATCGCGATTCTTGATACCATTGACGCGCAGCGTGCCGAGCAGCCGTCCGTATTGATCGACTGCATACAGCACGGATTGGCCGCCGCTGTCGTTATGCGTCCAGAGGATATTCGGATCGCGACGCGACACCGCCAGTCCGCTCGATTCACGAATCACGACCGGCATGGTCCCCGTCTGCATCGGACGGCTGTAGTCCGAGGCAGGTGTGACGATGGCCGGAGTCGCTCCCAGCAAACCACCGAGCAGACTGAGCAACGAACCGCTCACGCCTTAGTAATTGCCACTGCCCAGCGTGTTGGTTTCCCCACCGTTAAATTCGGCGAGGATGGCCGCCGCGCCGGAGGTCCCGAGTCGGGTGGCACCGGCTTTGAGCAACGCCTGGGCATCGGCCAGTGTCTTCACGCCGCCGGAGGCCTTTAGCCCGATGTTGCCTTTGCGCGCGGTCGCCCAAGCGGCGATGTCGGCGACCTTGGCGCCTGCGGTCCCAAAGCCGGTGGAGGTCTTGATAAAATCGGCACCGGCCGCTTCACAAATCTCCAAAGCAATGCGCTTCTGTTCGTCCGTGAGAAAGCAGGTTTCGACGATCACCTTAATCAACTGCCCTTGGTCATGGGCGAGTTGAGTCAGGCGCGTGACTTCGGCAGTCACGTCGCCGAGCCGGCCGGCTTGCAGTGCCGGGTAGTTCATGACGATGTCGACTTCGAGGGCGCCGGCATGATGAGCGATCTCGATCTCCGCGGCTTTGGACTCGATCGAGAAGCGTCCGCTCGGGAACCCGATCACGGTGCCAATGCGGATGCCGGTGCCGGCCAGTGCGTCGGCGGCGAGCGGCACGCTGGTCGGGTAAAGCATGACGCAGGCAAAACGGTCGCGCGCGGCTTCGGTGCAAAGGTCCAGGATGTCGGCCTCGGTGGCGTCGAGTCTGAGATTAGTGGAATCCAGCGAGGCGGCGAGTGAGGCGGCGGTCAGTGTCATGTTGAGCCAACCATGCGCGGCTAATTCGACAGAGCAACCTCCTGCGCGAGACTTTTCAAAAACACGGTCGGGGCTCTTTGCCCAGGTAGGCCGCCTGCTTGCAGGCGCGTTGGATATCAGCCGACGGGAGCGATTCTCGCGATTGCCAGCGAGTCACCAGCAAATGGTCCGGTGCAGAATTTTCCAGACACCGCCGGTTTCACTCAGGCGTGTTTTTTTAGAAAACGTTTAACGTCCGCCAAAAGCGGCATCGCCGGCGCGGTTCCTCGCTTGGTTACTGACAGCGCGGCCACCCCATTGCCAAAAATTGCCGCCTGCACCAAGTCACCGTCGAAGTGACACCAACCGGCGCAAAATCCGCCGACAAACGCGTCGCCCGCCCCTGTGGTGTCGACCGCCTTTACTACGAATGCCGGGATCAGCACGCCGCGTTCCTCCGTGGAGACGAAGCAGCCGCGTTTGCCCAGCGTCACAATCACCACCGGCACGCCCAGTGCACGACACAGCGTCTGCAACGCGCCGCCATCGAGCTTGGCCAACTCGGCTTCGGTGAAATCGGTGCGACCGGTCGCCGGCAGTTTGTTTACCAGTTCGGCAAACTCCGTCTCGTTGGGGATGAGCACATCGACGTGTTTCAAGATCGACGCTTTGAAATCCGCGCGCATCGGTGCCGGGTTCAGCACGGTGGTCGCGCCCGCCGCGCGGCCGGCTTTCAGTGTGTGGGTGACTGCGGCCAGACTGGTTTCAAATTGAGTAACGACAAGTTTGGCACCCTTGAACAACGACGCGGGCAAATCCTTGGCGGTGAGCTTTGCGTTGGCGCCGAGCGCGACCACGATTTCGTTTTGTCCCTCGTCATTGACCAAAATCCCCGCCGTGCCGGTGGCGTGGCCGGGCTTTTCAATCCAACGTGCGGCAATGTTGTTCTCGCGGTAGAAGGCCTTGGCCACCCCGGCGAACGCATCCTTGCCGACTGCGCCGACAAAACGCACCGGTGCGCCCGCGCGTCCGGCGGCGACCGCTTGGTTGGAGCCCTTGCCGCCCGGCCCGTCGGCGAACGTGCCGATGATGGTTTGGCCGGCGGACGGGAACGCGGCGCACCGCCAGGTTAAATCCTGCACATAACTACCAACGACGACGACGAGGGGCTTCATCCCCCCATAAAACCTCGCCCGCAGATCACGCGCAAGCATCCAGCTTTGTGAACAAAGTAACCATTATGGTTACTTTGGTTTCACTATGAAAAATCATCAAAATACGTAGAAAGTAACCATACTGGTTACTTTCTATGGGGGGCTTGCGAGGAGGGCTTGCG
>JBBKWO010000017.1:0-257576 GCA_037969015.1 Opitutaceae bacterium
CGGGGTTTGGTCATCAGTTGGCAAACCTTGGGTCTGCGTTTGACTGCGCGCGGCTCGAGTCGGCCAGGCCTGAGCGGCAGCAGGTCGGAGGCTATCACCCCGAGCAGATCCTCGTAAAGACGGTCGCGCTGGCGGCCGGTGGCCTCATGCAGGAGCGGCGCCCACTGCCGCATGGCGGTGAGTGCGCCTTTGAAGGAAACTCGCCGCAGGGGCACGTCGCGATTGCGGGCCGCCTCCAGCATCAGCGTGCGGACCAGATTATGGGCGATGGCCTGCATGGTAAGCGTCCGGCCGGGTGCCACGTAGGCGAGGGGGCGTAATCGATGTATGATCGGCGTGATGAAAACAATCACGACGGAGTTGATCGCTGACGAAACGAAGCGAGGCGGAGACGGGCGGCGGATGACGTCCAAGGAAAGGCGGGCTGAACTGCTTGCCGAATACGCGGCGAGCGGGTTGTCGATGGCGGCGTTCGCGCGGCGCGAGGGTTTGCGCTACCCGACGTTCGCCTCGTGGGCGAAGAAGGACGGCGGCCGGGAGGTCGGGCGCGTGCCGGCGGGGCCGGTGCGGTTTGCCCAAGTGAGGCTGCCGACCAAGTGCCCGACGGAGTCCGGGTTGAGTGTGATGCTGCCCGGCGGAGTGGTCCTGCGAGGTGCCGATCCGGTCGCGCTGGCGGCGTTGGCACGAGCGTTGATGGTGACCGGGGGCTGAAGCGCGATGCTGGCCTTTCCGTCGGCGATGAAGATCTACCTGGCCTTGGAGCCGGTGGACATGCGCAAGCAGTTTAATGGCTTGTGGGCGTTGGCTGCGGAGCACCTGAAGATCGATCCGTTCCAAGGAGCCTTGTTTGTCTTCACGAACAAGGACCGGGACCGGGTGAAGCTGCTTTACTGGGACGGGACGGGCGCCTGGGTCCTGGCGAAGCGTTTGGAGAAGGGCCGGTTTACGTGGCCGAAGACGGCGGGCTGCGATCCGCGCAAGCTCACGCTGGCGCCGGAGGCGTTGACGATGCTGCTCGCGGGAATCGATCTGAAGGACGGCGCGAAAAAAGCGTGGTATGAGCGCTGATTTTTATCGACGAAAACGGTATCCGATATATCGATACCGGCGTCATGCCGCCTCTCGCCGAACTGCCCGCCGCCTACCTCGCCGTGAAGCGCGAGCGCGACGAAATGGAGGGCGAGATTGCGCGGCTAAGGTGGCAGTTGGACAAGTTGACGCGGCAGATCTTCGGGCCGGGAAAAAGCGAAAAACTGGACCGGATGCAGCTGCTCTTGCAACTGAAGGAACTGGAGGCGGCGACCGCGCGTGCGCAGGCCCCAAAGCAGACGATCAGCTACGAGCGCACAGCGCCCTCGCCGGAGAAGCGCCCGGCGCCGGCGGAGCTGTTTGCGAAGCTGCCGGTGAAGGAAACGGTTGTCATCGAGCCGGAGGAGGTGAAAGCCGGTCCCGAGGGTTTTGAACGGATCGGCGAAGAGCGGACCTTCGAGGTGGAGATCACCAAGCCGGAACTTTTTAAGCGTGAAATCATCCGCCCGAAATACCGCGCGAAGGCGGACCGTGCGCGTCCGCCGGTTGTGGCGAAGGCACCGGCTAGGGCGGTGCCGGGCGGCTACGCTTCGGCGGGGCTTTTGGCCTGGGTGGTAGTCGCCAAATACCTCGATCACCTGCCGTTGTATCAAGAGGCGATCCGAGGGGGTCAGGCCGTTACTTGCTACTTTCTAGTCCAACACAGCGTTAGCCCATCATTCGAGTAATCCGAGCAGTAATCCGAGGGGGGCAGGCCGTAAATTGGCAATAAATGGCCAAGGCTGATCACCCGTTTGCCAATTTACAGCCCGACCCCATTTTCAGGACGTCTTGGAACGGAAGAGAGCGGGAGTCAGTCAGGACGTGCCAGCGGTCGTGCTACGTGGCGATGTGAATCCGGCAGCAGGAACCCGGTTGATTTCGCCTTCCACAAACTGGCCGGCCTCAGCCAGCTCATGACGGATC
Source organism: Opitutaceae bacterium (assembly GCA_037969015.1). Lineage (GTDB taxonomy): Bacteria > Verrucomicrobiota > Verrucomicrobiia > Opitutales > Opitutaceae > JAUWBF01. Next base: position 1,996 of record JBBKWO010000017.1, read on the forward strand.
CAATCAGCGGATACTTTGCGCACATCTCCGAGCCCCAAGCGCACACAGAGCGCCGCCGCCGTGCCCGCCGCCTGGCCGAACGCGCTCACCGGCGGCATCACCCGGTAGCTCGAATGCGCCTCGTGTGTTCCGCTGATGCAGCGCGAACCAAGCAGCAGATTGGCAAAACCCTTCGCCATCAGGCAGCGGTAGGGAATGTGGTAATACCCTTTTCCCGGTATCCACTGCATTTGCGTCGAGCCCGTTCCGTTCGGATCATGGATGTCGATCGCGTAGCCGCAGGCCGCCACCATGTCGTCAAACTTCGCCTCAGCCAGACAGTCCTCCGCCGTGAGCATGTAGTCGCCGACGATGCGCCGGCCTTCGCGCACGCCGAGTCGCTCCGAAATGGTGATGTGCGCCTTCACAAACGCCGGATGCCCGCGAACCGCCTCCCAAAACTCACCGATCTGCTTGCGCCCTTCCTCAATCCCGCGCCGCACTTTGTCCTTATCCGTGGGATCGACGTCGGCGATGCGGGTCTGGTTAAACAAAATACTCCGTCCCTTGCGGTCGGGGAAACACAACACGTCGTTCCTCGGGTTGGAAGTCGTGCCGGACTCGCGCAACTTGCGAAAAAGCGGATTCAACGCGTCGATGATCAGGTGGATGTTGTCCCAACGCGCCCAGCCCGGTTGCGTAGGATCCATGCCGAACGCAGTGAAGTCCACGTCATCGACGCGAAAGGTCAGCGTGCTCGGTTGCAACTTACCATCGGTCGTCCGCCCCTTCTGGAACTCGGCTCCCGCCGCCGCCGCGAGATTGCCGTCGGCCGTGCTGTCGATGAAGACGCTCGCCGCATAAACACGTCCATCGGCGGTCCCGACCGTGCGGATCACGCCCGCCTTGCTTTCCACCGAGGTGACGGCGGAGTTCGTCAGCACGTCCAACGTGGATTCGGCGTTCAACAAGCGGAGATAACCCTGCTTCAGCTCATGCTCGTCATAGGTCTGCACCACGCCCCGGCTCAGGGACTCGGGCACGTAGAGGTAGGGCAGCAGCTCTTCAAAAATCCCGCGGTTGATGTAGCGGCCGCTTTTGTCGGACCAGGTGCACACCAAGCCGACCGGCGAATGCACGCCCGTGCCGCCGATCTCCGCAGACGCCTCAAGCAACGCCACGCGGCAGCCGGAGCGGGCGGCGGCGATCGCGGCGCACACGCCGCCGACGCCCGCTCCGGCGACGACGACATCATAAGTGGAAACGGGGGTATTCTTGGCGGGGGTTGTCATGACACCAATTTTCCTTCGTTCCCCCAATCACCACAATGGCCAAGCATTAGCCGGATTGCTCGATGCATTAGCCGATTTCACCAGATTGGATTTTTTATCCTCTAAAGAATAGGGATCGCTCCGTTAGGTTTTTTCTTCACCCCCGCCTCGGTTCGCCTACCTTTTCCCTATGCCCGCCCCCATCCCTGCCTCCGAAGGACGCGCCCTCCGGCTCGGGACCACGAACCGTCACTGGAGCCGGCTGACCATCAGCCTGCTCTGGATGTATCGCGGCACGGTTTACCCTTCCGTAAGCGGCCACATGGACGGCTTCCGCAACATGGCGGCCTGGCTGGTGCTCAAGGGCGGCGTCACCGTCACGGCCGATGGCGGGCAGGTATCGGCGCGCGAAGGCGAATGGTTGTTTCCCAAGCCCGTGCCTCGCTACCAGCACTTCAGCAAAGACGCCGAAATCCTCTCCATTAATTTCCGTATGGAATGGCCGGATGGTGACCCGCTCTTCAAAGACGGCCTCAGCCTCGTGTTGCAAAGCAAGGACCACCCCGGGTTGGAACGCATCGCGCGCCGATTGGAGCGAAGCGTGGAGAAGGTCACCAAGACCCGATACCACGACGCCCGCCTGACGGAGGAGACGCTTGAGTTCCCCCAGTTCCTCGAACTGGAAAAACAAGTGCTCATCTGGAGCGAGGTGGTCTACCACACGCTGATCAAAGCCGGCTTGCAGCCCAACCTCCACCAAGCCGGCGACCCGCGCATCCACGACATCCTGCAATACCTGGACAGTTGGCCTTTGAACGAACCCTTCCGTGTCGCCAGCCTCGCCAAGCGTTCCGGACTGAGCCGCAGCAACCTTGACCGCATCGTCACCAAGGCACTCGGCGCCTCCGGCAAAATCTACATCGACCGCCGCCGACTCAACCGCGCGCTCCAGTTGCTCCGCCTCCAGGACATTCCCGTCAAGCAGATCGCCATCGAAACCGGCTTCAACCACACGTCCTCCTTCTGCGCATGGTTCAAAAAGAAAACCGGCCGCTACCCGGGCGAAATGGCCGGCAGTCTCTTCTGATCACGCTTACGACAAGGTCCCGGCCAGTGGACTTGCCCCGCGGTCGGGCCGGCGGGGTCAAGCCGTTACTTGCTACTTTTCGCCTAGTTTCAGCAATCCGGTGAGGCCGGGCCGTAAATTGGCAATAGATTGTCTATTTCGGCACCTTCGCCAGACGGCCAGCGGAGTGGCCGCCCTACCTTTTCGTAAGTATCGATGAGTCCATACAACTGACCCAAGGGATCATTCGGTTTTACCTTCCTGTGCGTTGTCGGCACCAATGGTCGGCATGATGTTCCTCGCCAAACTCAGCCGGCTCCGCAGAATCTGGCTCACGCAAATCAGCGCCATCGGTATCCTCACCCTGATTAGCGGCACTCAGCTCTTACACGCCGCCGCTCCCGCAGAGGTCATCAACGCCGACACCGACTCAGCCGACAGCGCGATTGTCGTCGATGCAGCCAAGGGCGGTTTTTCCATCGATGATTTGCAGCGCATGGTCGATGCGGCCTACGCCAAATACAAAGACCTAAATGCGGGGGCCAATGCCGACTACATCCCGATCTTGGCAACCGTGCCCAGCGATTTGTTCGGCGTGGTGATCGCCACCAAAGACGGCCGGGTCTTCAGCGCCGGTGACATCGATTACAAGTTTTCGATTCAATCGGTTTCCAAGCCTTTCACCGCCGCTCTGATCATGCAGCAAAAAGGCCCGAAGGCGCTGATCGAAAAGATCGGCGTCGAGCCGACCGGCCTGCCATTTAACTCCAAAATGGCCTTGGAGCTCTACGCCGACCGCTCGGTGAATCCGTTGGTCAATGCCGGAGCCATTGCCGCGGTCAGCCTCGTTGAAGCCGACTCTGAAGATGAGCGCTGGTCGCTCGTGCGAAAGAACATCGAGAGCTTCGCCGGCACCGAGCTGCCACTGCTCGAAGAGGTTTACCGCTCTGAATACGAAACCGCCTGGAGCAACCGCGGCATCGCCAACCTGCTTTATAACTACGGACGACTCTACTCGGATCCGGAAGAAGCGCTGCGCGTCTACACCAAACAATGTTCCATCGGAGTCAGCGCCAGAGACCTGGCGATGATGGGTGCCACGCTGGCTAACGGCGGCACGAACCCGCTGACCAAGCAAACCGTGCTCGCAGCCAAACACGTGCCCGAGCTGCTCGCCCTCATGGCGACCTCAGGGTTTTACGATGAGTCCGGCGAGTGGATGTTCTCCGCCGGCCTGCCGGCGAAGACGGGAGTAGGTGGCGGCATCGTCGCGGTTGTCCCGGGCCAGTTTGCCATCGCCGCATTTTCCCCGCGAGTGAATGAAGCCGGCAACTCCATCAAGGCCATGAAAGCCATCCGCTACATCGCCGGTGAACTCGGCGTAGGCCTCTACGGAGCAAATCCGGAGGAGTGAGTTGGCGGGGGAGCACAGCTGCTTGAAGTAGGGGCCGTGCTCGCACGGCCCGTTGAACGCGGTCCGGCCATACACGATATCCCGCGCATCGACGCCAAACGGGCGTTGCGAGCAACGCCCCTACATTCGGACGTAGGCCGGCCTGCTCGCAGGCGCTCGGATCGTTTTCACGCGGATGGCGCCCAACGCGCCTGCGAGCAGGCTGCCTACGTGGACGGGATCGAAACGGCTCCGCCATTCCGTTACGCGGGGACGGAGTTCGCGGAGGCGGCCAGCGGAGTGGCCGCCCTACCTGTCTCGACGGCGTGGCCGTCGTAGCTGGGGTCCCAGTCTTTCCAGACGGGTTCGTAGCCTTGGCCTCGTAGGAACGTAGCAACCTCTGCGGGGCTGCGTTCGTCGCTGATGGCGAATTGTTCCAGCGACTCGTCGTCGGCAGCGTAACCGCCGGGGTTCGTTTTTGAGCCAGCGCTCATTGCAGTGAAACCGAGACGGAACGCGTGGTCACGGAAGCGCGGGCTCTCGCGGGTCGAGAGCGACAGCTCCACCTCGGGACTGAAGAGGCGGAAGGCACAGGTCGCCTGCACGAGGTCGCGCTCGTCAAACGGGGTGACGTCGATGTCGCCGCCTTCGTGCGGACGCAGCCGGGGGAAGGAGATGCTGTAACGGGTGCGCCAATACGTGCGCTCCAGGTAGTTGAGGTGCAGGCCGACGAACCACGCCTCGGCCCGCCAGTCGGACAGGCCGTAGAGCGCGCCGAGCCCGATCTTTTTCACGCCGGCGCGGCCGAGTCGGTCGGGGGTGTCGAGGCGGTAGGCCATGTCGGACTTGGGGCCTTTGAGATGATGCTTTGGATAGGTGGCGGCGTCGTAGGTTTCTTGATATACCAGCACGCTGCTAAGGCCGGCGGCGACGAGTTCTTCGTAATCGGCTTGGTCGAGCGGTTGGACCTCCATCGAGAGACTGGCGAAGTGCGAGCGGAGTTGGATAAGCGCGTCCTTGAGGTAAGCGGTGCCGTAGCGGGACGACTCACCGGTCACCAGCAGGATGTGTTCGAAACCGTGGGCGGCGAGCGCGGCGGTCTCGATGTCGATTTCGGACGGGTTGAGGGCCTTGCGCGGGATGCGGTTTTGCGCGCTGAAGCCGCAGTAGGTGCAGATGTTGGCGCAGACGTTGGTCAGATACATCGGCGCGTAGAGCTGCATGGTGCGGCCAAAACGTTCGACGGTGAGCCAGTGGCTTTGCGTGGCCATTTCTTCGAGGAACGGTGCGGCGGCCGGCGAAAGCAGCGCGGCGAGGTCGTCGAGCGAAAGCCCCCTGCCCCGCTTGGCCAGCGCGCGGCGCACGTCGGCAGTGGTCCGAGTCGCGATCGAGGCGGCAACGGCGGCGAAGTCGTGTTGTTTCCAAATGTCGGTGAAAGTCATGGGAGGGGAATCGGATTGGGCCACAGAGCACACAGAGCTCGGACACAGAGTTCACAGAGATCGGACAGAAATGAGAGAAAGGCCGCTTGGTTTGAAACTCTGTGTTCTCTGTGTCCGAGCTCCGGCTTGGCCCTGTGGCAAAAAATCAGGCTGATAGAAACGCCGTTAGCGGAGAAGTTGAACTAGCTTCGGATTTCACCGAACGACCGGCCTGGCCGGACTCGTAGCCGAGGCGGCCGGCTTCGACGGCGAGTTTAAAGGCGGCTCCCATCGACACCGGATCCGCGGCGGCGGCGATGGCGGTATTCACGAGCACGGCGTCGGCGCCCATCTCCAAGGCGGCGGCGGCGTGGGATGGCGCGCCGAGTCCGGCGTCGATGACCACCGGCACGCGCGCTTGGGCGATGATGATTTCGAGGAAGGCACGGGCTTCCAAGCCGAGGTTGCTGCCGATGGGCGCGGCCAGTGGCATGACGGCGGCGGCACCGGCTTCTTCGAGCTGTTTGCAGAGGACCGGGTCGGCGTGGCAATACGGCAGGATGACAAAGCCGCGCTTCACGAGTTCCTTGGTCGCGGCGAGCGTCTCGATCGGATCAGGCATGAGGTATTTGGGATCAGGGTGGATCTCCAGTTTCAGCCAGTTGGTGCCGAGGGCTTCGCGGGCGAGTTCGGCGGCGAGAATGGCTTCCTTGGCGTTGCGCACGCCGGAGGTGTTGGGCAGAAGCCGGTAGCGGTCGGTGTTGAGGTGATCGATGATGTCGTCGGGCGCGCCGTCGGTGCGGACGCGGCGCAGGGCCATGGTGACGAGTTCGGCGCCGGAGGCGGCGAGGCTCTGTGCCATGACGGCACCGGAGCTGTATTTGCCGGTGCCGAGAAAGAGGCGGGAGCGGAGGGTGACGCCGGCGATGACGAGGGGAGACATAGGAAATTACGATTTACGATTTTAGATTTACGATTTGCGAGGGGACGGCGGATTCCCATGCGCGAGTGAAGGACTGGTAATTGGCGGCGATGTCGCCGTTGACGTAGAGCGGCGAGCAGATGGCGGCGCCGGCGGCTCCAATTTTGCGGATGCCCGGCATGTCGTCGGGACACGCACCGCCAATGACCCAAGCGGGGAGTCCGCCGAGCAGTGGCAGGAGTTTGGCGATGCCGTCGAGGCCGAGCACGGGCGCGAGGTTTTGTTTGGTGGTGGTGAAGTGCAGCGGGCCGATGCCGACGTAATCGAGCACGCCTGAGGCAGCAGCGCTGCGGGCGGCGTCTGCGTTGTTGACGGTGCCGCCAAGCACGCGATTTGGACCGAGGCGGCGGCGGGCTTCCGCCCAGTCTCCGTCGAGCGGGCCGAGATGGACGCCGTTGGCTCCGGACTGAATGGCGAGTTCAACGCTGTCGTTGACGATGCAGAGCACGTGATGCGCACGGCATTCGTCGGCCACGGCGCGGGCTATGGCGAGACGTTCGGCGGCGGGCACAGTCTTCATGCGGAGTTGAATCCACTTGGCTCCGGAGGCGCAGAGGGCGCGGGTTTGCGCGAGATGATCGAGGTCAAGACCGTCGCGGGTCAGACACATGATCGGTGGATATTGAAGCGAGTTGGGCATCAGGCGAATGAGTTGATCTCGTGAAGGTGGACATAGGCGCCCACCGGGTCTGGCGCTTGCCAAATGGAGCCGAGCACGGCGACGCCATCGAAGCCGAGAGCGCGGCACTCGGGGATGCGGGTGGCATCGATGCCGCCGAGGGCGATGACCTCGGCCCGACGTGGAAGTGTGAGCACCGCGTGCACTTCATCGTGCGTGAAGTGCGGGACGTGACCGGGCTTCGAGATTGAGGGAAATACGGGGCTGAAGAGCAGACGCTGATCGGTGTCGAGTGAAGCGCGCAAAGTGGCGCAATCGTGGACGGCGCGACTGCGTAGAAAGTAACCCAATGGGTTACTTTGGTTCGCAAGCGACTCGGGGTAATGGATTCCCGCGACTGCGAAATCGGCCGAAAGGTCGTGATGGGAATGGAGGATGATGCGGTCGTGCCAGTTGGAAGGAATGCCGCGCAGAAACGCCCCGAACGGTTCGCGCGACCAGGTTGGTTTGCGCAGGTGGTAGTCTGTCAGGCCCGCTGCAAAGAGCTCCGCGAGCACGGGGAGCTCGCGGGGATCTGCGGATTCGGGGGAGATGACGATGAGCTTCACGTGCGAAAACGGATCAACCGCCCTGGGTGGCGCGAATGACGAGGACGCGGTCGCGATCGACGAGCGTGCGCGTAGGCCAAGTAGCGCGAGGGGCGACTTCGTCGTTGATGGCGACGGCGACGCCTTTGCTCGCGGCGAGGTCGAGCTCGGCGAGCAACGAGGCCAGCGTGGTGCCGGCAGTGAGGTCGCGCGGGGTGTCGTTGACGAGGATGGTCATGGGTGGAAGCGGATTAGGCCACAGAGGGCACAGAGCTCGGACACAGAGTTCACAGAGGCCGGAGAGACTCAGAAATGAGAGCAACGCCACATGGGTTTGAAACTCTGTGTTCTCTGTGTCCGAGCTCCGGCTTGGCTCTGTGGCAAGAATCAGGATTGGTTTTGGCCGAGGTAGATCTCGCCGCCTTTTTGGGCGAACTCGGTGGACTTCTCCTGCATGCCGGCCTCGATGGCTTCGGTGGAGTTCAGACCGTGTTCGTCGGCGTAGCGGCGGATGTCGTCAGTGATCTTCATCGAGCAGAATTGCGGGCCGCACATGGAGCAGAAGTGGGCGGTCTTGGCGCTGTCCTGCGGGAGGGTTTCGTCGTGGTATTCGCGGGCGCGCTCAGGATCGAGGGAGAGGTTGAACTGATCCTCCCAACGGAACTCGAAGCGGGCTTTGCTGAGGGCGTTGTCGCGGTATTGGGAGGCGGGGTGACCCTTGGCGAGGTCGGCGACGTGGGCGGCGATCTTGTAGGTGATGACGCCGGTGCGGACGTCGTCGCGGTTGGGCAGGCCGAGATGCTCTTTCGGCGTGACGTAGCAGAGCATGGCGGTGCCGTGCCAGCCGATCGTGGCGGCGCCGATGCCGCTGGTGATGTGATCGTAGCCGGGGGCGATGTCGGTGGTGAGCGGCCCGAGCGTGTAGAACGGGGCTTCGTGGCACCACTCGAGTTGTTTCTCCATGTTCTCTTTGATCATGTGCAGGGGAACGTGGCCGGGACCTTCGTTCATGACCTGCACGCCCTTGGCCCAGGCACGGGTGGTGAGTTCGCCTTGGGTTTTGAGTTCGCCGAATTGGGCGGCGTCGTTGGCGTCGGCGATGGAACCGGGGCGGAGGCCGTCGCCGATGGAGAAGGAAACGTCGTAGGCGGCGCAGATGTCGCAGATGTCGTCCCAGTGGGTGTAGAGGAAGTTTTCCTTGTGATGGGAGAGACACCACTTGGCCATGATGGAGCCGCCGCGCGAAACGATGCCGGTCATGCGGCGGGCGGTCTGCGGGATGTAGCGGAGGAGGACGCCGGCGTGGATGGTGAAGTAGTCGACGCCTTGCTCGGCTTGCTCGATGAGGGTGTCGCGGAAGATTTCCCAGGTGAGGGCTTCGGGGCGGCCGCCGACTTTTTCGAGGGCTTGGTAGATGGGAACAGTGCCGACCGGGACGGGGCAGTTGCGCAGGATCCACTCGCGGGTCTGGTGGATGTTTTTACCCGTGGAAAGATCCATGAGGGTGTCGCCGCCCCACTTGACGGACCAGCGCATTTTCTCGACCTCTTCGTCGATGGAGGAGGCGACGGCGGAGTTGCCGATGTTGGTGTTGATTTTAACGAGAAAGTTGCGGCCGATGATCATCGGCTCGAGCTCGGGGTGGTTGATGTTGGCCGGGATAATGGCGCGGCCGCGGGCAACTTCATCGCGGACAAACTCGGGGGTGATCTCCTTGGGAATGGCGGCACCAAAGGACTCGCCGGGGTGCTGGCGCCAGAGGGAATTGCGCGGGCCGTCCTCGGTCATTTCGAGGAGGTCGCGAGCGCGTTGGAGCTTCATGTTTTCGCGGATGGCGATGAACTCCATCTCGGGCGTGATGATGCCGGCGCGGGCGTAGGCGAGCTGGGTGACGACCTTGCCGGGCTGCGCGCGGAGGATGGGACGGGAGCCGCGGTCGAAGGATTTGAGGGCGTTGCGGCGGCCTTCCTTTTCAGCTTGGGCGCGATGGGTTTCGGAGAGGTAACCGTCGTCGATGGGCTGGAGTTCGCGACCGGTGATGGTCTCGGTGTCGGCGCGCTCGGCGATCCAGTTGGCGCGGAGGGCGGGAATGCCTTGGGTGGAGTCGGCGTGGAAGGACGAGTCGCCCCAAGCGCCGGCAGTGTCGTAAACGCGGACGGGTTCGTTGGCGACCTCGGTGCCGTTGGGGAGCTTGGTCGGCGAGAGGGTAATCTCGCGCATGGGCACGCGGATGTCGGGTCGGGAACCGGTCACGTAGACGCGGTTTGAGGCGGGAAAGGCGGTGTGGCCTTGCGGAGCGGAGGCGGTCGTTTCGGAGGAGGACATGGAGGAGTGGCGCGTAGTGTGTTGGGCTTTGGCCGCACACGCCTCCAGGTGGTTCAGTGCCCCTGACGTTTGATCGAAAGGGACTCCGTTTTCCCTTCGACGGTGCTAACCGCATCAGGTTCGAAGGCTATAGGAACGGTTCGTGTTCCAATCTCAGCCCGACGCCGCGGGTTCGCCTAAACAAGTTGCGCCCAACGAACGCCTGCGCGTCCGCCGGATCAACACAAATCATGCGCCGCTCTCGCGAAAACCTGCGCCAACGCCTCGCTCACAAGAGCTTGAGCAACGCACAAAAATCTTCATCGGCCAAACCGGCGACCGCGGCTTTTTCCAGGCGAGCGCGCACCGTATCCAACGCCGGCAACACCCCTGCCCCGCCGGCGGCCTCGGTGGCGAGACGCATGTCCTTGGCCATGTGTTTTACCGAAAACTGCGGCGCGAAATCGGCGGTGCGGAGCTTGGGTTCTTTGAGCGCGACCAGGCCGGAGTTGCCCACGTTTTTGGACATGGCCGAGAAGAACGTGTCGTCCGAAATACCAGCGCGGCGCACCAACGTCAGCGCCTCGCAGAGCACCTCCATCTGCGCGGCGAGATTGAGGTTCATGGCGAGCTTGAGCGTGCAGGCCTGACGGTTGTCGCCGATGTGAAAGCGAGCCTGCGACACCAGTTTCAACAACGGCTCCAGCTCGGCGATCAAAGCGGCCCCGCCACCCAGATAGTAGACCGATTGGCGCTGTTCGGCGGCGGGCTTGCTACCGGTAAACGGAGCTTCCAAATAACGCGCGCCGGTCGCCTCCACCGCAGTGCGAAATCCCTCACTGCTCTCCGGATCGATGGTGCTCGACTGCACGACGATCTTGCCCGCACCGAGCTTCGGCAAAATCCGATCGATAACCGACCGCACCGCCACCGGATCAGCCACCACGATCTGCACCACATCCGCCGCCGAAACGACCTCCTCCGGCGATGTCTTCCACTCGGGAAAATCCGGTTGAGGCGTGCGATTCCACGCCCCCGCCAGCACACCGGCCGCCGCATAATGCCGCGCCCAAATTCCGCCGATAATACCCAATCCGATAACGCCGATGGTCATAGTGCCCTCACCCAAACCCCGCAGCCGCCCAAAAACAAGTTTCGACGCGAACATCCACCCAACATTGCTGTGAAACGTATTCCATTGAACGGAAAATCCTTACGAAATTAACACTCCAATCATAAGGTCGCCCTCAAAAAATTCTTTGCCTCCCGCCCGCTTTGAGTGAGCTTTTCTTCTTTTACCATGCTCAACGCCACGCCGCTCAAAACCCTCGATCCTGAGATCTACGCCGCCATCTCCGCCGAACGCTCCCGCCAAGAGAGCCACATCGAGCTGATCGCCTCCGAAAACTTCACCTACCCGGCCGTTATGGAGGCCCAGGGCAGCGTGCTGACCAACAAATATGCCGAGGGTTATCCCGGCAAACGTTGGTATGGCGGTTGCGAGCACGTCGACAAGGTCGAGACCCTCGCCATCGAGCGCGCCAAGGCCCTCTTCGGCGCCGACCACGCCAACGTGCAGCCGCACTCCGGGTCGCAGGCCAACTTCGCCGTCTACACCTCCGTGCTCCAGCTCGGTGACAAGATCCTCGGCATGAACCTCAGCCACGGCGGCCACCTCACCCACGGCAATCCGGTCAACTTCTCCGGCAAACAGTATTCGTTTGTCCAATACGGCGTCCGCGAGGACACCGGCCTGATCGACTACAATGAGCTCGCCGCCATCGCCGAGCGCGAGAAGCCCAAGATGATCACCGTCGGTGCTTCCGCCTATTCCCGCGTGATCGACTTCGAGCGCATGGGCCAGATCGCCAAGTCGGTCGGTGCTTACCTCTTCGCCGACATCGCCCACATCGCCGGACTCGTCGCTGCCGGCGTCCATCCGTCACCCGTTCCCCACGCCGACTTTGTGACCACCACCACGCACAAGACCCTGCGCGGTCCCCGTGGCGGACTCATCCTCTGCAAGGCCGAACACGCCAAGGCCATCGACTCCGCCATGTTCCCCGGTGGCCAGGGCGGCCCTCTGATGCATGTCATCGCAGCCAAGGCCGTTTGCTTTGCGCAGTGTGCCACCCCCGAGTTCAAGACCTATGCGCAGCAAGTCGTGAAAAACTCACAGGCTCTCGCCGCCGCCATGATCAGCCGCGGCTACAAGCTCATCTCCGGTGGTTCCGACAATCACCTGTTCCTCGTCGACCTCCGTCACAACCTGCCCGAACTCACTGCCAAGAAGGCTCAGGAGACCCTCGATCTGGCCCACATCACCTGCAACAAGAACACCGTGCCCTTCGAAACCCGCTCGCCGTTTCAGGCTTCGGGCATCCGCCTCGGCACGCCCGCAGTGACATCCCGCGGATTGGTTGAAGCCGACATGGACATCATCGCCGGTGCTATCGACACCGTGCTCAAGGCCATCGGCACCGATGGTGAAGCCGCCGCACTAGATACCGCCAAAACCGCCATCGCGGGCCTTACCGCAAAGTATCCTCTGCCCTACGCCGTGGTTTAAGTTGGGCGTAAATACGCCTGCTGCTCAGATGAAAAGGCCTGCTTGGAACGATCCAATACAGGCCTTTTCTTTTGTTAAAAAATCATAAAATACCTCGTCCGGTGTGATTCCAGCCTATATGTAACTACCTGTCAGAAAACCTTGTGCCGTGAATAATCCAGAACCAGACACCGGTCAGAGCCCCCGCATCCCCGTGGTGACTACCGGAACGATCATCGTTCTGGTCGTTGGTTTATTCGCTTCCGCCTGTTTTTACATTCTGGTGGAGCACTACGAGCAGGAGCGGATACGTCGTGATCTCGCCCGCCAAATCGATATCCGCCATGCCCTGCTTCGCGGGAATCTGCAAAGCTATCAGGACAGCCTGCACAGCCTGCGCCTGCTCTTCGAAAACTCCGAAGATATCTCGTGGGATGAATTTCAAAATGCCGCCAAAGATATCCTGAGCCGATACGACAGCATTCAGGCCATTCAATGGATTCCGGTCGTATCCCGTGAGCAACGCGTGGAGGTCGAGACCTATGCCCGCCAAAATATTCTGGCGGATTACAGCTTTAAGGACCGCCTGCCGGATTCCAATACGTTGTCTCCCTCCGCGGATAACGACGTCTATCTGCCGATTCTTTATAATTTCCCACTGGAGCCCAACAAAGCGGCATCCGGTTATAACCTGCTGACCGCCCCGACCGCGCTCGCGATCGAAAGAGCCCGCAAAACCGGCAAACTCAGCCTGACCCCAAAGTTCAATTTGATTCAGCTTCAGTCCGGGGTGGTGATGGTCGCTCCCATCCAGGGGAAACCCTCCGTCCGGGGGGATAGCACCTACGGCTTTGTCCAGATCGTGTTCCGCCTGCACGACATGTTGGATAACCTCTGGAACACCACCCCGACTCCCATCCTGGACTTTATGGTGCTGGATACCACCGTGCCCAAAACGATCCCCGACGTGCTGTTTGGCCGTCTGGCCAACGGAATGCCCATTTCCCCGGAGACCGATCCAGCCAGTTTCACCAACGAGCTGACCACCACCAATTCCCTGGTAATAGGCGGCCGGGTATGGACCGCCTACTACCGTCCGTCAGCAGGCTGGTTGGCCCAACAGGATAGCGGCCTGCCCGCCCTCACCTTGGCCGGCTGCCTGCTGCTGGCCGCGCTCGGCACCGCCTATGTGCGCACCCTTGGCCAGCGCAACCGGCACATCGCCACCGAAGTCTCGCAGCGCACTTCGGAACTTCGGCATACCAAGCAACTACTCGAAACCGACATCCAACAAAGACGGCGCACCGAGGCAGAACTCCAGGAAACCTCCCGTCAGCTCAGCAGCATCCTGGGACAGATCCCCGGGATGGTGTATCGCTGCTCCGGCAGCGGGACCGGACGACTTCTATTCGTGAGCAACCGAAGCCGGGAAATCACCGCATACAACCCGGACGAAATCATGCGCGAGGGATTCGATTACTTGGATCTGGTTCACGCCGACGACCGTGATCGATACCGCGAGGTAATCCGGCAGGCTGTCAGCGACCACCTGCCATTCGAGATCGAATACCGCCTGCACGATAGACACGGCGACACCAAGTGGGTGCTGGACCGCGGTATCGGAGTTTTCGATACAGACAACAAGCTGCTGTTCATCGAGGGTCTGGCCATCAACATCGACGACCGGCGCAACGCCGAATCGGAAAAACTGCTTCTGGAACGCAAACTCCTCGAGGGCCAAAAGCTCGAAAGTCTGGGTGTGCTCGCCGGCGGGATCGCCCACGATTTCAACAACCTGCTGACCGGCATTCTCGGGCACGCCAATTTGATCAAGCAGAGTGAGATCGCTGAAACCTGCATACCATTGGTCGACCGTATCGAACGCTCCGCCCTGCGTGCGGCCGAACTCTGCCAGCAGATGCTGGCCTATTCCGGCCGTGGACGGTTCTCGGTTCAGACCATCCACCTGGATCAAATCGCCGGTGACCTGTTGCCTTTGATCGAGGCCTCCATCAGCAAACAAGCCCGCCTCCACTTCGACTTCGAGACTCCTTCAATCCCGGTTTGCGTCGACCCTACCCAGATGCGCCAGATCATCATGAATCTGGTCATCAACGCCTCCGACGCCATCGGCGATGAATCCGGAGATATTATTCTAAAAACCGGTCGGCAAAGGGTGGACGCACGCTACCTGCAATCCTGTGTCCTCTCCCCCGGTCTTCCATCAGGCGACTACGCCTTCTTCGAAGTGCGTGACAGCGGCTCGGGCATGAACGCGGAGACCCTCGCCAAAATATTCGATCCGTTCTTCACCACCAAATTCACCGGACGTGGCCTGGGCCTAGCCGCGGTGCTCGGTATTATCAGAGGTCACGAGGGTGCCTTACACGTCACCAGTCAACCCGGCTTCGGCTCGACTTTTCGCATGCTATTACCCGTTGCCGGACAACCCTTCGCTGGCTTGCAAAGTTCAGCGCCCTTCCCCGGAGCCAGTGCCCCGGGAACCGCTTCACCGATCCCCGAGGTCAGTCAGCCGGTCAATGTCTCCGCACGCATACTCTTGGTCGACGACGACGAGCAGGTGCGACTGGTCGGTGAACAAATTCTGAAGGCAATCGGACACCGCCCGACCCTCGCTCCTGATGGAGAAACCGCAGTGCAACGCTTTAAGGCTTCTCCGCTCGAGTTTGACCTGATGCTGCTCGATCTGACCATGCCGGGAATGAGTGGAAACGAAGTGCTGCGCATCGTCCGCAACATTTCCCCCGGGCTCCGCGTGCTCATCATGAGCGGCTACAGTGAACAAGACGCCATCCGTGGGTTTAACGACCAACCCGGCATCGGCTTCCTGCAGAAACCCTTCAGCATGTCAGTCCTCCGTGAGCGCATCGGAAAATTGCTGGATGCCCCGGTGCAATCCTGATCCGCGGGCTGATGACCCACCCCTGAACCAATCCATTTTATTCAGCTGGCCCGGTTCTCATCCATTCCAAGCACTTCGAGACCGGCACGCGCCGAGGCACCGTCCGTCGAGCCGCCCTCGGCGCCGTCTGCCTCCATCATTCGCGCCAGCGCAAAAACTTGGGACAAAAACTGTCCGCCCGCCCGCCGCGTTTGTTCGGCCGTGGCACTCGACCAGCGATTGCGTGGCGTAAAAACCGATACATTCAAACCGTCAACAGAGTCGTGATGTTGTGAGTTCATGCCCCCATCCGTCCAACGCCAACCTGAACGCAAGATTAACGCGGCGGAGTTTTTTCGATTTCTGGTAAATCAATTCCACCTGTGATCGGCACGTCTCCCTGAGCCGTATCCCAGCTTGGAGCGGGCTGAACGTGGCAAGCCGGGCCGCCTCCCGCACTCCAGAGAAAAGCATCGCAAGTTTGCAGCTTGGCCTGCGGACAGTATCTGGTCTGCTATCCGTTTTCTTCCAACACGTGACCACCACCGCACAAAAGCCCAGCCGCCCGCTCTCACTCGGGGTCATCTTTCTCACGCTCTACATCGATCTGATCGGTTTCTCGATCATCTTCCCGCTGGGGCCGGATCTACTGCGCCACTACTTGGCATTGGAAGGCAACTCGGGTCTGCTCGGCGCGTTGCTGCATTACATCGACCACATCGCGTCGATGCTGGGCAACTCGTCACATCTTCCCGAGGTGTTGTTCGGCGGCATCATCAGCTCCCTTTTTTCGATCCTGCAATTTATCTTCGCGCCCTTCTGGGGAGGACTTTCCGATCGCAAGGGCCGGCGGCCCATCCTGCTGCTGACAGTCGCGGGCACCGCCGCGAGTTACCTGCTCTGGGCGCTCAGTGGCTCGTTCTGGATATTCCTGACCGCCCGTCTGCTCGCCGGTGCCTTTGGTGGTAATCTCTCCGTGGCTACCGCCGCCGTCGCCGACGTCACCAGCCGCAGCGAACGCGCCAAAGCCATGGGCTTGGTCGGAGCCGCCTTCGGTCTTGGACTCGTCACCGGTCCACTGATCGGAGCATTCTCCTCGCAGATTGATTTGTCGATCAGCCACCCGCAGTGGAAAGACTGGGGCGTCAATCCGTTCACCGTTCCGGCACTCATCGCATTTGCACTCAGTCTGGTGAACCTCGTGTGGATCAAGCGCCGGTTTAACGAAACCCTCTCCGACGAAGCCCGTGGCCGGTCCCGCGAACCCCGCTTGCGCAATCCGATCCGGGCCATTCTGGATTTGGGCAACTCTTCGGTGCGCGCGGTCAATCTGGTCAACTTCACCTACCAACTCGCCTTTGTCGCCATGGAGACCTCACTGGTCTTCCTGAGTGCCGAACGCTTCGGCTACACCGCCCGTGAAAACGGCCTGCTCATGGGCTTTCTGGGGTTTTGCGCGATCATCACCCAGGGCTGGCTGGTTCGCAAAACCCTTGCCCGCGGCGTGCCCGAAACCACCGTGCTCAGTATTGGTCTGACCGCTTCCACCGCCGGTTTCCTGACGGTTGGTTTCGCCTGCGCGCCTTGGATGCTCTACTTGGGCGTCGCGTTGCTCGCCCTTGGCGGCGGTTTTGTCAGCCCGTCGAGCAGCGGACTGATTTCGCTCTACGCCAACGAAGACGAACAGGGCCGCGTGCTCGGCATCTACCGTTCCCTTGGTTCGCTCGCACGGGCAATCACCCCAATCGTTGCCGGCATCGTCTACTGGACAGTCGGCTCGTCCACGCTCTACGTCGTGGCGGCCAGCCTCGCGGTAGCCGCCTGGTTCGGCAGCCGCAAGCTACCGCAACCCCAGCGCTAAAATCTAGCGTCGGCCGTCCCCGGTCGATCTTGTCGTATTTCGCGCCAGCAAAAGCGCGCTCAAGGTAGCTTAGCCCACCCGCTTAAGCAAAAACGCCGCCGCTCCGTCGTGGCCGTCGCTCCAGGGACGCGACACCCGGTTGCCCGCCAACACGAATTTGCCTTCGTGGCTGCGCAGGAACGCGTTGATCACGCCCTCGTTTTCTTCCGCATCCAGACTGCATGTGCTGTAAACCAAGCGGCCGCCCGTCGCGACCAGCTTCGACGCCGCCTCAAGCAGCACCAACTGCTGGCGGCCATGTTTGCCAAAATCAAAGGGCTGCAGACGCCATTTCACATCAACGCGATGCCGCATCACACCGGTGTTGGAACAGGGCACATCAAGCAACACCGCCGGATAACCTTCCGGTGCGCGGGCAACCAATTCCTTCCAACCCGTGCGAAGGTCGGTGCCCATGCGGGTCGTGCGCACGCCCTTGGGAGCCTTGGCTAGATTTTCCTCCAAACGCCGCTGACGCGGTCCGGCCAAATCGATCGCCAGAATCGCGCCCTCGCCCATGCGATCGGCCATCGCCAACGACTTCCCGCCGGGGGCCGCGCACAAATCCAGCACTGATTCACCCGCCTTGGGATCCAGCAATTCAACCGCATGACGCGTCGCGGGGTCCTGCACAAAAATTCGTCCGTCGTTGAGCATCGCCTCAACCAGCGGCCAATGCCCCGACTTCACCTCGTAAAAACCTGCCCATGCCGACGGCGCGAGTGCCACCGACTCTTCGGAGTTCGGCGTGCGGTCAGCCGGACGCCAGCGCGCATACATCGGGGCCGGAGCCAGATTCCATTCCATCAAGGCGCGCGTATCCACCGCGCCAAACTGGGTCAGCCAACGCTCCACCAGCCAGGACGGGTGAGAGTAATAGTCCGCCAGCCGTTTGGCCGGAGCCAGTTTACCCGGCACGGCCTCGGCGGCCAGACCATCGGCCATCTTGCGGACCACCGCGTTGACCATCTTGGCCTCCGCCGGACTGGCCAGACCCTTGGTTTGCTCAACCGCATGATGCACCACCCGGGCCACGTGGCCGTCCGCGCCTCCCTCGATCAGCTCAAAACCCGCCAGCAGTAAAACCGCCTTCACCCGCACTCGCGGTTCCTTGTGCATGAACGGGGTAAAAATCGCCTCGATCCGGCCCAAGTGACGGACCGCACCGTAAAGCAAGTGCTGGCAACGTGCGCGCTCCACACGGCTCAACGCGGGAGGAAAGGTTTCCAATAACGCGTCGGCGCGCTCATTGGCCTCAAGCCAGGAGACCAACATACGGGCTGCGGTGGCCCAAGCATCCGACGTGGAAGAAATTGCGTTCATCGCAACACGCTCCGGTAACGCCGCCGCCACGCAAGCCCGAACCGCCCCGTTTCGCAACGATCTCGCAACCGTGCCCCTTAGGCCTTGCCAACCTCAAGGCCAGAGCGCAGCGTCTTCCTTTTTCGTCAAACGACTGACCGCTAGCGCTTATGAACCAGAACATCCGCAACATCGCCATTATCGCCCACGTTGACCACGGCAAAACCACGCTCGTGGACAAGCTGCTCCAAGAAGGCGGCGTATACCGAGCCAACCAGGCCGTCCAAGTGCGCGCCATGGACTCCATGGACTTGGAGAAGGAAAAGGGCATCACCATCAAGGCCAAGAACACCTCGGTTCACTGGAACCAGAAGATCATCAACATTCTCGACACCCCCGGCCACGCCGACTTTGGCGGCGAAGTTGAACGCGCCATGCGCATGGTCGACGGCGTGCTCCTCCTCGTAGACGCCTACGACGGTCCGCAGGCACAGACCCGCTTCGTGCTCCGCAAGGCCCTCGCCCTCGGTCTCAAGGTCATCATCGTCCTGAACAAGATCGACCGCGACAACGCCGACCCGGCCGCCATGTATGACAAGGTCCTTGAGCTCCTCATGGAACTCAACGCCTCCGAGGAGCAGTTCGACGCCCCCGTTGTTTACGGATCCGGCCGCGACGGCTACATGATGTATAAGCTCGGTCAGGAGAAGAAGGACATGACTCCCCTCTTCCAGACGATCATCGACCACGTCCCGCCGCCCTTCGCCAAGCCCAACGATCCGTTCCACATGCTCGTGTCGAACATCGACTGGAGCGACTACGTCGGTCGTATCGCCGTCGGCAAGATCCTCGGCGGTAACGTCAAGGTCGGCGACCCCGTTTTTGTGCTCCGCCACGCCGAAGCCGGCAAAAAGGTCCGCGCCAAGGTCTCCAAAATCTTCGAATTCACCGGTCTCGGCCAAAAAGAAGTCGAGGAAGCCCAAGCCGGTAACATCGTCGGTATCTCCGGATTCGAAGACATCGACATCGGTGACACCCTCGACATCCGCGAAGACGCCCATCCCCTGCCCTTCACCCAGATCGACCCGCCCACGCTGGAGATGCAGTTCTCCGTCAACGACGGCCCGCTGGTCGGCACCGAAGGCAAGCTCGTCACCTCGCGCCAAATCCGCGAGCGTCTGATGCGCGAACTCAAGACCAACGTTTCCATCTATATCGACGACGCCGAACGCGCCGGCGTGTTCAACGTCAAGGCCCGCGGCTCCATGCAGGTGGCCGTGCTCGTCGAGACCATGCGTCGCGAAGGTTACGAGCTGCTCGTTTCCCGCCCGACCGTGATTGAGAAGGTCGTCGACGGCGTCCGCATGGAGCCCTACGAGACCGTCTGGGTCGAGGTTCCCGACGAGTGCGTCGGTTCCGTGATGCAGAATCTGGCCAACCGCAAAGGCCAGCTGACCAACATGGAAAAGATGGTCACCACCACCATGATCGAAGCCACCATCACCACCCGTGGATTGATCGGCATGGAAATCGACGTCATCAACGCCACCTCCGGTCGCGGCATCACCTCCCACTTGTTCAAGGAATACGGCCCCTACGCCGGCGAAGTCCTCACCCGCACGTCCGGCGTCATCTGTGCCACTGAGGCCGGCGAGACCACCGGTTACGCCCTGCTCATGTGTCAGGAACGCGGCAAACTCTTCGTCGGAGCCGGCGAGAAGATTTACGAAGGCATGATCATCGGCGAAAATCCACGTAACGAAGACATCTCCGTTAATGCCGTTCGCGCCAAGGCCCTCACGAACTTCCGTTCGCAAGGTTCCGGTGTTACCACCGGCCTGATCCCGGCCGTCAAGATGTCGCTCGAACGCGCCATCGAATACATCGCCGTCGACGAGCTCCTCGAGGTCACCCCCGAGAACCTCCGCCTCCGCAAGCGCATCCTCAACAGCGGCGAACGCCTCAAGGCCAGGCGCGCCGGCAAGTAAGCCGAGGATCTTCGGCTCCACCGCCAATTCACCAAGCCGTCCCATACATTGGGGCGGCTTTTTTGTGCCCTCCTGCACTACCCATCCAATCCCCAGCCACAAAGTAACCATTATGGTTACTTTCGACACGTCATATCGCCGATCTCACTCTAAAAGGCGTTCCTTATAAAGTAACCATAATGGTTACTTTGGTCGTTCTGACCGAAGATCAGGGGTATCATCTGGACTCGTATAGCATTCAAGAAGGCGACTGAAAGACGTCGCGCCAAATACATGCAGATTTCCGCTTTACCGGCGCCATTGCCAGGTCACAAGCTGAGCCTCGTGCCCGTATCCTACCGCATCCCCGCCCAAGAGCTGCATCAGGCCATCGAACAACTTGCCGCCGACATCGCGCGCCGTCACCCGCGCACCAAGCGCCTCGTGCTGCTCGGCGTCGCCAACGGAGGCATTGAACTCGCCCGTCGCATCGCCGCCATTCTCAAGACCCTGCCCCTCGGCACGATCGACATCTCGTTTCACCGCGACGACATCGACAACCAGCCCATCCCCAAGGAATACCAGCCCACGGTCATCCCGGCCGATGTCACCGGTGCCACCGTCATCCTTATCGACGACGTGCTACACACGGGTCGCACCATCAAGGCCGCCCTCGACGAGCTCTTCGACCACGGTCGCCCCGCCAAGGTCGAGCTCGCCACACTCATCGACCGCGGAGGACGCCTGCTCCCCGTCGCCGCCGACTACACCGGACTCACGCTCGACGCCACCGGTTCCGAAAAAGTCGTCGTCGTTCTCGACCCCATAACCCCTGCCAACGACCACGTCGAAATCGTCCCGGCCAAAGCCCGCTAACCTCCTCTTTCCCATGTCCTGGAACCGCCGCCATCTGATCACCCTGGAAGAACTCTCCGTCGCCGAGATCGACCAGATTCACCACACCGCTACCGCCTTCAAAAAAATTCTGAAGCGCAGTGTCAAAAAAGTCCCCGCCCTCCGCGGCAAGACCATCGTCAACCTCTTCCTCGAGCCCAGCACCCGCACCCGCATGGCCTTCGACATGGCGGCCAAACGCCTCTCCGCCGACGTCATCTCCTTCGACGGATCCAGCTCCTCGACCACCAAGGGCGAAACGCTGCGCGACACCGCCGAGAACATCGCCGCCCTCGGCGCGGACATGATTGTCATTCGCCACGCCGCCGCCGGCTCGCCGCTCTACCTTTCCAAGATTCTCGACATCCCGGTCATCAACGCCGGCGACGGTTCCCACGAACATCCCACCCAGGGCCTGCTCGACACCTTCACCATGCGCGAGCGCCTCGGTCCCGACCTGCGCGGCCGCAAGGTCGTCATCCTCGGCGACATCCTCTTCAGCCGCGTGGCCCGCTCGAATATCCACGCCTTGGTCAAACTCGGCGCCGCCGTCACTTTGGTCGGCCCTTCGACTCTCGTGCCCCGCGAACTCGAAGCCCTCGGCGTGACCGTCTCGCACGACCTGCGCCGCGCCCTCGCCGACGCCCAAGTCGTCATGCTGCTTCGGATACAGCACGAACGTCAGACCGCCGCCATGTTCCCCTCGCTCGGCGAATACACCTCGATGTTTGGCCTCAATAAAACCCGCGCCGGCTGGCTCGATCCCAAAGCCATCATCATGCACCCCGGCCCGATCAACCGCGGCGTCGAAATCGACAGCGAACTCGCCGACGGCGAACGCAGCGTGATCCTCGACCAAGTGACCAACGGCATCGCCGTTCGCATGGCCGTCCTTTACCTCTGCTCCGGCGGCAAACCCGAAAGTGTAATCGCCGCAGACTAAAGAATCTGAGATTTGGCCGCAAGGAAGCACAAGAGGCGCAAAGATTTATGATCAAAGATCCTATATTCCAGCTCTGCGACCAAGTTCGCGCCACCTCGCTCGCACTGCAAAGCTATCACCGACATGGCCATGCCGAAAAGATCTATGAAAACGGGCTGGCTCATCGCTTGCGTAAGCAAGGGCTGAAAGTAGCCCAACAATATCCACTTAACGTCTACGACGAAGACGGAACCATTTGGGGAGAATACTTTGCCGATCTACTCATTGAGGATCAACTCATCGTAGAGTTGAAAGCCACTCGCGCCTTGGCAGATGAACATGTCGCCCAACTCCTCGGCTACCTGCGCTCCTCTCGATTGGAGCACGGCCTGTTGATCAACTTTGGTTCGCCCAAGCTGCAAATCCGCAAATATGCCCTAACCGACTCCGCACAGGCCTGACTCTTTGCGCCTCTTGCGCCTCTTTGCGGCCAAATAAAAAATTCTAATTCCCATGCCTGCTCTTCATATCCAAAACGCCCGCGTCATCGACCCCGCCTCCAAACGCGATTCGATCGGCGATCTCTTTGTTAAAAACGGCAAGATCGTCGCCTCGCTCTCCGCGGCCGACAAAAAGTCCGCCAAGAAAATCGATGCCACCGGCCTCGTCGCCTGCCCCGGCCTGGTCGACATTCACGTCCACTTCCGCGAGCCCGGCCAAATGCACAAGGAAACCATCGAGACCGGTTCCCGCGCCGCCGCCGCCGGTGGTTTCACCACGGTGGTCGGCATGCCAAACACCTCACCGGTTGCCGACACCGCCGGCACCATCCAGCTCATCAAGGACTCCATCGCCCGCACCGCCTGCATCAAGGTTCACCAGACCGGCTGTATCACCGTCGGGATGAAGGGAGAGGCCCTCGCACCCATCGGTTCGCTCAAGCGTGCCGGCGTCGTCGCGATCACCGACGACGGCGACTGTGTGCAGTCCAACGAGCTCATGCGCCGTGCCTGCGAATACGCCAAGATGTTCGACCTGCCGCTCATGGACCACTGCCAAGATCACTCCATGACGGTCGGCGCCGTCATGAATGAAGGCACCGTGTCCACCCGCCTCGGCTTGCGCGGCTGGCCGAATGCCGCCGAGGACATCATCGTCTCGCGCAACGTCATCCTCGCCACCTACACCGGCGCACGCATTCACATGCAGCACATCTCGTCGAAAAACTCCGTCGAGATCCTGCGCCGCGCCAAAGCCCGTGGCGTCTCCGTGACCGCCGAGGCCACCCCGCACCACATCGCCCTGACCGACGAATGCCTCGGCACCTACGACACCCACTTCAAGATGAACCCGCCCCTCCGCACCGAGGAGGACCGCCTCGCCATCATCGAGGGACTCAAGGACGGCACCATCGACATCATCGCCACCGACCACGCGCCGCATACCGATTACGAGAAGGACAAGGAGTTCGATTACGCGCCAAACGGCATCCTCGGCCTAGAGACTGCCCTTGCGGTCACTCTCGATGTGCTCGTGCGCCAAAACAAATTCAAACTTCCCTTCGTCGTCGACCTGATGACCCGCAAGCCCGCCGCCATCGTCGACCTCGACGTCGGCACGCTGGCCGAGGGCGCCGCCGCCGACATCTGCCTGTTTGATCCCAACGAAAAGTGGACCTACGACGCCAAGGCCGGTTTCAGCAAGTCCGCCAACAGCCCCTGGCACGGTCAGGAACTGAAAGGTCGCGTGAAGACCACCATTGTTGACGGCAAGATCGTCTTTGATGGCAAAAAAATCCGCTGAGCGCGCGGCATTAACCCGCCCGCGCTATGCCCGACCTCACCACTGATATTTCGCCGGCTCTGATTGTAGCGATGAGCGTGCAGGTGACACTATGCCTGCTTGGTTTGGTGTTTCAGTGGCGCTATTGGCAGAGCCGCAAATCCCCGGCACAACTTCCGACGTGGGCGGTAAACGGAACCCATTTCGCACAGGCCGCCCTGCTCACCATAGTCTCCGGAATTGTTGGACAAACCGTGCTGGTGAATACCTTGGGCATCCAAAACGACACCCTCTGGCAATTATTGGTTCCGGGCGGCGGCTTTCAATTTGGCGTGCTCTTTGGTGCCCTGCTTTCAGCCCGTTTCTTACTACGCCCGTCCAGCCCACAGACACTGCCGATTCTTCCGCCTTCGCCCGAACCCGAAAAGCCCAAACGCAATCCACTGGTCGAGGGGATACGCACCTTCGTGGCCATCGTGCCGTTGACCGCGGGAGCCAGTCTTTTGTGGGTCAACGGCCTCAACGCGCTGGGCATCGATACGCCCCAACAGGATTTGATCGACGCCTTTATCAAGGCCGACAAACCCGGCCCCTTTTTTGCACTCACTTTCGTGGCGGTGATTCTGGCTCCACTGACCGAAGAAATCGTATTCCGTGGCGGCCTGTTTCATTTTGCGAAGGGTCGGATTCCACGCTGGCTGGCTGTATTGGGGCCAGCCGTGGTATTCGCGGCACTCCACGTTAATCTCGCCTCGTTTTTCCCCTTGGTGGTGCTCGGTTCACTTTTTGCCTTGGCCTACGAGCGCAGCGGAAGGTTGATCGTGCCCATTGTGGCCCATTCGTTGTTTAATCTGAACACCATCCTGCTCGTGCTATGCGGCGCGGGTAAATGAGATGAGCCCCTTCACGGACAATCCGGCCGAATCCATCGCCCACCTGGGTGAACGTCGACTGATCACCAACATCACCCGGTGGCTCGGATCCACCAATCCTCAAGGCTCCTCGGGCATCGGCGACGACTGCGCTGTGCTGGCCCGACCAAAGGGAGAGTTGTTGGTCACCGTGGATCCCGTGATTCACAACGAGCATTTCAACGACTCCATGAGTGCCGCCGCCGCCGGAGCCAAACTTATCAAGCGCAATCTCAGCGATATCGCCGCGATGGGCGGTATTCCCCGTTCAGCGGTGCTGGCTCTGGCCATGGATCGCAATGTGCGCATCGATTGGCTGCGTGATTTCTACCGCAGCATAGCGACCATCTCCCGCAAGTATGATGTGAAGATCGTCGGCGGCGATATTGCCCACCAAAAAGGCGGATTGGTCGCCACACTCACGCTACTCGGCGAGACGGGACCCGATGGCCGCGTGCTCACCCGCGGCGGCGCGAAACGCGGTGACTGGATCTACGTAACCGGCCGGCTCGGTGGCAGCCTGCCCAGCGGACGCCATTGGAAATTCACCCCGCGTCTCGAGGAAGGTCGATGGCTGGTGCAGCAGCGCGAGGTCCGCGCCATGCTCGATCTGAGCGACGGTCTGGGAAAAGATCTGCACTCCCTTACGCCCGAGGGCTGCACCCCTGCGCTCGACGCCGATGCCCTGCCTCGTCATCGCGGCTGCGACCTGAGGGCCGCCCTGTGCGACGGCGAAGATTACGAACTGGTCTTCGCGGTCGCCGCCAAAACCGACACCACCCGATTCGAGTCGGCTTGGAAACAGGCCTTCAAAAACACGCCGCTAAAAAATATCGGGCGCTTCGTATCCAAAAATAAACGACCGAACAATGCGGTCCCCCTGGAGAATTATGACGGGTTCGAACATCTGCGCTGAACTGCGGGCGGGAGTAACCACCGCCACCGCCGAGGAGACCCGGGCACTCGCGGCACGATTGGCCACGGCTTTACCCACGGACTGCGTGCTCGCACTGCACGGTGATTTGGGCGTGGGCAAAACGACCTTTGTGCAAGGGCTGGCCCGGGGCTTCGGGATCACCGGTCACGTGACCAGCCCGACCTTCAACATTTTCACGCTCTACCGCGACGGCTCACGCACGCTGGTTCACTTGGACGCCTACCGGCTGGAAAATCCTCTGCAGATTGAGGAGCTGATGCTCGAGGACTTTTTAACCAGTCCGTGGTGTCTGACGGTAGAATGGCCGTCAAAAATCGATGCATGGATCCCCGCCGACGCCTGGCACATAGAACTGGGCATTCTGCCGGACGAAAGGCACACGGTGCGCTTGCGTGGCAGAACGTCGATTAGTTGACCGGCACCCCGAAGAAGCTGCCGTTGGATCCGGCGTTCTTATCCACCAAAACAACCATGCCGGAGCTGTCGATCTTGACCGCAAGGTTGTTGTTGTAGGCGATTTTTTGGATCAAGAAAGCCGTGTTCATACTCGGCAATTGACCGGAAAGTTTAACCCGACCGGCCAGATCGGCAGGCTCGGTGCGGATCTTCACATCTTCACCGGAAGTGGTTTTGAGACGTTTGGTGGTGAAGCTCTCGTTTATCGCCGTAATGACTTCCTCCAAAGGAGTGTCGGTATACGTCGCTGCCGGTTGGCTGCCGCCTTGCTTCAAAAGGGTCCAGGTATCCGGAGTCGCATCAGCCAGACGGCCGTCCGACGAGGTCGCGGTCTCGGCCTTTTGGTCGCTGATATAATTCCGAACATACGTCTGATCCCCCCCTGAAAACAATTTGACCGGAACCGTGAAGATCTGGCCGTCATCGCGCTCTATCTTTATTGTGCCGGAGGTAGGCACGCCAAGCAAACGCGCGGACATCTGACGACCGTTTTGGTCAGTCCAGTCGCGGAAGTCTTGGGTTTCAGCAGCCCCTAGGGTGAGGCTCCCGATAAGCTGGAGGGTAACCAAGCAAGCGAGGAGCTTGAACGGTTTCATAAGATGCAAACATGATGCGCATAGGCGTCCTTCAGATCAAGCACCGAGCCTCCTACATTAAAATATACTTAATATACTCACAAAAAAACCACGGCTGTTTCAGCCGTGGTTTTGATGTGAACTTCAAGTATTCAGCTTAACTGGTTGGTGCGTCGGGCTTGGGCTCTTCAGCGGCGGGCGTTTGATCAACCACGACAACGTCTTCAGGTGCGGCAGCTTCCTCAACCGGTGCGGCGGGAGGGACTGGCTCGGACACCGGTTTCGATGCAGGAGCCTCATCGACAGGAACTTCGGGGAAGTTTTCCGGATCATGTTCCTCTGCTCCGCTGTCGCGCTTTTGAGACTCGACTACGGTGGGCGGGGCAAAAAGGCGTCCATCGATAAACTCGGTGACATAACCTTCTCCGACCAACCAACGCAGGTCCATGTTGAGTTTACCGAGACGAACCTGATCTTCCGGTGCCAGCGACGTGGCGGCTTCGCCTTCGGCGGGAGCGACCGGTGCGGTAAGACCGAGATGCTTGGAGGGCAGTTCGCTCTGGCGCACCATCGGATGCGTTTCGATGAAACTGATCAACGCACCAATGCTGTCGGCGAAGACCTGACCCGGGGTGCGGAATTTACGCTTAACGGCGCAAACATAGCTAATGCCCTTGGACCCCTTTTTAAAGATGGTGAACCCTTCACGACGAAGGCGACCGCGCAGGGCGTTGGCCGTATCCAGCGGGAATTTTTGCTGACGCTCGAGCTGTCCTTCGATGGACCGGCGAATTTCACCTTGGGCGAGAGTTTCCAACAGACGACCGGGCAGGCGCAACGTTTCGACCGTGCGGACAACCCGGGCGCGCGAGTTGGAGAGCAAGTAGGCGCGGGCGGCTTCAAGCGTGTTAAAGGACAGGGCGGCGGTGGGAGCCGGGGCGGCAACTTCCGCGGAAGCTTCGGCCGCGGGGGCCTCGGTATTTTCTTCAGGCGTTTCGACGTTCTCGGCAGGAGCGACG
Organism: Opitutaceae bacterium; assembly: GCA_037969015.1. Classification (GTDB taxonomy): domain Bacteria; phylum Verrucomicrobiota; class Verrucomicrobiia; order Opitutales; family Opitutaceae; genus JAUWBF01. The sequence continues at coordinate 29,733 of JBBKWO010000017.1, forward strand.
GCATCTTCCACCTTGGTTTCCTCGACCGGCGAAGTCTCTTGGGCTTCGGATGCGGCGGCCGTTTCAGGCTTGGCCACAGGTGCGGCTGTTTTGAGCGTGTAGAGCACTCCCTTCTTCATTTTCTCCAGCCACTGGGCAATCACCTCGGGATCGCGAACGCTCTCGATTTTGGTGGAGCGATAGACATCGAGGGGCAGCCGGATGCCGGTGCTCTGATGATGCTGGGCGACGATCTGGTTATAGAGGTGGTAGTTGGGTGGTCCGAGCAGCTCGCCCGAAAATCCGCAACGGTTGACGACTTGGAAGTTGCCGGCAGGGGCATCGACTTCGACCTCGGCGACATCAAAGAATTTGTCGAGGTGGGTGCTGAGCACGTGACTGATGGCAGCGTCTTCATTCTCGAAGGGCAGGCCGTCGGGAACAGAGATCGCAAAGGGCGCGGGACGCACCGCAGGGCTACCTTCGGAACGGGGAGCATCCGCGGTCTTGTGCTGCACGACGGCGATGAAGCGGTCGTGTTTGCCGATCACCACGCGGGCGATTTCGAAGAGTTCGTAGGTGCGGCACGACGAGCGCACGGCCTTGGCCAGTGCGGCAAACCCGGCGTCTTCCGGATAGAAGGTGACGTTGTAGATCGGGCTGATGTAAGGGCCGACCGGCATCTCGCGCTCGCGGGGGCCGCCAAAACGGGGACGTTCACCACCGGGGCCTTCGCGGCGCGGGCGGTCATCACGACGAGGACCGGAACCTCCGGGGCCGGCGGGACCTTCGCGACGGGGGCGTTCGCCTTGACCGCCTTCACGTGGTGCATCGGGTGAACCCGGGCCGCCGACCGGCTTGCGGAAACCACGACGGTCACGCTTGCCATCGGAAGGGCCGCCGGGGCCTTCACGGCGAGGGCGATCATCACGACGGGGACGGTCGTCACGCGAGGCGGGACCAGTGGATTTATCCTGTGACCATTGTGTGCCAAAGCTGAAGTCTTGGAGCTGGGATAAATCCAGCTTGTTGAATTCCTGTGACGGTTGGTCGTTGGAGGGAGTCTCGGACATAACGATAGCGGGCAATAGTGCCGCGGGATGAAGGCTGGAGCGCGATAGAAGCGGGATGCTTGAAAGTGTTGCAGCCTTGCGCCGCATTCACGGCAGGCAAGACGTTTTCGCAGTCAGAGTCAGGCGATACGCCGTGCGGACGCCATTATACGCAGGATATTTAGGTTTTTTTACGGGCGTAGGCCATGGCCTCGGCAATTTGGGCCAGTTGACTTTCCGTATGCGCCGCGGAGATGGCGGTGCGAATCAAATCCTTCCCCGGGGGCACCGCGGGGGCAATGGACATGACACTGAAGACGTTTTTCTCAAGTAGAGCCTGCCAGAAATAATAAACGCGTTCCTTGGAACCCAAAACGATGGGCACCGCCGGAGTCTGGCTGTCCCAGGTATTTAAACCAAGGGATTGGAGCATACCGACGTATTTGACCCGATTGGCCTCCAATTGCTGAAGATGCTCGGGCTCGTTTTGGAGGATATCGAGCGCGGCCGAGGCCATGGCGGCCTGCGACGGACTGAGTGCCGCACTGAAGATAGTGTGTTTGCCGTGGGTGCGCATGTATTCAATGAGCGCCTTGGAGCCGGCAACAAAACCACCGGTGCTGGCGAGGGCCTTGGACATGCTGCCGCAGATGATGTCGACCTGATCGTTAAGACCAAAGTGATCGACCGTTCCGCGACCCTGACGCCCGAGCACGCCGAAACCATGAGCATCATCGAGCACCGTGAAGCAGTTGTGCTCGCGGGCCACCGCCATGAGTTCCGGTAACCGGGCGATGTGGCCCTCCATCGAGTAAACGCCCTCGACGACCAGCATCTTGGGCGCTTCCGAGTCGCATTGACCGGCCACATCACGGAAGTCTTCAGGATTATTGTGAGCAAATCGTTCCACTTGGGCCGTGGAAAGACGAATGCCATCCCAGAGGCAGGAGTGGATGTTTTTATCCGCAAAGATCACGTCTCCTTTTTCGGCGAATGACGCCACTCCAGAGAGGCAGGAAAGGTATCCGGCAGAGTGAACATGGCAGGCTTCACGACCGAGAAAGGCGGCCAGTTTTTCTTCCAACTCGACGTGGTAGGCACGCGAACCGTTGGAAATTCGTGATCCGGTCGGGCTCGCCCCCCACTTTGCCGTGGCTGCTTGCCCTGCCTCGATGACCTTCGGGTGAAAGGCCAGTCCCAGGTAGTCGTTGCTGGCCAACATCACCATGTCGCGACCTTGCAATCGTATAGTCGTGCCCTGTTGCGCCTCAATGGCGTGATAATAAGGCGAATAACGCAGCCGAAGCTTGGTGACCTGATCATCACGACAACGTTGACGAATGTCCGGTTTGGATTTGGTAAAAAAAGGCAGGGCCATGCGAGATGGCAACACAGTGCAAGGCATATGCCGGTATGAAAGCAATTTTTGCGAAACATCCTCACTGGCTCGACAGATTTGGCATAGACCGCTTGAACCGCCCTGCTATCAAACGGTCGCCCATGCCCAAACTTAGTATCATCATGGCGGTTCATAATCGTCTGGACCTCACCCGCATCTGCCTTCCCTCCCTGGAAGCGTCGCTGGTGGAGTATGATTACGAAGTGATTATCGTCGACGACCTGAGCACGGATGGCACCCGGGACTTCTTGCTCTCCCTGCCCCCGCCCTACCGGTGTATTTTACGCGAAACCAAGGGCAACTTCGCCATCAATAACAATCTGGCGGTCGAGGCGTCCACGGGAGATATCCTGATTTTCCTGAACAACGACACCGAATTACCGGCAGGTTGGCTGGAACCAATGCTTTCCGCACTGGAGTCCTGCCCCGGTCCGATCGGACTGGTCGGCAACATACAGATCATCCCGGCAACCAATCGAGTGGACCACCTCGGAGTAGTATTCCCCCCTTGGCTCACCCCGCTGCACGTCGGCCAGCAACTCCGGAAGATTCCGGCCAATCTGCCGGAATTTTCCGAATGGAACGCGGTCACCGCCGCCTGCTGCCTCTGCCAGCGCGCGGCCTTTCAACAGGTGGATGGCTTCGACGAAGCTTACATCAACGGCGGCGAGGACATCGACCTTTGCCTCAAAATGAAACGCGCCGGCTACCGACACTACACCGCCAACCGCAGCATCATCAGCCACCACAAAGGTGCCTCTCCGGGGCGGAAAAAACATAACAACACCAACTTGATCCGCCTGAAAACCATCTGGGCGGACACCATCAGCCGCGACTTTGTCCCCGGCGATGCCCGTATGGCCGCCCGCAGTTACCTGAGAGGAGCCTGCGCCCGGCCAACCAAAATCAATTTCTCCAAATTTTGTCGGTCAGTCGGCATTTTACTCGGCCTGGCCTGAGCCCTCCCCCCTCCGGGACCTGCCTGTCCCTTGACATTAATTACAAATAATTTTGTAATTAATGTCATGAATCCCTCTCCCAACGGTGACGCCGCCACCTCTGGACTGCAGTCCGAGATCATTACCTATTGGGTGGAGATCGCCACGTCGCTCGGATTTCCCCGCTCAATGGGGGAAATATACGGCCTGATTTTTGCGACCAAAGACCCGCTCTGCGCTGATGAGATTGTCGCCGTTCTCGGGATGAGCCGCAGCGGGGTCGGCCAAGGGTTGAAAGCCTTGCTCGAAATTGGCGCCATTCGTCCGACCCATCAACCGGGTAACCGTAAGGAACATTACCAGATCCAGCCCGACCTCGGCGTTCTGGTGAAACAAATCCTGAATTCCCGAGTATTCCCAAGTTTAGAAGAACTCGCCCGCACTCGCAAAACCCTGGCCGAGGCCGTCAGTCAGGAAAACAGTCCCCACTTGCACCAGCGCTTCGACAAACTGGAACGCTGGCACAATAAGGCATCCCCCATCCTCAAGCTCCTCAAAACCCTAGCTTAACGCAGAGTAATTACGCCCTGCCCATACTTTCCCCGCCTCCTCGTTTAACCTTCCCTATTCAAAATGATCTATCTCCTCGGAGGCTCCGGCTATGTTGGACAGGCTTACCAAGACCTTTTGGCTGGCAAAGGCATCCCTTTCAGGAATTTGCGGCGCAGTGAACTCGACTACACCGATGTCGCCACCTTGACCGCGGCTTTACGAACCGACCGGCCCGATTTTCTGATCAACGCCGCCGGCTACACCGGCAAACCCAACGTTGATGCCTGCGAGTTGGACAAAACCAATTGCCTCTTCGGCAACGCCATCCTCCCCGGTCGCATCGCCGAAGCCTGTGAAACCGCCGGCATTCCCTGGGGCCACGTCTCCTCCGGCTGCATCTTCACCGGTAAACGCGCCGACGGCACCGGCTTGACCGAAGCCGACGCGCCCAACTTCACCTTCCGCCAAAACAACTGCTCCTTCTACTCCGGCACCAAGGCCCTCGGTGAGGAGATTCTCGCCGGTCGCCCCGATGTCTTCATCTGGCGCCTGCGAATCCCCTTCGACTATCGCGAAAGCCCGCGCAACTACCTGACCAAGCTCATACGTTACCAACGCCTCTTGGAGGCGGAGAACTCCATTTCCCAGCTTCAGGAATTTGTGGCCGCCACCTTCGCCTGCTGGGAAAAACGCATCCCCTTTGGAACCTATAATGTAACCAACCCCGGTCACGTCACCACCCGCGAAGTCGTCGACCTCATTATAGAAAGCGGCGTCCACTCCAAGACGTATGAGTTTTTCAACGACGAAGCCGATTTTATGGCCAAGGCTGCCAAGACTCCCCGCAGCAACTGCGTGATGTCATCTGCCAAACTCGCCGCCGCCGGCATCGAAATGACTCCGGTCCGCGACGCCATCCGCTCCGCGCTCGCCAATTGGGAAAAGGAGTCCGTGCAATGAACATCCTCGTCACCGGTGGCGCCGGATTCATCGGTTCCAACCTCGTCCGTCTGCTGGTCAGCGAACACGGCCACAACGTGCTCACCGTCGACGCGCTCACCTACGCCGGCAATCGCCACTCCTTGGCCGACCTCGAAAACCATCCGTGTCATCGTTTCGCTCAGGCCGACATCTGTGACGCTCCGGCCATGCAAAACCTCTTCGCCGAGTTTGCTCCCGACTGGGTCATGCACCTCGCCGCCGAGAGCCATGTCGACCGCTCCATCGACGGCCCCGGTGCCTTCATCCAGACCAACATCACCGGCACCTTCACCTTGCTGCAAGCCGCCCGCGCCCACTACGAATCGCTCACCGGCCAGGCCCGCGAGCGTTTCCGTTTCCTCCACGTCTCGACCGACGAGGTTTACGGTTCACTCGGCGAGGTCGGTCTGTTCACCGAAGAGACACCCTACGATCCACACTCACCCTACTCCGCCAGTAAGGCTGCCAGCGACCATCTTGCCCGCGCCTGGGCCGACACCTACAAGTTGCCAGTTCTGATAACCAACTGTTCCAACAACTACGGCCCCTACCAATTCCCGGAAAAACTGATTCCCGTCGTCATCCTCAAAGCCCTGCGCGGCGACCCCATTCCCGTTTACGGCAAAGGCGAAAACATCCGCGACTGGCTTTACGTCGGCGACCACGCCGAGGCTCTGCACACCGTCATTGCCAAGGGACGCGTCGGCGAAACCTATAACATCGGCGGCAATAACGAACGCCAAAACATCGACCTCGTCCGCCTGCTCTGTGGCCTGCTCGACGAACTGCGTCCTCGCGCCAACGGCAAATCCTACGCCAACCAAATCACCTTCGTAACCGATCGCCCCGGACACGACCTGCGCTACGCCATCGACGCCACCAAAATCAAAACCGAACTCGGCTGGACGCCCCGACAAGACCATACCTCCGGCTTCAAGAAAACCGTCCAGTGGTATCTCGATAACGAGACTTGGACCACCGCAATTCTCAACGGCTCCTACCAACTCGAGCGACTCGGCAACGCCTGACCCCTTCCCCATGCAAAATCGAAAAGGCATCATCCTCGCCGGTGGCTCCGGCACCCGGCTCTACCCGCTGACCATCGCCGTCTCCAAGCAGCTCATGCCCGTTTACGACAAGCCCATGATCTACTACCCGCTGTCCGTGCTCATGCTCGCCGGCATTCGGGAGATCCTGGTCATTTCAACGCCAACCGACCTGCCACTCTTTCAACGCCTGCTCGGCGACGGCAGTCAGTTTGGTCTCAGCCTGAGCTACGCCCAACAGCCCTCGCCAGACGGCCTCGCCCAAGCCTTCACCATCGCCGCCGACTGCGGTTTCCTGCGAGACGAACCCGCCGCCCTGATTCTCGGCGACAATCTCTTTTACGGACACGACCTCGCCAAAGCCCTGCAAACCGCCACCGCCCAGACCAAAGGCGCCACCATCTTTGGCTACCACGTTGCCGATCCGGGTGCATACGGCGTGGTCGAGTTCGCCCCCGACGGTCGCGTTCTATCGCTGGAGGAGAAACCGGCGCATCCAAAATCCAACTACGCCATCCCCGGCCTCTATTTCTACGACGCCGATGTTGTCGCCCTCGCCCGCAATCTGAAGCCGTCCGCCCGTGGTGAGCTCGAAATCACCGACCTCAACCGTCGCTACCTTGAACGCGGCGACCTGCGGGTCGAGCTGCTCGGACGCGGCACCGCCTGGCTCGACACCGGCACCCACGACAGCCTGCTGGAAGCGGCCCAGTTTGTCTCCGTTATTGAAAACCGCCAGGGCCTCAAGGTCTGCTGTCCCGAAGAGATTGCCTATCGCTCCGGTTGGATCGACCGGACCGGCCTGCAAGCCTCCATCGACCGTCTCGGCAAGTCCGCCTACGCCCGATATCTGAAGGCCCTTGTCGGCCAAACCAGAGACACGTGACCACATGAAAATTGACCGGACCGTCCATGGCGACAACCTCAAGCAGCACCACCAGTTGGTCTGCTGTCCATACGACAGCCGCCCGGTTGCGTTCGATCTGCGGTCGGCGGTCAAGCGTCTGCCCAGCCGATGAACGACCTCATCCAGTTTAATAAACGCAGCCGATGGCTGCCGTTCGATTTTGAACGGCACAACCCGCACCACCTGACGGGCCGCTGGCACTGCCGGAACCATCGTTCTGAAGAGAAATTGGTCGTGCGTATCGGACGATCGTCCATTCCTTGCTCGCTCCGCTTGGAAGAGCAACGCACCGACGGCGTCACCGTGTTCAAATTTTCAGTATCCATCAAAACCCGACGCGGATGGAAGCTGATTAAGTTTTTCCGTGAAGACTCCTCGAATTGCCGGGAAATCCTCGCAACCCGCCTTACGTGGATGCCTGCCCGGCATGAAGATCGCGCCCTGAAAGGCTACCTATCCTCCCTTCGGTCGATTGAATCCTCGTTGGTCACGTTGCGTGTGCCCGTATCCGGACCGTTGATCAGCGTGCTTATCCCGGTTTTTAATTCACCGCTCGAATACTTGGCAAAGGCCATTGCAAGTGTGCGTGCACAGACTTACCCCCGCTGGGAACTGTGCATTGCCGATGACGCGTCCACCGAAGAGGGGATTCTGACCTATCTGCAAAAGGAGGCCGATCAAGACAGCCGCGTTAAATTAATCGCACGCCCCAAAAACGGTCACATTTCCCTGGCCACCAACTCCGCACTGTCGCTTGCCTCCGGCGACTGGTGCGCGCTGCTCGATCAAGACGACGAACTGTCACCCCACGCCTTCGCGGCATTCGTCCGCACCCTGGAAGAACATCCCGAAGCCCGGCTGATTTACACCGACGAAGACAAACTCGACCTCGATGGAAACCGCCACGCCGCCTATCACAAACCCGACTGGATGCCCGAGCTCCTGCTGGCTCAGAACTTTATTTCCCACCTCGGATTCTACCGCACAGATCGGCTGCAGGCGATCGGTGGTTTCCGTGTCGGCTACGAAGGCTGCCAAGACTGGGATATGGCGCTGCGCTACACGAACGGTCTGCCGGCCGGGCAAATCATTCACATTCCCTTTGTGCTCTACCACTGGCGGGCCATCTCAGGCTCCACAGCCCAATCCACCGAGGCGAAGCCCTACGTCGCCGCGGCGGCCCGACGCACACTTCATGCCGCCCTTGCCGATCGAAACATCCAAGCCGTGCGAAGCCCGCACGACACGGCGCAATTCCGGCTTACATTCATCCCCGCCGAACTTCCCCCGGTCGCCATCATCCACCTCGAACCGGGAGCGGGCACCCAGCAGTTGCAAACCCGTCTGGCAAACCTCACCGACTACCCGAATCTGTCCTTTGTTCACGACGATTCCGACGGGCCCGCTTATCCGATCAACCTGCTGCTGCTTGCTGCCGAGCGCACATCGGCGGATATTCTGGTTGTTCTCCCATCCCAAAGCACGCCCCTCGACCGTGCTTGGCTCAACAAACTTGTGGGGGCACTCTCCATTCCCGGGGTGGCGGCAGCCGGCGGGCACTTGATCAACGCCGAAAACCGGATTGTGGATGGTGCGTTGCTGCTCGACTCGAGGGGACGCGCACGATCCGCCTTCCATAACTGCCCGGAAAGCGAGGCCGGTTATTTTGGACGTTGCCAACTCGCCCACAATCCCGGCGGGCTCAGCCTGACCGGCATGGCGATTCGTCGTGCCGACTTGTTGGGAATCTCAAATCGCCTCAAAGGAGCCACATTCAATGATCCCCGCTCCGCCGGCTGGGCGCTCAGTCAGGAATTTCGCGCCAAAGGAAAGCGGGTTCTGCACATTCCAAGAGTGGTATTGGAAGTGAAAGAAGCTCCGGACGACTGGAATGTTTCAACGCCACACCACCGTTTTGATGTTAAAACCGACCCTTCCCTGCACCGATATTTTCAGGGTAATTGGCCGGTCACAGAATCAGCGCCAGGAAATCAAAACCGACTCTTGAACCTAATGAGAAAAATCTTTGCGCGGGTGGGACTGATCGAGAAAAGAAAGTTTCCCGTAATCGACCCATCCGCCTGTTTCACCGGCAGGGATACACCGTCCGAACACGCTCTGGCTTCAATCTGTCACCATCAGGATATGCGCTATCTGCTTTCCTACCGATACCTGCGAGGCGAGGGAGTGGAAATCGGTGCTCTGCACTTTCCGCTTCCGCTGGCCCCCAGAGTGACCGTTCGCTATTACGACCTCAAGACCCGAGAAGAGAACATCCGCCTATACCCAGAGCTGCCCGCTGAAAAAATCGTCGTCACCGACTATGTCGGCGATGGCGAAAAACTGCCTCAAATCGCCCCGGAATCACTCGATTTCCTCATAGCCAACCACATGTTGGAGCACTGTCAGGACGTCATCGGCACACTGAAACTTTTTTATTCCAAACTCCGCCCTGAAGGCGTGCTCTTCATCTCTTTGCCCGACCTCAGGCAAACCTTCGACTGTCGACGCGCGCCCACACCCTACGAGCATCTCGAACGCGATCACCGCGAAGGTCCCGCCGTCAGCTTGTATTCACATTACCGAGACATCTTGAACTCGTGGAGCGAGCGTCAGTCGGTTGGCGTGCGGGCGCTCAACGACGGTTCAGCAGTGCCGCTCGACGAAACCGCTTTTCATGACGCCGTGCGCGGCACCCACGTTAATTGGCATTTCCACGCCTGGACTCAGGCCGAGATCACGGAGATCTTTTTACGACTGCGTCGCGACCACTGTATGGACTGGGAAATTGAAGCGAACGTCCGCAACGGTATCGAAATCATCACCGTCATCCGTAAAACCACGGTGGAAAGCTATGATCGCAACGAACCCGAATTCCGCCCCCTGGAACCAATTAAAACATGAACAACGTCTTACGCTATAAAGACATCATTTATTACCGCACGCTTGCCGGCCTCAAATCCGAGGCGCGCAAGAACTATCTGGGCTACCTCTGGTTCATCTTTGAACCGTTGCTCAGCACCGGTGTGCTCTATTTCGCGATGTCGCATCTCACCGGCAATCGCGGTGCCGATGCCATTCTTACCATTCTGGTCGGCATGATCACCTGGCAGTGGTTCGAGGGCTCGATCATGCTGAGCTCCCTTTCGCTCACCACCAAGTTTCACATTCATATGCAGGTGCCTCTGCCCAAGTATCTTTTCCCCTTGGTGGATATCGGCACACACACCGTGCGCTTTGCCTGCGCATTTCTTCTGGTGCTCTCAGTCTGCCTCTGCCTTGCACACGGCCCTACGATCGCACTGCTTTGGTTACCAGTCCTGCTGATACTCCAGCTGGCCATGATCATTGGATTTTCGCTGATCATTTCCATTTCAGTCACCCTCATGCCTGATCTGAAAGTGCTGATGCAGTCCATCTTTCGTCTGCTGTTTTTTGTATCGGGCATCTTTTTCACCGCCGAAAAAGTGCCGGCTCATTTGCTTCCCTATTTCCACGCCAACCCGATCACCATATTCATCGAATCCTTTCGAGGGGTGATTCTCGAAGGGAAGGCCCCCAACGTTTCCCTACTTGCCTATAACGCCGTGATCACGGTCGTGCTCTTCGTCGTTGGCGGCTGCATCCAGTCTTACTTCGACAAACGCCTGCTCAAACTCACCAATGTCTGACCCACTCATTCGACTCGAAAACACCGGCGTCTATTATCGCGGAGGCTGGACTCTCGGCGCCAGACCGCCGGAAACTCCCTGGGCGTTGCGCGGACTTAACCTGGAAATCCAGAAAGGCGAGAAGCTCGGCATAGTCGGTCGCAACGGCTGCGGCAAAAGCACGCTCCTGCGTCTGCTGGCCGGCATCATCACACCCGATGAAGGCAGTATTCGCTACAGCCAGTCCGGGTTGCACGTTCAACTGCTCGCACTTGGCGTCGGATTCGAGGGAAATCTCACCGGAGCTGAGAACGCGATCCTCAGCGGCCTGTTTATGGGCAAGAGCAGAAGACACATGGAAAGCCGCCTCCGGGAGATTCAGGAATTCTCCGAACTGGCCGATGCCTTCTACCACCCGGTGAATACCTATTCCTCCGGCATGAACGCACGACTCGGTTTTTCAATCGCACTCCAGACCGACCCCGACGTCTTTCTGATCGATGAAATCCTCGGCGTGGGCGACCACGGCTTTCTCAACAAGTCACGCGAGGCCATCCAGAAAAAGTTCAAGTCCGACACCACCGTTATCCTGATTTCACATGAAGCCAAAACCATCAGCAGCATCTGTAGCCGGGCGGTCTGGATGAACAAAGGCAATATCCTTGCCCAGGGTGATCCGGTGGACGTTTGCAAAACCTACGAGTCACAAGGCAGCCCCTCCAGGCGATGAACTCCGAACAGCTGCAAGCACTGGAAAGCACAGCCCGCGCGATCTGCGATCAAACCCGCTACCCTTACAGTTGCCCCAAGTGGCTGCGGCCTCTGCTGCATGTCTTTCGCCTGCGTGATATCAACCGTGCGGCCGCCCAGACGCTCGAGGCGCTGACCGCCGAAATCGCGCGCCAGTCAGCCCGAATCCGCGAACTTGAAGCCATCGTCGCCACCCCCTCTCCCTCCTGCGTATTTAAGCCGCGAATACTCCTGGACGTGACCTGCACCAACCGGGATGACAACAGGACCGGCATCCAGCGTGTGGTCCGCAATTTGGCCCGCGAGTGCGTGCGATTGTCTTCGCCCGAAACGGAGATTCTGCCGGTCAAACTCGACTCCGGCCATCTTCGCCGTGCCGACGATTTTCTGGCCAAGCTCGGTCTGCCAACACCTCCCCCCACCGTCGAAGCCTGTCTGGTGCCGCGCCCAAGCGACATTCTAGTAATCCTCGACGGCGGCTGGAGCTTACGGGACCAATACGACCAAGTCATGAGTCAAGTCCGGGCGCACGGCGGCATCGTTCTGGGCATCATCTACGACCTGATTCCCCTGAACATGCCACACTTGGTGCCTCCGGCCGGTTCCCTCGATTTCCGACGGTGGCTAGATCTGCTGCTGACGCACTGCTCCGGGTTTATCTGCATTTCGCAAACGGTCGCCGGTGAAGTCCAGGAGTTCTTGAATGGCCTGATCGCACGCTACCCGACCGTCCCACCGGTGGTCCACTTCCACCTCGGAGGGTCACCCGAGGATCTCATCGCAGCGACGTCTCGCGCCGACCAGGCCTCCAAACGCATCAAGGATCTCCGCAAGGGGGGCCAAACCCTGTTTGTCATGGTCGGCTCCCTGGAGAAACGCAAAGGCCACGACCACGCGCTCGACGCGCTCGACCTTCTCTGGGCCGAAAGCGCCGATGTGGTGCTCGTCCTCGTTGGCTCCGGCACTTGGACCCCGTCGCCTGTGGCCAACCGAATCCGCCATCATCCCATGTCAGGGAAAGGACTGCATTGGCTGACCGGATGCGACGACGCCGAGCTGCATGAACTCTATGCGACGGCGGACGCACTGCTCTTCGCCTCGCTAGCCGAAGGTTTTGGTCTCCCGCTCGTCGAGGCAGCCCAGGCCGGACTGCCTATCATCTGCAGCGACATCCCCATTTTTCGTGAGGTTTGCGGGAGCCATGCCACCTTCTATCCTAGCGGTGACGGCCCGGCTCTGGCTGAAACCATCCGCGCTTGGCTGCGTCAGAAGACGGAGGGCCGCGTGATTTCGTCGCGGGGCATGCCCTACCTGACCTGGCGGGAAAGCGCAGAGCAACTTCTGGACGCCATCAACCGTGTGACCGGCTCCGCTCATCAACCCGCCACCAGCACCTGAATGCATTACGACTTTGCAATTACCACGCATGAAGCTCCCGGTCCGGGACGTGGTGAAATCGGTGCCTACACGCACCGCGTTTTGCACACGCTGGCCTCGGCCGGGTTGCGCTGCGTCGCCTTCGTCGGCGAGCAACCCGACGCGGATATTGTCTCCGATCTGCCGCCCGGCATGGTCGATATCGTGTTGATCCGGACGGATGCAGATCCGCTGGCCGGTAACATGGGCGGAGCCGTGCTAAACTTCACCCGCGACCTGTGCCTGCAAATTTGCGAATTCCTGCGCGGGCATTCAATCCACGCCATCGAGTTTCCCGATCTGCGCGCCGAGGGTTATTTTTTTATCCAGCATAACCTTGTGCACCGGCTCATCCCCACGGTTGCCGTGCGGCTGCACGGGCCGACCTTCCTGCTCGACGAAACGAACGTCCGTCGGCTTTGCATCGAAATGGACGCGCTGATCTATGCCGCCGAGTTAGAGTCCATCCAGTCGGCCGACCACCTGATCCATGCCGGCGGGACACTGCTGGACCGTGTGCTCGGCTCATTCTCCCCGGACGTGGCCCGAGATATTCGCGAGCGCTCCGTTTGCATCCCCCGGCCCGGCCCGGTTGAGGCTCCGCGCCAACCGCCAGCGCCCGCCAGGGCAACCGGTGCGTGGCGCGATCTGGTCGTGCCCACCGCCTTCGAATACCGCGTTGGTCTAGATCGGTTTGTGTTCAACGCCGTGCGGCATCTCACCGATCAACCGGATTCGCCGTGGCGCTTCGTCTGCCTCGGTGAAGATAGTAATACCACCGACGGCGGGTCCTTTCTCGGCTATCTGCGCACGCTGATTCCCGACCCGTTGCGCGCACGTTTCGTATTCGCAACAGGCCTCTCGCCGAACCAACGCAGTAAACAGCTCGACCACGCCGACGCGTTTCTCCTACCGCACCGCTCCGCCAGTCATCTCGACGCGTTCTGGGAAATCATACCCCGGTGCAAACCCGTGGCCGTCTCGTCGCAGCTCGTCCTCGACACTGCCATGCGCGCGCACCCTGGCGTGCTCCGCTTCGATGCAGAAAGCCGATCCGAATGGAACGGCTTGTTTGACCGACTGGCCCGCCTTCAACCGGTTTTCAATCCGACCAGCTTGGTCGCGGTCGATGACGGCATCGCCCGCCGCTACCGTGAACTGCCGACAATCACACCGGGCCCGACCACGCTGGTGAATCTGGCCATCGTCATCGCGCACTATGAGGACGTCGATAATCTCAGCTCGTTGCTGATCCGATTGCACAACTCCCCCGATGGCGACCGTCTGGAAATCATCGTGGTTGACGACGGTTCATCGCCCGCCGCACAGGCGCGGTTACAGACCCTGCGCGAGCTCCACGCGGGCGTTCGCTGGCTGAGCACCGACCGGCCTCGCTCGGGGCCCTTCGCGGCGCGTCTGCTGGGCACCCGGTCGGCAACCGCCGGTCAGGTCGCCTTTGTCGATTCAGACGATTACATCGAGACCACGCTCTATCTCCGTTATGCCGAGTCATTGGCCCGCACGCCCGCGCTCGACGTGGTCCTGCCTTCGATGCGTTGTTTTGGGCGGGAAACCTACCACTGGATTCCGTTGCCCAAAGCCCGCTTCACGGTGTTTTTTACCGGCTTTGCCCACACTGGATTGATCGGTAGGAGAGACCTTTTACTTCGGGCCTTCACACATGCACAATCTGCGGTCGACGACATTGCCCATGGCGAGGATTGCATCTTTTCGCTCTCACTTTTGTTCACCGGGGCCCGCATCGCCGGCATTCTCGAAACGGCCTATCACTACAACCGCACAACCGCGACGTCGCGGTCCCAGATCAACGGGGAACGTATCTGGCACAGCCGCCATCTGCGCGAACAATACTTCGACCGATGCATGGCTGAGACCCTCGCTCAAGGCCGGTTGACACCGCTGGACCTGCGCACCCTCCGGCAATTGGCCCTCAACCTTCCGCCCGAGCACAGCGCCATTAATCTGCACCGTCGCAAAAACCGCGTGCCTTGGCATACACACCTCTACCGTGCCATACGATCCATGCTGGGCGATCCCCGCTATAGCGTCTGAGATCTGAACCCGCCGCCGCCGACTCCCGTGCCGTCATCACGACTGCTTTTCATCAGCCCCGTTTTCCCCGCGCCAGAAGGCAACGGACTGGCGCGGCGAGCACACGCCGTCATCAACACGCTTGCCCGGCTGCACCAGGTCTCTCTGCTCGTAATCAGCGCCGAGCACGACGACATGCCCGGGATGCAATTCCCCTCTTCCGACTGCGTCGAGTGGCACCAGATCAAGTCCACCGCCGGCCAAGATCGTGAGCTGCACTTCAGACGCTGGCTGGCCAGGCGCTTCCCCCGATTTTCAGCCCTCGGGCTCAAGCGACCACCGGACTGGATCAACCACACCCGGGCCCGCCGGAATCTCGTGATTGAACGGTTCGCGCATACCTCGTTCGACGTGCTCCATACGTTCCGATTTTCAATGGCCCCCTACGCACTGGCCATTCACCGGGCTCAGCAGGGACGACCGTCGTTACATCTCGATGTTGATGATCTCGAATCGCTCACCCACAAACGGCTGGCCGCGCTGCATCTTCTTGTCGGCGAGCGGAAGGCCGGTCTTCGTGAAGACCTCAACGCCGCGACCTACGCACAGATCGAGCATCGATTCTTTAAACAATTCCAGCGCCTCTACCTGTGTTCGCAAACCGACGCCGATCGCCTGAAGGAATACCGTCCGCAGATCCTGATCCTTCCCAACATCGTGCCCGTCCAATCATCGCGCCCACGACCGGCGTCCTACGGCAACGGCTTTAACTTCCTGTTCATCGGTTCGCTCGGCTACTTCCCCAACCGCGACGGGTTGCACTGGTTTTGCGAGCACGTCCTGCCCCGTCTGCGCGATGTCTGCCACTGCGGACTGATCGTGGCCGGCCACCCAGGTAGCCCCCAGTTGGAGAACTATCTGCAGCGCCAGCCAGGCGTGCGTTTCATCGGCTGTGTGGAGTCGGCCGGGCACGCCTACCTCGAAGCCCACGCAGTCATCGTCCCCCTGCGTGCCGGCGGCGGCACCCGGTTGAAATTATTGGAGGCATTTGCACAGGGACGGCCCGCAGTAAGCACCAGCATCGGTGCCGAGGGTATCGCCTGCGAGGCTGGACAACACTACCTATGCGCGGACACCCCGGACGCATTTGCCGAGGCCTGTTGCCGTCTGGTCGTCGATGTCGACCTGCGCGAGCGACTCGCCTCCGCAGCCCACGACTTTGTCGCGGCCAAACACTCGCCGGCCGTCCTTGAGCCTGTCCTTGCATAGCCCAAACGCATCCATGGCACGCATCCCCAGACACTATCATTTCATCTTCGGACTGCGCCCGCAGACCGAGCCCTTCCATCTCGTGCACTACCTGTGCCTGGAATCGTGCCTGCGCATCAACCGTCCCGAGCGCATCACCCTCTACCTGCACCACGAACCCTACGGTCATTATTGGGATCTGATCAAAAATCGCATCGAACGCGTGCACGTGTCGCCCAACGATGTCGTCACACGACAGCGCTACGAAGAGGTCATCATCGGTAAGGAACTGCGCTACGCCCACCACGCGGACTTCATCCGGCTGGAAAAACTTTTGGAGCACGGCGGAGTCTATGCCGATCTGGATACACTTTTTCTCAAGCCGCCTCCAGATGAGCTCTTTGAAGAATCCTGCGTGATCGGACGGGAGAGCCCGGTCCCCAACCGCCGGACCGGACTCCACGAGGCCTCGTTGTGTAACGCGGTCATCTTTGCCGAACCGGGCGCGCCGTTTGTGCGACGCTGGCTGGAAGAGATGCCCGGCGCGCTCAACGGCAGCTGGAGCAACCATTCTTGCCAGCTGCCCGAACGACTGCGTGAACGCCATCCGGACCAACTTCGGGTGGAGCCGTCAGGAGCTTTTTATCCCTATATGTGGACGCCTGAAGGCTTGAGAAAATTGCTGGAGGAATGCCACACCGACTGGGCCGGAGCCTACAGCGTGCACCTGTGGGCGCATCTCTGGTGGGCCCGGGAACGCACGGATTTCAGCCACTTCCACAGCGGTCTGCTGACCGAGCGTTTCATCCGCAACAGGGACACCACCTATACACTCGCCGCCCGCCCTTTCCTGCCAACACCTCAACGGTTTTCGGCACGATTTTTTCAGCAGATCACCCGCGCACTGCGAAGCCTGTCAAATTCCGCCTTCGCATGAACATCCTATTCATCAGCCATCATGATTTTCGCTGCAACAGCCTTACTCACATCGCGGGTTTTACCGAGGGCCTGCAACAACTAGGACACGTCTGCGCGGTGGCCGTGCCGAATAAGCCGCACACCATCTCGGCAGTCCCACGCCCAGCCTTCGTCCCGGTGACGTATCGCGATCTCCGGCGAAACCCGAAGTTTTTCCCCGATGGCCGACCTGCCGATATCATCCACGCCTGGACGCCCCGGCAACATGTGGCGGACTGCGTGATCGCCTATCAACGCCAGCTGCAAAAGCCGGCACGGTTGATTATCCATCTGGAGGATAATGAAGAGCATCTAGCCTCCTCGGTATCCGGTCTGCCATTCGCCGAGCTACGCCTCGCCCCGCCCCGTCGCTGGAATGTGTTGAAACAAAGGCAGCTGATCCACCCTTGGAAGCACGCCCTGTTTTTACACGCAGCCGACGCGATCACCCACATTACGCCAACACTCGCGAAATTCATTCCCGCCGGACGCCACTCACAACTACTTTTGCCCGGCGTTAATCCGGATTTTTTTACGATTCAGGCACCGGACACCGAACTGCGGGCCAAACTGGGAGTGACCGCACAAACCAAGCTCATCGTCTATTGCGGCGGGGCCAATCCGATCAATGCCGGCGAACTCCAGGACCTTTATCGCGCGGTGGTGTTACTCAACACACCGGATTGTCAGGTCCGTCTGATTCGCACCGGGGCATCACCCAAATGGTTTCTGGAACAACTCACTCCAGAAGAACATTTGATCTGCATCGATCTCGGTTTTGTCGAACGGTCGACCATCCCCCGGCTCATGTCTTTGGCCGACGTGCTCGTGCAACCGGGGCGCCGGGGACCGTTCAACGACTATCGCCTGCCTTCCAAACTGGCGGAGTTTTTGGCCAGCGGGAAACCCGTGATCATGCCCGGAACCAACATCGCGGCAGAGTTGGTTGATGGCCGTGACGCCCTGTTCCTTCAAACAGGCACACCGGAGGAAATCGCCAACCTGTGCCAGACCGTTTTCAACGATGCGGCGCTGGCCCGTCTACTAGGTCAAAACGCCCGCAAAGCCGCCAGCCGCCTGTTTGATGCCAACCGCCAAAGCGATACGCTGGCCGATCTCTACGCGAACATCGTCAACCAGCCGCAACACGTCGCCTGGCATCGGTTGGCTGATCCTCGCTTGGATGAACGCGCCCTGTTCACCGGCGGCACCAAAGACCCGGCTCTGTCCGCGGCATTGGCGTGGGTCGAGCAGCATAAATCCCCTTGGTGGAAACGCCTGTTTTCGCGCGTATGGACATAAATGATTATGATCCGACGCATGCGTTTTCTATCGATTAATCGCCGAATTCTCCCTGCCTTGAGAGCTTGTTCACCTCCATTCACAACGACAGAGCCGTGCTCTTAAACTCCCCCGACTCACTGGTCACTTGGAGCGCAAATACGTGGTAAAGAAAACCGACTACAATCCGGAGCGACTGCGCACAATCGAGTCACTTGAAAACGAGCATTTCTGGTTCGCCCCGCGACGCCGTCGCCTGCTGAAAATCATCAGCAGGCACGTTCCCCTAGGCAGCAAGATTCTAGACATCGGCTGCGGCACGGGGCGTCTGTGCAATGCATTGATCCAAGATGGATACGCCGCCTATGGCACGGACCCGTATATCGTGGCCAGCGGTCTGGACCCCCGGCGATATCGTGAGGGAACCTGCGACCAGCTTCCCTTCGAGACCGGCAGTTTCGACGCAGCCTGCGCTTTTGATGTGTTCGAACACGTTGATGATATCGCCGCCCTGCAGGAATGCCGACGGGTATTACGACCGGGCGGACTGCTCTTGGTCAGCGTCCCCGCCTTTCCCGTGCTCTGGAGTGAACGCGATACCGTGGCCGGTCACAAACGCCGCTACACTCGCCCGATGTTAAAATCATTGTTCGCCAACGGTGGCTTTGAGCTGCTCGACCTCTCGGGCTTTCAATTTTTTCTACTCCCTCTGATGTTTCTCAATCGCTTGGGCGAAAGCCGGAAAAACAACTGTGTCCGGCGCGAGGATCACGTCAGCCCACGAACCAACCGTCTGCTTCGCCAGATCAATAATTGGGAAGTCTCCCTACCCCACTGTTTACAGCCTCCCGTCGGATCCAGTCTGATCGCGGTTTGCAGGGCCGCTTCCGATACGTCCACAGCCATATGAAGATTTTTTTATTCAGTCACGATACCACATACGCCGCCGCGGCAATGGAAGCCGGAGTGGATGGCATCATCGTGGATTGGGAATTCCGCGACAAGGACCGACGGCAGGCTGGCTACAATACCGAGATCAACGAGGGTGACTGCGAACATCTGCGCGCCATGCGGACCGCGACCAACGGTCACCTTATCTGTCGAATCAACAATACCCACGATTTGCGCCGCTCCGAGGCCCTCATGGCGGCGGAACTCGGTGCCAATGAAATTTTACTGCCGATGGTCCGGCATATCGAGGAAGTGCAAGAGTGTCTGGATACGGTGCCGGAAACCTGCCGGGTGAGTATTCTCGCCGAGACCGTGGAATCGTTGGACATGGCGTCCGCCCTCTCTCGTTTGCCACTGGCCCGGGTTTATGCCGGCCTGAACGATCTGTTTATCCAACGCCAGTCCCCGCATCTCTTCAGTCCATTGACAGACGGCACGCTCGAGAAATTCCGTTCGCAATTTCCCGGTTCCTTTTCCGCAGCCGGCGTGACCCTGCCCGAGTGCGGATCGCCTGTCCCCTGCGAGTTGATCATGGGCGAACTTGCCCGCCTGGGGTGCGATTACACCGTGGCCCGCCGCAGCTTTCGGCGCGATATTCCTCTGACAAAACTTGCCGGCGGCGTCCGCGCAATTCGCAGCAAATGGAATGAACTCCTGGCGCGCTCCCCATCGCAAATCGCGGCAGACCGACAGCGCTTCGTCAGGTCCATTGACCAGCTGACCGACAACCCAAGGGAATTGCCATGCGCCTGATGGTATTGGGAGCTTCCGGGTTTGTTGGTTCCGCGATCGTCAGACGAGCCGCGGAATCGGGTTGGAACGTCGCGGCCGTCAGTCGTGCCTCGACCAAGACCGTGCGTCGGCAGGCCAATCCGGACGGCGTGGAATATCTGCATGCAGAACTCGCCACCCCTGCGGAGGTCGAGCGGGTTGTTCGGCAATGGCGGCCCGACGTCATCGTGCAGGCAGCTTTCGCCGCCGGACATGGTTCGAGCGCGAGCACTCCGACCAACAACTATTGGGAGCAGGGACTCGCCCCCGCGCTGGCCCTGACCCAGGCACTGGCTGCCGTGGGTTTTCAAGGCACACTGGTGCACGCCGGATCAGCCATGGCGCTGGGAGCCTCCGGTTCGATGCACAAAGCCGATGATCGGCTGACGCCATCTACTCCGCGCGGAGTGGTGAAAGCCGCGTGCGCACTGCTCTACGAACAAGCTGCCCGCGCCACCGGTTTTAGGCTTCGAGAACTGTATATCTTAAGCGTCTATGGCCCGTGGGAACAGCGTGGCCGTTTGATCCCCGAGCTCCTTCGTGCCGCTCTTTCGGGCCGGACCTTAAAAATGACACCCGCAGGATATCTGCGTAATTGGATTCATGTGGACGATGTGGCGTCCGCCTGCCTGTCCGCAGCATCAACCCAGTCGCCAGCGATCTTACGAGTCATTGTCGGCTCAAGTGACGGCGTTACCGACACCCATGACATCGCCCGTAGATTGGAGAGCCTGACCGGTCGGCAACTCGTGGCAGATTTCACCTTGGATGTGCAGGATCGCTACGAAGACACCCACCTCACGGTTGATCCCGCCGAAAGCCTGTCGTCAATTGGCTGGCAGACGCGCATCGGACTTGAGACCGGGCTGGCCACCACTTGGGAGTGGGCGCAAAGCACGACCGGAAAAGACTACCTGCTGGCAAGCTCATGATGACCACCGAGCCCCAGTTAAGTTGGGTCGTGCCGCTCTACCGGACCGGTCGTTACGCGGAAGCACTGGTCAAACGCTGCTCGGCCGTGGCAGCACAACTCGGGCTCAGGCATGAAGTCATCTTCGTTGATGATTGCTGCCCCGAAGAAGGCCATCGGCAGGTTGCGGGATTAACCAAGGAGCATCCAGTCCGGCTCATCCGCCTCGATAAAAATCAAGGCCAGGACGGTGCTATTCGCGAAGGACTGCGGGTCACTCGCGGCCACGTGGTGGTTCTCGATGGAGACCTTCAGGACCCGCCGGAAGCCCTGCCTGTGCTCTGGTCGGCCATGCACTCAGGCGGCCATGACGCGGTATTCGCCAATCGAACCGGCCGCTATGAAAGCCCGGGGCGTCTGGTCACATCGGTCCTCTATCGCCGCATCATGGAAACCGTGGCCGACCTGCCTCGCGGAGCCGGGCTGTATGTGCTGATGAATGCCCGCACGGCCGCCGCGGTGGCCGCCACCAAAACCACGCCAATCTACATTTTGGCGGCCCTGACCGCCACCCGTGGAAACTTCACCAGTGTGCCGGTGGATCGTGCGGCACGGGACGACAACACTTCTGCCTACACGGGATGGCTGCGGCTGCGCAAAGGCGTCCGCTCAACCTGCCAGGCAATCAAGGCACGTCACTTCGGCATACCTCTTTAAAATGAAAACTCCGGTCACCGATTCGTCCGCCCACAATGCCGATCAACGAGCCTACTATCAGGCCCGGCGCCCATCCACGATGCTGCCCGTGGCAAACCCTTATGCCAAACGCCACTTCGATGAAGCCGCCCAAGCGGTAAACCTTAGCCCGGCCGACCGGGTGCTCGAGCTCGGGGCCGGCATGGGGCGCTTCTCGATTCAATACGCCTCGTTAGGTTGCCCCCTCACCGTCCTGGAGCTGTCACCCGACTTGGCCGGCGTATGCCGTGAAGCGCTTTCCTCGCATACCCCGGCGGAGGTTCGAGTGGGCGATGCGCTTAAACCCGCGCCCGATCTACACGGTCGGTTCGATGTGGTGGCGGGGTTCTTTTTCCTTCATCATCTGCCGGATTTGAAGGCCTGCCTGCAAGCCGCCCGCGACTGCCTGAAACCAGGCGGCCGCTTCGTATTTGTGGAGCCCAACCCCTTCAATCCACTCTACTACCTGCAAATCACGTTCACCCCGACCATGAGTTGGCGTAGCGAGAAAGGCATTTTCAACATGCGTCACAAGGTGATCGTTGAGCTCGCCTCGCAGTCTGGATTCACCGACATAAATTCAACCTGCTACGGCGCACTTCCACGCGGACTTTACAACCGCATGGCTGGACATGGTCTGGAACGTTCCCCCGAAACCATCACCCCGAGGGGCATGCGCCCCTTTGTCATTTTCACCGGAATCGCCAAGTGAACTGGTTAAAGAAAAACTGGGAGCCACTGCTGGGTTTGTTGCTGATCGTCGGCACTCAACTGTCTCGCGTGCCCGAGATCAGCAAAATCGCCTTTGGCGGCTACGATGATCTCTACCAGCTTGCCCTAGGACTGAGGGTGTTTCACGGCGGCTGGCCGGGCTGCGATTTTTTCACCAACTACGGACCGGGCGTAGCCGTCCTCTCCGCGACGAGTTGGTTCTGGTCCTCACCTATTTTAGCCGAGGTGTTGACGGGAACCCTCTTACTTTCAACCGGACTGTGGCTATTGTGGCGCTTTGCTTCAGTCACGCGGCAGCCCGGGCAAAACATGGTTTTGCTCGTCCTGCTTTTACTGACGGCAAGCACCTGGCCTAAATACTATTACATGCTTTGCCCGGCGGTCTTTTTATGGACCGTAGGAGATCCTCAAAGAGAACGATCACCCGCCGCCGAATTGCGCTGGTGGGGCCTGCTCGGACTGATCGCCGGCGCAGGGGGATGGTTTCGTCTGGAGATAGGACTCGCCTTGGGGGCGGCCATTATCGGCGTAGTTGTTATTAAACTACAAACGAGATCAACCAGGCGGTTTATTGTCACCGGAATGTTCAGTGCGCTAACCGGAGCCCTGTTGCCTTGGTTTATCTACTTTGGAGGATTGTCTCTGGCCAAACACAGCTTGGTCACTCCTTTTGATTTGATTGATTTCTTCGTGGTCAGCACCACGGCAAAAACCGTTGAATTTCAGTCCACGATAGCTGTGCCCCACGGCAGCTGGTATTGGTGGACAGAGGGAGTCGCGGGCTACCTGGGTCTCTTAGTGGCCGTCATGGCGTTGCTGGTTTTAGGCTACTGTCGTCCACGCAAATCCGATTCGTCTACGAACGCCGGTTTACGAGGTCGGGCCTGGTGCGCGGCCTGGACGTTTTTTTGCCTGTCACCGCAAGCACTACACCGGATTGATCTCATGCATATTGCACAAGTCATACCGGCCGGACTGGCAGCCATCTCCCTCGGTTTAGCCGCATACCGTCAGGAAACGAAGAATCCGATCCTCTCAAGAGAGAACTTTCTGCGCCATAGCCTGGTCATTGGCCTGCTCGGCGTCTTGCTACCGCTTGCTTACGGCATGAGACAGGATCCACCTCAATCACCGGGTATCGTCTGGTTGCGCATGCAGCAATTGTCGAAGGGACTGGACGCGCTGGATCCCGGGGAGGCAGACATGCAGATGGCCGGGCGGATCCGTGAACTCGCCATCAAGCAAAATGGGAATCGCATCCTCATCCCCAGTATCGATTCACGTATTTACGTGCTGTCGGAGTTGCCATTCCCGGGGCTGTTTCCCCACTGGAGCTTTCGCCTGCCTGAACGCTGGCAGCAGCGACAGCTCGCAGCCTTGGAAAAAGAGCCGGCCGCCATCGTGGTGCACGCCGACTATTTTCGGTTGGCTGAAGCCAGTCCGGAGATCCAACAGCTGGACTTTCTGGGCAAGAATCCAATGCTTGATGCCTACATTTCCACGCACTATCCGGTTACTGTATGGGAAACCCCACGCTGGCACCTGCAGGTCGGATCGGAAAATCAGCCATGATACGATCGCCTGCTATGATAAGCTGGAGAGCGGCAGTCGCCGTTGCGTTCATCGCGGTGCAAATCGGGTTGATCATCCGCTCACAACTCATCCCGGAGAAATTCTTTTCCTGGGGGCCCCACGACCGGCAGGTCGAGTATACGATCACGGGGTCACAGGGCGGACAGCCCTTAGTTGATGAGGAAATCACCGTCCGTTACGGAATGCCAGCCAAAGGCTGGAACTCCCATTCGGAGGCGGATATTGTCTGGACGGTTGCCCGACGGGAGAGCCGTCTTCCCCCACAACTTCGCATCAATGTATCGGTAACGCATCGCGCCAATGGAGGCCCGTGGAAGACATGGAGATATCAGGCCGACTAAAACGATTTCTGGCGGCACGAAACCCCGCCAGCATGAACGGCACGATACTGCCGACTCCTCTGCTGCTGATGGCAAAGATCATGGTGCTGGTTTTGGCCATGCGGGGATATGCCTACCTCGTCATGCCCCGACGCGGCGTATCCTTTATTCCGATACTGGAACAAATCGGCGGCGACTCTGATTGGCGTCTGGGCCTATCGGTGTTGTTTTTTACCGGCGGCACCTTGGTGATGTTCAATTTCAAGGTCAGGCTCGGTTGTGTATTGAGCGGACTGGCCCTCATCCTCGCCACGCTCATCAATGCAGGCGGGTTTGCCAACAGCCGCTTTTATCCAGGCTGTATTTTACTGCTCACCGGTCTGTGGGATGGCGGTCCATGGACAATGCTGGCATTACGCGCACAAGTCGTGGTGCTCTACTTTGGGGCCACCGTGAACAAGCTGCTCGATGTCGACTGGCTGAATGGCCGCTACTTTGAATTCTGGATCAGGGAAAAATTACAGATTAACTGGTATTCACATGCGGCCGAAGCCCTGCCTGCCGGCCTGCTGTCAACAACGATGGGGATAACCACCATCGTCTTGGAGTTTTTAATCTTATTCACGCTGTTATATCGCGATTGGCGGCCTTTTGCCTTCGCGGGGGCCTGCGCTTTTCACATCATCGTATTCGTGATCACCGGATTGGACTTCGGAGTTTTTTTATATGTGTCGCTTTGCTCCTTTCTGGTTTTTGCACCGCCGGACGCCTTTGATATATTATCCCCTGGAGCAGGTGACGGGGGCTACATTAAGGTATCAGCCCGACGTATCGTCGGAAAACCTGTGTTCTGGTTAATGGTGATCCCCATCCTGTCTTGGATGAATAATGACGAACTCCAGATTATGGGGAAAATCATCACCACCATGGCGGGTGCGCTCCTGATCTATCTGGTATTTAGCTCTCGCCATGCGACCAGGGCCGCCGGTCACACGCTTAACATTAACCAAGCCTGATGCTTGCACCCGATGCCGAGTCGTTGAAGCTGCCAATACTCGACCAAATACTGCGGGCGCAGCCATGAAGATCATATTGTCCAACTACCATTATCGGGAAAATAATTCAGGAGGAGGGAATCTCCATATCGGTGCATTTATCCGCCAGTTGGTCAAAAGAGGGCATTCACTGCTGGCCAAATCAAGCTGTTCGCACGCGGCCGTGGGTGTTTTTCCCACTCATTTTTTCGGCCAATTACGGCACTTGCGCAGCGCTAACATCCACTACTTGCGCCTACAAGAGGCCTATCCCGGCGAAAATGCGGCCCGATGGTTTACCCCTCCGCTACGCCGGCTTCTTGGCTCAACTGCGTTGGTCTGGGAGTTTAATACGATCCCCGAACAAGCCGCTTGCATCGGGCAGTCCTCAAAAGAAATCGAGCTCACCAAGAAGAGCTTCATCAAGGCCGCCCCTTACTGCGATCTGGCAGTCTGTGTGAGCGAAGCCATCGCCGGTTATGTGCGAACCGAACTGGGTGTCAGGCAGACTGTGGTCATCCCCAATGGCGGTGATCTGCGACCAAGGCGGTCTTTTGATGTTGGCGATACTTTTGATGTCATCTGGGCCGGTTCAGCAGATATCCAGTGGCACGAGTTCGACCTGCTTTTTGCGTCCGCGCGCCACCTCCTTCAAATACCGGAAGGACAAAAAATCCGCTTCCACCTTTATGGTCCCGGCACCGAAAAGCTCCCCGACCCGCCTTCCAATGTTACGATCTACGGGCCGGTTCCACATGAAGAAATCAATGCGGCATTTATACGAATGCATGCCGGACTTTGCCCCTATCAAGCAGGACCCGCGGATTATAGCTCACCATTAAAGTTCTACGATTGTCTTGGAGCGGGCCTTCCGGTCATCACCACGCCACATCCCCAGATGGATGCCGTCCAAGCTGAGATGGGCTCCACCGAACTGATCATCGCCGACCGGAAACCGGCAACTTTCGCCCGTATATTGATCGAGCTTTCCATAAACAAAGCCCGCCTGGACAGACATTCCGAGCAGGCCAGACGTATCATTGAAACCAAATACAACTGGGCTTCTCTCATGGATACGCTGGCCGATCGATTACAAGATCTGGCCGGCAAAACCAGGCCACCGACCGGGCGCTGATCGCCCTGCCGGCACTCCTTCAAACCAATACACTCATGCCGTTATTGGCGTGGGTTTGGCCCTTGCGAATAATCGCCGCCACCAAGGAGTCGGATCAAACTTGGGCTTGTGCAATCGCCACCAAATCCGACGAAACAAAGCGATCCGGCCAACCGGATCAGCCGGAGTCAGGGCTTCGACGAACTGCCCGAAAAAAACCTGATGCACTGCCAGGCGAGGTTCAGTAGGGGCCAGTTGATAGGACCGGAGGATCATCGGGTTGGTATTGATTTCAAAAACCTGCACGCGTCCATCAACCAAAGCATAATCGATCCGGCCGTAGTCGATTTGAAAGCGTTTAAAAATAGCCTCCACCTGCTCATGGCCAGGCTCTCCATTCAGGAAACGCGCCTCTTCGTCCAACCATTCTTTACCTGAAAAGCGTTTTTTATCCGGCATCTTCACAACCCAGTCGCTGGAAATTAGAAGATGCTTACGAATCTTTCGTTCGCCCAATTTGAAAATCGCATACTTGCGAAATACGCCGTTCGCGTCCGCATAGTTTAAATACTCCACCACCAACAGTGGCTGGGTAGGACGTTCCCCTGCACGCAACTTCGTAAGCGCTGCCCGCACTGCAGACTCGTCAGACAAGAGCTCGGTCAAGCTGCCCTTGTGCTCATTTTCATCACGAACAAACACTGGGTAGCGGATATCTGCCGGCCAGGTTTCATTCTCACGCCAGGCACGGAATTGATTGGTCCCATCACGGGACAGACAATTTAAAATTTCCAAACGACGTGCGGAAAGCCGTGGGTTATTCCAGACCTGAAATTGATCCGGATTGGCGACTAAACGCGTATGCAGTGCCTCGGCCCTTTCCCTCTCCACCGCCTCGATCAACTCGATATCCGTAAAGATATACAACCCCTTGCCCGGTTTAAAATCCGCCAAATCCTCGTAATAGAGGGGTTTGATCCGGGCCCCCATAGGGTGCGGCCAGATCGCTCGCAAATAATGCCAGATCGTATCGGAGTTCCGTCTGACACAGAGGAAATATATCATGCAGGCAGAGAAGGTCTTGAAGCCTCAGGATCAAACGAAAAATGTGTAAACACCCCCAGCCAAACTTCATCCATGCTCTCGCGACGCAACATCAGGGTAGCCCGTCCACGTCGATCAAATCGTCCCGGCTTGATAGGTTCAGGCTGATTGCACGCCACCCAACAGACCATCACCACAGCCAGCAGACCATCAGGGCTCAACTCGATCCGACTGTCTTTACGTCTAAAACGAAAGCCCGAGGTCCTGGGCCAAACTTTGCTCCATTGTTTTTCGCTCAACTCATCCAGAGTATGAGCCACTTTCGCCACCGTGCCAAAGCCCATGGCATCTGCCAGGAACAATCTCTTGGCTGCACGGAAATTCCGAGTCTGCACACCGTGCGAAAAATCATTCAACCAGTCCCACACTTCGCGCTTTACGGTCACGCTGTTCACCGAGGGTTTGCACTTCATTGTGCCCATAATCGCAAAATGCATGCATTTTGGTCCACCCCTATTTTGGTCAATTTACTACAGATGCGTAATTAAGCGTCACTTCGCTTAATTTCTGAGCACCGACAGATTAACTACCGCCAAGACTTACCGCCTTACCAACTATTTACCTTGGCACCGGCCAACTCAAAAAACTTAGTCAATTCCGCATGAACTTCATTCGCCAATCAGGGATTATCTCGGGCTTGTGCCTGTCGGCCATAGCACTGTCGGCCGCCCCCACCTACCCCGAAGCCAGTTTGCCGGAGCTCGCCGAACTTATTTCGCAAGCCGGCGATCAGGCTCCCGCATTGGTGGCCCAATCCATCGCCCGCGAGGAATCCCTCGCCCGACTCGCCCAGGCCAAGGCCGCCTACTACCCCTCTCTCGATTTGAACGGTAACTTCGGTTACCGTCAGGAATACCGCACCGACGCCGAAGACACCAATAATCTGGGCGTCAACTTCGGTCTCTATCTCCGCCGCCCCCTCTACTACTGGGGTGCCATCGAAGCACGGATCAAACAAGCCGGACTCGACCAGAAGAACGAGGAGCTTGAGCACATCCACACCCTTCGCCTCACCAAGCGCAACATCCGGGCCGACTACCTTCTACTCCTGCTCAATCGCATCGAGCAACGCAACGCCCTCCTCCGTCGCGAAGTCCTACAGGCCGACAAAGCCGTGACCGACTCCCGGCAAAAGTCCGGCGAAATCAGCGCCACCGAAGCCGAACAAAGCGAGCTCAATCTGCTTGAGTCCCTCGCCCAGCTCGACCAACTCGACGCCGACCAGACCCGCATTCAAGCCGACTTTAAGCGCACCCTCGGCTGGAAAGCTCCGCTCACGCTGACCGACCCCATCACCACGCCGGACAACGCCGAACTCCAAGTCTGGATCGCCTCCGCCAAAAACCAGACCTCCGACACCTGGACCTCTGAAAACTGGGAAATCGGCCAGCGTCAAAATCTGATCGAACGCGAAGAGCTGGAACTCGTCCGTATCACCTCCGGTCAACGCCCGCTGCTCGACTTCAACGCCAGCGTCGGCCAGGGCCAAAGCAACACCTCCACTGCCAACAACGTCGACACCACCACCCTCTTCGTCGGCATTGGCCTGCGCTGGAACATCTTCGACGGTTTCGAAACCAAATATAAACGCATCGAAACCCGCCTCCGCATCAACCGCTTTGAGCGCGAGCTCACCGCCTATGAAGCCGAGATCAAGGCGCAGGCCGGCAATATCCTCACCGCCCTTGAATTCCAAACCCGCCGCTTGCGCATCGACGAACGCCGCTTTGCCCTCGCCGGCGACACCCTCGCCCGCAGCAAACAGGATCTTTCATCCGGGCTGATCTCCGACGCCCAGTTCAAGACCAAACAGCTCGAACACCACGAACAGGAACTCCAGCTCCAGCGCAGCCGCGTCGCCCTCCTGCTCGGCATCTCCGACTACCTTGATCTCACCCAGCCCGCCAGTGCCGAGGAACTCTCCAACTCCTCTTCATGAAGGGACGTATTAAGTTCATTCTGCCTCTCATCGCGCTGATCGCGGCCGGTCTGTTTTATTGGAGTGGATCACGCCTCTCCGTGGCCACCGCCCCGGTGATCGTTGGTGAGGCCATCGACGCTATCCCAGCCATCGTCAAAGTCCGGCCCGCCTACGAGATCACCATCGCCAGCGAAGTCGACGGACGCCTGCTCAAGTCCAACATCGCCCTCGGCCAAAAGGTCACCAAGGGGGAAGTCCTGTTTCAGATCGATCCCACCAAGCTCAAGATCGAATTCGATCGCATCGCCGACCAACTCCAAAACCTGCTCGCGCAATTCAAACTCGATCTCGAGGACAAGGTTACCTTGGAACGCCGCAAGACCGACCTCGGCAACTTCGAACGGCAATATGAGCAGGGCCAATATTCCGACCTCGAGATCAAGCGACGCCGTGAAGACTTCAAACTCTTCGTTGAAACCCAGGCCCGGGAAAAGCTCAACCGGGAGCAGTCCATTCGCGAACTCCAGACCGGTCTTCGCCTGCAACAACAGTTGTTGGACAAATCCACCATCGAGGCTGCCACCGGTGGCACCGTCACCGAAATTTACGTGCACCCCGGTGAACTCGTCTCAAACCGCACCGCACTCGCCAAACTCCTCAGCGACGAGATCGTGATCGAGGCCCGCATCAATGAAGAGGACTTTGCCGGCGTGGCCGCGGGCCAGACCGCGATCATCCGCCTGCTCGCCTTTGGCGACGAACAGACCAACGGACGCATCGAGCAAGTCCTGCCCAACGCCGACGAGCAAAACCAGCAATACCGCGTCATTCTCTCGGTCGACCTGCCTCCCGAAAAACTCCTGCCCGGCCTCACCGGTGAAGCCAGCATCATCCGCCAACGCCAGCCCGGCAGCCTGCTCGCCCCCCGACAAGCCGTGGTCAACGGCCACG
Source organism: Opitutaceae bacterium (assembly GCA_037969015.1). Lineage (GTDB taxonomy): Bacteria > Verrucomicrobiota > Verrucomicrobiia > Opitutales > Opitutaceae > JAUWBF01. The sequence goes on from JBBKWO010000017.1 coordinate 60,077, forward strand.
TGTTTGTCATCCGCGACGGCGTCGCCCACCGCACCCCCGTAAAAACCGGTTTCCGCGACCTCAAGCGCATCCAGCTGCTCGAAGGCGTTAAAGCCGGCGATATCCTGGCGGTCAGCAACCTGGATCAACTTCAGGACGGTGACCGGGTAAGCATCACCAAGTAAGCAGGACGGGCACTCCGTCACGTCGAACGACCACCGCGCAAAGCCACACCGCCCGTAACGATTGAACACCAACTTCCAGATTGCCCGCCGCTTCATTACGGCCCGCAAACGAGCCATGTTCATGAGTTTGGCGGGCATCGCTTTTGGTGTGGCGTTTTTCATCCTCACCCAGGCGCAAACCGCTGGATTTCAGTCATTTTTCATCCAGACCATTCTCGGCGTAAACGGCATGGTTCGTATCGAAGACCGGATACAAGGCGGACAAAAATCCAGCACTCAGGACAGTGAAACCGGTGCGATCCTGGAAGCCGACCGCGCCACTAAATACATCCCGGGCGTGCAGTTTCCCGCGCGGGTGATTTCCGCCCTGCAGCAGTTTCCCGAAGTGGTCTCGGCCTCGCCCGTCATTCGCGGAAATGCTGTGCTCAAAGCCAACTTTCGCGACTACGACGCCAAACCCTACGGCATCGAACTGGACAGCTACACCAGCGTCTCCGATCTGGCGGGCCAGATCATCCAAGGCAGCCTGCAGGACTTCGCAGCCAATCCCTATGGTGTCATCGTCGGCATCCGCATCGCCCAGCGGATGGGGCTGAAAATCGGCGACTCCATTCTGCTCGAAAGCGTGCACGCCAGGCAGCGCTACCGCATCGCTGGATTTTTCGAGACCGGCATCGACATGGTTGACCGCGAACGCGTCTACATCCACCTGAGCGCGTCGCGGGTGCTGCTCGATCAGCCGAGCGGTGCGTCTTTTATCCAAATCAATCTCACGGACGCGAATTCGGCACCCTACATGGCCGGGCGCATCCGCACCGTCGTCAGCCACTACACGCTCGCATGGCAGGATCGGGAAAAAACCTGGCTGCAGGTCTTCAGCGTGCTGCGCCTTTCTTCAGCAATCACCATCTCCTCGATCATCCTCATTTCGGGCCTGGGCATGTTCAATACGCTCGTGATGATCATCGTCGATAAGACCCGTGAAATCGCGATTCTGCGGTCCATGGGATTCACCCGGAGCGACATCGTCAGCATCTTCATGCAGCTCGGCGCCTTTGTGCTGATAGCCGGCGTCTTGTCCGGCTGGACCATCGCCGCCGCGGCAACCTACGGCCTGTCTCGACTCCCCATCCGCATCCGCGGCATTTTCGCCACCGACCACTTTGTGGTGCAATGGGACATCATGCACTACGTCTGGGCCGGAGTCATTGCGACCATCGTGGTGCTCATCGCCAGCTACTTCCCCGCCCGCCGGGCAGCCCGCCTGGAACCCGGCGCCGTCATCCGCGGCAGCAGCAGCTGAGGAAGCAGATTCAACCGCAAAAAACGCAAATTAACGCAAAACCCACCCCCTCTTCAGACCTCAAAACTTTCGCGCTCTTGCGCGCCTTTTGCGGTTAAAAATCCGACTGCCCGATGCCTGACGATTATCTGTTTAAACACGAAACCTACCAAATCATGGGAGCATGCTTTGCGGTCTATAAAGAGAAGGGTAACGGATTCGTGGAACCAATTTATCAAGACTCATTGGAAATCGAGTTAGAGCACCTCGGCATTCCCTTTGATGCACAATGCAACTACTCGCTCTTCCATCGCGGTATCCAACTAAAACACAGCTACACCCCTGACCTATTGTGCTACAACCAAATCATCGTGGAGCTCAAAGCGGCCAAATCGCTCACTGACGAACACCGCGCTCAAGTTCTCAATTACCTCAAAGTAACCGGCCTGCAACTGGGTCTACTCGTTAACTTCGGGGGATTCCCAAAAGTCGAATGGGAACGCATTATTTTGTCCCACAATCAAACCTGAACTTCGTAGCCCCGCCCTACCGACAGGCATAACCGACGATTTTTATTCAACCGCAAAAAACGCAAATTAACGCAAAACCCAAACCTTTTTCTGAACTCAGAAATTTCGCGCTCTTTTGCGACTTTTGCGGTTAAAAATCCGTCTTCCGTGATCTCCGACTCCACTCCCATTCTCAGCGCCACCAACCTACACCGGCACCTCGGTGAGGGAGACAATCGTGTGCATGCGTTGCGCGGGGTCAGCCTCTCCCTCCATGCCGGCCGAACCTATGCGATCGCCGGCGATTCCGGCTCCGGAAAATCCACCCTGCTCTATCTGCTTGGTCTGCTCGACCGCCCCGACGAGGGCGACATCCAGATTCGGGGCGAAGCCACCGGCAACCTCGATGACAACGCCCGCACCGCGCTGCGCAACCGGCACCTCGGTTTCGTGTTTCAATTTCACTTTCTACTCAAGGAATTCACCGCCTTGGAGAACGTGCTCATCCCCATGCGCCGCCTCGGCGCCTTGACCGACGCCGAACAAACCGCGCGCGCCCGTGAACTGCTCGATCAAGTCGGACTCAGTTCAAAAACCGAACGCCTCGGCGGCCAGCTCTCCGGCGGCGAACAACAACGCGTGGCGATTGCCCGCGCCCTAGCTAACAACCCCGCCCTCATTCTCGCAGACGAACCCACCGGCAATCTCGACCACGCCAACGCCGAACGAATTTTTACCCTGCTGAGCGACATCTCCCACCAACGCGGCAACGCTCTGCTCATGGTCAGTCACAACCCCGCATTGGCCGGACGCTGCGACCAAGTCCTGCACATGCAGGACGGTTGCCTGCTCCCTTAAAACCGCTTAGGGCATGTTTTGATACCTCCCTGCGTCTCCTTTCTTTTCCGCATTTCAGCCATTTCTTAAACCATGCATCGCCAAGCCCTGATTCTCGTCCGCCTGCTCAGTCTGGCCGGTCTGGCGCTCAGCCTCTATGCCCTGCTGGCCAACCTCGCCCAATCCTACGATAGCTTTAATCCCAGCTATATCGGCTTCTTCCTGAAGCAACAGGTGCTGCGACCCGCCATCGGAGCCTTGATATCGCTCTTGCTCGGTTTGTTCGCCCGCCGGCTCGCCCGTCGCATCGCCCGTGGCACCGAGGATTGATTTTCTTTGGCGGCCACACCCCGGCCGGCTCCGGCTCGTCGCCGCGACGATCTGCATCACCTGCGGTTTGTTTTTTACCGCCAGTAGTCGCGGCGAAAACCGCGAAAGCAAAATCCTGAAATGGTCCGATGCCGCCCTGGACGATACCTTTACCCAGCAGGACGTCACCGCCAAGCAACCTCGCCGGCCTGACGGCGGATACGACTGGGAATGGCGCGGGCCTAAAAACGACCCCGAGTGGGCCTGGTTTTTCAACCGCCACTACGCCTTCAACTTCGTCTTGGAGACCTGGCAGAAAACCGGCGACAAACGTTATCGCGACTGGGTGCTGGCCACGTTGGACGACTGGATTCTCCAACACCCCGCGCCCGGCCGGATGACCTTTTCCTCCGCCTGGCGTCCACTCGAAGCCGCCCGGCGCATCCTCGGCCCCTGGACACTTGCCTACCGTGTGCTCAACGATGACCCGGCGTTCACCCCGGAACGCCGCGAACGCTTTTTGACCAGCATCCAGGCCCATGGGGAACAGCTCCGCCACCATCACGCCCTCTTCGGCAACCACCTCATCACCGAGATGCTGGCGCTGGCCCAGCTCTGTGTCACGTTTCCGGCCAACAAAAATACCGACGAATGGCTCACCTACAGTCTGGACCAACTCGAAAAAAATTACCGCGACCAAGTGTATCCGGACGGGGCCTACAAGGAACTGTCCACCCACTACCAAGTCATCGTGGCCCTGAACTACCAGCAGTTGCTCACCCTGCTGACCGAGTCCGGACGCCTTGAGGAAGCCCGCCACTGGAAACCCGCCGTCGACCGGCTTTGGGCTTATCTACAGGCCGTGCAAAAACCAGACGGCAGCAATCCGTTGACCAACGACTCCGACAGCGAAGACCTTCAAAGCCTGCTGCGTCGAAATGCCCCGCATCTGGCCACCATTCCAAGCGAGACCACCACCCTGCCCTACGCCGGACAGACCGTCTTTCGCAGTGGAGACCAGTCTCGTGCGCAGTGGGCTTTTTTTGACCACGGTCCACGCGGCACCGCGCATCAGCACGACGATCACCTGCAATTTTCCCTGAGCCTGGGTCAACGCGACTTCCTCGTGGACAACGGACGCTACACCTACAGTCCCGGCCCGTGGCGCGACTACTTTGCCGGGGCCACCGGCCACAACGTGCTGCTGCTCGACGGCCACGCCTCGGACCAAGGCCCCGATGCCATCAATCCGTGCACCGAACCCGCCAGCGGCCTTTCGATCGGCGAACACTGGGAGACCGCCAGCGGGGACACCCGTTTCGCATTGCCCGACACCGCCCGGGCCGCCGACTGGCGCCGCATCGTGATCAACCTGCGTGGCAACGGCTGGATCGTGCTGGACCGCCTGGTGACCTTCGCACCGCACCGTTTGGAAACCCTCTGGCACTGGCACCCTGACTGCGAAGTCACCGCCAACGGCCCGGCCGGATTCATCATCCGCAACCACGAAGAAGACCTCTCAGTCTCCTTTGCCAGCACCACGCCCGCCAGCCTCACCCAAGTCTCCGGCAGCAAACAACCCGTTCAAGGCTGGCACAGCCAGGACTTCAACACCCGCGAGCCGGCCACCTGCACGATTGGCACCCAACAAATCGACCGGCCGACCCTGAACGCCTGGCTCTTCACGCCCGGCAACAGTCCGGCAACTCTGCAAATAAAATCCACCACCGCCCAAAACACCGTGCTCACCTTCATGCGTGGCGATCAAGCCGAGGAACTCATCATTAATCTGGATAAGCCGGGTGATGTCCAATTTAGCCTCAAGTAATAAACCAACAACTCGACCAAGTCGCCCACGATGAAATCAATCCTGCTAACATCAGTCTCCGTGCTAATTTTGGGCCTATCCGGGTGCGGGAATCCGATAATCAATGCCGGGAATAAGATAAATCGTGAGGCTGAGGCCAAAGGTTCACCGTTCCGCTGGGAAATGACGGACTTGGGACGCGGCAGCACCGCGATGCGCAGAGTGATGATTGATTTGCCAATCGGGCACACCTCAGCCGGTGATATCTTAAAGAAAGACATCCTTACTCAGATTGGGAAAGTTGAGGCATCCTATCAACGTGGCACACCTGAGCTTAAGGAGGTCAGGCTTTTACCCGACGGACGCGAGGTCTGGATTTTGAAGAATCAAGACTCTGGACTTGCCTACGTATTGAGCCTGAAACCAGCGGTAAACGGCGGAACGGTTTACAGCGTAGATGGACCGTTTTTTTTCGGACAATGAAAATACGCGCGTTAATAATACGCCTGAATTAAACGCTCACTCGTAGCGCAGGGCGTCGATCGGATCGAGTTTGGCGGCTTTATGGGCCGGGTAAAATCCGAAGCCGATACCGACCAGGCCGGAGAAGACCACTGCCAGCACGATCGCGGTTTCCGAGATGAGGATCGGCCATCCGTTAAAGTGGGCCAATGCCTTGGAGATGCCCACACCGAGCATGACTCCGAGGATGCCGCCCATGACACTGAGGATCATAGCCTCGATCAAAAATTGCAGGCGGATGTCGCGGTCGTGCGCGCCGATCGCCAGGCGGATGCCAATCTCGCGGGTGCGCTCGGTCACGGAAACCAACATAATGTTCATGATGCCGATACCGCCGACCATCAGTGACACCAAGGCGATACAAAGGAGCAGTTGAGTCATGGTCTTGGAGGTCGCCGAGGCGGCTTCGGCGAGCTCAAGCTGATTGCGCACCGTGAAGTCGGGATCACGGCCTCCGTGGAGTTGGGTGAGCAGGTCGGTGACGTCGCGTTGCACGGTGACCATGACTTCGGGCGAGGCGGCTTCCATCAATATCGCGCTGACGTTTTTGCGTCGGGCTAGTCGGGTCATCGCCGTGCTGTAGGGCACGATGATACAGTCGTCCTGATCCGCACCAAAGAGGTTAAAGCCTTTCGACTCCATGACGCCGAGCACCTTGAGCGGGATGTTGCGCGCACGCAGGGTCTGACCGACCGGGTCGCTGTTGGGGAAAAGCTCCCGAGCGATGGACGAGCCGATCACGCAAACCTTGGTCGCGTAGCGCACGTCGTTTTCCGTGAAAAATTCGCCGCTGGCGAGTTTCCACGCGCGGATGCTCGGGTAGCCCACGCTCTCGCCATCGGCGATGGTGTTCCAATTTAGCCCATTGGCCTGAAGCTGCGCACGGACTCGCAACTCGGGAGAAACGGCGACGACGTTGGCCACCTGCCCCTCGATGGCCAGGGCGTCGGCAACGGTCAGGGTATTGGCGCTGCCACCGCCTCCACGAGCGCCACCGGTTGTCATGCTTCCGGGGAAAACGGTGACCACGTTCTGGCCAAGATTGGCAACCTGGGCCTCGACCTGAGCCTTGGCACCGTTGCCGATGCTGACCATCGCGATGACCGCGGCCACTCCGATGATGATGCCGAGCGCGGTGAGAAAGCTCCTGAGCTTGTTACGCCGCAGGGCGCGCAGGGAAATGATGGTGGTGGCGATGATACGCATGGCGCGTGGGTCAGCTGTGCGCCGCGATGGCGGCATGCTTTTCAGCCTGGTCGAGGCGGGCGAGTTCGGCGGTGGCAATCAGGCGATTCTGCACCGGCTCGTCGCGCACGATGAGTCCGTCGCGCACGATCAGGTTGCGTTTGCAGTATTGGGCGATGTCGAGCTCATGAGTGACCATGACAATGGTAATGCCCTCTTGGTTGAGTCGTTGAAACACGCCCATGACCTCGATCGAGGTGCGCGAGTCGAGGTTGCCAGTGGGTTCGTCGGCGAGGAGGAGGCGGGGTTGGTTGACGAGGGCCCGCGCGATGGCGACGCGTTGCTGCTGGCCGCCGGAGAGTTGGCTGGGCAAGTGGTCTGCGCGGTCGGCCAGGCCGACAATATCGAGCGCCCGAAGCGCGCGTTCGCGCATCTCGTGCGAAGATATGCGCTCGGGCGCGTAGAGCATGGGCAGCTCGACATTTTCCCGGGCGGAGGTGCGGGCGAGCAGGTTAAAGCCCTGGAAAACGAAACCGAGTTTTTGGTTACGCAGGTCGGCGCGTTCGCTGCGTTCGAGTCCGGAGACATCCACGCCGTCGAGCAGGTAGGTGCCGCTGGTCGGCTGATCGAGACAGCCGAGGGTATTCATGAGCGTGGATTTGCCGGAACCGGATGCGCCCATGACAGCCACGAACTCGCCTGGCATAATATCGAGGTCGATGCCGCGCACGGCGTGAACCTCCAGATCGCCGGTCTGGTAAGTTTTACGGATATCCCTGATCTGAACCACGGGTTGCATGGCTCAGAATTTGCGCATGCCGCCGAAGGGGCTGCCGGTGCCGGAGGGCGCGGCCTCGGTGGGGAGGGTGACGCTGGTGATAACCGTGGCTTTTTCTTCGAGACCGGAAATGACCTCGGTCTTGCTGCCGTCGGTGATGCCGCAACGGATGGTGACGGGCTGGGCCATGGGCTTGCCGGCGGTGCCGGCCTGCAGATAAACGGTGCGGGTGGTGACGGCATTCGCGGTGTTTTCTCCGCTGTTGCGACCACGGCGTTCTGGCAGGGTGATGCCCCGTTGCTCGGCCAACGCGCGGACCTTCTGCATGACTTCGCGGGTCGGCCGGCCATCGGTGTGGCCGACTTCAACCAGCAGGGCCTTGAGCGCATCCTCAGGGGTGGCGGACACGGCGTCGGATTTACCGGGCGCCGCGGGGGCGGCGATGACCGGCAAGAGCAGGGTCTCGGGGATGCGGGCGCGCAGGGCGGAATTGGCGATGAGCAGGACATCCGGACGCTCGTCGACGACCACGGAGATGTTCGCGGTCATGCCGGGCTTGAGTTGCAGGTTCTCGTTGGCGACATCGATGATGGTGCTGTAGGTGACGACGCTTTGCTCGATTTTGGGCGAGTTGCGGATCTGGCGGACCTTGCCCTGAAAGGTGCGTCCCGGAAAGGCGTCGACCGTGAAGTTGACCGGTTGGTCGACGGCCACGGTGCCGATGTCGGCTTCGGATACGGCGGCCTCGATCTGCAGGCGACTGAGGTCGTTGACCAAGATGAAGAGCACCGGGGCGTTGAGGCTGGCGGCGACGGTCTTGCCGACGTTGGCCTGACGATCGAGCACGATGCCGTCGATCGGGGCGAGGATGGAGCAGCGGGCGAGATCGACCTCGGCGTTTTCGACAGTGGCGGCGTTGATCTGCATCTGGGCATCGGCTTGGGCGAGCTGGGCGATGGATTGATCAAGCTCTTGTTGCGACACGAGGTTGCGTTCTTGGAGCGACTTCACGCGGTCGGCGTTGAGTTTAACCAAGTTGTAATTGGCCCGGACGTTGGCGAGTTGGGCCTTGGCCTGATTCAGACGCGAGGTGTAGGTGGCGGGATCGATGCGGGCGAGCACGTCCCCGGCCTTCACCTTGGTGTTGTAGTCAACGAGCACCTCGCTGATCAGGCCGGAGATTTGCGAGCTGACCTCGACCTGCTCCACCGGCTGCAGATCGCCGGTGGCCGAAACGGTCTGCGTCAGGGTGCCGCGGGTGATCGCGACAGTCTGGATCTTGGGTGGAGCCTCGGAATGCCTGCCCAAAAAGTAATAGGCGGCACCGCCAACGGCGAGGATCACAAGTGTGGCGGGGATGAAGCGCCCGGATTTTTTGGCCATGAAGGGAAGTGGGGAAATGAATAGGGGATCAATGGCTGGACCGGAGGCAAATCCAACCGGCTGAAGTAACTTGAAAATAATCAGACGCTCAAGGGGGGGCCAAGTTTCACATTAAAGCTGAAAACGCGCCCGACCAACGCAGGGATCGGAAAGGGAGCCAGTCGAACTCGTTATCCACTCACGTTTTGCTTTGCCGTTCAGCCCCGCAAGCGACGGCATGTTGTCCATGCGCCTTCTGGTTACCAACGACGACGGCATCGCCAGCCCTTTTTTGCACGCGCTAGTTCGTGCACTACAAACCGCCGGACACCAGACGCTGGTCGTCGCCCCGTTGCACGAACAGAGCTGGACCGGTGCCGCCAAATCGCGTCATCGCCCGGTCACCTCGGCGGAAGTGGACCACGGACTTGATTGCCCGACCTGGACGGTCGACGGCACACCAAGCGACTGCGTAAACATCGCCCTTGCCTACCTGTTGCCGCGTCGTCCCGGCACCGAAGTTCCCGACGTCGAAGGCGTAGTCAGCGGCATCAATCTCGGGCTCAATACGACCCTGGGCTTCATTCTCGCCAGCGGCACCGTGTCCGCCGCTTGGGAGGGAGCGCTGCATGGCCTGCCCGCCATGGCATGTTCGCAAGATATGGACGAGGTGACCTTTCAACAAATCCAGGTAGACGGTATCCTCACACCGGCTCTTGCCGAAACTTTGGCAACCTCGGCTGCGCACTCCGCCGCATTGGCGGGCGAACTACTTCCACGCACACCAGCCGGGAGCTTCATCGTGCATAACCTCAACTTTCCCACTCCCTGCTCCGCCGACACCCGCGTGGTGCGCACCGTGCCGGCACGAGTGCGGGTGCCGCGGCTGTTCAGCCCGGCGGCGGATGACGGCACTCATCGTTTTGTCTTCTCCAATGTCGAGGATCTCTCACCCGACGAACTCATCACCGACAAGGCTACCGTCGCCGGAGGACAGATCAGCCACACGGTGCTCGACTACACTCAATTGGGTGCGTGACCCGACCTGCTTAGAATTTACCGCATGACTGCCTCGCCACTTGTGGCCCTCGCCACCCGACTCAGCAACGACGTCGACCGACTGACTTTCGCCCCGCCGGTCGAGTGCACCTACAACCCGCTACGTTACGCCTGGGAGCCGCATCGCGCCTACTTGGAACGCTTCGGCTCCGCGCCCAAGCGCACCATTTTCCTAGGTATGAACCCCGGTCCCTACGGCATGGCCCAGGTCGGCGTGCCTTTTGGAGAAGTCGCCGCGGTGCGTGACTGGATGGGCATAAATGAACCGGTCGACATCCCCTTCCCTGAGCATCCCAAGCGTCCGATCACCGGCTTCGCTTGCACCCGATCCGAGGTCAGTGGTCGCCGCCTGTGGGGATTGTTCGCCGAACGTTTCGGCACCGCCGAGGCCTTCTTCAAAGACCACTTTGTGCTCAACTATTGTCCGCTGGTCTGGATGTCCGCGACCGGTGCCAATCTGACTCCTGACAAACTTACCGCCGAAGAACGCGCCGCCGTGGACGAACCGTGCCGCGCCCACCTGCGCGCCGTGCTGGAACACCTGCGTCCCACCAATGCTGTCGGGGTCGGTGGCTTCGCCGCCAAACAACTCGAAAGCGTCACTCTGGCCGACGATCCGTGGACCGTATCAACGGTCCTGCACCCGAGTCCCGCCAGCCCCGCCGCCAATCGAGGCTGGGCCGAGGCCGCGACCAAGACACTCGTCGGCAACGGCATCTGGACGGGGTAAATTTACTCACGGAAGCAGGCACCAGCAGATACTCCTCCCTGATTTCCACGGTTCCTTATTCACCCCCCCGTGCTTCCGCGTTTCCGCGATAAATTGCTGAAACTTCCGCGCAGCTTGCCACCGCAGCGTATTCCACAAACCTCCCCCCTTCCATGATCGAAGTTCGCAATCTCACCCGCATCTTCCGCACCTATAAAAAGAAGCCCGGCTTCTGGGGTGGTGTAAAAGGTTTGTTCCATCGCGAATTCGAGGAAACCGCTGCGGCGCGCGACATCAGTTTTGATATCGGCGAAGGCGAATTCGTGGGTTTCCTAGGTCCCAACGGCGCAGGCAAAACCACCACGCTAAAAATGCTTTCGGGCCTCATCTACCCGACCAGCGGCACCGCCCGCGTAGCCGGGCACGACCCCACCAAACGCGAGAACACCTACCGGCGTCTCTTCGCACTCGTGCTTGGACAAAAAAACCAGCTCTGGTGGGATCTCCCGGCAATCGAATCCTTCTCCCTAATCCGGCATATCTACGGACTGGAGACCAAGGCGTATCAAGAAACCCTCGACGAGCTCGTCGATCTGCTGGATGTGCGACCCAAGCTCAACGTCATGGTCCGCGAACTTTCACTCGGCGAACGCATGAAGATGGAGCTCATCGCCGCCCTGCTCCATCGCCCCAAGGTGCTCTTTCTCGACGAGCCCACCATCGGCCTCGACGTAACCTCGCAAAAGTCCGTCCGGAAATTTTTGCGCGAGTATAATCGTAAACATCGGGTCACCATATTACTAACCAGCCACTACATGGCCGACATCAAGGAGCTCTGTGAACGCGTGATCGTGATCCACAAAGGGTCCAAGATATACGACGGAGGTCTGGGGCGACTTGAATCCACCCTCGGCGTGAGCCAACGCATCGTGCGTTTCCAACCCACCACCGACGCGTTTGTGAACTGGAAACCGGATCACGGTAATGCCGAAGTCAGTGACACTGGGGAGATCACCCTAAGCGTTCCAAGTGACAAAATTGTCGCAGCCTGCCAGCAAATACTCACCAATGGTCCGGTGGCCGACATCACCATCCAAGAAACTCCCTTGGAGGACATTATCCAAACGCTATTTAACCGGCCCCACTAAGCTAAATCATGAAAATCACACCCGACATTTTACCCGTCATCTGTGTGGTCCTTCTCTACTTTGCGCGCATCCGTGAATTTTTCGTTAAGCGTAATGTTGTCACCGGTCAGGTGAATGAGAAGGCCACGTTTCTAGCCCTGCTGCTCAGTGGCACGCTAATCATCGTCATGGCGTTGGTGGAATACTTGGTGCGCGACTTACACTTCATCGCGGCCACGTTTATCCCCGGCCTGTTGATCACGGCCAGCGCCTTTGCCGTGCGCGCCGCGGCCGTGCGTGCACTCGGGCGCATGTGGAGTGTGCATATCGAAATCCGCAAAGAGCACGAGCTGGTGAAGGACGGCCCCTTTCGCTGGATCCGTCATCCGATTTATCTCGGGGCTATTCTTGAGCTGGTCGGCGCGATCATCTTCCTCAATGCCAGCTACACGGCCATCGCCTTTGTCGTATTTTTTGTGCCCAGCCTGATCGCCCGTATCCGCCTGGAGGAACGCGCCATGATCACCCAGTTTGGCGATGCCTACCGCGACTACATCCGCACGACTCCGGCGGTTATCCCTTGGAAATTCCCCAAAAGCTGACCCATGGATCCCTTCGAGCGTAGAGTAGTAGTCACTGGAATCGGCCTCATCGCCCCCAACGGACTTACCGTAGACAGCTTCTGGGACAGTCTTTGTGCCGGCCAAAGCGCGGCTGGGCCAATCACCCGGTTCGACGCGAGCACGTTTCCCTCCCGCATAGCGTGCGAGGTTAAAGACTATATTCCGGAAAACTATCTGGACCCCAAAAAAGCCAAACGTCTCGATTACTCTTTGCAGTTTGGAATTATCGCAGCCCGCCATGCGATGCAGGATTCAGGGGTTGACCTGAAAACGATCAACCCCGGGCGCATGGGCATTGTCGAAGGCACTTCGGTATCAGGAATGGAACAGACGTTCCAAAACCACCGCAACTTCATCGAGAAAGGGTTAAAGGGATTGAGCACCTTCGCCCTGATGAATGCCTACTGCGGTGGAGGCAGCTCGGAAATCGCCATCGATCTCGGTGTCCCCTGTCAGGCCTTGACCATCTGCACGGCATGTTCCTCGGGAAATGACGCGATCGGCTTCGCCCTAAACGCCATCCGGAATGATGATGCCGACGTCATGGTTGCCGGTGCCACCGAGGCACCGATTGTCGATGCTTATGTCGGCACATTTTGCGCTTCAAAATCACTGACCAAACGCAACGCCACACCCGCCACGTCCATGCGTCCATTCGACAAGCATCGCGACGGCTTTCTTCTCGGTGAGGGTGCTGCGTTTCTCGTGCTTGAAGAACTTTCCCATGCGTTGGCCCGCGGAGCCCACATTTACGCCGAAGTGCTGGGACATGGCAGCAGCTCGGAAGCCTACCACTCTGTGGCCCAGCATCCGGATGGTATCGGCATCCAAAAAGCCATTGAGAAGGCCTTCTACCGTTCCCGGATCATGCCATCCGAGGTCGACTACATCAATGCGCATGCCACCGCGACGCCAACCAACGACCTGAATGAAACGCGCGTAATCAAACGCATTTTCAAGGATCATGCCCGACGGGTGCAAATCAGCGGAACCAAGCCGGTGACCGGACATCTGGCCGGTGCGGCGGCAGCACTGGAGGCCGTCATTTGCGTGTTAAGCATCACTCGCGGAATGATCCCCCCAACCATCAACCTCGAAGAGCCCGAGGAGGAATGTTCCCTCGACTACGTGCCCGGTGTGGCACGTCACTATCCGGTCACGACGGCCATAAATTTGAATGCGGGATTCGGCGGAAAAAATTCCTGCCTTGTTTTTCGAGCCTTTAAAGGCTGATGCACTTTTTTCTGCTATCTCCGCTCATCGCGAGTATCAGCAACCTGCTGCTGTCCGTCTTCGTTTTGACCCGGGATATCAGATCCAAAACGAACCGTATTTTCTTTTATTGGGGACTGGCGCTGACCGTATGGACATTCGGGGCCTTTTTACTTTTCCGGGTTCAGGATCACGACTCCGCGTTGTTGGTCGCCCGAATGCTGCACATGGGGGTCATATTTCTCCCCGTGCTTTTCACTCATCTTGCCGTATTGGTCACGGGAATCCCCATGCGCAAAGTCCTGCCGTGGGCCTACGCCGCCACCATTTTTTTGGCGGTGTCCGACCTCACGCCATTCTTCATCAAGGATGTGCGCTACGTCGGCTTCGCCTACTATGCCGTCGCCGGACCTTTTTACTGGGGACTGTCAAACATGGTGAGCCTGCTCGGCATATCGTCGGTCTACTTCATGTTAAAGAAACGCCGGCAACTCGGGGCGCTTCAAAAACGAAGAGTCTCGGCCATGATTTATGCCCTGGTGCTTCTCATGGTGCTGGGATTGCACGACCTCATGCCGGTGTTGGAAGTGTATTATTATCCCGGCACGCTGGTTCCGGTGTATCCGCTCGGAACTCTGGCGGCGTTTCTGTTCCCCGTCATTGTCTCCTACAGTGTGCTGCAAAATCAGCTTCTGGACATGCGGTTCAGATTAAGCCGGGTGTCAGCCATGCTGGTCCGCAATGCGTTCCACTTTTGTGTCGGATTCGCCCTGCTGTTTGTCTGCGCCCTTTTGGCTCCGCATGATTTTCCACTTTACGCATTCATAAGCGGCCTGGTCGTTCTGATTGTCACCGGTCTATTCAGCTCGATTTTTTTCCCCAAGCTGCTGGGCGCGGGCACCGAGTCATTGGAACGGAAAATTCTCGGTGATCGTTTCGAATATCAGGAGCAAATCCGCGGGTTCATCGACTCGCTGCATTTCTACAGCCAAACAGACAAGCTATTGGATGACCTTGAATCACTGCTTTTGAAGACCATTAAGGTCGGCTCCTACCGGATTGCCTTTCTCGATTTTAAATCCAGCCAGCTTTTTGTCTCCCGCTCTTACCCCACTTCGTCCGAAGAGTTTAAGTTTCCCGCAGATTCTCCCGTCATCAAATTCTTCCGTGCCGGTAAGAAAGCATATCTGGATTTTCGAAGCCTCAGATTCGACCGGAACGACAATGGTATCGAGCATCAGGCCAGAAACCAACTTTGCGCAACCCAGGGCATGGATCCGGAGCTCTGCTTCCCTCTGCATTCGGAACACAATCCCTTTGGTATTTTGATGTTGGGGAAAAAACAGGCGGACCTCCCCTACACCTCTCAGGACTTCGAACTTCTCGCCGAACTCGCGGTTAATCTCAGTGTATTTTTTGACCGCATACGCCTCAAGGAACAGGTCGCCTTGACCGAGCAACTAGAGTCACTGGCCGTCATGTCCCGCGGACTCGCCCATGACCTCAACAATCTGCTCACGCCCATCAACACCTACCTTCAAATCGAAGCCACCGAACTCTCGTTGGGATCGCCCAAGATCGAGCTTCATCGCATCGCGACCAAGAACATGCAAACGATTCGCTCCTACGTGCGTGAAGCGGTCTTTTTTTCCACCACACTATCACCCAACATTCGACTGGTATCGGTCGAACAGCTTCTCGCCAGCACCGCGGCCATCTGCCAACTTCAACTTGAAAAGCGCGACATCCACCTCACTTGCGAGCTGCCGGTCCCGTTTGAATTTCACGGTGACGACGTTCTCCTTCAACGCATGCTAGCCAACTTTATTTTCAACGCCATCGACGCCTCACCTTCCGGCTCCATCATTAAGCTTCGCGCGCTGTTGCTACCTGACACAGGCCATAGCCCCGCTTGGATCCGGTTCCAGGTCGTCGACCAAGGGAGCGGAATTTCCAAGGAGAACATCAACCGGATCTTTACACCGTATTTCTCAACAAAGGATCTCGGGGACCAAACCCGTGGCTTTGGACTCGGCCTGACCATCTGCCAAAAAATAGCCCACCTTCATCAAGGCACAATTTCCCTGCAAAGCACCCTTGGCAAAGGCACCACATTGCAGGTCGATCTGCCCAGACAACCCGAGACCACGACAGCGGCCTCCTCTCGACTGACATGAACCGACTTCTGGTCATAGCCGAACACGCCCGCACCGTGGAAGCACTCAAGGTGCTGCTCCCGCCGCCTCACTACGGATTTGTCCATCTGGAGCGAATCGAACAACTCAAGGATTCGCTGCCACCGTCGTTTATCGACGCCTGCCTGTTGGACACCGATCTTGTCGATGCCGGATCTCTGCGCACCGTGCAAACCATACGGCGGCGTCTTCCCGATATCCCCATGTTCGTGTGCGCCGGCGAATCCGTGCGCGAATGGGAGGAGGATGCCCTCCTAAACGGAGTCTCTTTTGTATTCAAAAAACCATTGCGCGCTCAATTGCTCGCTTCGGTTCTCGGCCGCACCCTCAATACGACCGAGGTTATTTCCTCCAGCCGTCCACCCATGGCCGCCCCGGCCCTGCCATCTCCGGGTCCGGCCTCCTCCGATGTTTGCCTGAATACCTTGGAAATCCTCCGCGATTTCTCCCGGCTCTTCACCCACTCGCTCCACTTCCGAAATTTCCTTCAGGAATTCGCCCTCAAGCTTCGCGAGGTCATCAGCGTCAATCGCATCGCGCTTTTTCTACATCGCCCGCAAAACCACTTCCTGCCCTCACGCCCTGAAGATTCCCGGCGTCTGCCCTGTGCCTGCTCGGTTGGAATCGCCGCCGATCTTTACCGTTATTTTGAACTGTCGCTCGATACCGGTATCGGGGCGGCCATGGCCAGTGACGGACGGATTCTCAAAGCCGACGCGCCCCATCTACTCTCGGTCGAGGCGCAACGGGAATTCGAGATTCTAGGCGGTCAGATCGCAATTCCCATCCTCGACCGCGAGCGTTTGCTGGGTATCGCCGTGCTCGGCGGTCGCCTCACCGGCATGCGCCTCAGTGACCAGGAACTTCAACTGCTCTTTCACCTGATGGAGGAACTCGGTCTGGCCATCAAAAACAGTTGGTTGCACGACCAACTCTCCAGCAACCACGACCTGCTCGCCAATGTGCTCGGCCAAATGAGCGGCGGTTGCCTGGTGGTTTCCCGCGATCTGACTATCCTGCAGGCCAACCCCGCGTTACTGCGTCTGCTCGAACTCAAGGTTCCCGCCGGCCTTCACCTGGAGTTCGCGGATCTCCCGCAAACATTCGCGTCATCCATCTACGAGGTCCTCAACGGTCCGGCAAAATCCAACGAGTTCGCCTTCACCCAGGCCGGCCGCCTGCTGCGCGCGTCCATCACACCGTTCCGCCCCGACGACACCGGTCCGCCGACCGCGGCCCTCGTCACCGTCGAGGACCACACCTTGATCGAGGCTGCCCGCAAGATAGAGCTGGCCAGTGCTAACGACCGTCTCATCCGCCTCATTGCGGAAAAATTTGCCCATGAGGTCCGCAACGCGTTGGTCTCACTCGAAACCCACCGCCAGTTGCTCCCTACTTCATTTGAGCAACCCGAGTTCCGGCAATCCCTGCAGGCCGCGCTCAATACCGAAACCACCCGCATCCTTCGCTCAGTCGATCAGCTTGCCTATATTTCACGGCAGGAAAGTCCCGCCAACGGCTCCCACACCCTCGCCTCGTTGCTTCGCCCGGCTGCCGACAAGGCGGCCGCGCTCTGCACAGTCAAACCGTCGATCACCTTCCCGGCGGACTTGCCGGACATCCCGTTCCCCTGCGAGCCCAAGAGCATGCAGCATGCGTTTTTTGAAATCATCCTCAACGGACTGCAGAGTAATCCCGAGAAACCGGCGGTGACGATTCGCGCACGCGTCGATCAGGCAAAAAACCGGCCGGCCCAGCTGTCCGTCGGCATCACGGACTCCGCCTCAGGTATTCCCGAAAATCTGACAACACGCGCCTTCGAGCCGTTTTTCACCACCCGCAACGTCGGTCTGGGTCTGGGTCTGACCGTGGCCCGAAAAATTCTCCGCGACCACTCGGGTGATGTCGTGAGTTTCACCCGACCGCACCACGCGCTTGGTGACATTGTCATCACCCTGCCGCTCACACCAACAGTCACTACCTCCTGATAAACCCCGCTGACCCCATGAATACGCATTCCTCGACTCCGGCATCAACGACCGCCTCACTGCCCCGCCTGATCACCGGCGTTTTTTTTCTGGCCGCAATTCCCGCCGCCTACGCCAACGCCACCCGCCTGCCCAATCAGGACGCTCATGCGACCGCCCGTGGCAACGCCTTCGTAGCCACCGCCGACAACCCGTCCGCCATTTATTACAATCCCGCCGGCATCACTCAAATTGAAGGCAGCCAGGTTCTCTCCGAAAGCTACATCATTCGCGCCGCCTACGACTATGAACCCAGCAGCGGCGGCCCGGAGGTTCATGCCAAGCGGGAAGTCGCGATCATTCCGCAGCTCTACTACGTTTATACCCCCGAAGACTCTCAATTCAGCTACGGCATCGGCGCCTACGCTCCGTTTGGCCAGGCTTCGGACTGGCCCGCCAGCTCTGGATTCAGCACCATCGCCACCCGCAAC
Source organism: Opitutaceae bacterium (assembly GCA_037969015.1). GTDB lineage: Bacteria > Verrucomicrobiota > Verrucomicrobiia > Opitutales > Opitutaceae > JAUWBF01. The sequence continues at coordinate 78,215 of JBBKWO010000017.1, forward strand.
GAAATCACCTTCATCACGGTGGCCCCCACAGTCGCGTGGAAGGTTTGCGACCAGCTCTCCATCGGCGTCGGTCTGCAGATCAATATTGTGGAGGCGAAATTGCGCAGCCGCCTGGTTCCGTTCCTGCCGAACGAACTTCGCTACGAAGGCGACGACACTTCCTACGGCTACAACGTCGGTGTGATGTGGAAACCCTCCGAGCACCACGTGTTTGGTCTGAACTACCAAAGCCGCTCGACTTCCAACTTTAGCGGCACCGCCTCCGCCAGCCCCCTGTTGGCCACGCCCGAGGCGGCGACCTTCAAGCTCCCCTTTCCGGACGTCATCACCCTTGGGTATTCCTGGCGTCCCAACTCCGACTGGAATATCGAATTCGCAGTCGACCGCACCAACTGGGATTTGCTCAACACCCACAGTATCAAGTCCTCCTCGCTCACCCTTCCTCTGGTCTTCAACTGGAAGCCCAGCTACTACTATCTGCTCGGGGCCACCCGCCAGTTGGAGGACGGCTGGTTCGTCAGTGCCGGCTATAGCTACAGCACCAACTCGGTGCCGGATTCCAGTTTTAATCCCGCCGTGCCCGACATGAACCGCCATCTCGCCAGTGTCGGTCTGGGACGCAACTTCGGCGCCTTCACCGGCTACTTCACCTACCAGCACGGCTTCACCGCACACCGCACCGTCACCGGCGCACCAACGTCACTCTCCGGCGAGTCTCCCGACGGCCGCTACGCCAGCACGCTCGACGCCATCAACTTTTCACTCAGCTACTCATTCTGAACATGACCACCACCAACGACACACTGCCAAACATGCTGGTGGTGGACGACGAAGAAGGCCCGCGCCAGTCGATCCGCATCGTCTTTCATCAAGACTACAAGGTTCTGCTCGCATCCAACGGTGATGAAGCCGTCGCCATTGCCCGGAGCCACCCCATCAACGTCGCCATTCTCGACATCCGCATGTCCGGCTGCTCCGGCCTGGATGTGCTCAACTCCCTCAAACAAATCACGCCCACCACGGAGGTGATCATGCTCACGGCCTACGAGACTCTGGAGACCGCCCGGCAGGCACTCCGCCTCGGCGCCTGTGATTACCTCAGCAAGCCCTTCGATCTCGCCACCATCCGCGCCGCCGCCGCGCGCGCCCTCCAGCTGCACAACATCTCGCAAAGCCTCCTCTCCGCCTCCGATCGATTGCGCGAACTCAACAGCCGTCTCGGTGACGTCTCCGTGCGCGAGGAAATGGCCCGCACAACCAACGAGATCTACGCCAGCGTGATGCATGACATCAACAATCCGCTGACCGTGATCAGTGGCCATGTTGAGCTGCTTACCAGCAAGCTCCGCTCACTCAATGTCCTCCACGGTCGCGACCTCGATGAAGTGCGTCATGACATCACCATCATCTCGAAACAGGTGGCCACCTGTCATGCCATCGCCTCGCGCTATCTGCGCTTTGCCCATAATCGCAACACTCCGGGCAAGTCCCTGCCGCTTTCTCAAATTCTGACCGACCTGACTATTCTGGTTCGCAACAATCCTGCCGCACGCAGCAACACGCTCGACATCGTCAATCCACCACCCGGACTTGAGTCCACCGCCGACGCCACCGATTTACTGCAAGTTCTCATCAACCTCGCGGTAAACGCCCTGCAGAGCACCACCCGTCAACAGACCGTCAAAGTCAGCGCAAAACAAGCCGACGGTTTCCCTCGCGCGGACCCGCAGGCCAATGGTCATGAAATCATGCTCAACCCTCCTGATGACCGCGCCCCGCCCGCTCTCGTGGCTATCACCGTCAGCGATGAAGGAGACGGCATCTCCGCCGATGTCCTTCCGCATATCTTCGAACCCTACTTCACCACCAAGAACCAGGAAGGCACCGGCCTCGGCCTGGCTATTGTCAGCCGGTTGGTGCAGACCCACGGCGGCGGCATTCATGTGCAAACCACCCCGGGAAAAGGAACCGCGATCACCGTTTACCTGCCGATAAAGACAAAATAAGCACCTTATCCACCCGCCGGATACGCACGACAGCTTTGGTTAAAACTCACCCCGCCGACGGCAGTGAGATTTCAAATTCTGCCCCTTCGCCCGGCTTTGAGCTAAGGGTGATCGTGCCACCCAGCCGTTCAATGATTTGACGGCAGATACGCAGCCCCAGTCCCTGCCCGCCACGTTTACTGCTGGCGAGCGGACGCTGAAAAACCACCGCTGCATCCTCGATGGAGAATCCGCGGCCATTATCAATCACTCGAAGGATTACCCGATCCACTTCCTTGGACAAAATCGCACTCACTTGCTCAGCTCCGGATTCAAACGCGTTTTTGAATAAATTCTGCAACACCCGGTGAAGTTCGAAGCGGTCGGCAAGGATCTCCGCACTGCTGCCGGTCACCATAAGATTGGGGCTGCTGAAAAACAGCACCCGGTGCACATGCCGGACTTCTTCGGTCAAATCGAACCGCTCACGCCGGGTCTTGGCGCCGTCATTGTAGCGACAAGTCTGGGACAGGTGAAAGAGGTAGTTGGAGGTATGCTCCAGTTTGTGTGCTATCTGGTCGATCGGTCCCATCTTATCCGGCAGGTCGTTCTTTAGCTGCGTGGTTTCCTGAATCAACCGGGCCGTGTAACCGAGCGTGGAGAAGAGGGCGTTGCGCAAATCATGCACCATCGACGCCGATGCCTCACCATAGTTGGCGATACTTTCCTTCGCCACGAGTTCCTCCTGCAACAAGGCGATCACACCTTCCATTTGCTTGAGTGAAACACTCCGGCCGCGGCGGCGCTCAGACAAATCAGCCAGACGCACAGCCTGATCCCGCATATCAGGCGCATCAAAGGGCGCATGCACACATTGGTGATCAACAACGCGGGCCTTGTTGCCGGCGGTCAAAATCAGGAGCGATACATCCTCATCGATCGCCCGCAACTTCTCCTTCACCACCTGCACCTCGCCTGTCATCCCACGCAAATCCAACACCACAAGTGCAAAGGTCTCCAAACCGGCCGCGGTCAAACCCGCATCCGCGGAGGGCTCCAACTTCACCTTAAAGTCAGCTTTCAAAAGCCGGTCGACGCCTCCCCGCACCGCACCGTCGGAAGCGATGATCAAAACCCGGCGCTTTGTTTCAGGCAAAGCTCCGCCGGATTCATCCGCGGGGCGAACAAAGGGAATCAGGTTAAAGGGATTGGCACTCTGCTCCGCTTGAAGCAAAGCGTTGCTGGCTGGATTCATGTAAAGGGTAGAAAAATCAGCGGGCCCTAGGGTAAACTCCCTGCTGATACACTGAACGGCAAAGCAGACATTGCACCACCCCCTGTCAACGGCATGCTGCCCCCAAATCGTCTTTTGAAACTATTTTAATGAACGCCATTACCCTCACCGTCATCACTGTGGCCGCCCTCGGCATTGGCGCCGTCCTCGCGCACCTCATCCAGCATGGACGCATGGCAACCCTCATCGAACGCCTCGCCGGTCGCACAGATGAAGCCGAACGACTCACCACATCCAAACTCGATCTGGAACAGACTCGCGACGAACTGGCCGCAAAACTGGCCACCGCCACCAATGAGCTCGCCGCCGAACGTGCCGCCGGCAGGGAACGTCTGCAGGCCGCCGAATCACGCCTGACCGAACGCGAGGCCCTCGCGGCCCGTTATCTGGCCGACGCAGAAAAGCTGAAGGCCACGCTGCAGACCGAATTCCAAGCCATCGCTTCCAAACTCTTGGAGGAAAAATCCGCCAAGTTCACCGATCACAACAAGACCCAGGTCGAGGCCCTGCTGCATCCCCTGCGTCAGCAACTCACCGACTTCCGCCAGCGCGTCGACACCGTCTACAAAACCGAGAGCGATGACCGCGCCGCACTCAAGGCCCAGATCGAGCAACTCAGGCAGCTCAACAGCACCATCACCGACGAAGCCCACGCGCTCACCACCGCGCTCAAGGGCCAGTCACAGGCTCGCGGTGCGTGGGGCGAACTCATTCTTGAGCGGCTCTTGGATTCCTCCGGCCTCATCAAGGGCGAAAACTACCTCACCCAGGAATCCCTCACCACTGACGATGGTCGCCGCCTTCGCCCCGACGTCATCCTGCGTCTGCCCGACGAACGCCACCTGGTCATCGATTCCAAAGTCTCGCTCATCGCCTACGAGCGCGCGGTCAACGCACCCGACGAGGCCACACGCACCGCCGCCTGCACCGAACACGCCCGGGCCGTGCGCACTCACATCGAACAACTCAGCGCCAAAAAATACGAAGACACCGGCAAACTCTTCACGCCCGACTATGTGCTCATGTTTGTGCCGTTGGAGCCCGCCTTTAACCTCGCGCTCGAAACCGACCGCGGACTTTACGAGTGGGCTTTTGACCGTCGGGTGATTCTCTGCACCGCCCCTACCCTGCTAGTGACCCTGAAGACCATCGACACGCTTTGGAAACAGGACCGCCAGAGCAAAAACGTGCAGGAAATATCCCGACGCGGCGGTCTGCTCTACGACAAGTTTGCCGGCCTGGTCGATGACCTCGACGCGATTGGCCAGCAACTGTCCAAAACCCGCCAGACCTACGACGATGCCATGGGCAAACTGAAGAGCGGACGCGGCAACTTGATCAGTCAGGTAGAGGAGCTGAAATCGCTCGGTGCAAAAGCCAAAAAGAACCTGCCCGCCCTCGACTCTGAGTTGGAGTAGGACGACCGCAAATTTCCTCACGTGGTTTGAGTTAACTTTATCAGTCGGGCAGGATGAATCCAACCCGGTGCAAACGCATAAATTGTTAAACTTTTAAACGAAAGCGTTCGAAATGTATCAGTAACCCATTAGGGTGCAGGTGTTACCCACCACCCCGCGTCGTTAACAAAACCCTAAAAATCCCGTGATCACGGCGGCCCCAAAGCTCGCGCTTGTCCTAGGCGGAGGCGGAGCTCGTGCCGCTTATCAGGCGGGGTTTCTCCGTGGGGTTGCCCGTAGTTTTCCCGAGCTGAATTTCCCCATCCTCACCGGTGTTTCCGCGGGGGCGATCAACGCTGCCTTTCTAGCCAACGCCCACGATCCGCTGCCACGGGCAGTCGACCAACTTGAGGCGCTCTGGCGCAGTATCACGGTTGACCAGGTTTTTCGCACCGACTTTCCCACGCTCGCCAGAAACATGCTGCACTGGGCCCTGCGGCTGACATCCGGCGGCACCCGTTTGTCCCAACCCACTCGCGGACTAGTGGACACCACTCCACTTAAACATTTTTTGAAACACGGTTACCGCACCGATTCAGGACTGCTCCACGGCATTCAGGAAAATCTCCAAAGCGGCCGGCTCTCTGCGGTTGGCATCACCACAACCAATTACCGCACCGGTCAATCCGTCACCTGGGTGCAAGGTGAAGATCTGCGCACCTGGGATCGTCCCGAACGGAGCAGCCACCCGTGCCTGCTCAGCGTCGACCACATCATCGCATCCTGTGCCTTGCCCCTGTTTTTCCCGGCGATGCAACTCGGCTCCGAATGGCATGGTGATGGCGGCGTGCGACTCACCGCACCGCTTTCACCCGCACTACACCTGAGGGCCGATCGCATCCTCGCCGTGTCCACCCGCTTTCTTCCGCCAATCGCCCCGATAACCGACACCGTCGAGCAATCCTACCCGCCGCCCGCCACCGTCCTCGGCACCGTGCTGGATTCGGTGTTTTTGGATATGCTCGATTACGACGCCGCCACTCTGCAACGCATCAACGGCCTCGTGCGCTCCGCACCGTGCCCCGCCGAGCCCGACTTACGCCCGGTCGAGCTCCTGATGATCCGCCCGTCCGAGGATCTGGGAAGCATAGCGAACGAATTTGAACGGGAACTCCCCCGCGTTTTTCGCTTTGCTACCCGCGGGCTCGGCACTCGGGAAGCCCCCCGTGCCGATTTGCTCGCCACCTTGCTCTTCCAACCACGCTACATCAATCGCCTGCTGGAAATCGGCGCCCGCGATGCCGAGGCCCGACATGATGAAATCGCCGCCTTCCTCCGCCCCTGATCATCCGGCCGCTTCCGCTTGTGTCTCACCGCTTATAACATTAAATAAAAACCGTCGGTTGACCCGCTCCGCCGACAAAACCCCACCACCCCATGCCGAGCCTGCACCCCAGCTCAAATTGGCAACATCTCGACCGTGAGACCACTCGCGCCAGACAGGGCCGCCGCCTGCACCGTTACCTGCGTGACTGCGTATTGCCATTTTCACTACACTATAAAACCCTCTTCGCTCAACACGGCCTGACCGCCGCCGACATCCGCTCCGTCGATGACCTGGGAAAACTTCCTTTCACCACGAAGGAAGACCTGCTGCCCACCGAAGAAAATCCGCGCCGCACCCTCGATTTTGTGCTCAAGCCCGAGCCCGCCGCGCTCTCCCGTCGCCCTTCGGTTATCCTGCGTGCCCTCCTCCACGGTAAGGCCCGCGTCCGCGACGAACTCGATCGGGAATGGCGCCCCGTCTTCATGACCAGCACGACCGGTCGCTCCACCGAGCCCGTGCCGTTTCTCTACACCCAGCACGACATCGCCAACCTCGGCCTCGGCTCCGGACGTGTCGTCGAGATCGGCGGCGTGCAAAGCGACGAGCGCATGGTCAACATGTTCCCTTTCGCGCCCCACCTCGCCTTTTGGTATATGTATTACTCCGGCCTCGACCGGAACGTCTTCGCTCTCGCCACCGGCGGCGGCAAGGTCATGGGCACCGAGGGCAACCTGCGCGCAATCCTCAAGCTCAAGCCACAGGTCCTCGTTTCGATGCCGACCTTCCTCTACCATGTGCTCCAGCAGGCCTTGGAACAAAAACTTCGCATCGAGGGCCTGCGCATCCTGGTCCTTGGCGGCGACAAGGTCCCCGACGGCACCCGTCGCAAACTCGGCGCGCTCTGCGAACAGCTCGGTTCCCCCGGCGTGAAGATCATGGCCACCTACGGCTTCACCGAAGCCAAGTTCGCCTGGACCGAATGCCCAATCATCCCCGGCACTCCACCGCCCGGTTATCACCTCTACGCCGATCAAGGCATCGTCGAAATCATCAACCCCAAAACCGGCGAGACCGTGCCCGACGGCACCGGCGGCGAAATCGTCTGGACGCCCCTCGACCAACGCGGAACCGTCGTCCTCCGCTACCGCACCGGCGACCAATGCGAACACGGCATCACCTGGGAACCGTGCCCCTGCTGCGGCCGCCGGCTGCCCCGGCTCGTGGGGAAAATCTCCCGCGTCTCTGATGTCCACGCGCTGCGCTTTCAAAAGGTCAAGGGCACCATCGTCGACTTCAACGAACTCGAACGTGCCCTCGACGATCTCCCCGGCCTCGGCGCCTGGCAGATCGAACTGCGCAAAGCCCACGACGATCCGCTCGCGCTCGACGAACTCAACGTCCACATCACCACCACCGGCGAAGCCTCCGCGGACAACCTCGAACCCGCCATCCGCGAACTCCTCCACGCACACTTCGAGGTCACTCCCAACCAGATTCTCACCCACACCGCCGCAGAGATGCGCGACCTGCAAAAGGTCGGTGTCGCCCTCAAGGAACAAAAGGTCGTCGACAACCGCCCAAAATCGGAGGCAGCAAAATGAACACCCCCGTCTACATCGTCGACGGCCTGCGCACCCCGTTCTGCAAAATGGGCACGGACCTCGCCGCGTCCGACGCGGTTGATCTTGGCCGCACCGCCGCCTCCGCGTTGCTCGCCCGCACCGGACTTGATCCGGCCGTCATCGACGAGGTTATCTTCGGTTGCGTCGGCCAGCCCATCGATGCCGTCAACCTCAGCCGCGTCATTGCCCTTCGCGCCGGCGTGCCCGCCCATGTCCCGGCCATGACCGTGCACCGCAACTGCGCCTCCGGTTTCGAATCGCTCACCACCGCAGCCGATCGCATCACCGCCGGCCACGGCGACATCTACCTCGTCGGCGGCACCGAAAGCATGAGCCACTACCCGCTGCTCTACAGCGATGCCGCCGCCAAAAAATTCGCCGGCCTCGCCCGCGCTAAAACCACGCTGCAAAAACTCGCCGCCTTCGCCCGCTTTCGTCCCAGCGACTTCGCCCCGCGCATCAGCCTGCACCTCGGGCTCACCGATCCGGTCTGCGGACTCAACATGGGGCAGACCGCCGAAAACCTCGCCCGCGATTTTCTCATCTCCCGCGAAGCTCAGGATGCCTTTTCCCTACGCTCTCACCAACGCGCCACCGCCGCCCGCGATAAACTCGCCGAAGAAATTACTCCCTCCTACCCGCGCGGCACCGACACCGCCGTCATCCTCGACAATGGCGTGCGCGAAAACCAGACGCCCGAAGCCCTCGCCAAGCTGCGTCCGTTTTTCGACCATCACGGTGGCAGCGTCACCGCCGGCAACTCCTCCCAAGTCACCGACGGCGGCTGCGCGCTACTCGTCATGAGCGAGGCCGGCCTCCGCCGCACCGGTCTCACTCCACTCGGTCGTCTCGTCGGCCACGCCTACGCCGGCTGCGAACCCGCCCGCATGGGTCTCGGCCCCGTGCACGCCATCGCCCGCGTCGAACAATCCACCGGCCTCAAACTCGCCGATGCCGAACTCATCGAGCTCAACGAAGCCTTCGCCGTCCAGGTGCTAGCCTGTCAGGCCGCCGCCAAGTCCGCCGACTATGCAAAAAAGCACCTCGGTCGGGATAACCCACTTGGCGAGTTCCCCGACGAGATCCTCAACGTCAACGGCGGCGCCGTCGCTCTCGGCCATCCGGTCGGTGCGACCGGTGCGCGCCTCATCCTCACCGCTCTCAAAGAACTGCACCGCCGCCGCGCCCGCCGTGCGCTCGTCACGCTTTGCATCGGCGGCGGACAGGGCGGCGCCCTTTGGCTGGAGGTCGCGTCATGAACATCCAACTCCAAATAGATTCGGACCGTGTGGCCACGCTGACTTTTGACCGGCCGGACTCCTCGGCCAACGTCTTTGACCTTACGACACTCAACGAACTCGACATCCACCTCAGCAAGCTTGAGTCGGAGTCCGGCCTGCACGGCGTCATCCTGATCAGTGCCAAGGACAAGATCTTTATCGCCGGTGCCGACCTGCATTCGTTTGTCAGTTCGCCCGATGCCGAGGCCCTGGCCGGCGTCATCGAACTCGGCCACCGCGTTTTCACCCGCCTCGCCCGACTGTCCGTGCCGACCGTGGCGGCCATTCATGGCGCCTGCCTCGGCGGAGGATGTGAACTGGCCCTAGCCTGCGATTGGCGCGTCGTCTCCGATAGCAAGACCACCAAGATCGGCCTGCCGGAGACTCAACTCGGCATCCTGCCCGCGTGGGGCGGCTCCGTTCGACTGCCTCGTCTGCTCGGCCTGCCCGCCGCGCTCGGCCTCATCCTCACTGGCAAACAGTTGGTCGGCGCACAAGCCCGCAAGGTCGGCCTCGTCGACACAATCACCCACCTCGAATACCTCGCGACCACCGCCCGAGACCTCCTCTCCCGCGGCAAGCGTCCACCGGCCAAAACCCATCTCGCGAACCTCCCCATTGCCCGCTCGATTGTCGCCGCCAAAGCCCGCCGCGACGTCCTCGTCAAGACCCAGGGTCACTACCCCGCCCCACTCAAGGCGCTGGAGGTCTGCACCGCCGCCTTGGGACTTCCGCTTGAGGAAGCGCTCGCGCTGGAGAAGTTCGCCTTCATCGAACTCATCCGCACGCCGGAGTGCGGTCGTCTGCTGAATCTGTTTTTTCTACAGAACCGCGCCAAAAAACTCTCCGTGCCCACCGGCACTGCGCTTCCGGTGCGCAAGGTCGCGGTGGTCGGCGCCGGCGTCATGGGCGCGGGCATCGCCCAATGGACCAGTGCGCGCGGCCTGCCCGTCATTCTGCGAGATGTCGCCCCCGACGCGCTTGCCCGCGGCCTGCGCACCATCGAGACCGTCTATCGCGAAGCGGCCAATCGCCGGATCTTCACGCCCGCCGAGTCCACCGCCGGCATGGATCGCATCACGCCAGCCCACACTCCCGTGCCGCTCGGTAACGTTGATCTCGTCGTCGAGGCAGCGGTCGAAAAACTCGATGCCAAACGCGCCATCTTTGCCGACCTCGAAAGCCGCGTGCGGACCGACACCGTGCTCGCGACCAATACCTCCGCGCTCTCCATCGACTCCATCGCGGAAAAACTCGCCCATCCCGAACGCGTGATCGGTCTCCACTTTTTTAATCCCGTCCACCGCATGCAGCTCGTCGAAATCGTGCGCGGCCCACGCACCTCCGACGACACCCTCGCGACCACCCTGGCCTTTGCCCATCGGCTCGGCAAACTGCCGGTGATCGTGAAGGATTCGCCCGGTTTCCTCGTCAACCGCGTGTTGCTGCCGGGTCTGGTCGAGGCCGTGCGCCTCGTTGCCGCCGGACACTCCATCACCGCCATCGACAAAGCCCTGCTCGACTTCGGCTTACCCATGGGCCCGCTGCGCCTCGCCGACGAAGTTGGTCTCGACGTCGCCCTACACGTGGCCAACGACCTCGCGACCCGCCTGCCACACTTCCCCCCTCCCGACCCGTTGCTCGCCAGACTCGTCGAGTCCGCACAGCTCGGCAAAAAATCCGGTCGCGGGTTCTACGACCACTCCACTCGTAAGCCGGCACCACTCGGCATCACCGCCACCGCAGCGCCGGTAGACTACGTCGACCGCATCATCTTGGTGCAGGTCAACGAAGCCGCTCGCTGCCTCGCCGAGCAGGTAGTCGCATCGCCCGACGACCTCGATTTTGCCATGATCCTCGGCACCGGCTGGGCGCCCTTCCGCGGCGGACCGCTGCGTTACGCCGACAGCGTCGGTTTGCCTGAAGTCGTTCGCCGTCTCGAGGCGCTCGCCGCCACCGATGGTCCGCACTTCAAACCCTGCGAGCACCTCAAAACCCTCACCGCCTTTCACCCCGTCACCCCATGAGCAACATCGACACCTCCAAAATGTCCGCCGGTCAACGTGAGGCCCTTGAGCTGACCGAAGCCGCCCGCTCCTCCGAGGCTGATCGCAGCTTTGCCGGAGGTCTTTTCATGGGCCGCTGCGCCTGGGATCAGGTTTATCCGTTCCCCGAGCAAAGCCCTGCCGACATCGAGGCCGGTCAACCCTTCCTCTGTGAGCTCAACCAGATCCTGCAAAACGAAGTCAACGCCGACCAGATCGACGCCGACGGTGAAATCCCCGACAGCGTGATCAAACACCTCGCGGACATCGGCGCCTTCGGCATCAAAATCTCCAAGGACCACGGTGGTCTCGGCCTCTCGCAGACCAACTACTGCCACGCCGCCCGCCTGCTCGGCGGCACCGATGCCAACCTCACCGCGTTGCTCTCCGCCCATCAATCCATCGGCGTGCCGCAGCCGCTGAAGCTCTTTGGCACCGAGGAGCAGCAGCGCAAATTTCTTCCCCGTGTGGCCGCCGGCGAAATCTCCGCCTTTGCCCTCACCGAGACCGACGTCGGCTCCGACCCCGCGCAGATGAAGACCAACGCCGAGCCCGAAGCCGACGGACAACACTACATCATCAACGGTGAAAAACTCTGGTGCACCAACGGCACCAAGGCCGGTGTCATCATCGTGATGGCCCGCACCCCCGACGAAATCGTGCGTGGCAAACCCCGTCGGCGCATCACTGCCTTCATTGTTGAGATGAATACCCCCGGCGTCGAGGTCGTCACCCGTTGTCACTTCATGGGCCTGCGCGCGCTCTACAACGGCGTCATCCGTTTCACCAACGTGCGCGTGCCCGCCACCAACATCGTCGGCGGCGTCGGGCGCGGCCTCAAAGTCGCCCTCACCACGCTCAACACCGGCCGTCTCACCATCCCCGCCGCCTGCGTCGGCCTCATGCAGAAATGCCTCGACCACGCCATCGAGTGGTCCACCCAACGCGAGCAATGGGGTGCCGCCATCGGCAAACACGCGGCCATCGGCGACAAGCTTGCCCACCTCGCCGCCGACATCTTTGCCACCGAGTCGATGGTCCTGCTGACCGCCGCGATGGTCGACCGCGACCCGCACGCCGACATCCGTCTCGAAGCCGCCATGTGCAAACTCTGGGGCTCCGAAGTCGCCTGGCGCGCAGTCGACGACACCCTACAGATCCGCGGTGGCCGCGGTTACGAAACCGCCGCCTCGCAACGTGCCCGCGGCGAAACGCCCGTCCCGGTCGAACGCTACCTGCGCGACAGCCGCATCAACCGTATCTTCGAGGGCTCGACCGAGATCATGCACCTCTTCCTCGCCCGCGAGGCGCTCGACCCGCATCTGCGCGTGGCCGGCGCGGTGCTCGATTCGCGTCTGCCTCTGGGCAAACGCGCCGCCGCCGCGATGAAGGCCGGCGGCTTCTACGCCCTCTGGTATCCGGGCGTGTGGTTGCCTGCCAACGGAACGCCCGACGGCTTGACTAGTGAACTTGCCCCCGTGCTCGCCTACGCACGACGCGCCTCACGCAAACTCGCCCGCACACTCTTTCACGCGATGGTCGTGCACGGCCCCGCCTTGGAAAAACGCCAACTCACCCTCGGCCGCATCGTTGATATTGGCACGGAGCTCTTCGCATTAACCGCAGCCGCCCTACACGCCGACGCACTCATCAAAGCAGTCAGTCCCACCCATCCGCGCGACGAACTGCTGCGCATGATCGGTTGTCTGCACCAACGCACCCGGCTCCGTATCGCCACGTTGCACCGCGACCTCGCAGCAAACACCGACGAGGGTAATCACGCGCTTGCCCGCGAACTGCTCGACGGACGCCACACCTACCTGCGGCCCAAGGATACCGGCCTGTCCCGTCCGCCGTTCCCGACAAAAAAACGACCGGACTGATCAGGGTTTCGGCTCGATGACTTCCACGTCAATCGTCTCGACATCGATCGCGTCCACCGCAGCGGCGCGGCGCGGCGGATGCGCGGGGCGACCTTGGCCACGGTTGAACGAGGTCTGATAATGAAACACCGGACGCCGGCCCGGTTTTCCGAACAGGCGTTGGATAAAATAAGCGACCAGCCCAAGCACCATCACTAGAGCCGCGACCAGCAGTCCCAGCACGACCACGACGGCCCCGATCAAAATTCTGATGATGTGCATGTTCCGACAGACTGCTCAAAACGCGAAAAGTTGCGACTCCGGCGAAAATACCAGTGCCGCCACTCTGCAGGTCGATCACTCGGCGTCGTAAATTTGAACCTTGGTCCAGTAGGTCTTGAAGCGGGAGACAAACGCCAGATGCACCGGATCAACCTGATAGGCGTTGTGAGCCTCGATGTTTTCGAAGAGCGCGTTGAGCGCAAAGTCGTAGGAAGCGTCAACCACCGGACGCGGCGGGATGGCCGCGGGACGACCAATGTAGGCCTTGGTGACCGAGCTGATCGGCAGCAGGGATTCCAGCCCTTCCTTTAAAAACTCCTCGCGCTGGGCAGGGGTAAGGTCGGGACGCAGGTAAAAAAAGACGGAGTGGATAAGCATGATGTGCGGATGGGAAAAGCCACCTTGCCCAGCCTGCCCGGAGCGGTCCAGTCACAATAGGAGGCAAAAATACGCGCAGCGGTCGGCAGAATCGGCGCGGTTTTTTCACTTCCGCCCGAGCGTTTCTACCGGCAAGGTTTTCAGTTCCATCGTGCAAAAACCCACCAATATCCAACTCATCGGCACCGAAGTCGCCATCCTCTGGGATGACGGCGCGGAGACCTATTTCCAGGCCGAGCTATTGCGGGCCAACTCGCCCAGCGCCGAAAACATCGGCGAGCGAGATATCATGGGCAATCAATACGGCGGCGACGGCCCGAAGAGCTTCCCCGGCGTCACCGTGCTCGGCTGGGACGTCGTCGGCAGCTACGCGGTGCGTTTCGTCTTCAGCGACGGCCACAAGACCGGTCTCTACAGTTTCGATTTCCTGCGAGAGCTGGCTCAACGACATCCGTAGGAGCGCATCGCGCTCCCGGTCCGTTTCGTTGTCCGCCCCTGAATCGTTTCCATCCCTTTAAAATTAATATCACCATGTCCTTTCCCGCCCGCACCACCTCCGCCGACATCGAGCTCGGCACCACCCTCCAACCCAAGTTCGGCTCCGACGGCCTGATCCCCTGCATCACACAGGATATCACCACCGGCCAGGTCTTGATGTTCGCGTTCATGAATGCGGAATCGCTCCAGCACACCCTCAAGACCAAGAAGGCAACCTACTGGTCCCGCTCCCGCAGCAAGCTCTGGTGCAAGGGCGAGGAGTCCGGCAACGTTCAGTGGGTCAAGGAACTCTACACCGATTGCGATCAAGACGTCCTCCTGATCAAGGTCGAGCAAAGCGGCTCCGCCAACGCATCCTGCCACAACGGCTACAAGAGCTGCTTTTACCGCAAGCTCGACGACCTCGACGGCACCGACTTCAAGCTCAGCTACATGTCCGAGCGCCTCTTCGATCCAGCGGTGGTTTATAAGAAAAAGTAAGTCGCGATACGCGCTTCCCCAAGGCCCGACCAATCGTCGGGCCTTTTTCATTCGCCGGGGAAGCCCGCACCGCACCATCTGAATAATATCTGAATACCTCTTTACGAACTGACAATTCACCCTCCTGGGGAGTCAAATCCCCTCCCTCTGTTTGCTCCCAGCTTCCCATGTCCATCTCCTATATCGAGGCCCGCTCCCTATTTCTGCTCCAAGCAGGCACATCCACCTACGCGCTCAAAGTCTCCCGTGAAGGTATCCTGCTGCATCTCTATTGGGGCGCTGCGCTTACCGGTTCCGCCGAAGGACTGGACCCGATTCGAGTCGGCGACCGCGCGTTCAGCCCGACTCTGGCCGGTGCCGAGAGGGGCGTGAGCCTCGACACCCTGCCACAAGAATTCCCAACCTATGGCAGCTCCGATTATCGTCAGCCCGCGTTGGAGGTTTTCCAACCCGCCACCGGCTCACGGATTCTTTCGTTACGCTACACCGGTCACCAGATTAGCCCGGGCAAACCTGCGCTGGCCGACCTGCCTTCGACCTACGTTGAATCCGCCGATGATGCCGAGACCTTGACCGTTACGTTGGAGGACAAGCTCATCGGCCTGCGCGTTGAGTTGCTCTACACCGTTTTTGCCAACCACCCCGTCATCACCCGTTCGGCCCGTATCGTAAACGCCGGTTCCGCCACGCTGGAGCTACGTCGGGCATTGTCTGCATCGGTAGACTTCGGCACCGACATCGCCGGCCACAAATTCATCCAGCTCTCCGGAGCCTGGGCTCGCGAACGCGACACCCACATCTCCGCGCTGCGCCCCGGTTTGCAGGCCGTGGACAGCCGTCGCGGCACCAGTAGCCATCAGCAGAGCCCGTTCATCGCACTCGCCGAACACGGCGACAACGAGGAGCACGGCTCCGTCTACGGCTTTAACCTCGTCTACAGCGGCAACTTCGTCGCGCAAGTCGACCACGACCAGTTCGCCTGCTCCCGCACGCAAATCGGCATCAATCCGTTCGATTTCGCCTGGCAACTCACCCCCGGCGGCGAGTTCCAAACTCCCGAGGCAGTGCTGGTGTTTTCGAACCACGGCCTCGGTGAAATGTCCCGTTCGCTACACCGTTTTTATCGTCGCCATCTGTTGCCCGTCGCCTGGCGCGACCGCGAGCGTCCCATCCTGGTCAACAACTGGGAGGCCACCTACTTCAACTTCGACGCCACCAAACTCGAGGCTATCGCCACCGCCGGCTCGGAACTCGGGGTGGAGCTCTTCGTGCTCGACGACGGTTGGTTCGGCAAACGCAACAACGACCACACCTCACTGGGCGACTGGGTGGTTGACCGTAACAAACTCCCCGACGGACTCACCGATCTCGCCGAACGCATCAAGGCCAAGGGCCTGGAGTTCGGCCTGTGGTTCGAGCCTGAAATGATCTCGGTGCAAAGCGACCTCTACCGTGCCCACCCCGACTGGTGCATCCACGTGCCCGGACGCCCGCGCACCGAGGGACGCCAACAACTCATCCTGGATTTTTCGCGCGCCGAAGTCCGCGACGGCATCTACGAGAGCATCGCCAAGATCCTCACTGAAGCCCCCATCACCTACGTGAAATGGGACATGAACCGACACTTCACCGAAATCGGTTCCGCCGGCCTGCCCGCCGATCGCCAGCAGGAAACCGCCCACCGTTTCGTGCTCGGGCTCTATGAGCTGTTCGCGCGCTTCACCAAGCATTTCCCACATGTGCTGTTCGAAGGTTGCTCCGGCGGCGGTGGTCGCTTCGACCCCGGTATTCTCGCCTACATGCCTCAGATCTGGACCAGCGACGACTCCGACGCCATTCAACGTCTGCGCATTCAATACGGCACCAGCCTCGCCTACCCGTTCAGCACCATGGCCGCACACGTATCAGCGGTGCCCAACCATCAGGTCGGCCGAGTCACCCCGATGCGCACCCGTGCCGACGTCGCCTTCACCGGCACCTTCGGCTACGAACTCGACCTCGGGGCCATGTCCGACGCCGACAAGGCCGAGGTCAAACGCCAGACCGCCTTCTACAAACAGGTTCGCCCACTGCTGCACAACGGCGACCTCTATCGGCTGAAGAGCCCCTACGACTCTCAACAAACCGCCTGGATGGTGGTATCCGCCGAGGCCACCGAAGCGCTGGTGACACACGTCACCGTGCTCGCCGAACCCAATGCTCCTCACCAAACGCTCAAGCTGCGCGGCTTAAACCCGACAAAGCGCTACCGCGTGCGTAGTGGTGAAACGGAGACGACTCAAAGCGGCGACGTGCTCATGCACGCCGGCTTGCCGGTGCCCGCTGCCCGCGCCGACTTCGAAAGCGTCCAGTGGCATCTGACGGCAGTCTAAGGCCAGGCCCCGGTCATCGCCGGTCCCGACACTACAACAGTCCCATGCGCGAAGCCTGCAGTGCGGCCTCCGCACGAGAACTAATCCCCAGTTTTCGGTAGATGGCCTTGATGTGGGT
Organism: Opitutaceae bacterium; assembly: GCA_037969015.1. Lineage (GTDB taxonomy): Bacteria > Verrucomicrobiota > Verrucomicrobiia > Opitutales > Opitutaceae > JAUWBF01. The sequence continues at coordinate 95,155 of JBBKWO010000017.1, forward strand.
CGCCACCGTTCCCTCGGCCACACCGAGTGCGGTGGCCGCATCGCTAATGCGCAATCCTCGGGCGATCAGGGTTAAAACTTCCCGTTCACGCGGAGTCAGCGTTTCGTCCGGTTCGTGATGCGGGCCGGTCATGCGAAAGTGCTCCATGATGCGCCGGGCCACCGGTGGCGACAGCGCGGGGATCCCGTCCGCCACCTGGGCCAGTTGCCGGATCAGGATTTCACGCGGTTGCTCCTTCAAGAGGTAGCCTTGGGCGCCGGCCGAAAGCGCGGTGACGATGTTGGCATCGTCCCCCAACACCGTGGCGACCACGCAATGTGTCACTGGATTCACCGCGAGTATTTCCCTGAGCACATCCAGTCCCGAGCCATCCGGCAGCCCGATATCGACCACCGCCAGATCATAGGTCGCGGCAGCACAAAGCTCCAGCCCGCGTCTCCGCGTGCCCGCTTCATCAATCGTGCAGCCCGGGAATGCGGACGATACCACTTCAACCAGCCACTTTCTCGTGTCAGGTAGGTCTTCAATAATAAGGATGCGTTTCATGAGGCTTGTTCCGGCGACTCCAGGGGAAATTCAAACGTGACCCGCGCGCCTTTGCCGGCCAGCCCGGGGCTGCGGGTTACGCTACCATTTAAAGCGGTAAGACGGGCATCCATGTTAGTCAAACCGTGGCCGCGCCTGACCGCTTCCTGATCAAAACCGACACCATCATCTTCGATCACCACCGTCAGATTTTGACGAGAGCGACGAATCAGAATCCGCACCTGACTAGCCTTGGCGTGTTTGAGAATATTGCTGGCCGCCTCGCGAACAACGGACCGCAGGGCATGCATGATTTTGGCGGAGAGCCCCGCTGCCCCGCCATCTTCCTCGACCCTCCAGTCGAGCTCCAGCCCACCAGATGACAGGCGGCCGACGGTTTCGTAGCGCAGGTCACCCAATGCCTCTTCGATGGACAAGTCCGGGTTCGCACTGTCGTTAATAATTCCACGCAAATCAGCCAGCGCACCGCGCAGAACATCTTCACGACGCCCCTCTTCCCGGGTGTGCAGCGCACTCAGCAGCTGGGCTCCGATGTTATCATGAATATCACGGCCGATGCGGCCGCGCTCAACGCTTACCCCCTTCTCGTAGGCCTGCCGGCTTTCGAATACGTGACGCAACATCACGACCAATTCTTTGGCGGCCTCCAAATCACGCCCCGAAAACAGCGACCGACCACCACGCGCGTATTCAAGCCGCCACGACGACAACGTGCCAACACCAGGTAGCAATAAAGCCAGTCCGTCATCGGCCAGCTTGGGCTCAGCCTCCAGATGCGAGCACGGTTTCATGTGCAATGGATCAAAGCTGTGCTGCAAACAGTCTCGCCAAAGCGCCTCTTGCGCTTCCTCCCGCGGAGACAGCGCGACATCCACCACGGCCTTGAAAACATTCGGCCGGCTGCGGCCCGATCGCGCCAACATCCGGTTGAGAAAAAAACCGCGCAGCGGCAGCCACCCGAGACCGCAGATCAGCAGTGCCAGACTCATCGAAACACCCGACGACAGGTTTAAAACCAGAAGGAACACCATGTCGAAAACCACCAACAAGAGCAACGCGCCCATCCAGGTCACCACACGCACCCACCACTCATCCAGGCCAAACAAACCGAACCGCAAAATACCGAAGGCCAGTCCCACATAGACCAACACAAACAACAAAAACGCATACCCCTGCATCGCCGACGTATCGAAACCGAACATCTGCGGCAGCAGGATGAATAGACAAAACACTCCGCTGCCCACCAGCCACGAAAGCAGAAACCAACGCAGCGCGGCCCGGCCGACCGGATCGCGTTTGGTGATTCGCCATTGCATTACCGCGAGCACAAAGGTCGCGAGCAAGGCGACCATCACCAGCATGCGCCGGGCGAAGATCATCGATTCAAACGCCCCCGCCTCTTGAGCAATAAACCAGCCCAACTGCGAAAGCACCGCCACCCAGCCGAGCCACTTCGGACCGATCCGGCGTGGATAGCAGGTCAATAAAGCCACCAAGGTTCCCGCAAACAGACTGCCGCCCATGAAATTCAAATCAGTCAGCCAACGAAAAAGCTCACCCGGCAACGCCAGCTCTCGAGTCGAATAAACCGCGGCAAATGGCGCAAAAATCGCCGTGCTCCAACCACTCAACAACAGATAGCGCGCACTCGATTCTCCCCGACGGAAAACCCAAACCCCCGACGCGATCAACCAAGCGATCATACCCACCGCCACCTGCACCCAAAAATCCGCCGGCAGCGAAGCGATCGGCCGCGTGGTCTTCGGATGGATAATCCAATCCCGGCCTTCACGATCCGTAAATGTCACCTCCGAAGCGGCCTGCATGTGGGCCAACGCGGATTGCCGCCGCAAAAAGGCTTCATAGATCGGATAGGTCTCCATCACCCCATCCGTCTCCGCAATAAAATCGCGGGCCGCCAAATCCATGTCCTGCCCGTCGGACTGGATCATAGTCAGCGCCGTGCCAACGGGAATATCCGCGGCCGGACCCTCCGCACTTCGCACCACCGCCGCGTTCAATTCCGCATCAAAGGCCAGCCGCAACCCCATCCAAGGCCGCTGAGTCGCCAGTAATAGCATACCCATGCCGATCGCCAGAGCGTAGATCACGGAAACGGTCAACAGCCGCCCCGGAGGGATACGTTCCGTTATCATACGGATGCGATTCCATGACTGGTCGCGTCTGGTCCCGCAGATACCGTCTTTCTATGCATGAAGCTTACAATTTGCATTAACATGATTGGTGCCGGACCAAAGCAGGGTAAGGGCCACGAATTTCAAGACGCGATTCTCGTGTGGAAAAACGAATATCTCAAAAATTAGTAAAAAGAGATCGATCTACCCAGAACGGGGGATACCTAGTAAAAGGACAACCTGTTACAACCTATTTACATTAAGCTAATCGAGGGGATTCTCCCAATGGGAATACCCAACGACCAAAACCAGCTTACATCCATTCCTCAAATCACTCCTATGAAATCATATCGCAAATTACTAGTATCAGGATTCTTAGCAGCCATAATCGCTTTCGCCGTCAGTGGTTGCGGCGGGGACTCCGGCTCCTCCACCGGACCAGAAGGCTCAGGGTTCGCTGGTTCGACCATCACCATCAACCCGACGATCACTTTCACCGACGGGACAAACTGCACTTACACCAACACCGAGGCTGGCAGCCCGTTTCCCTTCTCCGCTGCACCCGTGGCCGGGACCTACACCTATGCACCCAGTGCGGACTTCAAGTCAGGCACCCTGACCCTCGTCTTAGACGCCCCCATCTCGGATAACGTGGCCTTTTCCATCCGCAACTTTGCCCAAAGCGGTGGCAACGTCACCGGCTTCCGCGCCACTTATAACGGTCGCACCTTCCCCGTCACCGTCACCGGCGGCACCGTGCTGGCACAAGTCGTCAACAATGGCGGCGGCGGCGCTGGCGAAACCGCAGCTACTGCCATCCCTGATACCACGCAGGGCACCTACAACCTCACCTTTTTTGAAATCAATTCCGGATCAAACATCACGGACGGCATTCAAACGTCCTTCACGATTACTTCCAACACGCTGATTTTCGGTGCCAAGACTCTGAACAACCCTGTATTCCGCAACGGCAATCAGTTCGAATGGATATTCAAGGACGGCGCCCTCGAATACGCCGCCTCCATTAACGCGATTGATAACACCCTCAACGAAATTAACGTAGGCAGCTCCTCGACTTTCTATGGCCAATACAAAGAGGCCACTGTCACCACTACAGTCACCGAAGGCCAACTTAGTAGCGGCAGTTTCAGAGCAGTCATCGGCTCTGAAGAAATCAGCGTCGCCTATCCCGAGAGCGGACCGACCTTATTGATCGGTGATCAGGTCAACTTCACCATCGGATCGGGCACCGCGAGCTTTGGCGGCTTCACCGACCTGATTTTTGACAGCGTCAACTCCAACGAGTTTGTCGCAATTTACAAAGACGACCTCGGCAACGGGGAGAGCAACCTAGTCGCCTTCGGCTATCGGGCCGCCGGCGATACCACCTACATCACCAACATCCGGATAACCTTCGCCCGCAAGGTCAACCCAGGCGACGGCCAAGCCAAGAACGCCACCTACTATTTGGGTGATATCGCCAACAACGCTCCGTAATTCATTACCCAACGCAGCCACAAAAACCCGGCCTCGTCCGCGAGCCGGGTTTCTTTTTGACCCATGCCCAAGCTTCGGAACGCCGGTAGTCTAGCTGCAGGCCTACTGCCATTAATTCTGCTCGCCCTCACCGGCTGCCGTTCCATTCCGGTGCGACTCGATGACCGGGTCGCCACTCTCACCGACGACTACCGCGAAGCCGCCAGCCTGCGGACCAATCTCGCAGACACACCAATCAATTGGACCGAGGCACTGGAACGCCTAGAGAGCGACAACCTCGAACTGCGCGAAGCCCGTAACGCCATCATCTCGTCCGAGGAACGCCGCCGCCAGATCTACAAAGACCTCCTCCCCGGCGCGAACATCACCGCCAACCTCACCCGCTCGATCACCGACCTTGGCAACCTCGCAGCCAGCGACGGCACCATATCGCTCGTAGCCTTCGTCAACGTCCCCGGTCTCATCCAGCTCCGGCTCAACATCGCCGCCGCCACCCTTGAACTCGTGCGCGCCCGCTGGGCCCTGGAACTGCGTGAACGCGAACTCACCATCCGCCTGCGCGAACAATTCCTGCGCGCCACCGTCATCGAACAACGCCACCGCAGCCTCCTGCGCTCACTCTCCTGGGACCAAGGACGCTCACCCGCGCAGACCCTCGAAGCCGATCCCGAAAGCCTCGAACGCGACACCGCACTTTGGGCCCTGCAGCGTGATCGCGACACCCTGCAAAACGACTTCGCCCAACTCCTCGGCGACAACACCCGCCGCTGGTTGCCCGACACGGCCGGCCTGCCCACCTTCGACTACGCGACCACCCTGCCCGACATCGCCGATACCGATCGCTACGGCCTGCTCTATCGCCAACTCCAAGCCATTGAGCTCGAAGCCATCTGGCTCTCCGAGAAAGGCGTAAAACTCCAATACTGGCCCGACCTGCGCATCAACCTTGCCGCTCCGCCCCTCTACTCGGCCGATGGCAACAGCCACACGTCCATCGACGCCGATCAGGTCCTGCTCAACCTCTCCTCGGGCATCCCCATCGACATCCGTGGCAACATCTCCCGCCAACTCCGCGAGACCAAACGCCGCAAGGAAATCCTGCTCGCCCGTATGGCCGAAAATCGCGCCGAAACCCTCGAGCGCCTTGCCGTCGCCCGCGAAAGCCTCGCCCGTAACCAACGCCGCCTCCGCCTCACCGAGCTGCGGCTCGATTCCCTGCGCGACCTGCCCGCCATCCAGTCGCCTTCCAAGCTCCGCGAAAATCTCGATCGCCTGCTCAAACTCGACGAGCAACGCGCCAACCTCATCCTCGAAGCCGCTCAACTCGAAAGCCTTTTCTGGCTTTTCGACGAAACCCGCTGGACTCGTCCCGACTGGACTGCCCAAGCCGACAACTGACCTCCCTCGCCATGACTAGCCTCCGTTCCCGACTTCTTCAGCTTACCGCTTTCAGTCTGCCGCTATTTTTCATCACCTCGCTGCAAGCGTTCGACCTGAACAGCTACCGTGAAAGCCGCCAGATCAGCGTCGGCGTGCTCAATGTCGAAGTTCTCCCCGCTCGTTCCCTCAGGCTCAAATCCCCCTCGGGCGGCTCGCTCCATCTGCACCAGCCGGAACGCCCCGGCATTCCCCTCGCCGCCGGCACCCTTTGGGGGGAGTTCGATCCCGAACGCACCAAGCTCGAACGCGAAGCCATCACCCTTGCCCGCACCTTGCTGGAGAAAAAACAACAACCGAAGGCCGCCCTCGATCTCGCCCGAGAAGCCGCCGAACTGGTTGAACGCCGCTCCGAACTCGTGCGTCAGTCCGGCATGCTCCAGCGCATCATCGCCGAACCCGAGCTCGCTCAACTCTACCTCGAAGACAATCGCGCCGACTCCGCGACCAACCCCACCGAGGAAATCACCGCTCTGCTCGCGCGCCTCAAAACCCAGACCGAGCTGATCGATGCCGTGCTGGCCTTCTCCGGCAGCGATGAGGATTTTCAGATCGAAGCCCGTGTGCTGGAGCTGAAACTGATTCAACAGGAGCTCGACCTCAAGGACCGCGAATCCGAGAAGCGCCTGACCATGCCGTTTGACGGCGAGCTCACCCTGCTCCCGCGCCGGCCCTCCGGCGACAAGCCGTTACGCATCCAACTCGGTGAAGACCTCGCACTGATCCAGGACTTCTCGATCATTCGCGCCCGCCTCGTCATGAAACGCCCCGAGTGGCGCCTCATTCCCACCGGTCAACTTTTCCTGCGCATCAATGCCGGCGTCCGTCCACTGGTCGCCCGTTTCGACCGCAGCCTGCTGGAGGAAGTCAACGGCCGTGAAGAGCTCGTCTACTACTTCAACTTTGCCGAGGCTGATCGCCCCAGTGCCCGCAGCCTCATCGGCGGCGGGTTGACCGCGCGGCTTTACGCGGAGCTCCCACAACCGGCCCGCATCGTGCCCAAGCTCGACCTCGTGATCGCCCACCCCGACGCCTTCCGCGAAGGCGACTGGACCGCCGGGCTGTCCGCCGCGCTGCCGGAAAGTCAGTTGATGGTAATCGGCGACACCGAACTCGCCATCACGCCCTCCGGCAAAAAGACCGCTCCCTGATGTCAGCTTCCGACTCCATCGTTTGCAGCGACCTCGTTTTTGGTTACGGCCGCGAGCCGGTCCTGAACAAATTTTCCGCGACTTTCCGCCCCGGTCTCACGTTGATCAAAGGTTTCTCCGGCTGCGGCAAATCCACGCTGCTCAAACTCATCGCCGGTTACCTCAGCGCGCAGAGCGGCACGATCTCCGTGCCCGGCGGACATCGCTCCGACTCCGCCGCCTGGCAACGCTCCCACCTCGGTTTCGTTTTTCAGCAACTCAACCTGCTCCCGCTCGCCACCGTGCGGCGCAACCTCGAACTCGTCGGCACGCTCGCAGGCCTGCCTGCCGCCACCGTGCGCGAACGCACCGAACGCCACCTCAACCTCCTCGGCCTCGAACCCTATGCCGACCGCCATCCCGGCGCGCTTTCCGGCGGACAACAACAACGCGCCGCCATCGCCCGCGCACTCATCAAAGCCCCGCAAGTCTTCCTCCTCGACGAGCCCACCTCGGGACTCGATGACCTCAACTGCCGCGTGATCATGAACCTGCTCTCCAACCACCTGCCCACCGGCTGCGTGTGTCTGGTGGCGACCCATGATCAACGACTCGAAACACTCCCCCATGAAGGCCTGGATTTTAATCGGTTTCTACCTGTGGAAAGACATTTGGTCGCGCTGGCTTGAGACTCCCGGCGCCGTGCTCGCACGGCTCGTGGTCGCACTCCTGCTCGGCAGCCTGCTCTTCCTCGCGCAGGCCGGCTTTACACTCGGTGGCCGTTCGCTGGAGCACCGTATCGCCCGCATGGGCGCGCAGACGCTTTTCGTCTCCGAGCTGACCACATCCTACAACGACATCGGCAACAGTTCGTTTGATCAATTGCTAGCCCCCCTGCGCGACCGCGCCGAAGTGCTCGCGTTTCGTCAAGTCCCCGCGCGGGTGAACGACGCCTTTGGCCGCGACTATCAACTGCTGCTCTATGGCCCGGCCACCCGCGCCGCGCTCGCACCGCTGCTCGGCACCGACACTACCGCCGAAGCCCATCTGGTCACCGCCGATCTGCCGGTCGGATTACGCGTCCCGGTAACAGTTGAAGACATCAATTATCAGGCGGCCACCGTTGCGCCGCCGGCTTGGTTGCAACGTATCCCCGCCAGCCGCTCCGTGCTGCTTCTGCCCGAGGATGCCGCGCGCGAACGCCTGCGCTACGGTTATCAGGAGTTTGCACTGATCATCGGCCATGCCGATTCCGACAACAGCTCGGTGCGACCGTTGGCCCAGGCATTGCGCAACTTGCTCCGCCTCGATGGTCGCGATCAGGCACAGGTGCAGAGTCCGGAGATTCTGCTCAACGAACTCGACTCACTGCGTAGCGCCCAACGCCGCTGGCAAACCGGCTCCGGCCTCGCGGGTGGCCTGGCCGTGGCGCTCGTGTTCGGCTCCATCGCTATTCTCGAATACCGCCAAAACCGTTTTATCGTCGCGCTACTGCGCAGCTTTGGCGTGCCGTCCGGTTTACTGTTGGTTCGCTACCTCGTCGAGGCCCTGCTGCTGATGACCGTGGCCGTCCTGTTGGCCCGGCTCTGTGTGGCGGGTGGACATGTCTGGATCTTCAGTCGGATCGGTTTCGAAAGCAGCCTGCTGGATCGCCAGCTCATCGATCCCTATGCTTGGAGCGCGTTATTCATCCCCATCCGCTGGCTCTATCTCGGCGCCATGCTGAGTATCCTGCCGATCGCCGCAGTCATCCGGCAACCGGTCGGCAAGGTGCTGCAATAATCAAGCGCCGCAGGGTCACACCGACCAGACCTGAATCGCCTGACTGCGACCGCGCACCGGCATCGGTCCGTGATCCTTGATCGGATGGATGAAACCGGCACCGATCTGCGTCCTCACGTCTTCGGTAAACAGGATGTCAGTCTGCAAGTCCTTGTTCAATTGCTCCAGACGCGCGGCGATATTCACGGTGTCGCCGATCACGCTAAATTTCATGCGTGACGCCGAACCGATATTACCCGCGATCAGCGAGCCGGTATGAATGCCTGCCCGCATTTCAATGGTGCGGATACCATCGGATTTCCAGCTGCGGGCCAGTCCGCTCTTTTCCCAATCCCGATTCAGCTCCTCGAGGCGGCCACGCAACTGCACCGCACAGTTCACCGCCCGGGCCGCGTGATCAGGCAAAGGCAGCGGCGCACCGAAAATCGCGATGATCGCGTCACCCATGATATCGAGCACACACCCTTGCTCACGCTCGATAATCTCGATCATGGCACCAAGGTAATGATTCAACATACCGATCGTTTCCGCCGGAGTGATCCGCTCACTGACGCGGGTGTAGTTGCACAAATCGAGGAAGACGATGGTCGCCACACACTCCTCGCCGCCCAACACCGGCATATGCCCTTGAGCCAAGAGGCGGTTGGCCAAATCACGGCTCACATAAAGACCAAAGGTTTCCCGCAGGCTGCGTTGTTGACTCAGCCGTTCGGTCATGCCGTCAAACTGTCGGGCGAGCGCGCCCAGTTCATCTTGCCGCGTCAGCTCCAGACGCGTTTCCAAATCGCCGGCGGCCACGGCATTTGCGGCCGAGAAAATCCGCTGTAAGGGCGAACGCACCCAGCGACTCACCGCCACCGAAAGTCCGACCACCAACAGTCCGGCGGTGCCAAACAAAATCAGACAGAATTTCAAAACCTTATCCCGGATCGCATCCACCCGCACGGAGAGCACATCCACCCCGACAATACCAATAACCGCTCCTTGGTAGTTTCGAAGTGGAGCGTAGCTTGACTGGGTTTGACCAAAGGCATCGACGTAAACCCGGTCCTCCACGGTCACTTCCTCAAAGCCCTTTAGCATGTAAGGGACGTCCGTCGCATCGTAATATTCACCTTTGTCCGCCACCCGGGTCAGCATAGACGCATCGATCAAAAAGCGAAGGTGGTTCAGATCAGTCGTAGGTAACATGATATAAACCGATTCGATATCCTGCTCCTGCTCCGCGATGAAATGCAGACGGTCACGCAAACTGGTCAACCACTCCGGCGAATCCGGCGAATCCAAGTCCACTTCGTTCACCCGGCTGATGTCGATGGTCTGAGACAGCGATAGAGCCACGCTGTATAAACGGTGACGGAAATTGGCCAACCGGGTATCGACCAGCGAATAGTAGGTGAACATCCCCATCGCCACGATGACCAGCAGGATGGGAATACCAAAAACCACCAGAAGCCTGAAATGAAAGCTGCGCCAAAACGGTATCCGGGGAAACACCTTGGGCAAAGCCCGTCCGGCATCTGCAATGACCTTGGCTTCGGGATCTGCGGGACGACTCATCACCAGTCGGTTTGATAGCCTCAAGACGCCAGCTCAAGTAGTTAGCTCCATTTTATTTCATATTTACAGCCCGGCGAGGCAAACACCCCAGACGAGCCAGACCCATCTGGAGAATCCGTATGCCATAAAGACATCTACATCGCGTCGCGGGAGAATGCATACAGTTGCCAGCAGCTTCTTGTTGTAAGAATAACCGAAGTTCGAAAATAAAGATGCCCCGTAATCAATCGAGGCATGTATACCCGATTTCCGATCCATACCTCTCCACCCAAACCACTGGTTTCCGTTAAGTTATCCGTCCCCCTCATGAAAAAACCTGCTCCCGTTTCCGTCCAGCTCTGGTCGTTGCGCGACCTCACCAAAACCGACTTTGCCGGCACCATGGCCAAGGTCGCCGAGATCGGTTTTACCGGTGTTGAAACCGCCGGCTACGGCAATCTCAACGTCACCGAGGCCGCCAAGGCCATCTCCGATGCCGGCCTCAAATGCTCCGGCATGCACGTTGGCCTAAATCAACTCCGCAATGATTTCGACACCGTGGTCAACGACGCCATCACCCTGGGCTCGCCCCACGTGATCTGTCCCTCCTGGCCGAAACAGCAATTCACCACCGCGGCAGCTTGCGAACAGATCGGCGCGGAACTCAACGACCTTGGCGCACGACTCCGCGCCCACGGCATCGGTTTCCACTTTCACAATCACGACTCGGAGCTCGCGATCATCGACGGCAAGCCTGTTTTTGACTGGATGCTCGGCGCAGCCGAACCCCGCAATCTCGGCTGTCAGGCCGATGTTTACTGGGTGCACGTCGGAGGCAAAAACCCCGGCGAATTCATCCGCGAACAGGGCAGTCGCATCCGCCTGCTCCACCTCAAAGACGAAACCGAAATCGGTGGCGGTCCAGTCGACTTCCAGGACGTGTTTGCCGCCATCGACTCTGTCCGTGCGCTCGAGTGGCAGGTCATCGAGGTCGAAAAATACAACTACGCCCCACTTGAATCCGTGCGTCTCTCGTTCGAACAGCTCAAGGCCTGGGGCCGCGTCCCCACCAAGTAACCCACTTCCCATCCCCAATCCCAATATCATGGCCAAGAAATCCATCAAGAAAAGCCCCTCCACCGACCGCATCTACAACGTCGCCATCATCGGCGCCGGCGCCATCGGACTGGATCACATCAACTCCTTCAAACAACACCCCAACGCCAACGTTACGGTGATCGCCGAAGTCTCGCCCGAGCGCGGACGCGAGGCCGCCGACAAGTTCGGCATCCCCGAGGTCGTCACCGACTACCGGCCGTTGCTCAAGCGCGCCGACATCGACGTCATCTCCATCGCCCTGCCCAACTACCTGCACGCCAAGGTCGCCCTCGAGGCCCTCAAGGCTGGCAAACACGTCATGCTCGACAAGCCCATGGCGACCAATGCCGTCGACGCCGCCAAGCTCGTCGCCGAAGCCAAGAAGCAGAAGGTTCTGTTTATGGTCGGCCAAAATAATCGTTTCGGCGCGGACGTGCAGACTGCGAAACAACTCATCACCAGCGGAGCCCTCGGCGAAGTTTACCACGCCAAGACCGCCTGGACCCGCCGCGCCGGCATCCCGCGCATCGGATCCTGGTTCACCCAGAAAAAATTCGCCGGCGGCGGCTGCTGCTACGACATCGGCGTGCACGCACTCGACCGCTGTCTCTACCTCATGGGCGAATTCGACGCGGTCGCCGTCAGCGGCCAGACCTACGCCAAGTTTGGCCCCCGCGGCCTCGGCTCCGGCAACTGGGGCAAGAGCGAAATCGACCCCAAGGCGGTCTTCGACGTCGACGACCTCGCCGTTGCCCTGATCAAGCTGCGCAGTGGTCGCACCGTGCTCCTCGAGGCCTCCTGGGCCGCGCACCAGCCCGAGGGTGACTTCAACGGCACCCAGCTCTTTGGCACCGAGGCCGGCCTGCTCTTCCCGCCGCTGCGCACCTTCCGCAATGGCAAGGACGGCTACGTCACCGAGTTGGTCAACACCTCCACGCCCATCACCCATCCCAACCGCATGGTGCACTTCATCGACTGCCTGCTCGGCAAGGCCGATCCCTACGTGCTGCCAACCGAGTCGCTGGCCGTGCAAAAGATTCTCGATGCCATCTACGTCTCGGCCCGCACCGGCCGCGAGGTTCGCATCAAGTAAGCTGGTCGCGACCGCCTCCGGATCCCTCCCCGCCCCCGTCGATTCTTCGGCGGGGGCTTTTTTTTACCCGCGCCCCCCTTGCCAAACGCACCGACCCTGCCCAACTTGAAATCCAATGCACTTCGCCAATCTTCAGCCCGGTCTCCAAGCGTCCCAACCGCACCTCGATGACGAGGACGAAGACGACGACAAGGAGAGCAACGAAACCGCCCAAAAGAGCGTCGCTCCCGTCGCCGCCCTCATCCAGAAAAAGTTCCTCGATCAGCGTAAGATCTTCCTCTGGGGTGCCGTCACCGACGCGACCGCCAAGGATCTGACCGAGAAACTGCTTTATTTGGAGGCCGACGCCCCCGGTAAAGAGATCATCTTCTACATGAACACTCCCGGCGGCTCCATCACCGCCGGCATGGCCGTCTATGACACCATGCAGATGATCAGCTCGCCGATTACCGTCATCGTCACCGGCATGGCCGCCTCGATGGGTTCCATCCTGCTCTCCGGTGCCAAGAAAGGCAGCCGCTACATCTATCCGCACGCCCGCGTGCTGATCCACCAGCCGCTCATCTCCGGACGCTTCATCGGCCCGGCGACCGACATCAACATTCAAGCCAAGGAAATGGAGAAACTGCGCGCCGAGCTAAACCAGATCCTCGCCACCGCCTCCGGCCAACCGCTTGAGCGCATCAATAAAGACACTGACCGCGACTTCTACCTCAATGCCGAGGAAGCCATCGCCTATGGCTTGGCCGACAAGATCATCAACAAGGTCTGACCGTTCTCCCGACCTTTACCCGCCGGCTCCATCTTCTGGGAGCCGGCTTTTTTATGCCTGAGCCACGCCTTGCCCGACGCAGCCAAGTAGGTTAGCTGGTTGCAGCCTTTACCGAATACATGGACGAAACCCTCACTCTGGATCCCGCAGTAAGCACCAGTATCTGGTCCCACTTGCTGACCGTCGGCGGCTTCCTGCTCGCGATCTTCACCTTGGCCCGCCTGCTCAGTGAACGCCGGCAACCCGGCAACGTGCTTGCCTGGCTTTTTGGCATCCTGCTGATCCCCTACCTGGTCGTTCCGCTTTACCTGATGTTTGGCGGGCGCAAAATCGCCCGGATCGCCGCCCGCAAGTCTGCGATGTCGACCGGCTCGCACAAGCTGCCTCCCATTGCCGAGTCCATCCTCAATGGCCCGGTCTGCCAGACGATCGTGACCAACGGATCCGGTCAGGCCGCCCCCGGCAACAAAGTCCGCCTCATCACCACCGGCGAACAGGCCTTCGCCGAACTCAAGTCGTCAATAGCCGCCGCCACCCACTCGATCCATATCACCACCTTTATCCTCGGCCGCGACGAGACCGGTCGTGAACTCATCCGCCTACTCGCCGCCCGCGCCGCCGAGGGCATCAAGGTTCGACTGCTGCTCGACTCTCTCGGCTGCTTTTTTGTGCCAAAGAGTTTTCTCAGTCCATTGACCGATGCAGGCGGTGAGGTCGCACGCTTTATGACGATGCTGCCGCTCGCCCCCCGCAGTTCGGCCAATCTGAGAAATCACCGCAAGATAGCGATTTTCGACCATCAGAAAGCCATCATCGGCGGTCATAATCTGGCCCGCGAATACATGGGCTCCGCACCGTGGAACCGCCGTTGGACTGATCTCGGCGCAGTCATCGAAGGTCCCGCCGCCGTGCAGCTCAACGGCGTCTTCCTGGCCGACTGGTGTTTCGCCAGCGGACAAGACCAGAGTGTGCTTGAGCAAGAGGTCCCCGAGGATGCTACCAAGGCCTGCGGTGACAGTGCCCTTCATGTGGTCGCCAGCGGGCCCGATATCAAGGGCGACGCGCTTTACGAAGGCATCATCGCCATGGTGCAGGCTGCCCGCCGAAACATCTGGGTAGTCACGCCATATTTTATTCCGGATGAAGTCCTGCTCCGCATTCTAGTGGTGCAGGCCCGGGCCGGCCGTGACGTCACGCTGATTATTCCCGCCAAGTCCAACCACCCCGTGACCGATGCGGCCCGGCGTCCCTACTTACGCGATCTGTTGGAAGCCGGTGCACGGGTGATGCTGTATCGCCCCGGTATGCTGCATGCCAAGGCCATCATCGTCGACGATCACATCGGCCTGATCGGCTCGGCCAATTTCGACATGCGCAGCCTGTTCGTGAATTTTGAAATTGGCGTGGTGCTCTACAGCGAGTCCGAGGTGAACCAGTTGCGCATTTGGGCGGGGGATTTGGTGCGACACTGCGAGGCCCAGCAACCCCAACGCCTCAAACGTCGCGGACTCTTCGGCAACATCGCCGAGGATATCAGCCGCCTGCTGGCTCCGCTGCTGTAACCGCCGCCGTCCCCAAACCGTTTTTGACACGATCAGAACACACGGGCGGGACGCCCGTGGCTACATCGAATCGGATGGAAACCTCAAAGCCCCTTGCAGAATTCGGCCAGACGGCTGACACCCTTGGCGATGATCTCGTCGCCGGTGGCATAGCTGAGGCGGAGATAACCCTCGGCGCCAAACGCGCTGCCGTGAACCGCGGCGACTTTCTGAGTGTCCAGTAGACGGGTGCAGAATTCCTCGGAGCTGAGCCCGAAAGACGAAATGTTCGGGAAAAGGTAAAATGCGCCCTGGGAAAGCAGACAGTTGATACCGGGGATCTTGTTGAGCTCGGCGTGCAAGAATTTCCGACGACGATCAAAGGCCACCAGCATGGCATCCAGCGCGGCGCGGGTCTTTTCCTTCTCGGTCAAGGCCGCCAGCGCACCATATTGGGCGAAAGTAGTGGCGTTGGAGGTCATCTGGCTTTGCAGCTCTGAAATGGCCTTGGCAATGGGCGCGGGAGCCACGGTGGTGCCCAGACGCCAGCCGGTCATCGAGTAAGTTTTGGAAAAGCCGGAAACGATGATCGTGCGATCAGCGGCCTCCTTGGAGAAGGTTGCCGGGCAGACATGCTCGGTGCCGTCATAAAGCAGATGCTCGTAGATCTCGTCCGACATGACGTAGAGATTGTGCGCCAGCGCGACCTCCATGAGCGCCTCCATCTCGGAACGGGTGTAGAGTGCACCGGTCGGATTGGAGGGCGAATTCAGGATCAACAAACGGGTGCGCGGCGTGATCGCGGCCTCGAGTTGCTCCGGCGTCATCTTAAACCCGGTGGAATCGTCCGCGAGCACACAGACCGGAGTCGCACCGCTGAGCTTCACCATCTCGGGATAGCTGACCCAGTAAGGAGCGGGAATGATGACTTCGTCGCCAGGCGAGCAAACCGAGAGAATCGCCAGGTAGCAGGAGAACTTGCCGCCCGGGGCGACAATCACCTGACCGGGGGCAACCTTCAGCCCATAGCTTTCAGTGTATTTGGCGGCGACGGCCTCGCGCAGCGGCAGGATGCCGGGTGTGGGCGCATACTTGGTCTTGCCGGAGCGCAAGGCGGCGGCACAAGCCTCCTTGATGTGTTCGGGAGTGTCGAAGTCGGGTTCGCCGGCGGCGAAACCACAGACATCCTCACCGGCCGCCTGCAGGGCCTTGGCCTTGGCATCGACCGCAAGGGTCGGAGAAGGCGATATATTACGGGACCAGACGGATAATGGCGCGGGCGCTGAACTCATTGCAATGATCGGGAAGTAGGAACGGAAATAGCGAAGAGAAGCCTGAGATAATTAGGCGCAAAAAAGCCCCGCCTTGTCCGGCGGGGATGAGGGGTCTTATTTTTTAGCTTTCTTGGCGGGCAGCGCATCAACCGCTGCGCGAACCAATTCGCCGATGCTGACCTTTTGCTTACGGGCGGCCTTGCTGAGCGCGGTCTTGGACTGGGCGCTCAGACGAACCGACACCTGACGATGCTCTTCAGCGTCAGATTCGTAGCTGAGGAGATCAAAGGAATCGACCGCCAGACGCACGACTTCGCTGATCGAACCGAGTCCGAGCTTCTTGCGTTGGGTTTCGAGTTTGGTGAGCAGGGAAACCGGCAGGTCGAAGGTGAGCGGAGCCGGGGCGGGCGTGGATTTTTTGGCCATGTTATGATTCAGCTGATCTGACGTTCGTTAAATTAAAGCGGATGAGCTTTCGACGTATCCAACAAAAGGATGCAGGAGCAACGCAAATCTTCTTCTTCAGAGGTGAGGAATTTGACCCAGTCCCCGCCTAATCCGCGAATCCGAAGCTTATGTTCACCGCCGGAGCTTCGGCAGTAAACACGAGCTCAAGTCTTTTGGCTGCCATTTATCTTAAACCACCTGGTCCAAACGGAGCAATTCCCCACCCGATATCACTGGTCGATTTCAACCAAAACATCATTGGAAGGAGGAGCCACCGGTCCGGCGAGGGACGCCGGGGCAAAGACCCCCTCCGGCAAGATTAATCCCAAGGCCGCGGCGGTGACGGAAAACCGAGTTTTATCCCGGGTGGCTTCGTCACGCAAATCAATGGTTTTCACAATCCAGCGCTCGCCGATTTTCTTAAGTTCCAGAACGGAGAGCGTCTTGATGATCTGATTATCCAGCCCGATTTGCTCGGCCTGAACCATGGCACCAAACTGGGTATCCAGATAGACCCGCATGCCCGCAAGATCCGGTCGCTGCAGAGCAATATCATCAGGCGGATACAGCAAAAACACATGTGCCGGCCGCCCCCTCAGGCGGGCAACCCCTTCAAATACAAAATCAGACCAGTAAAGAAACGGCAGCTGCACTTCGAACATGGTCAGACTTGTTCCGGCCAGAGGTTCGAACAACGCCGCCGGATCCACCGAAACGGGTGCCTTGCCCTGAGCGGATGCGGCAGCCTGCCACGCCCTCGGATTGGGCCCACCCTGCACCAATATGCGCTCCACATCCTTGGTTTTCTCCGCGGCAACCTCAACCCGGCTGATCGGCCCCTGGGCGTTTTCTCCACCCCACAGACGACCGGGGACCCGTCTTTCTTCGCCCCGGCGTGGCATCACCCGCAGGACAAACTCAAGGTAGTAATCCCCGTCCATGCGACGGGAGCGGAAGTCTTGAAGGATTTCCGCTCCTTCTTTCTGATCGGGCTCACCCAGTTGCAGGTATTTGGGAGGTGGCCGGTTGGCCCGTTTTTGGGCCAGACAGGTCCATCCGGAACCCAGACAAAAGAACAGGCAGACGACCAAAGCCGTCTGCCTGTTAAAGCGAAATACAGGGCGTAGATTCACGCCTGGAAAAATCAAGGCTGCGCGGGAGCGGCGGCAGGAGGCAGGGCGACTTCAACCGCAGGAGCGGTCTCTGCGGTAGTCGCGGCAGCAGTGGCGCCGGCCGGAACAGCAGCCTCTTCAGCAGGCACGGAGATCGTCGGCAATGCACGCTCGGCACCGGTGCCGGTTTTGCTGACATGCAGGTGGGCCAGATAAAGGCCGAAGCTGAGGACAAAGAACGCGATGCACGCGTTGATGGTCGACTTGGTCAACACGTTGCCAGTGTCGGCGCCAAAGGTGGCCTCAGCCATGCCGCCACCGAGGGCCGCGCCCATGCCGCCGTCGCTCTTGGACTTCTGGGCCAGGATGACCAGGACCAAGAACAGGGATACGAGGATCAATACGAAGGTGAAAATACCGATGAGAATGCTCATGTAAAAGAATCAAGCCAGCAGCCGAAGACACCGATGTCAACGCCTTGCTAACCACTATGTCCGGCCCCTCTAGACCACCCTCGCTCCCGGGAGTTCCTTATCCGGGCAGGACCGGTCGGATTAAATTTGGTAATCAGCGGGTTTATCGTGATCTCCCGGCTCAACGCCGCTGTCCGTCGCGCTTTCCTGCCGTTTACTGTCGTAAAAGATACGCACGTCCGCCTTGCCGGTGCCGCCGTCCTGCTGGAGTAATTGGGAAGCCCGTAACAGGGCGCGCTTCGTCGCCATGGTCAGATTGGCCTCGGCCGGGAAAATATTATCCTCCCCGAGCTGATCCCAGGCCCGGCTGCGCCGGAGGACCTTTTCGACGTCGGGATTGATGCCCGAGATCAACAGGTGGCGCTTGGTCTTTTTCAGATATTCCAACAGATGCAGCAGTGACATCACCGAGGTCGCATCGAGATGACGGGCGTTTTTCATGCGCAGGATGACGACTTGGATATTATCGTCATCTGCCAGGTAACGCACTTGCTCTTGGAAAAGGTCGGCCGCACCGAAAAACAGTTCCCCCTCCACGTGAACGATGGAGATGGCCGAATTCGAACGCTCCTTGGCCTCGTCGAGCTGCGAAAGATGGCCGTCTTGGTTGAAGCCATATTCAACCAGCGACGGCGCACTGGCTTTCTTCAAAAACAGCGCCAACGAAATGCCAATGCCGACATAAACGGCAGTGTCCAACTTCAGGAAAAGGGCCGCGGTCAGCGTGACGATAAACACCAACGCATCGGACCCCGTGGCCTGCAGACTCATGCGAATCTGTTCCGGGTTGATCAGCCGCATGGCGATCATGATCAGATAGGCTGCCAAGGCGGCGACCGGGATATAATTCACCAATTGGGCGGTGAGCAGCAGAGTCAACAAGACCGCCAGACTGGCGACCATGCTCGAGGTCTGGGTGCGTCCTCCGCTTTGATAATTCACCGCACTGCGGGCAAAGGAAGCCGAGCCGGCCATGCCGCCAAAAAAAGTAGCGGCCAGATTACCCAGCCCCATCGCGATCAACTCTTTGTTGGGATTCACTTTTTGCCCCGAACGCGCGGCCATGGTTTTCGAAATCGAAACCGCTTCCAGCATGCCGAGGATCGACGCGGCCAAGGCCACGCTGGCCATCGCCGGAAGCAGTTTGAGGGATTCAAGCGTCAAAAATCCGCTGGAAAATTTCGGTATTTCGCCCGCCACCACTCCGATGTCCCGCACTAGCAGCACGCCGGCATCACCAAGGCCGTAGAACAACGAAATCCCCAACGCTGCCGCGATGGCGATCAAGCCTTCCGGCCAGCTCGGCCGCACGCGACGAATCAAAATCATCAACAAAAGCGAGAACACGCCAACCGACGCCGTGTAGCGATTAAAGTCCAGCCGCACCACCCAACTGGCCACATGACTGATGCTGGCAAACACTCCCCCGCCCGCCTTGGGCACTCCCAGCCAATTTGCCAACTGGCCGGCGGCTATCATCAAACCCACGGCAGTGCTGTAGGCGATGATCACGGTCCGGGAAATGAAATGGGTGAGATTGCCCAGCTTAAAGAAACCCGAACCCAACTGAATCACCCCGATCATCAGACCAATCAAAAGCACCCGCTGCAGCGGCGAGGCCGGCAGGTCGGCCGTGCTCAGAAGCGCACCGGCCATGATGATCGCAATCGTATTGGTCGGTCCAAATACGAGGTGCCGCGACGAACAAAACAACGAACACACCACCGCACCAACAATCGCCGTGACCATGACCACCTGCACCGGGAGGCCGACGACCACCGCAAAACCGATCGCCTGCGGGATCGTCACGATCGCCACCATCAAACCGGCCATTAAATCCGCCCGGAATTTCTCCACGGAATAGCGTTTCCACTGACGCCAAACCGGTGGCACCGGATCAAACTTCAAATAACCGGCCACATCCGACAATCCATCCACAGTGTGATCGTAAACCACGCCGGCAGCTTTTTCAGCACCACCCGGACTCAGCCAACGTTTAAGAAATTGCCAAGGCATGTATCTGTGAGCGCGAACATCGACCCTCACACACAAACTGCCAAGTTAATTCCCCTAAAAAAAGGGGAATTAAAACCCACTGATTGAGTGGGGTATAAAAAGCTCAGTAACCAGACCGATCACTCGAACGCTCAGGCTTCTACGCCTAGCTTCTCCAGAATGCGCTGCAGATCGTCGTTTCCGTTATATTGAATGATGATCTTCCCCTTCTTGGGAGAATGTTGCATGGCGACACGCGCGCCGAAATGAGAGGTCAGCTTTTTCTCGATGGAAGCAACGGCGGCGGCATCGGCCGAGGCCAGCTTGCGGGTGCCGGCGGAGGCGTCGGGATTGACCGCGTGGCCGGCCTTCTTGGCCTGCACCAGCTTCTCCGTCGCGCGCACGCTGAGGCCTTCTTCCAGCACACGGCGGGCAAGCACGGCGCGCTGGGCGGCGTCATCAACACCAAGGAGCACCTTCGCGTGACCAACACTGAGCAACCCCTTGCCAAGGTAACCCTGCAATTCGGCGTCAAGACTGAGCAGACGCAGGGAATTGGCCACAGCGGCTCGGCTCTTACCGACGCGCTCGGAGGCGTTCTCCTGGGTCAGATCGAAGTCGCGGATGAGGCTGGCGTAACCGTAGGCCTCGTCGATCGGGTTGAGGCCTTCGCGCTGTAAGTTCTCAATCAGTCCGAGGGCGGCGGAGGAGGCGTTGCTGGCCTCGACGACCTTGGCCGGGATGGTCTTGATTTTAAGCAGCTGAAATGCCCGCCAACGACGTTCGCCGGCGATGAGTTCAAACTTGTCGCCAACCTTACGAACCACGATCGGCTGGAGCAGGCCTTCGGCCTTGATGCTCTCGGAGAGTTCGGTCAGCTGGTCGGGCGAGATCTCGCGACGCGCCTGGTAGGGACTCGACTTGATGGCCGAGACCACCACGTCCTGAAAGCCGGCCAAGCCGGCGGCAGAGGTAGCAGGCGAAGACGGTGTGACGTCGGGGGTTTTGGCCGGAGCCGGCTTGGGCGCAGCGCCGCCGGAGATGAGTCCGCCGAGACCGCGGCCGAGGCGTGATTTGGAGGGAGTTGCCATCGGTTTACTTGCCACCGGGGATGAAGAGGGTTTGGCCGACTTGGATTTTAGTGGGGTCGGTGATTTTGTTCGCGTTGACGATGTCGCGGAGGCTCGACCCGAGTTTTTGGGCGATGCTGGAGAGCGTGTCGCCGCGTTCGATCGTGTAGGTGATACCTTCTTTGGGGTAGTTTTCATTAAAGCTGGGAGCGGCGACCGGAGTGGCCGCACTGCTGCGGGAAATGGATTGAAGGGAGGCGTTGGTCTGTCGGGCGAGCGCCTCCATTTGCACGGAGACTTTTTGCAGGGTCTCGCGCTGAGAGTCGGCGGTGGCCGCACGGATGGTCTTGTTGAGATCGGCCACAGCGTCGTTGAGCTGGGTCATGGTGGCGACATTGCCGGTGGCGGCGGCAACCTGCTTGCGCAAAGCCTCGTTTTCGCGGGTGAGGGTTTCCACCTGCACGGACAATGCGCGCTGACGCTGGTCGAGCAGGGCGATGTCCTGACGAAGGTTGGCGAGGTCCACATTGGTCGTTTGGGCGGCCAGCGGGGCTGCGGTCAAAGCTGCGCCGAGTGCGAACACGAAAATTTTCCACATAATATGCAAACTGTGGGTGATATCCGGTTTGAAAACAAGCGTGCGCTGCGCAGCAAATCGAAACTGTAGGAGGGGCTTTACGCCCCGATCAATAACGCGGGTAAACCAACGACGATATTTATCGACAAGCCACGTCGCCCGGTCGGGGCGTAAAGCCTCTCCTACAGGATTGCACCGAGAGGGCTGCACCATTGGGGTAACGGACACATGGCTGTAGACCCGCTCAAAGGACACGAAGCTTTGCGCCGGGGGCGTTGGTCAGTGGCAGGGTGCGACTATTTTCTTACGTTTTGCACACGCCAACGCCGCGCCGGACTGCATGCGGTGAATCTACAAACGGTGTTGCTCACCCAGGCGCTGACACTTGAAACCGAATCAATTTGGACGCTACGGGCGTTTGTGGTGATGCCTGATCATCTGCATGCGTTGATAACCCTGAGTGAAGGCACCGAGCTGGCGATTGCGGTGCGCTTGTTCAAGGGACGCACGGTGGGCGCGTTGAGGTCAGCCGGGCTGGGTTGGCAGCCAGCCTACTTTGATCACCGCATACGGACTAATGAAGACGTGTCACCGGTGCTGCGATATATGCTCAATAACCCCTATCGCGCGGGTCTGGCAAAACCCGAAGAAGCTTGGCCGGGATTCTATTGCAGCCCAACGGATCAAGTGTGGTTCGAACCACTGACCAACGATGGTTCCCCGCCACCACAATGGCTCATCGAGAAAAGGACGCCCCCGTAGGAGGGACTTTACGCCCCGATCAATATCGTGGGGTAAACCAACGACGATATTTATCGACAAGCCACGTCGCCCGGTCGGGGCGTAAAGCCCCTCCTACAGCTTCGGCATTGGGGTCGAAACGAGGATCGTGCCAGCCGGAATCACATGGCCGCGCAGAAATTCACCGGCGGGTAGCATTTTACCGCCGGGACGCTGCAAGCGGCGCAGACGCAATACCCCGGAGCCGGTCGAAACCAGCAGGCCGTCGGCATCGGTGCCCAACACTTCGCCGGGCGCCCCGCCCTGCCCTTCCGCCTGATGCGCGCAATCCGCCAGGCCGACCTTGACCGGCTGGCCGGCAAACTCGAACGAACACGCCGGCCAGGGGAAGAGTCCGTTAATACGGGCGGCCAGCTCGGCGGAGGGTGCCGTGAAATCGAGGACGCCGTCCGCCTTGACCAGGCGACGACAGAAGGTGGCACCGGCGTGGTCTTGCTCAACAAACTCAAGGGCGCCGGTGGCCAAGGCGGCGAGATTACGGGAAACCAGCGGCACGCAGGCGGCGGCCAGTTTGGCCTCGATCTCCAGCGCGGTGTCGAGTGGTTCAATCGCGACTGATTCCACATCGGCGACCGGTCCGGCGTCGAGTTCGGGCACGATGCGCATCAACGACACGCCGGTGCGCGGCTCGCCGGCGGCGACGGAGGTCTGGATCGGCGAGGCACCGCGAAACGCCGGCAACAGCGAAGCGTGCAGGTTCAGCGTGCCGAGGCGCGGTGCATCAATGAAGGCCGGACGCAGAATTTTCCCATAGGCCATAACCAGCGAAAGATCCGGCGCGAGTGCGGCGTAGGCTTCGCGAACCTCACGGGTGATCTTTTCCGGCTGATGAACCGGGATGCCCCGAGCCAGCGCCCAGGTCTTGATGCCGTTGGCCACGACTTTCTGACCGCGCCCGACCGGACGGTCCGGCTGGGTGTAGACGGCGAACAGCTCGACCTGCTCGCGGGCATGGTCAGCGAGCCAATCAAGCAGCGGGAGCGTGATCGGATCGGAACCGAGGAAGATGAGTCGCAGGGCAGGCATTCGAACTAGGATTGCCCACGAAACACACGAAAGGACACGAAAAATTCAGCAGAAAATCCCAGCCAAGACCTTTAGTGTTATTTCGTGTGTTTCGTGGGCCCAAAAGCTCCACTCACTTCAAGGTCTTGATCCAGCGTCCGACGACCTTGGCCAGTTCGGCGAAGGTTTCGTTGGTATCCGGTTTCTTGAGACCGTCGAGCACGGTCCAGTGCTCGGTGTGGAAAAGGGATTCTTCGGGAGCTAGCTTGGTCAACGCACCGAGAGTCTCGAATTCGATCATCTCCCCGTTGGTGAAGGCCTCGAAAACGCAGCCCATGTCGGGATAGGTGACGCCGGACTGAACCGGGGCGTATTTCACAAAAGTGGTGCCATCGAGCCAATAGGCGGACCAACCGGGATAGTTGGTGATGCCAAGCTTGTGTGCGCTGGTCGCCTTGGCGACGTCGATGCCGATAAAATCACGGTGCATCCGCCAGACGGGAGCGGCCAGATCGGTGTAGGACCAGGGAACGAGCGCGTAGGAAGGCAACAGATCGCCATCGGCGTGGTTGCCCTTCGGCAAGAGCGGGAGCACGCCGTAACCGTCGCCACGCATCATGGTGAGTGCCCAAGCTGCCGTCTCGATGGGCCAAAGTCCGTTGTTCGTAAGAGCGTGGGTGAGTTTCACAGTGCGCTCGCCCTGAACCTCGATCTTAACGGCTTTCTGGATGCCGGTTTTTTCCTCGGTGGGTTGTGCGAGGGCCAGGCCATTGGCGAGCGGTTTGACCGCGAGCGGCAGATCGTCCGGTTGATAGGTGCGGACAATGTGCTCGGGAGAATGCCAGAGGCGGTGACCGCCGCGTAGATAGTAACCGTGGTAGCGTTGCTCGTCGTCGGGCAACTGCAGGAAAAGATTACCGGTTTTGCCCTTCAGCGAGCGCAGGGAAACAATGCGGGGACCAACCGAGGTGGTGACGGTCAGTTCGAGGGCCTTGGTTGTGAGGGTGACGGCTTCGCCACCGCGATAATCAGTCTTCGAGTGTTTCATTAGAGGGGAAATCATCACTGTTTTCGCTCGCCTTCCACTTGGGCGTATGAGCCTCGCCGCGACTCTCGCGTTCTTTGCGCACGGAGAAGGAGACGCCGGTCTCATGCTTTTCCTTGCCGACGAGTTCGAAATGGAAGGGACAGCCGCCCAAACCGAACTCTTCGACGATGCCGGCCTCAAGGTAGCGGCGGTATTGTTCGGTGAGTTTTTCCTCGCGATTGCAGAACATGCGAATGCGGAAAGGGCGGTTGCCGGTCTGGGTGGCGTAGTAGACCCGGAAGCGTTTGCCACCAACCGAGGGCGGCGGGGTGCGCTCTGTCAGGTAGTTCAGACGGGCGTTCAGACGACCGGTGGGGATCTTCATGTCGAGCAGGCGGTTGATCTTAACCGCGGCGTTTAACATGCGGCTAACCTCGTATCCACTTTGTGCGGACACAAAGATGATCGGGGAACCGGGCGTGAAAAAGAGGCGGCTGAGCAGAGCGTTCTCGTATTTTTCACGGTATTCGCGTTCGCCGTCGTAACCATGCAGACCGGACTCGGGTGCACAGTCGGGTTCGAGGCCGGCCTTGAAGGCCTTGAGCACGACGTCCCACTTGTTGATGACCACGATGATGGGTTTGCGCTCCTTGACTGCTTCGCCGGCGATGGCCTTGTCCTGCTGGGTGACACCGTCAACGGCGTCGAGCACGAGGAACACCACGTCGGTCTCCCTGATGGCGTCGAGCGAGCGGAGGCGGGAGAAGTATTCAACCGGTGAGGACAGCTTGGTCTGGGTTTTAATACCGGCGGTGTCGGCCAGGATAAAATCAATCAGGCGGTCGTTACGGTCGCGGAACTTGAAGGGCAGCGTGATGGCATCGCGGGTCGTTCCGGGGACGTCGCTGACGATCAGACGGTCGCTCTTGAGCAGACGGTTGCTGAGTGACGATTTGCCAACATTGGGGCGGCCGACAAAACACACGCTGATGGGATCGGCGGAGGTCTTGTCCTTTTTCTCAGTGACGTAGGGCACGGGTCCGAGGCGCTCCAGGATAGCTTCACGAAGCAGCGTTTCGCCGGTGCCGTGTTCGGCGGAGACGCAGACGGGCTCGCCCAGACCAAGGCGGTAAACCTCGGCCAAATCGACCTTGGAGTCGTCGAAGTCGGCCTTGTTGACGACGACGAGCACGTCCTTCTTGGAGCGGCGCAACATGGAGCCGATTTTTTGGTCGAGCCCGGTCATGCCTTCCAGGCCGTCGAGCACAAAGACAATGAGCTGGGCTGCTTCGATTGCGAAGTTCACCTGCAGCTCCGAGGCGGCGGTGAGGGCCGCGGTGGTTTCGCCGCCGGCCAGACCAAGACCGCCGGTGTCGAGCAGTGAGTATTCACCCTCGGCAATCTCGGCCGTGATGACATCACGGGTGACGCCCGGCTGGTCGTGGACGATCGAGATGCGTTTCCGCGCCAGACGATTAAAGAGGCGGCTTTTGCCGACATTGGGTCGGCCGACGATGGCTACGGAACGGGACATGGCGGGATGGTAAACGGTAGACTGACGGGAAGTCGCGCGGTGGCGACTCAGGTTTTTCGCGCCTGATTGACGAAACGCTCCATGCGATCGCAGGCGGTGATAAGTTGTTCGTAACTGGTGGCAAAGCACGCGCGAACGTGCCCGGTGCCGTTGACTCCAAAGGCGGTGCCGGGGACGACGGCGACCTTCTCTTTTTCGAGCAGGCCGACGGCGAATTCGGACTCGGTCAGACCGAGCGGTTTCACGCTGGGGAATGCGTAAAACGATCCGCGCGGCGAGTGACAGGTGAGGCCGATCTCGTTGAAACGACGGACCACGAGATCACGGCGACGATGGTATTGGTCACGCATCTTGCAGACGCTGTCCCACCCACGCAGCAACGCCTCGAGCGCCGCCTCTTGGGCAACGATGGAGGCGCAGAGCATGGTGTATTGATGGACCTTCATCATGGCATCAATGAGCACCGCCGGACCGCAGGCATAACCAATGCGCCAGCCGGTCATCGCAAAGGCCTTGGAAAACCCGTGCAGGAAGATGGTGCGCTCGGCCATGCCGGGCAGCGTGGCGATGCTGGTGTGCACACCGTCAAAGGTGAGCTCGGAGTAGATCTCGTCGCTCAGCACGAGCAGATCTTTCTCGCGACAGAACTCGGCGATCTTCTCAAGCTGCTCCAAGGAGCAGGTGCCGCCCGTGGGATTGCACGGGAGGTTGAGCATGAGAATCTTGCAACCGGGTTGCCAGGCCGCGCGCAGCGACTCGGCGGTAAGGGAAAAATTATCTTTGGCGTAGGTCGGCACTTCGACGGCCTCGGCGTGCACGAGCGAAATGCTCGGGTGGTAGGACACGTAACACGGCTGGTGATACATGACCTTGTCGCCGGGATTGCAGAGGGCGCGCAGCGCAAGGTCGATGGCCTCGGAGACGCCAACGGTCACGAGCACCTGATCCTCCGGGCGGTAGCCGATATTGAAGTGTTCGCCCACGTAGGTGGAGATCGCACGGCGCAGCTCGATCATGCCGAGGTTCGACGTGTAGTAGGTCTTGCCGCGCTCGAGCGCGTAGATGGCGGCCTCGCGCACATGCCAAGGTGTCACGAAGTCGGGTTCACCGACGCCGAGCGAGATAACATCCTGGCCCTTCATCTTGGCCACGAGTTCAAAGAAATCGCGAATGCCGCTTTTTGGCAGCGCAGCCACGTGGCGCGCCACCCAGCGTTTTGGGTCAACGTTCATGACGGGAAACGACTGGGGTTACGGCGTGACTGTCAGGCGATGGCCTTCGGTCTCGTTTTGCTCGATCAGGAAGCCGCCTTCTTTATAGGCGCGCAGCATGAAGTGGGTGCTGGTGGAGAGCACGCCGTCGAGCGTGGAAAGTTTTTCGGAAACAAAACCGGCAACCTTTTGCAGACTGGTGCCGTTAACGAAAACCAACAGATCGTAGGCACCCGACATCAGGTAGCAGGACTCGATCTCGTCGAACTTCGCCAGACGGGAAGCCAGACGGCTGAAGCCGCCCCCACGTTCAGGAGTCACCCGAACTTCGATGACCGCGCGCACAGCGGCTGCAGCGGCGGCCTCGCGGGAGAGATCGAGCACCGGACGCCAGCCGAGGAAGATATTATCTTTTTTCAGCTGCTCCAGGTGCTGTTCAACTTCAGCCACGGACATGCCGGCCACTTGCGCCATTTGCGCGGTGGTAAGGCTGCCGCCTTCGAGTAACAGGTTGAGAACAGGATTCATGGGAGCCGACACGTTCTCAGAAAGCCCCCCCGGTAATCCACACAATTCTTTGCCACCCCATTCCGCCCCCTCCCCTTACTCATGCCCACCCGGAAAAGTTTAACCCATTAGGTTAAACTTTTCCGTAGGTCGGCTCTGCGGGAAAAGGTCGGCGAACGGGCAGTGAAGCAAAAATAGTGTTCCTTCGCACCCCGGAGTCGTTTCCATGGTTCCTTTAACGATGTTCGAGTCCCTTACCGACAAACTTTCCTCCGCACTCCGTAACCTCCGTGGGGTTGGCAAACTCACCGAAGAGAACATGGCCGACGCCCTCAAGGAGGTTCGCGCCGCCCTGCTCTCCGCTGATGTGCACTTCAAGGTCGTCCGCGACTTCATCGAGCGCGTCCAAACCGCCTGCGTTGGCCAGGAAGTCCTCAAGGGCGTCGCCCCCGGCCAGCAAATCGTCAAAATTATCAACGACGAGCTGGTCCGCCTGCTCGGCGAAGGCACCACCGAACTCGCTGCCATCCGCCCGCTTAAGGTGCTCATGGTCGGCCTCCACGGCTCAGGTAAAACCACCTCGACCGCCAAACTCGCCAAACTCCTCAAAAAACGCGGTTCCAAACCTTTTGCTGTCGCCTGCGACGTCTACCGTCCCGCCGCCATCGACCAGTTGGAGATCCTCTCCAGGGCCGAGGAAATCGGTTTTTACTGTGACCGCGTTTCCAAAGACGTTCCCGCCATCGGCGTCGCCGGCCTCGCCGCCGCCAAGGCCGCCGAAGCCGACGTCATCCTTTTTGACACCGCCGGCCGCCTGCAAATCGACACCGACCTCATCGAGGAAGTCCGCCTGTTGCGCGAGCGCGTCAAACCCGACGAAATCCTACTCGTCGCCGACGGCGCCCTTGGCCAAGAGGCGGTCAACGTCGCCAAAGCCTTTCACGAAGCCCTCGGCCTCACCGGCCTGATCCTCACCAAACTCGACGGCGATGCCCGCGGCGGCGCCGCCCTCTCGATCAAGTCAATCACCGGCGTCCCGATCAAATTCGTCGGCACCGGCGAAAAGACCTCCGAGTTCGACACCTTTTATCCCGACCGCCTGGCGTCCCGCATTCTCGGCATGGGCGACGTCGTTTCCCTCGTCGAAAAGGCCCAGGAAAACATCGATCAGAAAGAAGCCGAAAAGATGGCGGAAAAGCTCCGCAAGGCCGACTTCAACCTGGAGGACTTCCTCGCCCAGATGCAGCAGATCAAGAAGCTCGGCTCCATGCAGAGCATCATGGGCATGATGCCCGGCATGAGCGGCGTCGAGCTCCCTGCCGACTCCGAGAAACAGATGAAGCGCACCGAGGCCATCATCCAGTCGATGACCATCCAGGAGCGTCGCAAACCCGAGGTCCTCAACGGCAACCGCCGCCTGCGCATCGCCAACGGTGCCGGCGTGAAGGTCCTCGAGGTCAATCAACTGCTCAAACAATTCCAGCAGATGCAAAAGATGATGAAGATGCTCAAGGGCGGCGGCGCCAAAAAGATGATGCGCCAGATGAAAGGCATGGGCGGCGGTGGCGGCATGGGTGGAATGGGCGGCTTCCCTGGAATGTAATCAAGCGACTGCGGCCACGCCGAAACCAACATGCTTAAGCTCTGCATATTCGGCACCTCGTTCGTGATGAGCTACGTCTTCTGGTGGGGTGCCGATGCCTATGGCTGCGAGTTCTTCACCTCGTTTCTGATCAGCGGCGTTGGCTCAATTTTCGGCTGCTGGCTCGGCTGGTGGATACACGAGCGCTTCCTGGGCTGAGATCGAAATGTAGCCACGGCCGTCCCCGGCCGTGTGCTGGCGACGAAAGACCTCTGACACCGGACACGTCCGGGGACGGCCGTGGCTACATCAAAGCCCCTTCAGCACCTCGGCCAGCCGCACAATCTTTTCAATGTCTTTCACGCCCGGCGATGACTCCACGCCGCTGTTGACGTCGACAAAATCCGCCCCGCTACCCGCGATAGCCGCGGCAACGTTGTCCGGAGAGAGTCCGCCGGCGAGCACCCAGGTTTTGCCCGGGAAAGCCGCGCGATGACGCGCAAACTTGCCCCAGTCCCCGGTCTTGCCCGAGCCGCCGAAACCCTCGGCTTCAAAGGTGTCCAATAGCATAGTGTCCGCCAACGGTATCAGAGATTCCGATACATCCGAATCGGGCGGCAGCTTGGGGGCGAGCCAGAGTTTGGCGGCACCGACCAGTTCGCTCCATTCGCGAATACGCACCAGCGGCAGGTTGGCGTTGAAATGAATCTGCACCCGGTCGAAACCGGCGGATTCCACCTTCATTAATTCCGAGAGCGACGGCTCGACCATCACCGCTACGCGCGGCACGCCGGACGGCAGTTCGGCCTTCAGCTTCAGGTAGTCCGCCAGCGGCAGGTAACGCGGGGATTTCGGATACTGGATGAACCCCAGGAAATCCGCACCCAGCGCCGCGGCTGCCCGGGCATCTTGAGCACGGGTCAAACCGCAGACTTTGAAGCGAATCCCATTAATCATGTCGGCTGTCCTTAGAATGAATTGATGCTCTTGATGACGTGATCGACCTGCGCGTCGGTCAGCTCGGGGAAAATCGGCAAGCTCACGCAGGTCGCGCAGACTTTTTCCGATACCGGCAGGACACCTTCGGCATAACCCAAGTTCGCGTAGCACTGCTGACGATGCAGCGGAACCGGGTAAATCAGATCCGTGCCCACGCCACACTGGGTCAAATACTCGCGCACGGCATCACGACGGGGATGCCGAATGGTGAACTGGTGATAAACGCTGTCACCGTAATCAAACGTCGCGGGCAGGATGACATCGGCCAGTTTGATTTCCTCGCGGTAGCGCTTGGCCACCGCCTGACGACGCGCCGTATAGCCGGCGAGCAGCGGAAGTTTCACGTTGAGCACGGCGGCCTGAAAACCATCCATGCGAAAATTGAAACCGACCTCGTCGTGATAATAGCGCCGGCCTGAACCGTGCACCCGCAGCAGCTTAGCTTTGGCGAACAAGTCATCGTGACGCGAGACCAGCGCCCCTCCCTCGCCGCAGCCGCCGAGATTCTTGGTCGGATAAAAGCTAAACGTGCCCACATCACCGAGCGAACCAACCGGAGTGTCTTTATAACGCGCCCCCACGGCCTGCGCGCAGTCTTCAACGACGAACAGGTTGTGCTTTTTCGCGATGGCGAGAATCTCGTCCATCGGCGCGGGTTGACCAAACAAATGCACAACCACGATTCCCTTGGTGCGCGGGGTGATGGCGGCCTCGATCTTGGTCGGATCGATATTCAAAGTGGCCGGATCGATATCGACAAACTTGGGCGTCGCACCGACGTAGCTGATGCCCCAGGCCGACGAGATAAACGTGAACGGAGGCAACAAAACCTCATCCCCCGGGCCAAATCCGCCCAGCACCGAAGCCGCGTGCAACGGCGAGGTGCCGCTGTTCATGCCCAGCACACGGGGATAACCCAGCGTCGCGCAAAAGTTGGTCTCAAAATCAGTGACATCCTGCCCCAGACAAAACCGGGTGGCATCGTAGGTGGCCGTCAAGGCAGCCAACGCCTCGGTGCGGATAGCTTGATGCTGCAGGGACAAATCCAAAAAGGGCACGTTCATAGGGAAGCCCCCACGAAAAACAGGAAACCGCCCAAAACCCAACCTTGTTTTGCGTGGAAGGAGCGTGGACATTCCTGTCCACGCCGAGCGACACCACCGTTTGAAAAATACCTCCTGCCTCACCAAATCGCCAGACGTGGACAGGAATGTCCACGTTCCGACTCCCATCCCATGACCGCCCAGACTCTCATCGACCACCACGGCATGGCTCGTATTCCCCACGAAGGCTGCTGGTTCGCCATCAGCTATCAAAGTCCGTTGCAACTGCCGGCGGAGACGTTGCCCGACAACTTTGGCAACGCACCGAGACTGGCCGGTTCGGCGATCTACGCACTGGTCACACGTGAAGATTTTTCCGCGATGCACCGGCTGACTCAGGACGAGATCTGGCACTTCTATCTCGGCGACCCGATCGAGCTGCTCCTGCTGCACCCCGACGGCAGCAACAACGTCATCCTGCTCGGTCCAGATATCGTAGCGGGACAACATCTACAGTTCACCGTGCCGGCCGGGGTCTGGATGGGCGCGCGACCGCTGCGCGACGCAGAGGACGCCTACTCTTTTTTCGGCTGCACACTCTGCCCCGCTTTTGAAAACCGTGATTATGAACCTGGGGAGCGATCTAAACTGCAAGCACGCTACCCCACCCAAGCCGGCCTGATCCAAGAGCTGACCCGATCCGCATGACCATCTTCCAAATCATCGCGATACTCATTTCGCTGACCGCCCTGTTCAGTTACCTGAACTACCGCTTCTTCAAACTGCCGGCGACCATCGGCGTCATGTTGATCGCTCTGTTGGTTTCGCTCGCGCTGATCGGCATCGGACACTTTGCCCCCGTGGTTCAATCCACCGCGGAAGGCGTGCTCAGTCAGATCGATTTCGACGAGACCCTTATGCAGGGCATGCTGTGTTTCCTGTTGTTCGCCGGTGCGCTGCACATCGACCTGGCCGATCTGGCCGAGCAAAAGGGCGTGGTCGCCACCCTCGCCCTGCTCGGAGTGGTCGTCTCGATGTTTGTTTTCGGCACACTCATTCACTTCGGCCTCGGCTGGGTCGGAATTCACCTGAGCTTCATGTGGTGCCTGCTGTTTGGCGCACTGATTTCACCAACCGACCCGGTCGCGGTCATCGGCATCCTCAAGCATGCCAAAGTTCCGCACAGCCTGGAAATCCAGATCGCCGGCGAATCTCTGTTCAACGACGGCGTCGGCGTGGTCATTTTTATCGTGCTCAGCCAAATCGTGATAAGCGGCCAGCACGTCACCGCCGAACACGTCGGACTGCTGTTTGCCGAAGAGGCATTGGGCGGGGCGCTGTTTGGTTTTGTGATCGGTTGGATCGCTTACCGTCTGCTCAAGAGCGTGGATAACTACCGCGTGGAAGTGTTGCTGACCCTCGCGCTCGTCATGGGCGGCTACGCATTGGCTGCGGTCATTCACGTCAGCGGTCCCATCGCCGTCGTCGTGGCCGGCCTGTTCATCGGCAACCACGGACGGCGCTTCGCGATGAGCCACACGACTCGCAAGAACCTCGATATGTTTTGGGAGCTCATCGACGAAGTGCTCAACGCGTTGTTGTTCGTCATGATCGGCCTGGAAATTCTGGTGCTTACCTTCACCCGACAACTGATGCTGGCCGGTTTGCTGGCCATACCGGCCATCCTGTTTGCTCGTTGGGTCAGTGTAGTGCTGCCCATGACGGTGCTGCGCCGCTGGCGGGAATTCACGCCAGGCACGGTGAGTATCATGACGTGGGGCGGACTGCGCGGCGGCATCTCGGTGGCATTGGCGTTGTCCCTGCCGCCGGGCCGCGAACGTGAGATCGTTTTGGCGGTTACCTACGTCGTGGTGATCTTCTCAATTCTTGCGCAGGGTCTGACCCTTGAACGGGTTGTTCGCCGACTGGTCAATGCTCCGACCGCGGGTAACACCCCATAGCGCCAGCCACGCCATTTGCATAATCTGGTGGCATGGCTCACCTTGTCTGAGCGCGTGACGCGGACGTTTTCACGCTCTCAACCCAGGAATCCAAACCGTTGGCCACGTATAGCTAAAACCTCGTTATTTATTATTATGAAAATCACTCCCTCCATCGCCCTCCTAGCTGTCCTGAGTTCCGCCGCCATCGTTCTGACCGGTTGCTCTAAAGAATCCAAGACCACCGCCGAAGACGTCGCCCACGATACCGCTACGGCCGCCAAGGAAATAGCCACGAACGTCAAGGACGCCGCCGTCAATACTTGGGACAGCATCAAGAACTACTCTTTCGAAAAGAAGGACGACTTTGCCAACGGCATTGATCATCTGGCTCAAAAAACCGACGAAGGCGTCGAATCCATCTCCGACAAAACCGCGCCCGCCCGCGCCAAGGCCGTGGCTGAATACAAAGAAGCCCGCGCCGCGCTGAAGACCCAACTGGGTAACGTCCGCGAAGCCTCCTCCGACACTTGGTCCGCCACCAAGGAAAAAACCAACGAGGCGTGGAAAGCCGTTCAAGCCGCTTACGAGAAGGTCAAGGACAGCGCGACCTCCTAAACCATATCCCTCATCCGCTTCATCAAAGCGGGCGACCCAAACAAGGTCGTCCGCTTTTTTGTGCGTAACCCGCGCCCCAGGTGGAACGCGTTGTCCCCAACGCGTTCGTTGTGCGTGGTAACACTTCAAACCAAGCGTCTTGAGGACAAGCCGCTCCACCATATCCACAGACTCAAAGTTGATCGCGCAGCTTCAGCAGTTCTTTGCGGCGCGCAGCGCTCGTTTTTGGATAGCTCAGACCGAGTCCCTGCATCGTATCGACAATGATTTCGGAGATGATCAGCCGGGCGTTTTTCTTGTCGTCGGCCGGAACCACATACCACGGCGAATCAGCGGTGCTGGTCGCACCGAGACAGGCCCCGTAGGCCGCCATGTAGTCGTCCCAACGTTCGCGCTCCTTCACGTCGGCCATGGAGAATTTCCAATTTTTATCCGGCTCGTCGATTCGCGCTAGGAAGCGCTCCCGCTGTTCATCCTTTGAGAGGTGCAGGAAGATTTTGATGATACGTGTGCCGTTACGATGCAGGTGCGCCTCCTGATCGATGATCGATTTGAAACGTTCCTTCCAGATGGCCTTGCCCGCGATTTCCTGATCGGACAACCCCTGTGCATTCAATAGCTCGGGATGCACCCGCACGATCAGAACCTCTTCATAATAGGAGCGGTTAAAAATCCCGATCCGTCCCCGCTCGGGCAGGCGCTTGTTGGTGCGCCATAAAAAATCATGTTCCAACTCCTCCGAGCTCGGCTGTTTAAAGCTGAACACCTGGCAGCCCTGCGGATTGATGCCCGACAAAACATGCCGGATTGCGCCATCCTTGCCGGCCGCATCCATGGCCTGGAAAATCAGCAGCAGGGAATACCTGTTCGACGCGTAATGCATGCGCTGCAATTCGCTCAGGGTATCGACCTGCTTCTCCAAGGCCTTTTTGTAGTCTTTTTTCGAATCGTAGACGTCCTTCACCTTGGTCGGCCATTTGGCGAGATTCACGTCAGTGCCGGCCGGCACACGGTATTTTTTGGGGTCAATTTTAGGTTTCATGACTAAAGCTCACTTGGTGACACCGGCATTTGCGCCTGGGTGCCTGCGTTTATTGACACCAATACGCCACCGAACCCGCTCCGACGCAAACGCCAGCCGGGACTTGAGCGTGTTTCCTAAAAATCCGACTGGCCCAACGGCACACTCCCCGTTCATCGTTGGCGCCATGTTTGAGATCACCGGCACCGTTAAAAAAATCTTCGAAGAGCAAACCTTTGGCAGCGGCTTCAATAAGCGCGAATTCGTGCTGACTATTGAATCGGGCCGATTCCCGCAGGACATCAAATTTGAATGCGTAAAGGACAAGGTCGGCCTCGTTTCCACCCTCAAGGAGGGTGAGAAGGCCAAGGTCTTCTTCGATCTGCGCGGCCGCGAGTGGAAGGAAAGCTACTTTGTGAACCTCAACGCTTGGAAAATCGAGCCCGTCGGCGCGACCGGAGCCGCCGCCCCCTCCGATGAAGAGGATCCCAACATCATCGACGAAGGCGCCGCCAATTCGCATGGCGAAACCATCCACGACGACGAGCCGTTCTGAGTGAGGACACACCCGACTTCGGGCTACCGGTATCGTAGGTATCCTGCAATCACTCACCACTCATCGCCCGATGCGGGACCGCTCCACCCAGAGTGACCATTTCTGTGCCTCCCCACCATCCCTAATGAGAAGGCAGAGGTAAACGGGGTGCCGGCGGCAGTCGCGCAGTGGCCGCTTCCGTGTTCTTGCGGAAGGAACGCATGAAATGAGCGTGCGACTTGAGCCAGATCAAGGAAAGGGCCGGCCCTTTACGGCATGATGGCGGTATGGGTTCCTACTACGGCCTCTTGGTCACCATTCATCTTCTGTGTGCGCTCACGTTTGTCGGTGCCGTGTTTTTCGAGGTATTGGTCATCGAGCAGAGCATCTGCATGCGACTGCTCGGGCTGGCATCCAGGTCCAGTAACTGGAGACTCGTCGGATACCTTCGCTCGCCGAACTACTCCGTGGCCGAGGGGGATACCCGTTGGTTTGAGCAACGCGTTTGCGACGGACCGCGAACGCGCGGGGCGGTGGGCGGCATTTCTCAAACGCAACGGTCTACCGACCGTCGCATTTTCCACAGTGGTGGCCGACATCCAGACCTTCATTGGTCCCGTTTTGACCACAGCCAGCAGTGGAGCCGCCCCCCGGATGGCGGAACATTGGACACCAGGGGTTGGCTGGCAGACCTAAGCGTCCAAGTGAAAACGCGGGCACGTCGGGACTCGCGGTGAGAATTTCTCACATGGGGTTCACCACAGACGTTTGTTGGCGAAGGCGTGGCCCGATCCAGATTTAAGATACTGTTCGAAGGCGAGCGCTTGAGCCTTGGTCGTGAAGGCAAGGTAGGTTTGCAGACTCCAAGGCCGATATGACGCGGTGCTTATGTTTTTACCCGCGTTGTGATCCATGAGCCGTTGACGAAGATTTTCCGTATACCCGGTGTAACGCCTCTCAGGAACAGATTCACTCCGGATAAGGTATACGTAGTGCATGAGAGACAGTTTGAAATGGGGTGGCTTAAGTCAAACCGCCCTACTTCGCCCTACGGGCTTCGAAGGGCATCCTTCGCATTACCTCCAACAGGCCGAAAATATCATCAGCGACACCTCAAATGGCCGTGCCATCCGAAGCCCACAGGGCGAAGGATGGCGGAGAGGGAGGGATTCGAACCCCCGGGACCTTTCGGCCCACCGCATTTCGAGTGCGGCGCGATCGACCACTCTGCCACCTCTCCGTGATCACAAGAGGCGAAACCGTAGAAACCCACCGCCAAAACGGAAGCCGAAAGTTTCAGTCATTTTCGCCATCCGACCTCACAAAAAAAATGACACCTCCTTTCCAGCGCTATGTCCTTTGCAGTTACGTGATTTATTGGTCTCGTAACCCGCAGCCCTGATGCCCAGCCCGATTTTAAGCCGTCTCTCCCTCTTTCTTGCATGCGCGTTCATCGCCGGGTGCTCCCGTCCCCTGCCCGCGCCTCCGGTCGGCAAGGTCGCGCCCATCCCTGCCGGGGCCGAAGTCACTGAACAACTTCCTGGCAAATACGGCGCCATGCTCGTCACCAGCATGCCCGGTGATATCGCCACGCTTAACCCGCTCATTTCCGAGGATCAGTCCTCCAGCTCTGCCATCGGCCGGTTTTTGGAGAGCCTGACCACTCTCGATCCGGAAAACGGCGAAATCATCCCGCGCTTGGCCAAATCCTGGGAAATCTCCCCGGATGGGCTGAACTACACCTTCCACCTGCGCGAAGGCGTCTGCTGGAGCGACGGTGAGCCGTTTACGGCCGACGACGTCGTGTTTACCTGGCAGTCCATCTACGCCAAGGAGCTCGACCCCGCCACCGGCCAGCCAGTTATCGATTCGGAAACCGGCAAACCCAAGCTGCGTTTCGCAACCCGCCCCGCGTATTTCCATTTGATCGAAGGCCAGGAGGTCTCCGTGGCCAAGGTCGACGACCTGACCGTTCGCTTCACCCTGCCCCAACTCTATGCGCCGTTTCTGCTGTTTGGCGGTGGTCAGGATATTCTGCCCAAGCACGTTCTCGCGCCATTCGTTGAGGACGGCACCCTGCTCGACCAATGGAGCATCAACACCGCCATCAACAACCCCGGTCAACTCGTCGGGCTCGGCGCGTTCCTGCTTGAATCTTACCGCCCTGGCGAACGCATGGTATTCCGCCGCAATCCGAACTACTGGCGGGTCGACTCCGCCGGCCAGCGTCTGCCTTACATCGAACGCATCGTAACCAGCATCGTCGGCGACTCTGCTGCGAGTAACATCGCCTTTGCCCGCGGCCTGACCGACGTCGAGAGCATCCAGCCTGACAACGTCACTTGGATAACCCGTGCGGCCGACAAATTCGACTTCACCATTCACGACCTCGGCCCCTCCTCGTCGACCAGCTTTGTTTGGTTCAACCTGCGCAACGGCAGCGATGCCGACGGCAAACCGTTCGTCGCTCCGCACAAACTCCGTTGGTTTCAGGATATCCGGTTTCGCCAAGCCGTTTCCTACGGCGTCAATCGTGAGGGCATCGTGCAGGGCGTATTCGGCGGACGCGCCAGCCCGTTGCACGGCTATGTTTCAGTCAAAAATGCCAAGTGGCACAATGCCGACACCCGCCGCTACGCATTCGACCCGACCAAGGCCCGTGCGCTCCTCGCCGAGGCCGGGTTCACCCTGCACGATGGCCGCCTCCAGGACGCCGAAGGACATCCGGTGGAGTTCGACCTGATGACCAACAACAACAATAATCTGCGCACCGAGATGGCCACCGTCTTTGCCGAGAATATGGCGTCCCTCGGCATTCGCGTGCAGCTGCAGTTTATTGATTTCAACACCCTCATCCGCCGCACTTCCGAGTCGTTCAACTACGAGGCCTCGCTGCTCGGTCTCGGCGGCGGCGCCCCCGACCCCTACGCCTCCAAGGACATCCTCATGAGCGGCGGACGCCTGCATCTCTGGAACCCGCAGCAAACCGAACCGGCCACGCCATGGGAAGCTCGTATCGACGAACTCATGCGCTCGATCGGACGCGAATTCGACGAGACCAAACGCAAGGCCGCCTTCGATGAAGTGCAGGCCATCATGGCCGAGCAGCAGCCGCTGATTTTTCTGGTCACGGGCAACGAATATGTCGGCATCCGCAACCGCTGGCAGACCGTCGTCCCCACCCCGCTCGGCGGCATCACCTGGAACCTCGATGCCCTTTGGGCCGAGCTCAACTAAGCACCTGAACGCGCCCGCCTCATGATCGCCTTCATACTACGCCGTCTACTCTCGTTGATCCCGCTTCTGCTCGCGGTCACCTTGCTGGTCTTTGCGCTCATGGCGCTCGCGCCGGGCGACTTTCTCACGCCGATCAAGATGCAGCGCGACATCCCCGCCGGATTGGTCGAGCAACTGCAACGCGACTTCGGCTTGGACCGGCCTTGGTATGTGCAATACGCGAAGTGGTTGGGCAATGTGCTCCACCTCGATTTTGGTTACTCGTGGAGCTTCAAGGTCCCGGTGGCCGACCTGATCGGGCAACGTCTGTTCAGCACCTTCCTCCTCTCGTTTTGTTCCATGCTGCTGGCGTGGTGCGTGGCCGTGCCGCTCGGCGTGTTGGCCGCCATCTACAAGGACTCGATCTTTGACCGCGTAAGCTCATTCCTCGCCTACGCCGCGCTCTCTGTGCCGGAGTTTTTCCTCGCGCTGCTGGCCGTCTATCTGGCGGCCCGCACCGGTTGGTTTCCGCTCGGCGGGGCCACGTCGATCGAACACGAATTTCTTTCAGTCGGCGCCCAGTTGCTCGACCGCATGCACCACTTGGTTCTACCGGTCATCGTGCTCGGCATCGGTGGCGTCGCCGGACTGATGCGCGTGATGCGGGCCAACTTTCTCGACGCCATCCGGGCCGACTACGTGCAAACCGCCCGCGCCAAGGGCGTCCCAGAAGGTCTGGTGATGTTCAAACACGTTCTGCGCAACGCCATCAATCCGCTGATCAGCTCGCTCGGCTTTGCGTTCTCCGGTCTGCTCAGCGGCTCGCTGGTGGTCGAGATTGTGATGAACTACCCCGGCCTCGGTAACCTCATTTATCAGGCCTTCCTGCGCGAGGATCAGTTCGTGGTGCTCGCATCGATTTTGCTGAGCTGCGTCATGCTGGTCATTGGCAACCTCATCGCGGACCTCTTCCTCGCTTGGTCCGATCCGCGCATCCGTTTGGAGAACCAAGACTCATGAAGAACATGCTTCGCGAAGTCTGCCGCCGCCCGCTCGGGCTCGCCTCATTGGTTACCTTGGCCGTGCTTTATCTCGGCGCGTTACTGGCTGGTTTTCTCGCTACCCAGACGGTCAATCAACAGGACCTCGACAACACCTACCACCCGCCGACCCGCATCACCTGGCACGACGGCGGACTGGCCGTGCAAGTCTACCGAGTGGTCGATCGCAGCGGTCCGTCTTATGAACCCGCCCCCGGAGAATACCGTCGCCTGCAACTCTTCGCCAAGGGCTTTGACTATAAGTTGCTCGGGCTGATCCCGGCGAATCGCCATCTGCTGCAACCCGCCGAGGCCGGCACCGTGTTTTACCCGCTCGGCAGCGACTCGACCGGACGCGATGTCTTCTCGCGGCTGATCTATGGTTCGCGTGTCTCGCTGACCATCGGTTTGATCGGCATCAGTATCACCATGGTGTTGGGGCTGCTCGTCGGTGGACTCAGCGGCTACTTCGGCGGCAAGATCGACTTCGTCTGCATGCGCGGCGTCGAGTTCCTGATGGCCGTGCCCAGCCTCTACTTGTTACTCGCACTGCGCTCGGTGTTGGCCCCGCGCTTCAGCTCGGATCAGATGTTTATCGTCATCGTGATTATCCTCTCGCTGATCGGCTGGGCGGGCGCGGCCCGCGTGCTGCGCGGCATGTCGCTCTCCATTCGCCGCACCCAATTCGTGCTCGCCGCCGAGTGCATGGGACAGGGACCGCTCGGCATTCTGCGGCTGCACATTCTGCCCAATCTCGCGTCCTACCTGCTCGTTGCCGCCACGCTCAGCATTCCCGGCTATATCCTTGGTGAAGCCGCACTGAGCTTCCTTGGACTCGGCATCGCCGAACCCGCCTCCTCGTGGGGACTGATGCTGTCGCAGGCGCAGAATATCAAAATCTTCATGCTCAACTTCTGGTGGCTGCTCACTCCGGGCCTCGCCATCTTCACCACCGTGATCGCCTTTAACCTGCTCGGCGACGTCCTGCGCGACGTGGTTGATCCCCGGATGAAAACGCAATGAAGACCACTTCACCCGCTCAACCTCTGCTCTCAGTGCGCGACCTGCGCATAACCTTCCGCCAACGCGAGCGTGCGGTGGAGGCCGTGCGCGGCATTTCCTTCGACCTGCACTCCGGCCGCACGCTCGCCATTGTCGGCGAAAGCGGCTCCGGTAAATCCGTCACCGCACTCGCCCTGACCAAACTGCTGCCCAACGCCCCGACCTGTCAGATCGAGGGTTCGGCGCTGCTCGACGGACGCGATTTGTTTAAGCTCTCGTCCTCCGAACTGCGTGCCGTGCGCGGTCGCGAGATCAGCTACGTTTTCCAAGAACCGGCCACCTCGCTCAACCCAGTCTTCACCGTGGGCGACCAGATCGCCGAAGCGGTGCGCCTGCACCTGCCCGAGATCAAAGACGTGCGCGCCCATGTCGTCGCCGCCTTGGATCGCGT
Organism: Opitutaceae bacterium; assembly: GCA_037969015.1. GTDB lineage: Bacteria > Verrucomicrobiota > Verrucomicrobiia > Opitutales > Opitutaceae > JAUWBF01. Next base: position 136,205 of record JBBKWO010000017.1, read on the forward strand.
CGGCATCGTCGACGCCGCCAGCCGCTACGGTTCCTATCCACACGAGCTCTCCGGCGGCATGCAGCAACGTGTCATGATCGCCATGGCCCTCGCCTGCCGTCCACGCATCTTGGTGGCCGACGAGCCGACCACGGCGCTCGACGTCACCATCCAGCGACAGATTCTTGACCTGCTGCGCGAACTGCGTGCCTCGGCTGGATTGTCAGTCATCCTGATCACTCACAACTTCGGCATCGTGCATAATTTCGCCGACGACGTCGCCGTCATGTATCGTGGAGAAATCGTTGAACAAGGCCCCTGCTCCGAAGTGCTGAGCAATCCGCAGCACCCCTACACCCGCGCCCTGATCGCCTGTATTCCGCGCCTCGGCCATCGTCGCCACCGCCTCACCACCATCGACCACGCCGCCATCGCGCGCGGAGACATCTGAACGCCATGTCCGCCCCCAACGACACCGCGACTCCGCTCGTCGAAATCTCCGGCCTCAAGGTCCACTATCCGCTGCGCGGCGGCCTGCTGCGTCGTGTGACCGGACAAGTGCGTGCCGTGGACGACGTATCGTTGACCATCACCCGCGGTCAGACCGTCGGTCTGGTCGGCGAAAGCGGCTCGGGCAAAACCACCCTCGGCCGTGCGCTGGTGAAACTCGCACCGATCACCGCCGGCACCATCCGCTACGACGGCCAGGACGTCACTGGCCTGCGTGGACGCGCCTTCCTGCCTTGGCGCAAGCGCATGCAGATGATCTTCCAAGATCCGTTCAACTCGCTCAACCCGCGCATGACCATCGAGTCCGTGCTGCGCGAACCGCTGGACCTGCATTTCCCGCAACTCTCCCGCGACGAACGCCGCGACCGTTGCGCCGCATTGCTCAAACGCGTCGGACTCGCCCCCGATCATCTCGCCCGTTACCCGCACCAGTTTTCCGGCGGACAACGCCAGCGCATCGGCATCGCCCGCGCCCTCGCGGTTGAGCCCGAGTTCATCATCTGCGACGAGGCGGTCAGCGCGCTCGACGTATCGGTGCAGGCGCAGATCGTAAACCTGCTGCAAGACCTGCAAGAGGAGCTCGGCCTCACCTACCTGTTCATCGCCCACGACCTCGCGATCGTGGAGCACATCAGCGATCAGGTGATCGTCATGAACCGCGGCAAAGTCGTCGAAGCCGCCACGCCCGACGAGCTGTATCAAAATCCGAAAGACGCCTACACTCGCCGTCTGCTTGAAGCCATCCCCGAGCCGCCTCCGCTGGCCTGAGTTAACCTCACGTATCGACGCGGTGGATTTCTTGCCTCAACGTCGCCCGCTTCCGTGAACGAACCCGCCGACAACTCCAGCACCGACGCACCACCCGTCGCTGTCAAAAAACCCGTGGTCAAATCCATCAAGAGTTGGCAACTGGCCGCGCTGCAACCGGTCGGCTGGTTGCTCAAGGTCTGGCTACGTTCCCTGCGGATCTCGGCCTCGGCCGAAGCCGTCGCCGCGCTATCCATCCAGGACCGTCCGCTGGCCTTCACCCTTTGGCACAACCGCCTGTTGCTCACCGCCGAGGTGTTTCGCCGCTACCGCAAGGGCCGGCCGATCTACGCGCTGGTCAGCCCCAGCAAGGACGGCGCGTGGCTGACCGCATTTTTCGGACTGGTCGGTATGCGCACAGTGCGCGGGTCGAGTCACAAGCTCGGCCGGGAGGCGGTCACCGCACTCGTTGACGTGCTGCGTGCAGGCAATGACATCGGCATCACCCCCGACGGACCCAGGGGCCCGATCTATGAATTTAAAGCCGGCGCGCTCATTGTCACCCGCCGCACCAAAACGCCCCTCCTGTTGCTCGGCGTCTCGTTCGAGTCGACCTGGCGCTTGCCCAGTTGGGACCGCTTTGCCGTGCCCAAACCGTTCTCCGGGGTGCGCCTTTACGGGCGCATGGTCGAGGTCGAAGACATGGCTGACCGCGACGCGGCCGCCCGCATGATCGAGAACCACCTGAACACAATGAACCCCGACTCGGATGAATCGGGGTTCAAGGAAATGATCTGACTGACGAACTAAAACCGGACCTTAGAAGGTCGGTTTGAGCACCACGCTGGAGCCGGCGGGAACGATGTAGTCGTTACCCACGGACCAAGCGACGTCGTTGAGCAAGAACTTGCACTCGATCGGCTTGGTGGATTCGGCCAAGGTGATGGTCCAGCTCTCGTCGGACACGCAGTCAAGCAGGACACCCTTGTCCCAGCTCAGGCCGCCGCCTTCACCACGAAGGTAAAGCGAGTTGCCGAAGCCGACATCAATGGCGGCGGTGATGCGAGTGACGGCGGAAGCGGCCTTTTTGACGGCCGGTGCTTTGACCGCCGGCTTGGTCGCTGCCTTGGCAGGAACTTTGGCGGGGGCCTTGACCGGAGTCTTGGCGGGAGCCTTGGCCGGAGCCGCAGCTGTTTTCTTAACTGTTTTTGCAGGAGCCTTCTTCGCTGGGGCGGGCGTCTTGGCGGCGGGTTTAGTGGTGGATTTCTTCATGGCTTTAGCGATTTTGGCTGATGCTTGGTTAAGCTCAAAGTAGCTTTTCCAAAACAATCAAGCCGACAATAGCAATTTGAAGACCAACCCCAGTTCCAGGCTTATTTTTCCTTTTCGTAATATGTGAAATCAGTTCGTAACCCGCCAAGATGGCTAACGATGCCCCAGATGGAAAAAGGTGTTTACTCCCCACTGATGATTCCCCACAAAACCCTCTCCCCGGGGCAGTAGCTCAGTTGATAGAGCGCTTCGTTCGCAATGAAGAGGTCGTGGGTTTGATTCCCATCTGCTCCACCACTTTGATAATAAAGTGGTTACACGTATGAAATGCGCGAAGTTACAACAGCGCTTACAACACGTCTCGCAATGTTCCACGATGTGTTACGCCTTGGAAGCCGATAGCGGACATAAAAAAAATCGCCCCAGTATGAGCCAGAAAACGAATCGCTTGTGATCGTCAGTGCTGCGAGCGGACTTACTGGTTCTTGATTTTTCCGATCACCGCGGTGGTGTTATGCGTCGATGAGAAGAGCCAGATTCAGGCGTTGGACCGAACGCAACCCGGCCTGCCCCCGATACGTGGTCGCTGCGGCACGTACACCCACGAGTATCAACGCCACGGGACAACCTGCCTGTTTGCCGCGTTGCATGTCGGCAATGGCAACGTCGTGGCGGAGTGCTATCCTCGTCATCGACATCAGGAGTCCCTTCGCTTCCTGCGTCGAATCGAGACTGAGTTTCCTTCGCCTGTTGACCTCCATCTGATCCTCGACAACTAAGCGATCCACGGCCACGAGCGCGTCCGCGACTGGTTGCGAAAACGCCCTCGCTTTGTGCTGCATTTCATCCCTAGCAGTTTGAGTTGGCTTAACCTCGTTGAACGCTGGTTCGCCGAACTCGAGCAAAAGACGGTCCGACGCGAAGCCTTTCGCAGCATTGACGAATTACATGCTGCAATTGACGAGTTTATCACCGCCTGGAACGACTGGCACACTGCCGAGCGAAGTTTAACAGGAGGCCTAAAGGCATGAAGACGGCGTCAACTGCTTGCAGTTTCCCGGCGAAAAGCGTGGATCGTATCGCCTGAGTCGCTCGCGGCACGGAGGGACATTTCTGCTGAAAGGGGCGATGCTGTTCGCGATTTGGTCGGACGGCGCGCACCGGCCCGCTCGCGACGTGGACCTTCTTGGCTTTGGTCTGGCGGACAACGAGGAACTCAAGGCGATCTTCGTCGAACTGTGTGGCCTCGAAACCGAGCCGGACGGACGTCTATTCAAGGTCATCATCACCGGCTCCGGTCGGAAACGCCTGCACACGCTCAAGCTCCATATCCACCTAGGCGACAGGGGAGAGCCCTGCGCAACGATCATTTTACCGAAGGTAGATTGAGCCCCCCACCGGCCCGGCTTCATCGCGCCGGTGCGTCTTTTCCCTCGGCAATTATTTGCCAGTGATTTGTCACCGCACCTATTTCCACCGCGATTCAACTGCATCTGACTGCATTTTATTTCCACTCTAACCTAATCGTAATCAACTTAAAGCCCAACAAATCAGGCTTTTCTGTTATAGTGCCAGAGCGGTTTAAATCCCCCTCCCTCCGCCAGTTTACCCCTTCGACAAGAAGGGTTTAGGTTTTGGCTCTAGCTATGTTACCCAGTTTATCGGGCAACCTTAGCATAACCCAATCAACTTTCACCGTTAGCCAGTTCCGAAATCGCAACGAAACTTTTTTATGGCAGGTGGATGGTCGCCTGAACGGAGTCCGCATTCGTAAAAAATTCAAAGCCCGCGAAGAGGCTTTCGTCGAAAAGGACACACTGGGGCTCAAGGCCATGCAGGCCGAGGCTGGTATGCATGTAGCCTGCACCTTGCCGCTTCACCGCCCGATACCTCACCTCAAGCCGCGTCGAGTTTAACCGCTGGGTCAACCGTTCACCTGTCCTCGGGTTCCGCCCATCGCATAACGCGAGGAACTCCGCCTCACCAACGGCCCCGGTCAAACCCAAGCGAGCCGCCGCCTGACCAAACCACTCACCGCGCACCTGCGCCTCGACCGAGTAGTAGTCTCCCACACTCAGATGCTCGCGAAAGTAAGCCTTTGCGTGCTTCAAATTGAGCTGTGCCTTGGGACTCAGCATTGGAGAAGACGCGACTCACGCGTGTTTAACTTACGAAACGCAGCCGCGTTTCTATCAAGGTAGGACGCCCTACTCCTTACGCTGCCGCGTAACGTTTGGGATTTCACAAAATACGACCGCATGTCGCATTTGCTGGCGTGTAAACTCACGAGACTTTCGCCCAGGACGGCAAGGCTATCGCCGCGCACACGACGCCTCTCGACCAGCGTCCAACCGGGCAAACAACCGCGCCTGCGTTCCGCTTCGCTCCACTTTAGGCGCGGCCCCTTGCCTTAGTGGAACCGGTTCCGGCACACGCGTGAAGACTCCGCCCCGCTAGTCTCTCCGCCCGCCGTCTGCCTGCGCGGGCCGCCTCCGGCGACTCCGCTCCGGCTCCCGGCCCGGCTACGTTCCTCCCGTCCCGGAGACTTCGCGCGGGCCGGGCGGTAACCCAAACCGCCGTCGATTTCGACTTACCGAGAATAGGGACACCAGCAGATTGCGCCGATGCCCGCATAACGACCGCCGACACCGGCACACACGCGAAGACACGGGCGCGTTCGTCGCCTCGCTTCTCCGCTAGTCTGAGTCCGCAGAGGAGCGGGATACTTGGCCAGCGAACGCGGCCAAGGGCCTACGCAGGATGGGCCGATTCAAAAGCGCCTTGCGGATGTTGGAAATACAGGCACGTAGTTTCAACATGCTTGAGACCGGTTCAGCCTATGGGCAGGTGTCCGGCAAACTATCCCGATGAGCGAACCGTTTGATCCGCCTCCGTCATTTTTTTCGCCCCGCTCCGCCGCCTTGACCCGGCAGGCTCTCCAGCTTAGGTTCCAGCATCGTTATGCCCGTCACCCAATCGAAAACACTCTCCTCACCCTCCGTCACCTCGTTGGCGATCAGGGTGAAGAAGGCCACGATAGCCTCGGTTTCCAATCAGCCGAAGGTATCTACCGCGCAGGCGCTCAAGGGCTACACGTATCTGAAAACCCACAGCTCCCGGAGTCGTTAGTTCAACTCCCCCGACTTCGGATTCTCGACAAAACGGGCCGTAAAAGTCTTCGCCTCTGGGTCGAAGCGCACAGTCTTCCCTACGACGAGGTAGGGTTTTTGCGTCAGTGGAAGGCTCAGGGAGAATTCGGCGGAGCCGAGCACCACGTCTATTACGACGAAACCACGGGCCGGTGGTTCAAACGACTCTACGCCGGCATCAACGAAAGTTCGCTCGGCGACTACTTCGACCGCATGCGGCTTCACGCCGTGCTCTTCCCCGAAACGGCCTATCGTTTGGAGGGCTTCACGATCAACGCGAAAAGCAAAGAACTGGCACCGGTGGTGTCGCAACCGCACATCGATGTGGCGCTGGACCAACCTCCAGTCTCGAAGGCCGAGACCGACGCGCTCATGGCCGGAATGGGATTCGTATCCGCGCAACTCAAATACAACGAGACCGTGGATGACGGCTACCACGCCTACTATCACGCCCCGACCGGTGTGTTGGTTCACGACCTGCACGATCAAAACGTCGTGCGCATGAACCAGACCCACGAACTCGCCGTCATCGACCCCTACATTTCCCACGCCCGGCAAGGAACTTGGGCCGCCCTGAAACTTACCGAGGTAGACATCCCCTTCCCTCCCGATGCGTCCAACGCTTAGCGTTTGGGGCTCCAATCGCCCATCGTTGGGCTCGTCCGCATCTACGGCGAACACATCTACGTCTTCAGCCACCTGACCAATCCACATAGCTCCACGGCCTGCACGACATCTGCGAGGTTCACCGCGACTGGCAGGGCCAATCGGACGACCTAATCACATCCAGTAGCCGGGCGTGTAAAAATGTTGTTCATAACCGATCTGATGCCTTGCCCCTCACTAACATTTGCAACCCACTGGTGCGTTCCCCTCCTGCGAGTGCGCACTCTAGCACAACTCGATCAGCATCAGCGTCCTTTGGTTTAGCTTCTCTAGCGCCCACCATGATCCGACTCATCCACTCCGCCGACTGGCAATTGGGCGCTCGTTTCTCCCAATTTGAGGCAAAGGCATCCCGCCTCCGTGAGGCACGTATCACCACCCTGCGGCGAACGCTTGAGTTGGCCGTAAAACACGAGGCCGACGCCTTCCTGATCGCCGGCGACCTATTCGAAGACAACCAAGTGGACGACACCCTTGTCGCGGCCACCGTCGAACTGTTCCGTGCCTACCCTGCCCTGCCCATCTATATTCTGCCGGGTAATCACGACCCCTACACCGGCCCCGATTGCGTCTGGCAGCGGAAGGCATTCCTCAATGCCCCGGCCAATGTTCACGTTATTCGCGAATCCGGTGTCATTGAACTCGGCGGCAATGCCTACCTGCTCGCTTCTCCTCTCCACCAAAAACTCTCCACCACCGATCCGAGCCTGAAACTCGTGGAGCTCGCCGCCAGCCTCCCCGCTGACGTGATCAAGATCGGCCTTACCCACGGTGCCCTTGCGATTGAGGCCAAGCACCAGCCCAACGACTTTCCCATCGCGCTCAACGCCGCCACCCGCGCCGGGCTCGACTACCTCGCCATCGGTCACTGGCACAACTGGCTCCCCGACACCGACGGCGGTCGCATCGTCATGCCCGGCACACCCGAGCCGGATCGGTTCATCAACGACGCTAGCGGCAACGTCGCCCTCGTTGAAATCACCGCCCGCAGCGCACCACTCCGCGTGCAACCTCTTCCCGTCGCCACGCTCAACTGGCGCACGCTCACCTTCGATTTCCTCGCCGCCGAGTCGTCCCGCGCCAGCCTCGCCAGCGCGCTTGCCGAACTCGCCCCATCCGCCGTCCGCACCGTGCTGCGGGTCACGCTCACCGGCACAGCTTCCCCAGACGCACTGGCAGAAATCCGCTCCTGGCTGGAGCCTCAGCTGACACCATTTTTGATCGGTCAGCTGCGCGATCAGACCCGCATCGCACTCACCCCCGCCGAGCTCGCGGACTTGCAAATCCGGCACCCGATCCTCGCGCAAGTCCTCGCCGACATCGACCGCTTGGAAACCTTTGCCGGCGGCAACGTCGCCACACTCGCCCCCGCCGAACCCGCAAACGAAACATCTCCGCCCGCCCAGTCCGCCTCTCCTGCACTCACCCTGTCCGAAGCGCAGGCGCTGCTCGCTCCCTCCAAGATCGACCTCACCCAACTCACGCCCGAGTGGTTTGCTCAGTTGCGCCAGACCCTTTTCCAAACCCTGCAGGAGGTCGCCAAGTGATCCTCCACGCCATCGAACTCAGCCACGTCGGACGCTTCCGCGAAACCGTGCGCCTCGGCCCCTTTGCTCCCGGCCTCAACGTCCTGTCCGCGCCCAACGAATCCGGCAAATCCACCTCACTCAACGCCGCCGCCCGCGCTCTCTTCGACCGGCACACCACCAAGAGCGAAGAACTCAAAGCCCTCCAGCCCGCCGGCACCACCCTCGCGCCGCGCGTCGCCGTCGAATTCGAAACCCACGCCGGCCGCTTCCGCATCACCAAAACCTTCCTGCAAAAACCCGAGAGTCACCTCCACCAGCTGCACGCCGGCGCCTGGGAACTCATCGCCGACGCCGACAACGCCGACCAGCGCGTGCAGGAGTTGCTCCAGTCTTCCCTCCCCGGACGCGGAGCCACCAAACCCGAGCACTGGGGCTTCCTCGGCTTTCTCTGGGCCCGCCAAGGCGAACCCGCCACCTGGCCCGGCCTGGACGATGCCGAAGTCGGCCAACGTATCCGCGCCCGACTCGCACGCGTCGAACTCGATCCCATCATCGAACAACTCCGCGCCCGCCTCGGCACCGCCGCCGACGCCATCATCACCTCCACCGGACAACCCCGCACCTGCGGCCCCCTGCGCATCGCCGAAGACGACCTCGCCGCCATCGAAACCGCACTCGCCGCGATCCGCCAAACCCGCACCGATCTCGAAAGCGCCCATCAACGCTACCAGCAAGCCAACGCCTCCCTCGGCCAGTTGGAAAAAGAACACGCCGAGCGCACCACCTCCGCCGCCGAACTCCACCAGCAAGCGCTCGCCACCGAACGCCTGCGCGGCGAACTCGAAGCCCGCCAGCAGGCACTCGCCACCGCCCAGGAAAAGCTCTCCGCGCTGGCTGCCGACACCACCACGCTCGCCACGCTCCGGGCCACGCTCGCCACCACCCAAGCCGCCCACACCCAGGCCGAGACCGCAGCCCGCGCCGCCGAACAAAGCCTCGCTGAACTTCGCACCCGCCTCGATGCCGCTCATACCGAGCAACCCAAGCACGAAGCCCAGCTGCAAACCCTCCGCGTCGACCACCAACGCCTCAAATCCCTGCTCAACCTCCGTGACCTTGCCGCCAAGTCCGCCGCACTCGTTAAGCAAGTGACCAAGGCCGAAGCCGCCGCCAACGAGATCGCCGCCCTGGAGGCCAAAAAGACCAAGCTCCCCACCCTCACCACCGCCAAGCTCCGCAAACTCGAAGAGCAAGCCGACGCCGTCCGCACCAGCCGCACACAACTCGAAGCCCTCGGCCTCACCGTCGAACTCACCCCGGAACACAAGACCTCTGCCGATATCCTAGGAGAGAACACCGACCAACCCACTTCGCTGCCAGCCGGGAAGCCCACGCGCCTGCAACGCCCCCAATCCCTCGACCTCCGACTCACCGGTTGGGGCCGCATCGTTATTCGCTCTGGTGCCAAAGATGCGCAAAACGCCGCCGCCGACCTCACCAAAGCCGAGGCCGCTCTGCACAAGGCACTACAAGACGCCGAAATCCCGACCATCGAAGCCGCCCGCGATGCGGTCACCGCGCGCAAGGACATCGAAGCCCAAATCAAAACCGCCGCCGCCTCCCTCGAACCCCATCTCGGCGAACACGGCACGCTCGATGAACTTCGCGAAGCCTCCGCCGCAGCCACCCGGCGCGCCGAAGCACTCGCCACCAGCCTGAGCCCCACCACCGCCGAGCAAGCACTCAGCCTGACCGATCTGGAAGCCGCCGAAACCAGCCAAGGCGAAGCCGTCCCCGCCGCCGAAAAAGCGCTCAGAGCCTTGAATAAACAACTCGACCAACTCCGCGCCGAAGAACGCGCCGGCGGACAAAGCGTGCAGGCGACGACCAAGCAAGTTGGCGAACACCAATCCCGCCTACGCACCCTCAACACCCAAATCGAAGACCTCACCGCGCGTCACCCCGAAGGACTCGACGCCGGCAAAAAAGCGACCCAGCTCGCCTTTGCTCAAGCCGAGGCCCGCGTCGTCGCCACCAAGGCGGACCTCCCACCCGACTTCGAAAAACTCCCCGAGCGCCACAAGCGCGCCGTCGCCACGCTCCAACAAATCTCCGACGAACTCCAAGCCCGCCGCACCGAACGCGACCAAGCCAAAGGCACGCTCGAAACCCTCGGCGGACAAGGCCTCTACTCCCGCGAAACCGAACTCGAAGAAAAGAAAGCCGAAGCCCTGCTGCGCCGCGATGCCGCCCGTGCCCAAGGCTGGAGCGCCCGCGTCGCCCACGACCTCATCGAGCACCGCAAACAAGCCGCGACCAAAGCCGTGCTCACCCCCTTGGAAAACCGACTCACGGCCGCCTTTGCCGAACTCACTGGCGACGCCACCCGCGAAGTCTTCTTAGATGAGCACCTCCAAATCGCCGGCATCGGCCGCACCCGCGACACCGCCCACGCCTTCGAGCAACTCTCCCAAGGAGCCAAGGAACAACTCCTCCTCTGCCTCCGCCTCGCCGTCGCTCAAGAACTCGCGACCGACGAGCCCCAAGTCCTCATCCTTGATGACGTCCTGGTGAACACCGACCAAGTCCGCCAAGAGCGCATCCTGGATGTCCTCGGAGCCCAAGCCGAGCGCCTGCAAATCCTCATCCTCACCTGCCACCCGGACCGGTATCGGGGGCTGGGCCAGCCGATCACCCTCACCGCCGCCCGATGATTGTCCCATGCCCCCGGGCCGTGACTCGCAGTAGCTAATTCTCATCGAATTTCGACATGCATATTTCCGCTCTCGTCATACGCCATTTCCGAAACTTCATGAACGCCCGCTTCAACTTCGAGGAGGGCGTCAACACGCTTATTGGCGAAAACGGCGTTGGGAAAACTAATGCCTTCCATGCGCTCAGGCTGCTGGTCGACGAGAGCCTTCCTCGAAATGCGACATCCCTGCGCGAAACCGATTTTTGCAGAAGCTTGGGGGCTTGGAAGGGCCATTGGATAATCATATCCATCAATTTCGAGAAGCTCGATCCGTCGGAAGGGTGTCAGCTCATCAAACACCATTCCGGGCATATGAATGCTTCGCAGACGGGGACCCATACATTCTACTTCAGGCCCAAATTCGATGTCAGAAAAGAGCTCCACACCCTGTCTACGACGAAGAGGGCTGACGCCTTGGCCCGCCTAAAGACCCTGTCGCTCGATGACTACGAGGCGGTCCTTACCGGACGCGCGACCGCCGACTTCAATGACGACACGGCCTACAAGAAAATCGCGGGAGACTTAACGCGTGGAGTGTTCCCTAACCCTGATGACGACGACGCGAACCTTCTGGGCGTCAAAGTTTACCCACTACACCAGGAAATCGCCTGCACCTTCATCAAGGCGCTGAGGGATGTGATGGCTGAACTTCAGAACTATCGGGGAAACCCGTTGCTAAACCTGCTGCGCGGCTTGGAGTCCTCCATCAAGATAGCGGACGCGAAGAAAATCACCGAGGCCATAGGGAAGCTCAACGAGGACATCTCCTCGCTTGATGAGATCAGGGGTCTGGCTCAGGGAATTCAGGCGGCCTTACTCAAGGCAGTCGGACACACCTTCTCGCCCGAAATAAGCATCGAGTCCACGCTTCCAGACAGCTTGGAGAGGCTCCTCCAGAGATTAGGCATACGGGTTGGCGATGCATCGGCGCCAGGACATCGCGGAGAGATGGGCGAACAGAGCTTGGGCAGCGCGAACCTCATCTACTTAGCCCTTAAGTTTCTGGAATACGAACTCAAGCTCGCGAGTGACCGTGCCGCCCATTTCCTACTGATAGAGGAGCCCGAGGCCCACCTGCATGCTCACGTCCAAAAGACTCTGTTCACCAATCTCGGGACGAACTCGGCCCAAGTCATAGTCTCCACGCACTCCACGCAGATATCGTCCATCTCCAAGATAAAAAGCGTAAACATATTGGCCCGTCAGGCTGGCTATTGCGCCGTCTACCAACCCGCAAACGGGCTCGAATCGAAGACCGTTGGTCGGGTAGAGCGTTATATCGACGCGGTGCGATCGACGCTGCTTTTCGCGAAAGGCGTCATGCTGGTCGAGGGCGAGGCCGAACTGATCATGGTCCCCGCGATGATCCGAGCGGTGTTCGGCGTGGGCGTAGACGAATTGGGGGTTAGCGTCATAGCGATGGACTCCGCGTTCTTTGAGCATATAGCAGTGATCTTTTCCGATGACCGCATACGCAGGCACTGCGCGATCATATCAGACCTCGATCAAAGCCTAATTACACTTCCCGATGACCCCGAAAGTGACTCAAAAGAGGAGGCGCACGCTAGAGCATCGCAGGCAGCGGGCATCAATCGCCGGGACTCGCTAAGAGCGTTCACAAGCGGCAACTCGTGGGTGGCGGAATTCTTGGCAAAACACACGCTTGAGGTGGACTTCATCCATGCAGGGAATGCTTGGGAAGTTCAGGATGCGCTAACCGAGATTTACGGAACGCAGTCAAATATCGACAAGTCTTCTGCCAAGCTTTCGTCGGACGACGAAGTTGTCGCCGGACGCGAAGTGCTGCGCCTAGCCCACAAAAAGGGAAAGGGGTGGTTCGCGCTCCTGCTTTCCGAAAAGCTCTTCGAACGGACTGTAATACCGGAATACATCATGCGCGCCTTGGCTTACTCATGCCAGGATGTGATCGGCGGGGCTGTTTTAAAGCAGATCGGTCTGTATCGGCTGAAGTCCACGGACATGGGAAACGAACTGCCAGAAAACCTGACGTCCGATATCAGCCGCCTCGAAGCGATGCCTCCTGCGGAGTTCATCGCCCTGTATCGAAGGGAGGCTCCCGACGACCAGCTTTCCAAGTTATGCGCATACGTCGATGAGGCACAGATAGCCCAGCTTGGATTATGAGCCTCAGCAAGGAGCAGCGGGACGCGGTCGACTTTGACGGGCATGTGGTCGTCACGGCCTGCCCTGGTAGCGGGAAGACTCGTGTCCTCACGCGTAGGGTCATGCGAGGGCTCAATGAACTCACCTCGCGCCATCAGAGGATTATCGCGCTCACCTTCACCAATAGGGCGGCGGACGAGATACAGGGCCGCCTTGATAATCTGGATACGCCTACTGAATGCCTGTGGGCAGGAACGATCCATTCCTTCGCCTTGGAGTGGATCCTACGTCCCTACGCACCATACGCCGAGGTATTGAGAAACGGATTTTCGGTGGCCGATGAGCACTACACCGGCCAGATACTCGAAGAGATAAAGGGGGCCAAGGGACTCGGGCCCTACGACAATGTATCAACCGTGAGACCGAGAACGGGAGCCAATCCGAACAGTGGTGACGCGGCGGAGGTGTTCGACCTGTATAAGCAGCGCCTGAAGTCCGAGAAGCTGCTCGATTACGACGACATCCTTTATCTCGCTTATCAAATGCTACTGGGAAACCCGGAGGTATCAGAGACCATTGCCGGTGTCATGCCCCTGATATGCGTTGACGAGGTCCAGGACATACAGGACCTCCAATACGCCATCCTCTCGCAGATCGTCCACGGCGAGCGGAAATCCAACACCCTATTCTTCGTCGGAGACTCGAATCAGTCTATTTACGAATCGTTGGGGGCGCTGACGAAGACACCGGCGGAAATCGCCGCAGAGTTCGGACTCGATGGAATTGAGCATCTGCAACTGGCCGAGAACTACAGGTCAACGCAGCGCATCGTCGATTACTTCACCCTGATAAGGCCCGGCACGGGGGCGATCAAGTCGCTGGCAGACTACGCAGGGGAGTTGGGGACAATAAAATTTCACAACCAGACAATCCATCGGGAGGCATTGGCAAGATCCATTGCCGGGATCGTCCGCGAGTCTCTGTCATTGGGAACTCCCGCATCGGACATTTGCATTCTGGCTCCGCATTGGACGCATGTAATATCGTTGGGACGCTCGCTGATCACCCATCTGCCAGACGTGGATTTCGACGCGCCTGGGCTGTCCCCACTTCATTCCGCCAGAGACAACATCTGGTTCAAAGTCGCGAGGCTCTTCCTGACGAGCCCCTCACATAACCTCACTCGGACGCGTTATCGGTGGGCGAAAGAACTGATCGCCGAGCTTGAGAACACCGCCACGATTCGCATGCCGGATACCCTTGGAACACCTAGGCTCCTCCTCCGGTTCGTCAATTCGACCACCTCCGCCCATGCCGACGGGCTACCGTATCTGCGGGAGGTGTTCTCAAAGTTGATGGACGTCGCCGGGATAGACATGGCGCTGCACGTCGACTTGGCCGGCGCTCATTCGGCATTTTTCGAGAAGGCCGAGAGCCGCATCACGAAAGCCGCCGGCGAGATGCCCTCCAAAGTGGAAAGCCTGAGGAAGCTATTCCGGAGCCCCACCGGCGTCGTCATCAACACATGCCACGGCGTGAAAGGGGAGGAGTATCACACAGTGATAGCGTTCGGACTGCTTCAGGGCTACGTGCCAAACTGGGAGGTGATTATCAACGGGACGAAGTCGCAGGCAAAGGAGCAGGCCAGCAAGCTCCTATATGTCATCTGTTCGCGCGCGAAGAAAAGGCTCTATCTCATCTCAGAAAACGGGCGCGAAACCCAAAGTCGAAACCCGTATCAAACATCAGAGGTGCTTGCTCGCGTGAACTACCGATATGACGACTGAACATACGATCAAACCCGGTTGCCGTCTTAAAATATCAGCTCGGCTCAACTAACAAACGCCCTTCTTCACATTGCCCCTATCATGAATACGCCTTCTACCGAATCCGACGCTCCCTCAGTCGGCCCTCCCGCCGTTCTGTCACTTGCCGTCACCTATGACCCCGCGATCAACTACGCCTTCCAGCAGAACGCGATTCCGGTCATCAAGGAGCTGCGGTTTCAAAATGACGACGTCTCCCGGAAAGATCTTATCATTCGCGTTACCACCGAGCCGGCCTTTGCGGCACCGGTGGAAATTCACCTCCAAGGCATCGCGGCCAATGACGAATACCATGTCGCCCCGCTCGACTTAAAACTCAGCCACGATTTTCTGGCTGGTCTGAGCGAGAAGATCTCAGGGTGGCTGAAGATCGAAGTCCTCGATGGCGAAACCGTGATTTGCACTCGCACCGAGCAGATATCGCTACTCGCACGCAACGAGTGGTGTGGTCTCGTCTCCCTGCCTGAAATTCTCGCTGCCTTTATCCTGCCCAACGATGGCGGTGTGATGACCATCCTCGACCGGGCGTCGGAGTTGCTCCGCGAACACACCGGTCGCGGTGGCTTCAACGCCTATCAGGATAAGAGTCGCAAGCGCTCTTGGGAACAGATCGCTGCCATTTACAAGGCCGTCGGCGAACTCGGCCTCCGCTACATGGTCGCTCCGGCGAGCTTCGAGACCACCGGACAAAAAATCCGCACACCATCCGAAATCCTCGCACAACGTTTTGGCAATTGCCTCGATCTTTCCCTGCTGTTCGCCGCTTGCTGCGAACAGGTAGGGCTACATCCGCTCGTCTTGATTCATGAAGGTCATGCTTACGCCGGTTGCTGGCTGGAAGAAACCAGAATGGCTGAGCCTGCGATCGATGACCTCCAGCATATGCGCAAGCTCTCCACGGATTCACTCATCACGGTGTTCGAAAGCACCGCCGTCGCCGATGACCGCCCCGGCACATTGGACGACGCTGAACTCTTGGCGCGTCCTCATCTTGATACCAATAAACCGTTTCGTCTCGCTCTGGATGTTCGCCGCTCGCGCATCGCGCGCATCCATCCCCTTCCTATCCCCGGGCAGTCCTCCACTCCTTCGGCAGCTCCGCATGCTGCGTCCGATCATGAGTCTGCCGACATCGGCTTAGGGGGCCGCGTTTTCATTGAGCCTCTTGAAACCCCAGCCTCACCTGTGGCCAAAGCCGCCACCCGTATCGATCAATGGAAGAGTCGCCTACTCGACCTGAGTCTGCGGAATCGGCTGCTCAACTTTAAGGAAACAAAGTCCACCATCCGCATCCTCTCCGCCGCTCCCGAGCACGTGGAGGATGAGCTGGCCGCTTCGCGCGAGCTTTCGCTTCAACCCAAGCCAAAGTTGATGAGCGAAGACGATCCGCGGAATGCTGCCACCTACACCAAGCAACAACGCACCGACGCTCTCAACGACCACCTGCAAGACGAGCTTGCTCACGGACGCCTACGCACCGGTTTGGACGAATCCGAACACGCCAGACGCCTCACCGAACTCTACCGAGCCGCCCGCGTGGCGCTCGATGAAAACGGCACCAACACCCTTTTCGCCGCCGTCGGCTTTCTCGAATGGCGAGAGACTGAACACAGCGACCGCGTGCTGCGTGCCCCGCTTTTGCTGGTGCCTGTGGAACTGAAGCGCAAATCCGTCCTCGAAGGTTTCACCCTGCGCCGCATCGACGAAGAAACACGGCTCAACGTAACCCTCATGGAAATGCTTCGGCAGAACTTCCAGAAGGAGATTGTCGGCCTCGATCCGCTGCCAGAGGATGACAGCGGCGTGAACGTCGCCCGTGTGTTTCAACTTTTCCGAGACGCCGTCCGCGACCTAACCGGCTGGGAGGTAAAGACCGATATCTGGATCGGCCAGTTTTCGTTCACCAAATTTCTTCTGTGGAAAGACATCGCCGATCGGCTCGAAGACCTTACCCGCAATCGCATCGTCAACCACCTCGTCCACGATGCCGGAGCCCAGTATCCCAATCCGCCCGACGACATCAAACCACCGCAGCTCGACGACCAGTTTCACCCGAGTGAGGTCTTTTGCCCGCGTAGCGCTGACTCGTCTCAGCTCGCTGCGGTCATTGCAGCCGGTGCCGGTCATGACTACGTGCTCGAAGGTCCGCCGGGCACCGGTAAGTCGCAGACGATTACCAACATCATCGCGCACTGCCTCTCGCAGGGAAAGCGCGTGCTCTTCGTCGCCGAAAAGCGCGCGGCGCTTGACGTCGTCCATCGTCGCCTACGTGAGGATGGGCTCGAACCTTTCTGCTTGGAGCTGCATTCCAACAAAACCGGCAAAGCCGACGTGTTGGCGCAGTTCGACCGCACCCTGAAATTCATTGATGAGTCCTCCACGTTCGACTGGGAACACCGCACCGCCGAGCTGGAGAAACTACGCACCTCCCTCAACGCCTACACCCGCGCTCTGCACCGGCGAAATCCCTCAGGCCTGAGCGCCTACCACTGCCTCGATTACCTTCTGCCTCGTAAAGACGAACCAGTGGTGCGCCTCGACCGCTGGCCGTCCATTCTCGAAACCTCCGCCGAGACACTCGACGAAGCACGGCTGCTCAGCCGCTTGCTGCAAGAGCGTTCACGTCCGTTGGTGCCGCTGGCGGATCATCCGCTGGCTCCATTGGCCTGTGAAGAATGGTCGCCCTCTTGGGCGGAGCGCACACTCGATCGAATCCGCGAACTAGGCACCATCACCGCTTCCGCGCTAGAGGCCACGCGTGAACTGCGCACTTGGCTGCGTTGCTCCGGCAGCACGGCCACACGGCAGGAACTCGCGCAATTTGGCGCTCTGGTGGAAAGCTTACTCGCTCCCGAACCGGTCGGCCCCGCTTTCGCCACCACACCTTGGAATCAACTCGCGGACGATCTCGACTCCTGGATCGCTCTCACGTGCGAACGCACTGAGCTGCGGGCCAAATTGACCCCACTTCATATTCCGACCTCGGCGAATAACGTAATGATGTCATGCGAGGGTTGGACGGATGGAGCGGCGGACCGAATTTCAGAGCGCGGGCGTGAACTCGGGAGCTCCGCCAAGGCCGCCATTGACGCGACGCGTGACCTGCGCACTTGGTTAAACGCCCCCGGTTCCCAAGTCTCGCGTGAGGGACTTGGCCAATTGGTAGCCTTGGCGGACAGCCTGCTTGATCCGGCAACGGTGGCGGAGGCATTCGCGATCACTCCCTGGAATCAGTGGGTTCGTGACTTCGATGGGTGGATCGCATTTGTGAAAGAGCGGGTTAAACTGCGAGCTGCACTCGTCGGCTATGACGAAGACAAGCTCCTCGCCTTGGATCTCGATCTGCTGAATCAGAAATGGCTATCGGCCCAATCGGCATGGTTTCTCATGAAGTGGCTCCGCATCGGTGGTGTTCGCCGGCAACTTCGCATGCCCCGCCCAGATAAGGTGAAGCCTGATCCCGCCACCCTAGGAGATGTGCTGACCGCGGCCCTGCGTCTGCGCACCATCAACGCCGCACTGGTCGCGGCGTCACCTCAAGCCGAGAAACTCCTCGGCGACGTCTGGGGACACGGTGAACCGCACCCCGAGCTGCTCGACGCGGTGCGCAGTTGGGGAGCCAACCTCCATGATCGCCTGATCGCCTGCGCGCCGGATGGCACTGACTGGCAGGCGCAACTGCGGAATTTGATTGGCGGACTCTTCCGTGATGGAGCGGCCACCTACGCCATCGGCACGACGATTGGAAACAGGCTCGCTCGCTACCGAGATACGATTGGGAAATTCGATGAAGCCTTTGACGTGTTTGCCACGGAGGCTGCGTTCTCGCGCGATTCCTTGGATGAGGCTCAAGATCATCTGACGGCGGTCAAAACTGCGCTCGCTCAGTTCCTGCCCGCGGTCCAACGGCTGCGTGCCATCAACGCCCAACTCACCTCTGCCGCGCCGACCGCGCAAGCATGCCTCGGTGTCATATGGGCAAAGGGCGAGCCCTCTCCCAATTCCCTCACGCAGGCTCGTGCCTGGGGCGAACTGCTTCACGCCCGGATGCTCGCATGCGCGGGTGATGATCTCGGTTGGCTCGGTTTGTTACGTCAACTGCTCGCCGGTCTCTTTGGCGAAGGCCCGGCGATTTACGCCGCGGGCACCAGCATCGGCGAACGTATGGTGCGGTATCGAGAGGCGTTGGCTCGGTTCGTCCAAGCCTACGACAAACTCGAGACTGAAGTGCTTCTGCGACGTGAACCTTTTGACACGGCCACGGATCACCTGGTCGCGGTGCAGGCATTGACTGAGCGCTTGCCAACTGCATGGCGAAATATTCGCGATTGGTGCTCGTGGCAAAAAGCACGCCACCAAGGCCTAAAAATCGGGCTCTCTCCGGTCATCGATAAGCTGGAGTCACCCGAGGGTAATACGCTCGATTTTCCGGCACTGTTTGAACGCAGCTTCCGGCGGGCAATGTTGTTTGCTTCCATCGAAACCTCGATGCCGTTGCGGGAGTTCTTTGGTAGTGAGCATTCCGAACGCATCGAGCGCTTCCGCGAAGTGGACGAAAAACTTGCGAGCCTCACGCGTGACCTCATCCGTGCAAAGCTCGCCGGGGGCATTCCTCGCGACCAACTGCAAAGCGACATTCCAAAGGCAGAGATCGGCCTGTTGCGAAAAGAGATCGGCAAAAAGACCCGTCACATACCGGTGCGCCAATTACTCAGCCGCATTCCCAAGCTGCTGCCGAAGCTCAAGCCCTGTGTGCTCATGAGTCCATTGTCGGTCGCACAATACTTGGAAGCCTCGCACGAAAGCTTCGACGTAGTGATCTTCGACGAAGCGTCACAAATCCCGGTTTGGGATGCTGTGGGTGCCATCGCTCGTGGTCAGCAACTGATTGTCGTCGGCGACCCGAAGCAGCTCCCTCCGACCAATTTCTTCAACAGCAGTGGCGACGATGAGGATGATCGCACTCCCGAGGAGCACAAGGATCTCGAAAGCATCCTTGATGAACTCATGACCAACGGTCTGCGTCACAAGCGACTCCAATGGCATTATCGCAGCCGTCACGAAGGTCTTATCACCTTCAGCAACCGCCAATATTACGAGAACGAGCTGCTCACGTTCCCCTCTCCGGAATCTGGCCATGGTGGCGTGCGCTTTAAACACCTGCCTGAGGCCCGCTACGACAAGGGCAAGTCGCGAACCAATCGCGGCGAAGCCGTGGCTTTGGTTGACGATCTGGTCGCTCGCCTGCGGCAGTCCGACGGTCCGCGTCGGTCGTATGGAGTCGTCACCTTCAGCCAAGCTCAGCAAAAGCTTGTCGAAGACCTGCTCGATCAAAAACGACGCGAGCACCCGGAAATCGAACTTCACTTCGGTGACGAACCACCGGTCGAAGGCGAACCGGTCTTCGTGAAGAATCTGGAAAGCGTGCAGGGTGATGAGCGTGACGTGATCCTGTTCTCCATCTGTTACGGACCGGACGAATCAGGCAAAGTCTCAATGAACTTTGGCCCGTTAAACCGCGACGGCGGAGAGCGCCGACTCAACGTTGCTGTTACCCGCGCGAAGCACGAAGTGCTGGTTTATAGTGGCCTGCGCGCCGACCAGATCGACCTGACCCGCACCCGAGCAAAAGGTGTGCGCGATCTGAAATACTTCCTCGACTACGCCGACCGCGGCCCAAAAGCACTGACCGCCATGACGACGGCGACCGGCGAAGCCGAGCCGGATTCTGAATTCGAGAAGATGGTCGCGGATCGCATTCGCAAAGCCGGCTACGACGTGCATCACCAAGTCGGCTGCTCCGGCTACCGCATCGATCTCGCGGTCGTCGATCCCGCAGCGCCGGGCCGATACCTCCTCGGCATCGAATGCGATGGAGCAACCTACCACCGAGCGGCCACGGCACGCGACCGCGACAAGCTCCGCCAGATGATCCTCGAAGGTCTTGGCTGGAAGCTTCACCGAGTCTGGTCCACCGACTGGTGGCACGATGCCGACAAGGAGATGGACAAACTAATTGGTGTGCTCGGCACATTGAGTGCAGAATCGGCAGGAAGAAACTGATCACACCATGCTGATCTCACTCCAAGAAGCCGCTTCATTTTTGCAGACGCATTATGCCGTCTTCGATGAGCTTTGGCGTCGGCAGGATGACTCGCTGACTGATGGAGATTTGCTGGCGATTATCGATACCGTCCAATCACAGGCGACGCCCCACTACCTGCTCACTCAGCTAAAGAAGTTACGCTTCATCGTTGAAACCGATTCCCAGGCCGGGGCGTGGGAGTTGGCTCCAGCGTTCGCCCGCTGGGTTGAATATCTCCAGCAGGTTGCTCGACCGGTATCGTCGGCGGTCGTGCGTGGACGTCTTACGGAGCTTGATAATCTGCTAACGGCGTTTCGCGCTGTTACGGCGCGGAATGATTTACACGAAGGCCGGGAAATTTTGACAGACACACGCAGTGCCTTTCAGCGCCTGACCGAGGATTTAGGACAAACGCGCGCAGCAATTGCGAATGCCGTAAGCGAGGCCAAGAGCGAGCACCGCACGCAGAGTGCGCTCGACCGTTTCCGCAGGATCAATCGCCTTTGGTCGGACTACTTGATCCCGATGATGGAATTGCTGGATCCTGCCGGGCAGTTGGAGGTGATTTGTTCCGCATGGGAGCACCAGCTGGCACTTTCCCTAGAGTCCAAGTTTCTGCCTGAGCGACGGACCGCCGAGCGAATTGAACGCGAGATGCAGATTCTTCGCGTCGCTTTACGTCAGAGTTTTCGTGAATGCCGTAATGAACTGGAACCGCTGCATGCACGGCTGCGACGCGATAGCCTTTGGGCTGAAGGCGCGGCCCGTATCTTGGCTCAGATCGAACGGGAAGGCGCGGTCGGTTCGAGTTTCATGAACAGCCTACCGGTGTCCACATTCCGATACTCCGGACAGGCTTCTCAAGCAGCCTTGGCGGCCAGTGCCGCACGCTGGTTGGATATCAGCGAACCGCCGGCGATCATTCACTTCGGCGGAACGTCTGCACCTGGCGACTCCCAAGCACTTGAGGATATTCTGGCCGCGATTGATGCAGAGCCGGTCGAACGGTTTCCGGTCGACGATCTGCTCGCTTGGCTGGGACGTGAGCATGGGCTCCGTGGTTTCTATCCTGTGATCCAAGTATTCTCTTTGCTCGTCACTGACTCGCGCTACCTCGCCAGTTTTAGCCTGCCTATTTCCGAGTATGAGGTCGCAGGCGGTGTGGTGCGTTGCGGACGGGTTAAACTTGAAATCAGGCAAGCGGCATGAACGAAAACTTATCGACCTCCACTCCGTTGCCTGAATTGGCGGCGATCTTTCGCGGTATCAAAACCGGGCACCATTGGTGTTTCGGAGATCCTGAATACGCTGAGCTGAGCGGCGAACGCTTCGACGACTACCAAACATTTTTTGCTCAGCTTGAGTTAAACCTGCATCGCGACAGCCGTGGGTTCATTTACGCGATATCAGATGACGAGGACTACCGTGGCACCGACCAAATAACCAAGTTCGTCGTGTTTACGGCCATCTGGGTCGATGCAGTCGCAGATACCGGCGTGGACATCGGACAAGCGCTTTTTCAACCCAACCAATCGGTCGCGGATCTCCCTCACCTCAACGCCGAAGCGCATCGGCGCATCCTTGCCCTTGTTGGGGTCAACGAAGCAAGTGACCTGGTTAACACACTGAGGTCGATGGAACGTCTGGGGCTGCTGAATCTCGATGGTCAGGATCGGTTCTCGCTGCGTGCGGCGTTTCACCGCCTGCTGGACGTATGTCTCGATGCCAAGATGAAGAACACTTCCGATGAGTCTTCGGCGGCAGACACTTCTAAAACTGAAACGGAGGAGGACCTATGAGCGCTAGTCGACCACTGGCAGGCCCAAAGCGGTTAATCCTAATCCAGTCGGGTAAATACGACTATGCGGAACTGGACCTCACGGAGTCCTTCCAACTCGTAGGCGTAAATGGACTGGGCAAGACAGCACTGATTTCCACGCTGCAATACCTGTATCTCGATAGTCAGCGGGACATGCGTTTTGGTCAGCATACGACTGATGAGAGCCGGCGATTCTACTTCCGCGGCGAGGCGAGTTTCATCCTCTACGAATGTGAAACATCAATCGGCACCGTGACATTGGGTGCACGGAGTCTGGGCGCTACCGCGGGCTATGAGTTACAGCGTTTCGCATGGAGTGGAGCATATCAACGGGCAGACTTTATCGATGAGGACGGACGCCCCAAGCGCTGGGACGAAGTGCGGCTGGCGCTGGGAACCAAGGAACTCAAACTACTGCCCGATAACGCGGATTTACGGCGGCTACTGGGTGCAGTGGATGCCGATACCACGACCAGTTGGGGGCTCGTTCCCTTGGCTGATGCGCGTGACTACCAGCGATTCCGCCAGACGTTCCAACGTTTGCTGCAGCTTCGAGATATCCGACAGGACGACTTAAAACAATTGCTGGCGGATTGCGCCAAGCTGGGTCCGTCGCAGAGAGAAATCGATTTGGCCAAGGATTTCGAAAAGGAACTGGCGAGGATTTCCGGGGATCGCGAGGAGGTCTCACGACTACACGCAGCAGAACCGCTGGTTCAGCAGGTGCGTGACCTGTTCGACAAAGAATACGTGTCACGGGCAATCGCCCACGCAGTCACGAAAGAATTGCAGGAAAGATATGCAGGGCATGCGTCCGCCTACAAACATGCAACGGATGCCCTGTTCAAAGTTAGAGATGAGAGCTACATTGAGCACAATCGGCTGAAGGGAATCCAAGGTGAGTTGCAGGTTGAACTCAGGAAGGCCGCTGCCGAACTGGGAACAATCGAGCAATCACTAGCCGGACTTAATCGAGACCGGGAGAAATTCGCTGTCTTCGTGCTTGATGTCGAAGAACAGGTTCGAGATCGGCTCGGTGATGAAGTCCTGGATTTGAGGGGGAGGCTGGAAGATTTACCGCAGGAATCCCCAGAGGTTTTGGAGAGGCAACTCGCGAACAAAGTCGCGGACCTTCAACAGCGTGAACGGTCGGCTTCCAAACTGAGTGACCTGTTCATCACTTGGCTAAGAAAACATCTACCGGAACAAAGCGTCGCACGACTCGGTGCATTGCTTGATCGGCGGGTTCTTGAATCTGTAGTGGGAGAGCAGATCGATATCCTCAACGAAGCCGCTTTACTAGAGCGCCTGAAGGCGGCAGCCGAACGGTGCGATGCTCGCTGTTACGAGGACGACGCTGTAATAGTAGAATTTACGCCAGGGGCAGTCACCACTGCCGGTCAGATAGGGCTCTTGGATAAGCTTCAGGAGGATATTCGAGGCTTGAAACGGGAAGTTCAACGACTGGAGCGAAACATTGAAACGCTCCGTGACGCGAAACCCCTGCGTGAACGTTTGCCTCTAGCGCAGAAAGAGCACGGGGATCAAATCAGGCTCATCTCAGACTATCAGCAGTTCTGTGAAAGGGCCGAGAACGAGGATGCGATGCAGACGGATCTAGTGAAGCAGCGTGATGCCGTGGCCGAATTAGAGCAGAAGCAAAAGGACAATGAGGAAGCTCGGACTAAGGCTGAGGACGAAGGCAGAACGGCGATCAAAAAGTTCGATACACTCGCGAAAGAAGACCGAGAAATTCGAGAAGCGGCCCGTAGTATGCCTGTCGCTGAGGGTGACGACCCAGGAGGCAAACCTGTATCGGATGCCTTTGTGCAGGGCTTGTCCGGCTCGCTGTTGGAGTTGTTTCAGATCGCGCGGGCCAAGTGCGCAGATGCACGCCAAAAAGCCCAGAGCCTCATAGACAAAGTGGGGCTACTGGACCGGGATTTCGTAAACCCAAGTTTCCGATACGATCTTGGCGCTAGCATTGAAGACCGGCTTCGGCAGCTGGAGACCGAAATAGCGTCACTACCCGCCCGGTCTCAAAACATCGAAAGTCGATGGCTGGCCGTGCTGACGGAGGCCAAGCGCAGTTTCCATACGGTGCTGAAGTCGCTCGATGCGGTGAAGAAGGAAGTCCGAAAGCTGAATGGCGAATTGGCTGGGATCGAGTTCTCCAGCATCTCTGAAGTGAAGCTGGAGGTTGTGCCGAACCTGGCTGCAGTCGCGGAGTATGAGCGCCATGCCAAGGATTCCGCCCAGCCATCGTTGTTCGATACGGTAGCTGAAGCTGACCAAAAAATGGATCAGTTCGCCAAGCTCCTTCAGAAGCGGCCGAAATTAGTGCTGAACGATCTCTTCTCGTTGCGTTGTGAAGTGCGCCGCAAGGACGGCACGAAGAACTTCTACGATGACTTTGATCAGGTCGAATCCACCGGCACGACCATTGTGCTGAAAGTGACACTGAATCTGCTGGTGCTTCGCGATCTACTCGTGCCGGGTAAGGCACGTATCCCCTTCTACCTTGATGAGGTCCATGCGCTCGACCGGCAGAACTTTAACAACATCCTGCAATTGTCCGAGAGGCTAGGATTCGTGGGCATCTATGCCGCCCCGACAGCCGCTATTGGACCGAGGCGATTTGTGCATTTGGTGCCGGATGTTACCGGTCGATTGGTGGTCACTGCTGCTCATCAGAAAGATATTGTCCGCGCTCCGGACGACGAACCTGCTGCTCTCGAATGAACGAATTGCCACCCTATCTAGTGCAGTTGCGTGCGAACGGCCGGCTGACCGGAAGCCAGTTACCCCGAACCGGTAAACGGCTGCTCCAACCGCTGCTAGATAGTGGGATATTGGACGCCGAAAAATCGGGCCGTGGAGAGGTAATCATCGTCGCCAACCATGCTGCTTTTGAAAAGTGGCTTCCGACTCAATTCCCCTCATATGCAGACCACATCAGTCAACCGGTCGGGTCCAATCGAGCGAAGTCGATTGCATTGAGACGTGACAGTAAATCCAACGGACTTGGGGTAAGCCAAAGTGTGCTGCATCTGCGCGCCTTTGGTGGTGGGAATACTTCGGTTCTGGTAGATAGCGAAATGTTGTCCGTCGAGGAATTGACCCAGCGCCATGGAATTGCGGCCTGCATGATTACCGACGAAACGGTAATTCAGCTTCCCCACCGGCTTATCGTTCTGGTCGAGAACCTAGAGTTCTTTTTGCAGGTCGAGTTAGTCGTGCCGGCCGCCAAGCTGGGGTTGCATTCTGCGGGACGTGTTTCGGACCGACTGGTGGCTTGCTTAGCGCGATCCCTTACCGGCGATTCAACGCTTTGGCACTTACCTGATTATGATCCTGTGGGGCTGAGTGATTACCTTCGCTTGCGAGCCGCATTGGGAAATCGGGTAAAGCTCTACATGCCGGAGAACATTGAAGCACTCTTCGAGCGATTTGGTAACCGAGACCTGATTCGAAAAAAGCCACGCAATCGCGCCCTGCTAGAGCAACTGAACGGGGCGGTTTGGCCATGTGATGCGTCTGCAAGGGTGTTCGGACTCATCAAAGACTCCGGTTCAGGCTTGGAGCAGGAAGCGCTGTTGCTCGGATTAACAGACAAGCAAGACGGTGACTCAAACCTTACGATTAAAGGGGCCGACTAATACATCTCATTCCCAATGGCCTTCTACATCCGTAAGAGCTTAAAATTTGGTCCGCTTCGATTTAATCTCTCGAAGTCGGGCGTGGGCGTCTCCGCCGGCATCAAAGGCTTCCGCCTCGGGTCGGGCCCGCGCGGCAACTATGTGCATATGGGACGCGGTGGTCTTTACTACCGCACCTCGCTTTCATCCCCGTCTCGTAGCAACACCCCCGCAAACGCTCCCGGTCCTCGCAGAGTAGAAACACCGGTTTTGCCGCCCACTGACGATTTCGTGATGCGAGACATCGATAGTGGAGCCGCCACTCAGATCGTCGACTCATCCTCCCACGCCCTCGTGCAGGAGCTTCGAGGAAAACATAAAAAGTTCCGCCTTGCCCGAGTCGGGCTAGTTGTCGGCTGCCTCTTCACGGTCTTCGGACTTGCGGCCCCACGAGACGGGTTTGGGCTCCCAATGTTCATCCTGTCCGTCGGGCTCTACGTGGTGCTGCGTGTTTACGACGCCCGCAGGAAAACCACGGTAATCTTCTACGATCTAGCCGACGAGTCGGTTGATTTGTTCAGAGGGCTCCACGAGGCATTCACCTACTTAGCGAACGCCAAAAAGCTCTGGCACATTCCGTCTGAGGGTAAAGTGCGTGACTCGAAGTATCACGCAGGCGCCAATACATTGGTAACTCGCAATCCGATTTCGGTTAATTTCGGCAATCCGCCGTTCGTCAAAACCAACATCCCCACGCCCTCGTTTAGCGTTGGAACTCAGACGCTCTATTTTTTCCCTGATCGCGTTCTTATTTTCGACACGAAGGATATCGGTGGCCTTGGATACGACAGCCTCTGTATCGACATTTCAACGACTCGCTTTATCGAGAGGCAAGGCGTTCCGCGCGACGCACGCACCGTCGACCAGACTTGGAGTTACGTGAACAAGAAGGGAGGTCCCGACCGGCGATTTAGCAATAACCCCACAATTCCCATAGCTGAATACGAGGAAGTAAGACTCACCAGTCGTTCTGGTCTCAACGAAGCTTTACAGGTTTCTCGCGTCGGCAGTTTCGCCAAAATCGTCGAAGCCGTTCGACGCATCGACAACTACCTCCGGGCGGAGTCCGTCGACACGACGGCGAGCCCTGCGAGTCCTCCCGCCCTGCCGGGCAGCGTGCAAGACGCGTCTGAGCCGACGCAGGGCAAGTCCGCGACCGACTGGCTCCCGTTTATCGCCGCAGGAATTGCGGGCGCCTGCGTCGTCCTGCTATTGATCGCCAACGCGTCCCCGAAAGCTCCGGCATCGACGGCCCCCGTTACAGTGTCATCGCCTGCGAGCAAAGAAGCTCTCCCTCTCGCGGCAGCGCCCATCGCCTCCACGCCTCCCGTCGAAAAGCCGTCTGCACCGCCCACCGCGACGCCGCCTCCGCAACCGGCTGTTCGCAAAGACCCGGCCAAGCCCGTGGAGCGTTTTTCCGAGACCACGCCGCTACCGGCCACACTGATCCTGGGCGATGCGTTGATGTTGATGTCAAAGGAGCACGGGGTGGTGGGATTGGGCAAGGGCGGGCAAATCACCGTGACCGCCCGCTTAGGACAGCAGCTCACCGTGGTCTGCGACGGCAACGCGTTTAGCGTGGATGCCAGCGAACTCGCAGGGGCGATTGTCGCTCCCCGCACGACAACTCCCGCTCCATAACATCACGCGGCGCTCTCGGCTAGAATGCATGGTCACTCACAATCTCTGACTTCTCGGGATGCACTTCCGAGACCTTCACGGTCACCGTTTTACTGAAGTTGAACCTCGTATTTGGGTAGATTTCGGATCGCCATAAAAATCGCCGAAAATCCGGCCTTCTATAACGTCAAATTACTGCATTTTAATTAGTTAAAACGCCGAAAAAATCGCCAGATTGCATTCCTACTCAGCTTCAAGTATGGATTCGCTCATGTCTGCCGAACTCTACACCTCTCCAACCGCCATGGAACCGCTCTGGCCCGAGCGTGGCGAGATCGCGTTAAGCGAATTGGCCGCAGAGGTGTTCAAGCGATCCGGTGCACTCTTTGGGCGCCTGCCAGACCAGACGCGGGAAGCGGTGGCCGAGGTGCTACGCTACTCCAACTGCTACTACTCCAATCTCATCGAGGGTCACATGACCCATCCGGCCGACATCGCCCGCGCAATGCGCGCGGACTACTCAGCCGAACCCAAGAAGAAGGACCTCCAGCTGGAAGCACGGGCACACGTCGAGGTGCAAAAAGCGATGGAGGCAAAACTCCGCGCCGAGCCCTCACTCAGTCCTTTCGCCCCGGAATTCCTCTCGTGGATCCATCACGAATTTTACAAGAACTTGCCTTTGGAATTTCGGACGGTGCGCAACCCGGAGACCGGCAAAGTGCATATCGTCGAGCCCGGAGTATTTCGCACCATAGAGGTTCAGGTCGGCACCCATATCGCGCCGGCGGCGGCGAACCTGACGGCCTTTCTCCGGCGTTTTAGCGCTGCGTATGGAGCATCAGAGATCCCGGCACATCGTCGGGTGATCGGCTTGGCCGCAGCGCACCACCGGCTGGCGTGGATTCACCCGTTCGTGGACGGCAACGGTCGCGTGGTGCGCCTCTTTAGCCATGCCGTGGGCATCCGTCTCGGTATCGACGGGCACGGCCTCTGGACGATCTCCCGTGGTCTCGCCCGGACCAAGAGCGATTATTACCAACTCCTCCATAACGCGGACCTGCCGCGCGAAGGGTCGCTCGATGGACGCGGCAATCTCTCGGAACGCCACCTTCATGCGTTCTGCACCTATTTCCTGAATCAGATGCTCGATCAAATGCAGTTCATGCATGATCGCATCCGGCCCGGCCAGCTGGAGAAGCAGGCCGCCATCTACCTGCAAACGCGCGATCTGTTCGGAAAGCACAACGATCTTGCTCTCAGGCTCATCAAGGAAGCGATCACGCAGGGAGAGTTTGCCCGCGGCGATGCGGCCATGATCACCGGCAAGGCGGTGTCGACCGCGCGTGAGATCCTGGGGCGGGTGCTCGCAAGCGGCCTGCTCACCTCCCCTTCCGAAAAAGGCCCTGTGCGAATCGGACTACCCACCGAAGCACTCGACACTTACTTTCCCGGACTTTTTCCGGTCATGGTAGGTGATTCCTAAACAAGCCGTATCCGCAGCCGGCGTGCCCTTGCGGACCGGGCACCGCTTTCGCGAAAGCCACCGTCAGCAGCAGAGCGGTTACGGTTTGCCCATAAAGACGGAACCCTTGTCGCTCTCCTCTTGGAAATTGTATCCATGGGAGGCGGAGACTCATCGCACCACCTGATAGCTAAAAAAAAGACCCACCCCTTTCGGGGTGAGCCACACTCACCATGGGTAGCCCGACGGTGTTTTCTTGGGAGAAGACTCCATCTTCAAGTTGGAGCTGAATCGTCCAACGATTTCTCCTTGGTGGTCCATGAGTCGGCCGAAATGTTTGTCCCACTCAGGCAGGGCATCCGACCAAGCCTTCACGTTTTCCTTAACCACCGCCCGAGCCTTGCTCACGGTGCCGGCCAATACCCACTGGCCCTTCAACCCGGAGGAAACTGAGTGCCCCTTCCCTGCCTTGAGTGACTGCACTTGGACCGCATAGTAGCCGATGGGGATGTGAACGGGCAGATACACCACCTCATCCAGATACCACGCTTCACACCCGATCCCCTGCTCCACAAAGGCGATCACATCTTCGCAAATCCCAAGAAGCTGCTGTTCGGATTGGCATTTTCCCGCGATCCGTATCTTCAATTCGCCAAAGATGCCTCTCATGTGGAACGGTGGGGGTTTCGACTCTTCGCCTTTCCGTCGCCACTGCGAACGGATGGATCAGCCGACCGCATCCGGTTGGCCGCCCGTGCGGAAAGCGCATCTGAAAACCGAGCAGCATGCTCGCACAGGGCGGTGAGCAGACTTTCGGGGGTGAAAGGGACATCTGCCGGCAGGCATTCCCGCAAGCACTCCTCAAGACGTTGCCTGCGCTTGAGATTGATTTCGTGATTCTGAGCCGCCAATCGCTGGTCAAAGACCTGCCCGTCGACGGTTGAGTAAGTGAGTTTTCTTTTCATTCAAAATGCAGGGGGCCTCGGCCCCCAATTAACGACACGATGAGCTTCTTCTGGCTTCACCGCCGGCGGGGCGCCCCATAACCGGGACGCCCCTATGGGAAAACCGTAGCAAGCCTACGGATACACTAAAAAACACCCGGCCACGTTGCGGCGACCCGAGCGGCATGTAGCACGATAACATCCTGCTCAAAGGTATATAACCCTGTTTTGTAGGCTATTGCACAGGCATCGTGCAAGAACGCGCCGGAAGTCGGTTTGTCTCCGCCCAAGCCAAGTTCGACGAAGCACAAACTCCGACGCCGACTATTTATTTCCATAAAGCTCGCCAACAGGGACGCGGAGGGCTTTCGCGATTTCCAAGACCTCAAAATCCAAAGCGATGCGCTGACCGTTCTCGATTTTGGAGAGAGTCGATTTGCTCAGGAACAGTCCCTTCACTTCAAGGCGCGCGGTGAGATCGTCCAACGTGACCACCGGTTTCTGGGCGTAACGAGCCTTACGCATGTTTGCGCCGATAACATTCCGTCCTTTGAGATTCTTGTGAAGCGGCAGTTTCAAGTTTCTAAAATAGAAACTTGACCATAGCGGGATCCGGCTGCGTTTTGTTTCCGTATTAGAAACTTATTGAAATGCAGTGGTTGCATTTCCGTCTCAGGAATAGCCCCTCCCTGAATCACTGCTCATGAAGAAATTGCTCCTGTTTTTCGTTGTCTTGGCGGCCTCGCTTTTTGCCAGTGCCCCTCGCTCATCGCCCTGTCCAGCTTGTAGCAACCCCGCGGGCTGGACGACCAAAACCAAAACGGAGAATGGCCGTGTTTTCTATGAGTATCGCTGTGTCGTGGGACATGTGCATTGGGTCCGAGTGAACTAATTTTTCACCATGCACCCTTTCTTGAAATCGCTTTTATTTATCCTCGTTCTGCTTGGGGGGCATGGGATCGCCTTTGCCGCCGACCTTTGGACCGGCACATGCAGAAACGTGACCGAAAGCACCGACGGAAACCTCAAGCTGTATGTGAACGAAGAAAGCGGACGCATCACGGGCTTTATTTCCATCAGTGGCTGGTTGGTCGGCAGTGGTGAAATTGCCGGGCGTCAAACGGAAAACCGGATTGAATTCGAGAGCATTGATGCGGCTTTCGGCTTCTCCATCACGTGGAAGGGCACCCTGAAGGACGGGCGTATCACTGGGGAATATTACGTGAAGCCGATCCCTGCCATCGGACTGAATCGCCAGGTGGGAGAGTGGACGGTATCGTTGTTTGTCGGCTCAATAGAGAGCGGGGCGGTGAACGAGGATCGGTTCAAAAAGCTGTTCCTCTTCGATCTCGAAAGGGACCTGAATTCACCGCTGGCGCTCTCCGGCGGGACGACCACGACGGCGGCCCAGATACTTTTTGACGACGTTCATCCTATAGGGACGGCGGTATCGATCTCCGTGAACTCCGTGGATGTCGTGTGGAAGCACGGGAGCACCTCATTCACGAGCAGTGATCTTCATAAATACCGAGTTGGAATTACCCTTTATTGGCACGGGCCTCTTCGCAAATTCGGGCAAACTCAGATGGCGCTCAGCTACAACGAGGCTCTGGGTGAGTTTACCGGGTTTGAGGTTATTTCAACCAATGGGGTTACCATCGCGAGAGCACGCAAGGTCACCATTGCCGTAAGTGCACTGGTCGCCAAGGCGGCCCTTAATGCGTTCATGGAAAGCCAATGAGTGGCTTGCATGAGGTGGTCCTAAGCGCCACGGACACTTCAAGCTGTTGCCAGCACGTGCAACGGCGTGACTGAAACAATAACCAGAGACGCTTGAAAGCCATGTCACGCATTGCCCGAACGTATTTCCGATTTCTTACTCATAATTTTGTGAGATGTTATTATAAGGCTTTATCTCGTTTAATACCAAAAGTTTGATGTTATCTTTTTACAAATCAAGAACCACTGGGTTTGGATGGGCATTGGCCAAGGAAATGGCGATAAACTGGACAAAGTGACCACATGGAGGCCACCCGGCGGTGTCCAAACGCGCACCAAGTCGGTTCTGGGGTTCGCTGACACCACTTTAAGCCAGCTCTGAGGTAAAGGCCGCCAACATGGCCGCTACCCGCTTTGCGCGGCCTCCCTCCCGTGACAGCTGCACCAGATAGGGAAGGCCTCGAACATGCAGGCATGGTAGTAGCCGATGCCCCGGCAGTAGGGAACTCGGTGCATCGGGTGGTCGGGGGGCGTGTGAATCACTTACAGTGAGAGCTCTAAGCCCGCCGACTCTCCCCTTGGGGCTACTTCTCGGAGTTGACGCTCGCGGTGCCCATAAGTCGGTTCACCGCCGGCGTAAACGGGGTAGCTCCTATAGGAGCGAACTCCCGAGGTTATCGTCGTGGCCAAGGTCTAGCAATGCTCTCAGCTGATCCACGATCGACTTAAGCGCGGCCCAATGTCAGTCGCAATTTAGAGCGCCTACTCCATGTCCAGGTCAGCATTGATCGCAAAGTCTCGGCGCCGCTGGAATCCATTGGCGTTTCTTCGCTTAAATCTGAAATTCAGGTGCGGATGGTCGAGAGTCCAATAGTCGGCGTAGTGCGCGATGATATTGCTGTTAAGGCCACGAAGCTTACTTTCTTTCCTCACTACGCCGGTCTCCCAGATGACTCGGTTAGCTACCGTGGTGGCGGAAATGCCGCGGATTCCTTTTTCTTCGGCCTCCTCTACGAACGAGCAAAACAGCTTGTAGAAATGGGGGAACGTTCTCCGGTGCGTCAGGAACGCTCGAAAGTTTTTCCGGGAGGCATTGCCAGAGAGCTGAGGGGTGTAGCGGATGATGGTGCGAAAGGCCCGGAGGAACTCTGGTTCGCAGCGCCGCATCAGATGCTGGACACGGTCGAGCTCACCGTGGTCCAGATAGGCGTCGACGACCAAGCTGGCATGGGTCTCGAATTTAGCCCCATACGGCAGCGGCTTAACCCGCAGCCTCTGTAGCAGCAGGTTCTTCAGCGATTGGACTTCGCAGCTTCCGATTAACATGCCCGACCCTTGGTTGGTTTTGACGAAATAATTATTACGCGTGACATGGTTTGACCGCTCAGGCGGCTTGTTGATTTCTGAACCAAGGGTTGGGAGTCCAGCACTCCGGTTTGTGATAGTGGTCACGCTCGGCGAGCCACTTGGCCTTCAGCTTCTCCGCCGCGTCGACGACTTCCTCGTAGGACCATCCAAACACAGACTCGAACTCCAGTCCGTTACGCTCACAACTCGCCTTGGCTCCGGCTGCGCAATACCCTAGGTTTCTGAAGATAGTAGACTTCTCGGCGTCGGACAGCAACCACACCAAGGCTTTGCCTATGGCTTGGTATTCTACGCTTAAGCGAATCACGTCAGGCCAGATACGGTAGCTGTGATACTTCTCGTCGTTGACCCAGTCCACGAGCGTGAAACCGTCCTTGAAGGAGTTCATATGGCGCACCGACATACGAATGACCTCGTCCGGATCATCAGCGAAATTCTGGAGTTCTGCTTCGTTGTCGTGTTGTCCAAAGTTGGCGACTTCTCGAAGGACAACTTCCTGCACTGCGAGGAATTTTTTGCAGAACCCGGCCAGGTTAAGTGGCCGGGCCGGTTGATTGTTTTCAGCATCCCTTGGGACGTAGTGGAGGTTTTCCAAGGCGTGGCCGATGCGTGCCGGAGAGACTCCCTTGTGGTTGATCAAGTTCATGAGCAGTCGGGCTTCGATGCTGCTGTATCCGGGAAACCGTTTCTTGAGGACATCAATGAATGGCTGTTTCTCCACCATCGCCACCCAGTCCTTTTTCTTGTGAGACTTGACCGGGATATCCTTGGCTTCTTCTGGACAACTAACTTCTGAGGATCGCTCCGAAGAAAAAGAAGAAGAGCAACCCGCCGCAGGGGGGTTGTCTTTATTTTTCTCGTCCAATCCTTTCTGTGTCTCATCTTCAGAGGGAGAGTGATTCACCAGTGTCTCACTCTCGGATAAAAAAACAGAACGATCGGCCCGGATTTCTTCGACAGTCGGCACCTCCAAACGCGTTACCTTGGTGATCTTCACATGCCCGGGAAGCTTAGGCATGACACCGGAGGTCAGGATTTCCTCGGCAGTGATGAGTTGCTTCGGTGTGGTCCTTAAGCGGACCCCGCCCTGAATGACAACCCGGCGACATACAGACCGGCGACCGCGCATCCCGATAAAGGCGATGAAGCCACGTTGGTGCAGCCGGGATATAATATTCCGTGTTTGTCCAACCGTCAGACCGGCATCGTCGGCGATAACCTTAACTTGAGCGAAGCAGCCCATAGTGCCGTCACCGGACCGATCGTAACCTTGAATAGCCTGCAACACCGCCTTTCCGTTAGCGTTGACGCCGCTAATATTGTTGATGTCGCCTCGGCTGTAGTTCTGGTAAGGGACAGATTCGAATGTCGTTGTCATAATTGGCTTAGCGCGACGACGACTTCGACTCCTGAGCCTCAAGAATCCCGGAGTCAGAGCAGGTCTTCAGATACTGCAATAGGCTTTCCCGCAGGATCAAACGGGTGCCCCGCATCGCACCATGCGCTCGGAGCACAATGCTCTTTACCGATGGCCTCCCTTGGTTGAAGGATGACGCGAGGATTAATTGATTCAACGCAGAACGCGAAAGCCCAGTCGTGGAGCAGCGGGTGCCAGACCGAGGAAGACGAAGATAAACAGGCTGTGAAGCCGTGGAAATATGAGGGAGCCCTGAAAAGTTGGACATGATTTGATTTTGTTTACGCGACTGCTCATTAACCGCGTGGGGTTGTGTGAAAAAGTATCCGGCGAAACGGCCCGCCGAACCAAATGTCAGGGCAGAGCCCTTGGTGCCACTTTGGTGATGGCCAGCTTCGACAAATTTCAATTCCCCTAGTGATGCCAAAAATCGGCGATTTCGGAATAACAAGATTTCAGAACGACATCCTCATATATCACCGCAATTGCGATATTTCGAGAACAGTAGAATCTCACAGGAAACCACTCACGGCAAGCACGGAACTGCTTGTATATTGTTTATGACAAAAAAATATTACGTATTATTCACTTGCCGTAAGAATATATGGCAGCTTGAGAAGTAGTGCTTCGAAATATATAACACGCTCGCCAGCAATTAAATACCCCCATAATTGAATTATAAACACAGGGAAGCCATGACGGTTTATCGAGGCTTCATGTTAGGAGGTAATGTCAGGCAGCTTTGCAATGGCGGCGCGCTTTGAGGTGGCGTCGACATGGGTGTAATTGGCCGACACTGCTTTCGAGTCGTGCCCTACGATATCCATCGTCACGGCCTCCGATGCTCCGGCATTCTTTAGAAGCGTAGTGGCGGAGTGGCGTAGACTGTGGAATGTCACGGCGCTCTTTGTTCTAGGTGCCGACCTGCCCTTGCCGGTGCTTTGTTTGCTCCATGCAGTGGCAAGACCTGCATCGCATAGGATGCCATGGAACGCCTGCGAAAGCGCGGAGGTGCCACCAGCGCGCACGGCGAGTGGGTGCAGAGATACGAACAGTGGTTGATCCGGATCATCACCAGCATCCAAGGTTTCCAAGTAGGCGCGGAGCGGCGAAGCGATTGGGATGCTTTGTGCCCGGCCGGTTTTTGAGGTGATGAAGTTGATCTCGTTTTCCTTCATGTTCACCGCGCGCCAAGTGAGAGACGCCAAGTCTTTCAGCCGTTGGCCAGTGTATAAGCCAAGTAGGACCATTCCACGCCAAGGGCCGTCTCCGCATGCATCCAGAACGCGCTTGAGCTCGGGCAGGGTGAATGGCCGGCGGGTGCTTTCCTCTTTTTTAAGCGCTTCGACTTTGGACGCGGGATTACCATCAGGCAGGTGGCCCTCACGCCATGCCGATTGAAACAGGGTGCGCACGATCTTCAATTTATTGAGCGCCGTCCGGTTGGACGCGCGGTCGGCAGAAGCGTTTTGCCATGCCGTGATCGCTCCAGTAGTGATGAATTGGATGGGCTTGTCAGCGGCCAAGCCCATGGCCTCCACGAAGTCGTTTACGGCTACCTTGTAGTTGCGCAGGGAGACTTCGCGGGTAGTGCGGGCTTTGTGATCAAACCATTTGTCTGCGTAATTGCGGAGAGTCGGGGCTGCCAGCGGCGTGCCGTGAAGGGTGGTATGCATCGCGGAGAGCACACGCTGAAACTGAGCTGAGGTGGCATGGGAACGGGTTATGTTTTCCCATTCTGCCACGATTTTAAGCGCCAGCCGACGGTCGGTGGTCTTGGTGCTTCGCTGGATACGCTTTCCGGCGTGGTCTGTGAAACAGCCAATAAAAAAGCGCGAACCGGGAAGACGACGTAGTGAGGCCATACTCCAAGCCTTACAACTATACTTACAACACTCAAGGCTGTTCCCCCGTGTTTACAGATATACAACCAACAATGAAAACCTTGGTAATCTATATGTTAAATCAAGTCGTGGGTTTGATTCCCATCTGCTCCACCAATTTTCCCGGCCTGCCCCAGTGGCGGCCGGGTTTATTTTTGCCCACTTGACCAGGTATTTAGCCGCGATTTCGCTTTGCCTCGCCCTGCCCCGCCCCGAAGGGTGAAGGCTGCACGCATGGATTTTAATTTAGATTCCCCCCGTTCCTTCAGTGGTGAAGGCATTCCCCCGATCGATTTTCGCGCCGCGCTTAACGACGAACAATACACTGCCGTCACCGCTGAGCCCGGCCCCCTGCTCGTGCTCGCCGGCGCCGGTTCCGGAAAAACCCGCACCCTCACCTACCGCGTCGCCTACCTGCTTTCACAAGGCGTTCGTCCGCAAGAGATTCTCCTGCTCACCTTCACCAACAAAGCCTCCAAGGAGATGCTGCAGCGCGTGCAAGACCTCACCGGTGTGGAACCGGGGCGCTTTTGGGGCGGCACCTTCCACTCCATCGGTAATCGCGCCCTGCGCATCTACGGCGACGCCATAGGCCTGCCCAAGAATTTCACCATCCTCGACGCCGACGAGTCCGAGTCGTTGCTCAAACAGACCGTCGAAACCGAGAACAAGCTCTTCTTTAAGGACAAGACCAACCCCAAGCCCGGCCCCCTTTTCAACGTGCTCTCGCTGGCCCGCAACACCCAGCGCTCCATCGCCGACACCGTCGAACGCCAGTTCCCCCAATACGCGGAGATCAAGCACATGCTGCCGCCCTTCGCCGCGGCCTACACCGAACGCAAACGCGCCCAGGACGTGCTCGACTACGACGATTTGCTCGAACTCTGGCTCGAACTCCTCACCAAAGCGCCGGACGTCGCCGCCTATTTCAACCAACGTTTCCGCCACGTCCTCGTCGACGAATACCAAGACACCAACACCATCCAGTCCCAGTTGATCGACGCCCTCGCCCCGCACCACCGCGTCATGGCCGTGGGTGACGACGCCCAGTGCATCTACTCTTGGCGCGGCGCCGACTTCGAAAACCTCATGACGTTTGAGGATCGCCACCCGAATACGGTCATCCACCGCATCGAGACCAACTACCGCTCGACCCCCCAGATCCTCAATCTAGCCAACGGCGTCCTACTCGCCCAACCCAAGGGCCGCCACTTCGACAAGGAACTGCGCGCCGCCCGCAAGAACTCCCAAAAGCCCTACGTCGTTCAGTGCATCGACGACCGCGAGCAAGCCGACTTCATCCTCAAACGCACCCGCGCCCTCATCGAGGACGAAGGCGTCGACCCCGGCGAGATCGCCGTGCTCTACCGCTCGCACTTCCACGCGCTCGAAGTGCAGCTCGCGTTTTCCCGTGCCGGCATCCCTTACCAGATCACCAGCGGCGTGAAGTTCTTCGAACGCCAGCACGTGCGCGACCTCATCGCCTTTGTGCAATTTGTAGCCAACCCGCGCAACGAATCCGCCTGGCACCGCATCGCCGTGCTCCTGCCTAAAGTCGGCGAAAAAGGTGCGCAAAAAATCCACGCCGCCGCCCACGAACACGCCAAGCTCATGCGGGTCGATTTCATCGATGCCCTCGCCACCGACGACGCAAAAACCAAGGTCGCCAAGGATGCCAAGGAGGAGTGGGCCAGCTTCTGCGAATCGCTCAAACAAATCGCCGAAGTCGTGCGCACCGGCAAACCCGAGTCGGTCATAGCAACCGCAATCGACGGCTGGTATGGCGACTACATGAAGGGCGAATACGCTGACTACATCGACCGCCTTGAGGAGTTGAAGGCCCTGATCGGCTTCGCCACCCGCTTCGACGATCTCGCTGAAATGCTTTCGCAAATCTCGCTCATGAACGGCGAGACCAGCGAACGCCACGTCGAGGTTCCGCCCGACACGGTCAAGCTCACCACCGTCCACCAATCCAAGGGCCTGGAGTTCGACGTGGTCTTTGTGGTCGGGCTGGCCGACGGCATGTTCCCCGGCCGCCGCGCCATCGAGGCCGACGACGTCGAGGAAGAGCGCCGGTTATTCTACGTCGCCGTCACCCGCGCCAAGAACGAGCTCTACATCAGCTACCCAAAGATCGCCACGCGTGCCGGTCCCGGCGGCATGATGCTCACGCCCAGCCGTTTCATCACCGAGCTCGATCCGAGCCTTTACGAGCCGCTCCGCCTCAAGCGCAGCTACGGTTGGTAATCAGATTTTCGGAGTTTTAACGCAGAGACGCGAAGACGCAGAGTTCGCAAAGGATCGAAATGTAGCGTCGGCCGTCCCCGGCCGATTCACGTCTCAGATGCGCCGGGGATGGCGCACGCTACAATGTCACCCGCAGCCCGTCATACGCCAGCTTCACGCCGACCGGTAGTGTCTCCTCCATCGGCCCATGGTCTACTGTGTGGGCCATGTGGGTGAGCAAGGTCTGACCACTGTGCAACGTCGCGGCAGTCGCCAGTGCCTCGCCGATGCTCATGTGGGTTGGGTGTTCCTGCTGCCGCAGTCCGTCGAGCACGATCAGATCCGCACCACGCGCAAGCTCCGCCGCCGCCGCCGGCACGCGTTTGCAGTCCGTGTAGTAGGCGAACCGTTTGCCGCTGCTACGTTCAGTAAAGACCAGCCCCAGCGTGTTGATGCCACCGTGCGGCAGCAGCGTGGATTCAATGGTGCCTTGCGGCAGATCGAGCACTGTCGGCATCTCATTCAGCCGAAAGGCCGCGTATCCATTCATCACCGGCCGGTCCAAAATCGCATAGGGGTAAATCGCCAGCACCCGCGCGAGTCCTTCATCCGTAGAATAAACCGGCAACGCATCCGGCCGCGTGTCACAGAAGCGCCGGAGATCATCCATGCCGACCACATGATCGGCGTGCCCGTGGGTCAGGATGAACAAGTCGATATGAACGATCTTCTCGCGCACGCACTGCAACCGAAACTCTGGCGAGGCGTCCACCTGCACATGCAAGCCATCCATGACCACATGAATCGAGCAACGCATGCGACGGTTACGCGGATCGGTCGACGTGCAAACCGCGCAATCGCAAGCGATCATCGGAATTCCGTGAGACGTGCCCGTGCCGAGAAAAATGACCTCCATGACAATGGACCATCGAATA
Organism: Opitutaceae bacterium; assembly: GCA_037969015.1. Taxonomy (GTDB): domain Bacteria; phylum Verrucomicrobiota; class Verrucomicrobiia; order Opitutales; family Opitutaceae; genus JAUWBF01. Next base: position 175,941 of record JBBKWO010000017.1, read on the forward strand.
GCACGAACCGTGAAAGAGAAGTCGAACTTCCAACAATACTCACAAAAGCGACAGAGGAGTCCCCTACTCTCGGCCCGTCAGGGAACGATTTGTAGGCAGCCCGCAAGAGGAACTGGACGCCGGGAAAAATCCCCTCAGCCGCTTAAAGACTTTCCTCCCGGATAGCTCTGCCATCATAACCGCTGACGCACGGCCACTTAAGCCAAAGTCGCGACCTGTTGATTCCGATGAATACGTTATCCTTTAAACTCCAAACCCTGATTCAGTCCGAGTTGCGACCGACAGAACGCATGCAATGGAGCGCTTCACCCAGCCCCGGCCGGCTAGCCCGGAAGTGCCTGCCCATCGTGTTGTTTGCCATCCCGTGGACGGCGTTCTCCGTTTTCTGGATCGCCGGAGCCAGCGGTTTCAAAATGCCTGACTTCAGCTCCGGCTCCGGACTGTTTCCCCTCTTTGGACTCCCCTTTTTGCTGATCGGCATCGGCATGTTCGCGTCTCCATTTTTGGCGGCCAAAAAAGCGCGGCGTTCCGCCTACGTGGTGACCAACGAACGCGCGATCATCTTCGAGTCCGGCTTCTGGGGCAGCATCAGCATCCGCAGTTTCCTGCCGCATCAACTGCAGGAAATCCGCCGCGTGCAGCGCAGCGATGGCAGCGGCGATCTGATTCTGGAACGTCAGCTCGGCACCAACAACGACGGGGGGCGCACCACCACCGAAATCGGCTTTTTTGGTATCCCCGACGTCAAGTCCGTCGAGTCTATGGTCATGAATCTGGGTAAGCACTAAACGCCCTCCAGCATCCCCGTCCGTTGAAAACAGCTCCTGATTCCCTCGCGAGCTCAAGCGACGGTGGCGTTCACCAATCGGTCAGCGCCACAAAGCATCCACTTCGAACCCTTCCGGCTGGTCCAGCGCAGTCCAGACCTCGTCCACACTCGCGACCACCCGCAGCACTTTGTCCAAACCGGCGGTCTTGAATTTTTCCTGCGCCATGCGCCCGAAGAATTTCAGCAGATCATCGTAAAACCTGTCCTGGTTCACCAATACCAGCGGCTTGCCATGACGGTTTAAATAACGCGATACGAGGATCTCGCTCAGCTCCTCCAGCGTGCCGATGCCACCGGGCAAAGTGACAAAGGCGTCGGCCCGTTCTTCCATGATACGTTTGCGCTCACGCATGGTGGACACGACCACCAATTCATCGGCATCGGTGAAGGCCAGCTCACGCTCCTGCATAAAATCCGGAATAATGCCGACCACCGTGCCGCCGGCCTGCTTCACCGCGTTGGCCAGCACACCCATCGAGCCAAGATTCCCCCCGCCATAGATCAGTCCCCACCCGTGCTCGACGAGGCCGCGTCCCAAGGCCTCGGCCGCCGCGTAATATTTGGCATCAAGGTTGGGACTGGAGGCGCAATAAACGCAGAGCAACTTGGGCATGGTTATTCCCAAACCCAAGCTGCCGGTTTTCGCCACGCATTAAATCCACCGTCGACAGATTTTAACGATATCAAGGATCTACCGCCTCGTCTGCTTTCCGACTTTGCCAGCCGGCCACGGCTGCGTCTCTATCACCACACCGTGCCTGCTTCAGCTTACATCGGCCGCCTCGCCCCCTCGCCCACCGGTTACCTGCACCTTGGGCATGCACGCACCTTTCTGACCGCCGCGCGGCGAGCCCACGAATCCGGTGGACGCCTACTCCTGCGCAACGACGATCTGGATGCAGCCCGCTGTCGTCCCGAGTTCGTTGAAGGGTTCATCGAGGACCTGCATTGGCTGGGGCTGACGTGGGAAGAACCCGTCATCACGCAAAGCCAACGCCTTCCCGCCTACCGCGCAGCACTGGGTCGACTGCACGCCGCCGGACTGATTTTTCCATGTAACCGTTCACGCAAGGAAGTGGAAGCCGCCGCCGTCTCCGCGCCACATGAAGGTGCGCTCAACGACGAGCCGATCTACCCGCCCGAGTTTCGCCCGCCGGCCGACGCAGAATTACCACTACTCGATGCCGACGGCCTATCCCGCAACTGGCGCTTTCGTGTGCCCGACGGCGATACGCTCGCCTTCGACGATGGCGCGGCCGGACCACAAAGCGCGGTGGCGGGACGCGACTTTGGCGATTTCCTTGTTTGGCGCAAAGATGGCGTCCCCAGTTACCAACTGGCCTGTGCGGTGGATGACGTGGAGTTTGGCGTGACCGAGATCGTGCGAGGTGCCGACCTGATCAAATCCACCTTCCGACAGCTTTTGTTGATCAAAGCCCTCGGGGCTCCCGTGCCGGCCTACTGGCATTGTCCGCTGGTAACTGACGAGCAGGGCGAGCGATTGGCCAAACGCCACGACTCGCTGGCGTTGCGCACCTTGCGAGCGAACGGAGTCACCCCCGACTGCCTGCCGCAATAAGCCGGAGGTGAGATTGGACATTTTACGGGAACAGGACCATGCTCTGCACGTCCGGCGGGATCGTCTCGAACAACCCTCAACCCCTAAAAAGTCATGCCCTACCTAAAGATTCAGACCAATCTGCCCCTAACAAAACGGGCACGTAAGAATGTCATGAGAGAAGCCTCGGCTCTGGTTTCGCAGGAACTCTCCAAACCCGAAGAGTTCGTGATGGTCGCCCTTGAGCCCGATGTTTGCATGTATTTTGCCGGCTCCGACGACCCCGTGGCATTTCTTGAGCTGAAGGCCATCGGTCTCCCGGTCAAAAAGACCAAGGCCCTGAGTGCCATCCTCTGCGAGATGATCGAGGAACACCTCGGCATCGAACCCGCCCGCGTTTACGTGAAGTTTATCCAGGTCAAACGCGGCATGTGGGGCTGGAAGGGCGATACGTTTTAAGACCTACGGACGGTGGGCACTCTTGCCCACCCCGTGCGACTTTATCCATCAGCGAAAAACCCATCAACACGCTGGACGATCGCACACGCGGTGGGCAAGAGTGCCCACCGTCCTTCCTACTCCGCCATGGCTACCTACATTTACGAAACCATCCCGCAGAAATCCGGTCGCAAGCCGGTCACCTTCGAGGTGAAGCAGTCCATGAAGGATGCCGCCCTGACCCATCACCCCGAAACCGGCGAACCGGTGCGGCGGATCATCAGCGGTGGTTTCGGATTCATCGGTGCCTACAACAGCAACCAAGCCGAAACCAGCGGCCCACAATGCTGCGCCGTGGACAGTGGCGAGAGCGGCGGTCACTCCTGCGGCGCGGGATGCGGCTGCGGGAACTGAAATCAGGTTACTCTAAATGTAGCCACGGGCGTCCCCGCCCGTGAGTAAAACATCGCCGGCGGATCCGATTCAAACACGCCCTCAGGGACGAGGGCGGCTACATCGAAACAGGAGTGGGACAGGCATTCCGGCCTGTGACATCAGCGCACCTGCAGCGTGCTGCCGTCGTATTCAAGTCCCAATGACGGGATGACCACGGCCTTGCGGTCGCCTTCCTTCTTGATGGTGCCGGCATGCCAGGCGGTGTAGCCCGAGTCCTTGGCAGCGGCGAGGGTCGCCTCCAAGTCGGCCGGGGCCACGTAAGCGGCGAAACCGATGCCTTGATTAAAGGTAGCATAGGCTTCGCGCAGATCGATCGGGCCGGCCTCGCGGAGGAACTTAAAGAGCGCGGGTTCCTCGCCGGGGTTGGTGATCTCGTAAACGAACGGCTCGTCGAGGCGCATGAGCTTGCGCCAGCCGTGACCGGTCACGTGGGAAACGTAGTTGAGCTTGATGCCGGCCTTTTGACAGGCGGCGACAAACTTCACGTAGATGACCGACGGAGCCAACAGGGCCTCACCGTAGGTGCGCTCGTCGCCGTGGCCGATGGGAGTCTGGTAACCCTGCGGCAGCTTGGAGGCGATCAGGCGGCAAAGCGACAGGCCGTTGGTCTGCACGCCGGAAGACGCGAGAAACACGATGGCGTCGCCATCCTTCACGTCGCCCGTAATGCGCTGCGACTTGGGCTCGACCTTGCCGACGGCGGAGCCGGCGAGCACGATGGCTTCTTCCTTCACGATGCCACGAAGCGTGGGCGTTTCGCCACCGCCCCAGACCGCGCCGGCCTGACGGCAACCTTCGGCCCAGCCCTCAACCAAGGCCTCCATGCGCTTGGCATCGGTGAACCAGGCGGACTCGCCAACTGCGGCGTGCATGGCGACGGAGATGGGCAACGCGCCGCAGGTCACGAGGTCGTTGACGATGGTGGCGACGGTATCGATGGAGATTTCCGCGTAGAAGTTTTTTCCAGTCTGGGCGTAGACGGCGTCGGCCACGAGATTCTTGGTGCCAAGACCTTCCTCAACGTGCGCGAGGTAATGGGTGTCGGCCTCCATCAGGTAACAACTCTCACCACGAGTGTTGGCGGGCTCGGCATAGCCGTGCGCGGTCAGCAAAGGTGCGGTGGTCTTGGCGGCCTTTTGGCAGGCGCGCTTGAAGGCATCGAGTTGGTCGTAGTTGACCCCGGAGGATTCGTAGGAGAGCGACATGAAACGTGGACTGAGGGCTGTGGCTGAAGGGCGATCGGCGCGGCTTAGTAGCTGCGGCCTTCGCTTTGTTCGTAATAGTTGACGTAGGCTTGGTTGACCACGCGGTAGCCACCGGGAGTCGGATAGTTGCCGGTGAAATACCAGTCGCCGGGATGATCGGGGACGGCGGCGTGGAGGTTCGCCACGGTTTGGAAAATAACTTCCACATCACCTGCCCAGTCGACGCCCTTCGGACGGACAAACTCGCTGATTTTAGCGGAGATTTCCTCGGGTTTGAACTGGGCGTAGATCTTCTGGACGTGATTGATGCTGTTGCCGCCGCCCTTGGTCGCCACCTCTTCGCGGCAGGCACGATAGACCTCGGCCATGAGCTCCTGTTGGCCGCGCTCCTTGAGCAGCGCGATGGCGGCTTCGAAGGCGATGAACTTGCCGAGCTCAGACATGTCGATGCCGTAGCAGTCCGGGTAGCGGATCTGCGGAGCGGTGGAGACGATGACGATCTTCTTGGGATTGAGGCGGGTCAGGATGCGCAGGATGGATTTACGCAGAGTCGTGCCGCGAACGATGGAGTCGTCGACGCAGACAAGATTATCACCGGGCAGCACGGAGCCGTAGGTGATATCGTAAACGTGGCTGGCGAGCTGATTGCGCATGGTCTCCTGGCCGATGAAGGTGCGGAGCTTGATGTCCTTGGAGACAACCTTTTCACCGCGCGGCCAGTTGCGCAGAATAAGATCGTCGAGCAGATCCTCGGTGAGCGCACCTTTGGCGGCTGCTGCCATGACTGCGGTCTTAACTTGGTCACGACGCTTTTCACGGAGCGAGTGCATGAGACCGTAGTAGGCGACCTCGGCGGTGTTGGGAATGAAACTGAAAACCGTATTGCCCCACTCATAGTTGACGGACTTGAGCACTTGCTCCGCCAGACAACCGCCAAGCGCCTTGCGCTCACGGTAGATATCGAGGTCGTTGCCGCGGGAGAAATAGATACGCTCAAAGGAGCAGGAGGCACGCGGCAGGGTTGGCGCAAACTGGGTGGTGGTGAGCACGCCGGTCTTCTTGATCGTGATGACGTGACCGGGAGGCACTTCCTTGACCTCTTCGGCTGCCAGATCGAACACGGTCATCAGCGGGGCGCGCTCGGAGGCAAAGGCGATGACTTCGTCGTTCTGAAACCAGGAACAAGGGCGGATGCCGGAGGGATCGCGGGCGATAAAGGCATCACCGTTACCGACCATGCCGCAAAGGGTGTAGCCACCGTCCCATTTTTGGGAGGAGCGGGTGATGACGCGGGCGATGTCGAGTTCGTCGCTGATACGGGCGGTGATGTCGGCGCCGTTCAGGCCCTGATTGCGCAGCGAACGATAAATTTCGTCGTGCTCCTCATCGAGGAAGAAGCCGATTTTTTCGAGCAGCGCCTGGGTGTCGGTGGCGAAGATCGGATGCTGGCCCATCGCGATGAGCGACTGGTTCAGCTCCGTGGTATTCGTCATGTTGAAGTTACCGCAGAGAGCCAGATTACGGGTCGGCCAGGGGCTGCGACGAAAGAACGGGTGACAGGAACTGATGTTGTAACCGCCGCTGGTGCCGTAGCGCAGGTGGCCGAGCAGCACTTCACCGCCAAAATCGAAGTTCTTTTTAACCGTCTCCGTGAACTCAGGATGAATCACCCCGCTATCGAGGTGGCCGTTATACTGATCGAGCAGGGTCTTGAAGATTTTGGTGAGCGGATTGCCCTTCACGCAGCGCTCGCGAAACATGAACGGCTCGCCGGCGGGCGTATCGAGTTTGACGCAGCCAACCCCTGCGCCGTCCTGGCCGCGGTTGTGTTGTTTCTCCATCAGGAGAAAAAGCTTGGTGAAGCCCCACAGCGGAGTGCCGTATTTCTCCTGGTAGTAGGAGAGCGGCTTCAAAAGCCGGACCATTGCTATACCGCATTCGTGGGTGATCTTGTCGCTCATAGGGCAGTCGAAAATGCTAAACGGGAAATTTTGCGTTCGCAACGGGACAACCGATTAACGGTGTTTTTCCCGAACGGGCCCTGTGTGCCGACAGCTTCACGCTCGCTCATCACGACAGGAAACGGTCTGGGCCGGACACACACACAGACCGACGGCGACGACGCCGTGTCGGCGAACGGTCGAGTGGTGTTGGGGCGTGACGATGGCGTTAAGATTCACGGGCCGTTAAAAGGAAACGATGACGCCTTGAATCCCGGACCGGTCAAGGGTTTTGTCCCGGCGATTCACACCGAATCCTGATTGCGCGGGTGAAAGCGCGCGTGCTGTTCGGTCAGGCGGGTTTCTTCAACAGCGGTGTAAATCTGAGTGGTGCCAATGTTTGCGTGTCCGAGCATCTCTTGGATCGCCCGTAAGTCCGCCCCGCCTGAGAGCAAATGCGTCGCAAACGAATGCCGTAATAAATGCGGTTTCACGGACTTTTCGATGCCGGCGGCCTTGGCGTATTTTTTGACCAAAACCCATAGCATTTGCCGGGAAATCGCCGTGCCTCGTTCGCTAAGGAAAAGCTGCGAGCCCGTCTTGGACTTCACGAAGTGCGGCCGGCCCGCCGTCAGGTAGTCGGCCAGTGCCGTGCAAGCCTTCCCGCCCACCGGAACCACACGTTCTTTGGCGCCCTTGCCAAAGACACGCAAAAAGCCCGCTTCGAGGTCCACCTGCTGAATGGTCAACCCCGCCAGTTCCGAAACGCGCAGCCCGCTGGAATAAAAAAGCTCCAACATCGCCCGGTCCCGCAGCCCGTGAGGATCGCCTCCCGTCGGTGCCGCCAACAGTCGTCCGACTTCATCGGCATTCAGCGTGCCGGGCACCCGTCGCACCAGTTTGGGGCCTTGCAACAGCTCCGTGAAGTCGTCGGGACGGACCCGTTCCCTCACCAGGTGGCGGGCAAACATGCGCAGCGCCGACAACTTCCGCGCCAGACTCGCCACCGTGTAGTCATCGCCATCCAACGAATACAACCACTCGGTCACCGCCGCCCCCGGCACCGTGCGCCAGTCGTGGTGACCACGACGCCGCACAAACACCGCACACTGACGCAAGTCGCTCTCGTAGGCCTCCAGCGTGCGATCGGACCGCCCGCGTTCGAGGGTCAGCGCGTTGCCAAAATCCCGGATAGGATCATCCAACTCGGCCGGCAGGGGCCCAGGCGGTTGATCGGTGGATTTGGGGTGGTCCTTCATGCACACAAAAAAGACGCCGCCCAAGAGGCGGCGTCCATGTAAAACGGAAAAACGAGCCAAACCCGCTTAGCCCGGATATTTCACTACATTGAACAAACTGTTCACCGGAATATCCGTTTTGCCTTCGACAAAAGCGACTTCGTCGCGGCTAACCCCGACAGACTCGGCCCGACAAGGCGCAAATATGCGGGTTAGAAGCGGCGGCGACCACCACCACCGCCACCCGGACGACGGCGCGGACCAGAGTTCGCATCCTTCATACGGTAGGTGATGCGAGCCTTCTCCAAATCGTAGGGGCTCATCTCCATCTTCACATTGTCGCCGGCGGCGATTTTGATGAAGTGCTTGCGCAATTTGCCCGAAATGTGAGCAAGAACCACGTGACCATTGGCCAACTCAACCCGGAACATCGTGCCTGGCAGAACGGCCACGATCTTACCTTCGACTTCAATCATTTGGTCGTCAGACATACAGGGAGAGGGCGGCAGTGCCGCGGGAGTGGTTTGAAATCATGCAGTAGTTGGATGCGTAAAAGCTACTTGTAAGCCTCATTCACCCCTCCTAAGTCAAGGCCCTTTACCGCGGCGGCCACTCAGCAACCGCCCCGACACCGCCACATGGCTCCCGATAAACCCACACCTCCCCCCTGTCCGTTCGAAAAACGGTTTCCCTCCCAACTGGTCAGGGACGACCTGTTTTACATGGCGCTGGCCTACAATCAGGCCATCGACGCCTGGCGGCAGGACGAGGTCCCCATCGGCTGTGTGATCGAGCACCAGGGAGAAATCATCGCCGCCGCGCACAATACCGTGGAGGCATCCCACGACCCCTCGGCCCACGCCGAAATGCTTGCGATCACCCAAGCCGCCGCCCGCCTCGCCAACTGGCGCCTGGAGGACTGCACCCTCTACGTCACCAAGGAGCCCTGCCCCATGTGCTCAGGTGCCACCCTGATGTCGCGACTGAAACGCGTCTGCTACGCCGTGCCTGACCCTAAAATGGGCTGCCTCGGCGGAGCCACCGACCTCAACGCCCTGCCCCGCGTAAATCACCACCTCGAAATCACCGCCGGTGGAGTGCTGGAGGACGAATGCCGTTTACTGCTGCAGACCTTTTTTCGTGCCAAACGCGTAAGTCCCGACGCGGGAAATGCCCTCGACGGTTGACGAGCGTTAAGGCCCGCTGCACGTTGAGATTCCGTTTCGTTTAATCATCCAACCCAGAAAGTAATACTTACCATGGCCTACGAACTACCTGCCCTCCCCTACGCCGCCAACGCCCTCGAGCCGCACATCGATGCCCGCACGATGGAAATTCATCACGGCAAACATCATCAGGCCTACATCACCAACCTGAACAACGCACTCGCCTCCGCCAACATCACCGCGCCTGACTGCGTTTGCGATCTGATCGCCGACCTCGCCAAGCTGCCCGAAACCATTCGCGGTGCCGTGCGCAACAACGGTGGTGGCCATGCCAACCACTCCTTTTTCTGGAAGATCCTCGGCCCCGGCAAGGGTGGCGCCCCCGTCGGTAAACTCGCGGCCGCCATTGACTCCGAGCTCGGCGGTCTCGCTGCCTTCAAGGAAGCCTTCGCCAAGGCCGGCGCCACCCGCTTCGGCTCCGGCTGGGCCTGGCTCATCGTCACCGCCGACAAGAAGCTCGCCGTTGGCTCCACCGCCAACCAAGACAGCCCGCTGATGGGCAAGGCAGTCGCTGGCATCGAAGGAACCCCGATCATCGGTCTCGATGTCTGGGAACACGCCTACTACCTCAACTACCAAAATCGCCGCCCCGACTACATCGCCGCCTTCTGGAATGTCGTTGATTGGGACGCCGCCGAAGCCCGCTATCTCAAGGCCATCGCCTGAGCATCGCTTCAGTATCCGATTTTTAAGCACCACAAAAAACCGCGCCTGGAAGGGCGCGGTTTTTTTTGCGGCGTGTCAGCGCAGTCCGGATGTAGCCGCCCTCGTCCTCGGGGGCGTGTTTGACACGTATTCTCCCGCAACGTCACTCACACGGGCGAGACGCCCGTGGCCACATCGAGAACCCTAAGCCGACAATCCACTTCAAACCGCCGCCGCGTAGTTGGCCTCGGCCTGATCCCAATTCAACACGTTCCAAAACGCCTTCACATAATCACCACGGCGATTTTGGTAGTTGAGGTAGTAGGCGTGCTCCCAGACGTCCAAACCGATCACGGGCTTGGCACCGCTCATCAGCGGGGAATCCTGATTGGCCGTCGACTCGACGACTAACTTGCCGTCGCGCACCACCAGCCAGGCCCAGCCGCTGCCGAAACGTCCACCGGCAGCCTTGGCGAAGACATCCTGGAATTTATCGAGCGACTCAAATTCGGCGACCAGTGCATTACGTAGCTTGCCCGGACGATAATCCTTCGGCGCCGCCAACAGCGGCCAGAAAAACGAATGGTTCACATGACCACCAAGATTGTTGCGCAAACCGGTGCGAATGCTCTCCGGCACCTTGGCCAGATCATCGGCCAACAGTTCCTCCGCGCTCAACGCGGAAAGGTCGGCGTGATCCGCCAGCAGCTTGTTGGTGTTGTTCACGTATCCCTGATGATGCTTGCCGTGATGAATCTCCATCGTGCGGGCATCGATGTGTGGCTCCAACGCATCAACCGCGAAAGGTAACGGCGGCAAAGTATACGGTCCATGTCCGACCGAAACCGGCATCGCGTCCGCCGCCATAGCGGGAGACGTAGCGAACTTGCCGAGTGCGCCCAGTGTAAGCAGGCCGGCCGAGAGAGTTTTAAGGGCTGAACGACGGGATATGTTTTCTAGGTAAGCCATGCCGTCTAGCTAAACGCAGTCCGCGCCACCTGCAAGCACGTCAACTCACTTCACGCAGCGATAACCCACCCCGTGCACCGTCACCAACGTCGTTGGTGACTCCGGCGCGGGCTCGATCTTTTTGCGCAACTGAGCCACATGCTGATCCAGCGTGCGGGTGGTCCCAAAGTAACCGACGCCCCAGACCGCGTTGAGCAACTCGTCACGCGTGAGCACCTGACCGACGTGACGAGCAAAGGTTTCCGCGAGTTTGAGTTCACGGACGGTCAAAGTCTCTGACTCCCCGCCATCGCGCCGGACGGTGTGGGCCTTGCGATCAATCTCGGCGGCGCCGAGGTGAAACACAGGCGGTAAAGCATCCAGCTCCTGCTCCACCGGCAACGACGAGGCTCGTGCCCGGCGCAGCAAGGCCTCCACGCGGGCGAGCAGCTCCTGCACACCAAAGGGCTTTGTCACGTAGTCATCGGCACCCAGCTTGAGGCCGACAACCTTGTCGATCTCCTCCCCTTTAGCGGTAAGTAGCATGACGGGCGTGCGGGGATCGATGCGGCGGACTTCCCGGCACACATCATAGCCGCTCATCCGCGGCATCATCACATCAAGAACGACCAGGTCGTATTTTTGCTGCGGATACAGTTTTAGCGCCTGCTCTCCGTCGGATGCCGCGGTGACGTCGTAACCTTCGCTTTCAAGGGTGGCGATCAGTCCGAGGCGGATATTGGCGTCGTCTTCGGCGATGAGGATACGGGCTTTCATAGTCAGATTGTTTTTCAACCACAGATGGACACAGATAAACGCAGATGGCTCAGAATATTCATATCCGCGTTCATCTGTGTTTATCTGCGGTTAAAGAATTCGGCAGCGTCAGCGTGAACTCCGCTCCGCCGCCGGTGCGTTCGGAGCAACGCAGATCACCACCGAGACCACGGGCCAGTTGACGCGCAATGCTCAGGCCCAGTCCGGTGCCGGCGTGGGCGCTGGTCAACCGGTCGTCGAGTCGGTGAAATTTTTCGAAAATCCGTTCGCGCTGGGCCGACGGCACGCCCGGCCCGCGATCTCCCACCCGGATGATCGCCCCGCCGTTCGCAGTGGCGGATAAACCGACACTCAACTGCCCTCCGTCGGCGGCGTATTTGCAGGCATTGTCGAGCAGGTTAAGCACGATCTGCTGCAACGCATCCCGGTCGGTCGTCAGTGTGAACGCCTCGGGGGGAACCATGGATTCCAACGTGAGACCAGCTTCGACCAATCGCGGTTCGTGGGTCTCCAGCATAGCGTGCAACTCGGCGGCAATGTCCAGCGGCTGACGGTCGAACTGTTTACGCCCCTGTTCGAGTTTGCTGAAATCGAGCACATTGCCCACCAACCGGGCCAGCCGTTGGGTCTCCCGACCAATGGTGTGCAGGTAGTCCAGACGCTTGGTCTCATCGCGAACCCGCCCCTCGGCCAACAACTCCGAATAGAGCCGGATCGTGGTCAGCGGAGTTTTAAATTCATGGGAAACATTCGCGACAAACGACGTCTTCTGAACTGCCTCCAACTCACTGCGGCGCGCCTGCAAAAGCAGTAGCGCACCACTCAACAAAATAGCCCCGACCAAGAGCGCGACCAAGAGAGTGCCGGTCAGTAAAAATCCGCTCTCGGCAACCGAGCCATCAACACCAGCCGTATTGACGTAGGCTGCAATCACCCATCCGGGTAAAACATCTCCGGCCAGCGGCACCGTCACCAAGGGAATACCAATGGCTGCCTGGGTGGGGCCCTGCCAGACCCGGCCGGTATCATCGCGCAGCAGGTAGTTTTCACCACCGTCGATGTTGGTCGGGAAAAGATCGTTCAAACGCGACTTGATGGCCTCGAGGCGTAGTTCCAATCCAATGACCGTGCCATCGGGTAATTCACGCCACCCGAAACGGTGCAGCCCGGTTGAGGTGTGCGACCAAGCCCAACCGAAGCGCTCTTCGAATATGACCGCCGCAGTCGGCACAGACCGGGCTGGTGCCGCGGCCTGCGCCTGTTGGTCGGCGACAGCGGCGGTTTGAACCGGTGCCGCGGCCTCGACCTGTGCATCAAATCGTTGATTCGAGGAACCAGTTTCATCCTTGGCCTCGGCCGCTACAAACGGATCCGCTTCAACAACGCCCGCCACCATCTGCGAACGGCTGTCCGCCAGTGCGAAGGACGAGGAGCCGAATGATGACGAATTCGCGGCCGGCGCCGATTTGACCTTGGCCACTTCATCAAACGAGCGGCGGACCTTTTGGTATTGAGATACGTTTTGAGAAATTTGTGCGCGGTTCTGCATATCCGCATCCTGTTGGTTGAGCACCTGCACTCCCTGCGCCAACTCAATCATCTCTTTTTTTTCAGCCGGTTTCTGCGTCGGAGCGGCGGCAATCTGAGCCACCAAGTTTTGAGGCTCCGGAGCGTTACTATTTACCCACGGAGCAGTCACCAGCCATTCACGCAACGGATCACTTCCCGCACCCCAGACCGGGCGACCCGCGGCGGTGGCGCGAAACACATCGCGAACCAACGGATTATACGTCTGCCACTCGGTAAGAAAGGGACGGGGTTCGTCGGCGGGAGCTTCCTTGAGCGTGGTCATCAGCGCGTTCTGCGCATCACCGACCAGCAGCTCGATGTTTTCCGCAATGATTCGCGCGCGGTCGGTCACCGCCGCCGCCCGCGTATCGTAGGCGGATTTTTCGCGTGAAATCAGCCTGCCCTGTTCCCGGGCAAGCAGACCCAAGGCCAGACCGCCGACGCCCAATGCGGAGAGCAACAGCAGCAAACCATAAATCCAAAGACGGCGGGTGAAGGTCATCAGGGTGCGGGCAGTGTGGGCACGGCGGGGGTCATGGCAACGCCGAGTCGTTCAACCAACGCCCGATAGGAAGGGAAATGACGGTCATTGCGCCATTGCGAGCCGCCGTCGGCCTTAAAGCCACGCACCAGTTCCTGAGCGAAACCGGGAGTGATAACCTCGCTGCGACCAATCAGCACCCGTTCCAGCTGGTCGGGCACAGGATTGAGTCGCAGGGGAAGCACACGATCCGTGAACGCGCGAGGCACGATCCAAAACACCCTAAGGCCGACGCGATCAAAGTAGCTCTCGCGCCAAGTCGCCAGCATGGCATTGGCTTCGTCAGGGGTCAGACCAGCCTTCAACAACGGTTCGAAGAGCTGACGCGTGCGGTCCGGCTGAAAGTGAACTTTGGCCATGGTAACGATCTGTTTGGCCCCGGAGAGAAGCTGTCCACTCCAAGCATACCGCCCGCCGACATCGGGACGATTGTCGTAAATCCAAACAAATGGCAGCGCTTCAGAGCCCGTGTTTTTCAGCTGCAATTCGCCGTGTTCTCCAAACGTGATATCCAGCGGAATCGAGAAGTTCCCCACCCCGCGATAAAAGATAAATCCCTCCTCCTCGTTGCCAGGCCCGCGCAAGGTGTTTGCCGAGGTGACCCGCGCCCGTGGCCATTGCGGGGTTTCCCAATCCTCATGAGCGAGCTTCGGAGCCAAACCCGGCTCCAGCACATCGACATCCCAGACTGCCGATCCGTGAAATCCGCGGGAGAAATCAACCGGATCCGCAGTTTGTCCGATCGCCCCCTGAGGCAAGGTTTCGCCAGATGTTTTCTCCGGATACCATTGGCTGATGGAGCCCCCAATGAAATCGACCGCGACGTTAAGGCGGAATGATTTTTCGGAGTAAACGTAGAGGACTGGCGTCTCCATCTTCACGGTCACGTTGGCCAGCGGACGGGACCAGCCCTTATTGCCTGGAGAAAACCCTGCATGACAGTGCACGAAGTTCGGCAACGATTCCTCTTCCCGCTCCAAACCGGTCAGCAACGTGCCGTCAGGCGCGTGCACCGTGGTAAACGTGCCCCACTCGTGCACGGTAAATGCCCCGGCTAATGCCGGGGCGAATGTAGAGAGGAGGATAATGGCGAGCGCTTTCATGTCCGCCTACTTCAGCTTCTGCTGGCTGTAGGTTTGTTGTGCCTCGGAGCGATAGGTTTTGCGCTCGGCATTGCTCAGACCGTCGGCCTCGACCTTCTCGGCGGCCTTCGCGGCAGGAGCGGCGACGCCGGCCACCATGTCGTTGTCGTAGGTGTCCGCCATGGAGCTCAGCGAAAAACTGACGGCGCGCAGGCGCTTGGCGGCTTCGTCGCGGCGTCCGGCGTCAACCAAGACGACAACTTCGTCCTTGGTTTCGGCGAGGCGATTCACGGCGTAGTCGGTCTGCACCTGATGATTGGCGGCGGCGATGACTTCCTTTTCCTTGGCGCTAAAGCGGGCGGCGATTTGCGCGGTCTGACTGCCGGCGCGGGCGTCAACGACGTCTTCGTAACGCAGCTTGGCGCTGGCGATTTCGCGAGTGGCACCGGTTTTGGCCGGGTCTACGGCAACTTCAATCAGGGCGAATTTCTGCTGACCTCCATAGAGTTGGTTAAGCTCGATCACCACGCGGCGGTCCTCGACCCGACCTTCGCGACCGACGATACGCACAGGACGGGCGCCCTCGGGAAATTCGATTTCAACCACCACGCGACGGGCGACCACGCTGAGCACGTCGCCAAGCTCACGTTGAAAGATGCCGGCCAGGTCTTCGCTGTGTTCGGCAAAGTAGGTGTTGCCATCGCTGCGCAGGGCGAGACGCGTCATCAGGTCCTCGTTGAAACCGAGACCAAGACCGATGGTGGTGACTGAAATGCCGTCCTGCACGAGCTGTGCGCCGAGGCGGCCGAGTTGATCGGGCGAACTGGGGCCGACATTGGCCTGCCCGTCAGAGAGGAGAATGACACGATGGATGAAATTATCCTCAATGCGACGGCGGAGCTGATCGGCACCCGCGACGACGCCTCCGTAAAGGTTGGTGCCACCGCCCGAGGTGATTTCGCTGATGATGCCTTCGAGCTCGCGGCCATCACCAACCGGCGAAGCCGGGTAGAGCGTGTGCACGCCGTTGTCGAATGTAATGAGGGTGACCCGGTCATTGCGATCCAGACGGCGCACCGCCTCGATGGCAGCGTCGCGGGCCCGGGCAATCTTGTCGCCGCCCATGGAGCCGGACTTGTCGATGACGAGCGCGAGGTTAACGGACGCACGTTTGGTGATGGGTGCGGCGCGTCCATCGAGGGCGACCTTGATGATGGCGGTCTCTCTGCTATCGGAAGGGAGCACCGGCCGGTCGATTTCAAGGCGGAGAGTGACGGGGCGTGCAACGGACGAACCGTCCATGGGAACACGTGAGGCGAAAAGTGCAGCGGGGCTCAGCAAAGCCAGCCCGGCGAGGAATGTGGTGAGAAGGCGGGTCGTTTTCATAACGTCGCCAGTTAACCACAAAAAGACGCCGTGGTTGTCACCACGACGTCAGGGATATGTCAGGGGTTTGTCAGGCCGTCGTCGATTGCCTGCAGCGCCGCCCGTAGCCACCACCGCCGCGTATCATCGGTTTCGTGCTTTAAGATATCCACCAGCCAGGGACGTGCGGTTTCCCCCATCAGACTCAGTCGTCTGACCGTCGCCATTCGTTCGGCATAAGTCCCCACATGAAGCCCCTGGATCACTTTGCCATAATGGGCGGGCATGTCGAATTCGACACGGAACTCCTCCCGCAAAATCGGGCCCGGCTCCAATCGTCGGTTGAGCAAACGCACGTTCAATACATGCGTGCCTTGGGCCAACTCCTGCAGCTCGATATCTCCGGCTTTCTCCAACCGCCAAGGTCCGTCGTTCAACTGCCACTCCACGTGCGTGATCCCGTCGGCCTCGATGTGTAGTCGGCGATCAGCAGGCGCTTCTCCATCTGCCCAAGTCAACTGCGGCGCTTCCAGCCTTGTAAGCTGCGGGAGCAGCACCGGCGAATTGCACCTAAACAACCGCTCTCCTCGCCGCCCCACGTAAACCGCATCGAAACTTGTAGAGCCGATCCGACGAAACGGCGAAGTTTCGTCCGGCCGGAAGACCTGCACCACTTCGCCATTCCAGCCCCGCCACAATTCTCCATCCTGCAACACCCACCAAACGCCGTCGGAGTCCTGATGCGCCGCCAACGCACGCTCACGATCCAGCTGACGCGAAAGCCAGTCCGGCCATTCGCCAACTTTCGTCTCGTATCGAAATTTGAAGGGAATCACCGCCGTCTCGTGCCGCGTGCCATCGACGTCGAACACATGCCGTTTGTCGTTATATACGGTCCAAGGTCTGCCGTCCTCCTCGAATCCCCACCGCCACCCTGGCGTGTATGCCGAGTAACTTGCCAAGATGCGCCAAGCACCCTGGTCCCAAAGCCTCAGCTTTCCCCTGTGCGCAACCAAGGCGCGCCCGTCCGAAGAGATCGCTGGAAAGTCCAGACTCCCCTGGGCGATATACGGCACGTTGGCGGCCTTCTCCGGCGTCTGGGCGCGATTTTCGATCAACAGCCATCCGGTCGGCCAGCGCCGCCAGCCTCCGCGTGCGTCGAGGTCTCGTTCCCATGCCGGCTCATCAAAACTATTCTTGGGAAACAACGCTACACGTCCGAGTTCGTCCACCCAAATGCCTCCGGAGGCATATGGTGTTTGGTATTCCTTCGGTAACGGCCACTCGTGCCAGCGCTCGCCATCCCAGTGCCTCACCATTGGAGCCCCTTCACCGAGGCTGTGCACATACCACACCCGCCCGTCCACCGCTCGCGCTGCATAGAGGTTAAACCTAAATACCTCCGGCACACCTGATCGGTCCGCCGCATCAGCATTACGTCGTAGCGAGCCCGGCGCCGCCATCACCACGCCGCCTTCACCATCGATCATCAGCGTGTCATCCTTCAGCCGCAGAATCCTCAACACGCGATCCAAGTAAAATCCCTCCCTCCAGTCCGGCGTGCGCACCTGACTGGCGTTGTCCTTATTTTTCATAATATCCACCACCATCAGGCCCCGGGGTTGAGAGGCGAACAACATCCCGTCTCGCCAAGTCCATCCATACAGCCCGCCTGTGGGTGATTGCATCTCCAACTGGCTGCGGAAGCCCGTCACGGTTGATCCCGCACAAGTCCATTCACCGCCATTCCGTATCCATATATCAGTTACAGTCCCGTCTGTTTTACGTTGTGCTGGCACGACCACCGCCACTTCCAAGCCGTCGGCCGGCTGACACCAGTCGATAATCCGCGCCCCCGGAGGCGATGACCGGCGCGTTGCCGTGCCTTTGATTAAATCGACATTCCAAAGTCCCTCGTTCTCGACTGCCCAGATCGTCTCTTGAGCGACAGACCGGGCCACCAGCGTCACCTGTGCATCGGCAGGCAACCCCGCCAAAACGTAATCATTCCGAAGCCGGCCACCCTCGACCAACAACGGCCTCGCCATCAAGTCTGCGGACTTTGCCTCCTTGATGCCGATCCACGCCCACACCCACCCGCTGCCGGTTCCTGCCGGCGTGTAAATGAGCGGGCTGTATTGCCGCCGCTCTGGCTCTGAAAGTGTTCCAACCGGCAGTTTCCAGGTCTGCGGGTCTCCACCGCGCGGCGGGAGGTGGACTAGATAGGGTGCCTTGAACGTAAACCACACCCCACCCTTTGCATCGAAGGTGACCTGTGGCTCCACCACGGACCGTTCGCGCACGAAACCAAACGTCGGATTCTCCACTTCGCCCAGCAATACGCCTGCCGCCTCGCCAGCCACATGCCGCCTGACCTCCAACGTGCGCACGTAGTCCCCTCTCGGTTTCCAAACCGATAACACCGCCACCGGGTTCGCGGGATCCGCCGCCAGTTCCACGATGTGTGCACGCCGCGGCCAGGACGCCATGTCATCAACGCCCTTCCACGCCGCATCCTCCCATCGCGCCAACTCCAGCTCAGCGTTCCTGCTACGCACACCCCAGACAGTGCCGTCTCCGCTCAACGCAACCTTGGAGACGTATCCCGTGTGCAACGTCAGTCCCGCGCCCAAGCCGTTCGCCCGCACGGCTTCCTCTGCCTCCGGCGCAGCGGGCACAATCGCACGGTCCGGCGTGCGGCAGCCTTGCAACAGGCCTACGCAAAATCCGAGGACGACGACAACGATGCGCTTCATTTCCAATCGTAGCGCACGCGATAGGTGACGACCTTCTCCTCGTCCGGTTGCAGCGTGACGCGGAACTCGATGTTGCGGTCGTCCGTCTTCACGTAGGGGTCGGAGTTCTCCATCAACGACCAGTTGAACCAGCGATACATGCGCTCGGTCACCCGGACCTCGACCGGCGTCTTCTTGCGGTTGCGCAGCTTGATCTCAAACGCCTCCTCAACCTCGTCGTTGCGGTTACTGAGTTTGTAGTCGGTGCGCCTGCGTTCGCCCACGATGTCGAAGGCGTCACCCGTGTAGATACGCACCGTCTCGCCCTCGGGCGTGTGATCGACCAGATTTTCACCGGTGAACTCGATCGCGCCATCCGCGTCGTCCTGACGATAAAACCGCGTGCGTCCCTTGGGCATCGGCAGGCCCAAGCCGTTCTCCTTGGTGTTCTTGAATTCGCGATAAACCCACACCTTCGGGTTGGACTGCGTGCCGTATTCGCGGTTGTTGCGGATGTTTTCATCGTTCCAACCGCGGTAGCGTTGATTGCCCAAATCCGCGCCGTTGTAGATATAGATCGTCGCAGCCTTCACGCCGCCGGCACGGAGGAACTCGACCTGCTTGGTCTCACGATTACGCAGCGTCACCGGACGCGGCAACGAATAGAGGTGAAATTCATCGAAGGCTTTCTCCGTGACCTCAGAAGGAGCGGGGGCAAATCCGTCGTAAGACATCCTGCCCCCCCCCATCGAGCCCGAGGAATTATCCGGAGCGAGTTTGCTCACATCGCCCGCCATGAGCTTCACCTTGGCGTCGGCGAAGGTTTTCCCCGACTGATTGTCGAGCGTCACCCAGCCGACGATGTCGAGGGTGTCGCCCTTCTCGGGCGAGATAAGGTTATACGCGGCCTGCCACGACATACCGCCGGTGATGTAGCCGAGCTCGGCGTTTAGCTTGGCGGCGCGATCACTATCGAGTCGCCAGGTGAGCGTCGGACGCAAAATGGTGTCATCGCCCAACGACGGGAAAACCGGCTCGCCCGGCAATGAGAACCGCAGCTGGCCGTCGATCTCGATGATCGGTGAGCCCGCGCCTTGCTGATAGTTACCCATGGCCATCTGGCTTTGATAAAAGCGTTGGCCGTAACGTTGTGAGGCAACGATATTGGGGGTGTAGCCGGAGCGGATAACCTTGCCGCGCACCAACTGGTTGGGATTGGTCGGACTAGGCAAACGGAAGTCGATTTCCTGCCCTTCGAAAAGCGACAGAATGAGACCCGGAGAAGCCGTGTCTGAACGGTAGCTTTGTTCCAGAATACGCAGGCTGACCTTGCCGGTGGGATCGCGGAGCACCACGGAATCCGGCTCCACATGCGTGGTGGCGCGGTCAAAGGTGACGGCGTTGACGCCCTTCACGAGATCGAGAGGGACGGTCTCGCGCACGACGGCGAAGTTTTGGTTATAAACAGTGAGAGCAGTCTGTGCGCAAAGCGCCGACGAGAACAACAGCGGCAACGAAGCCACCAGCGAGCCAAGGGTAATCGGTTTCATAGCGGTATCCCGCCAAAGAAGCAGAACCCACCCAATTAGTTTAGACTTAAATTGTCAGACCTTTGTCAGGCGTTTCATCAGCCGACTCAGGCCAACCCGCAGGCCTTGCGCACGCGGGCAAGGACCGGGGCCGCGATGGCGCGGGCACGGGCGGCGCCGTCCTTGAGCACGGCGTCAACGTAGCCGGCATCGGCGACAAGTTCGGCGCGGCGGGCGCGGTATGGCGCGAAGCAATTCCAGTAGTGTTCAAACAGCGCCTTTTTGAGGTCACCGTAGCCAAGACCACCTTCGCGGAGACGGTTTTCGAAATCGGTGGCAACATCAGCCGGGGCGACGAGCTTGAGGAGCTGAATGGCGATATTTTTGTCGGCGTCGGGCTTGGGCTCGGCGGGCGTGCGACTGTCCATGACGATGGACATGATCTTTTTGCGCGTGGGCTTTTCCTCCCCGAAAATTTCGAGGGTATTGCCGTAACTCTTGCTCATTTTCTGACCATCGAGTCCGGGGACGACGGCGGTCTCGTCGCGGATTTCGGACTCGGGGATGACCAAGGTGTCTTCGCCGTAGGCGAGGTTGAATTTGATGGCGAGGTCACGGGTGATCTCGACGTGCTGCTTTTGGTCACGACCAACCGGCACGAGGTTCGTGTCGTAGAGCAAAATATCGGCGGCCATGAGCACCGGATAGGCGAAGAGACCGACGTTGGCGGAGATGCCGCGGGCGGTCTTATCCTTGTAGCTGTGCGCGCGTTCGAGCAGGCCCATCGGCGCGAGCGTGCCGAGAATCCACATGAGTTCACACACCTCGGGAACGTCGCTCTGGCGGAAGAGCAGATTCTTTTGCGGGTCGAGTCCGCAGGCGAGCCAATCGAGCGCAACGTCACGCGTGAATTGGCGACGGGCGGCGGCGTCAAAGAGTGACGTCATTGAATGATAATCGGCGATAAAGTAGGTGCAGTCGCCTCGCGCCTGCAGTTCGACGGCGGGTTTGATGGCGCCGAAATAATTGCCGATGTGAAGTTGTCCGGAGGGCTGGATGCCGGTGAGGATACGCATGAGAAAAAAGACTTAATCGCGACGAGGCAGAAAACTGACCGTGCCGCGTTGACGGGCGATGGTATTGGCCGGCAGAAAACCGGAGAACGAAGTAAGCGGCGCCACCAAGGCACGACGTCCCAACACAGAGCCGGGGTTGAGCACCGCATTGCAACCGACCTCCGCCTGGTCGCCAAGAATGGCTCCGAATTTGCGTAGGCCGGTATCAACCGTGTGCTCGGGCAGGCGAACCGAAACCGGTTTCCCGTCGAGGCGAAGATTGGAGCAGATGACACCGGCGCCGAGGTGAGCGCGATTGCCGAGAATGGAGTCGCCGACGTAGTTGAAGTGAGGGACCTGCACACCATCCAGCAGCACGCAGTTCTTAAATTCGCAGGAGTTACCCAGCACACAGCCTTCGCCCACGATGACATTGCCACGAATGAAAGCACCGGGACGAATCTCGGTATTGGCCCCGATCCAGGCCGGCCCTTGAATGGTCGCGTAGGCGGGCAGCTTGACCGACGGGTCGATCCAAACCGCACCCGTGATATGCACACCCGGCGGAATCGCACGGTCGAGCGTCGGCAGATTTTGCAAGGCCGCACCGATGACCTTCAACCACTCCCACGGAGCGGACGTCATCGGGAAACTGGGCGCAAAACGCTCCAGCGAAGCAGGCCAGGTAAAAAAATCGGCGGCAGTCATGGGATACTATAAATAGGATGACGGCTCAGACGCGCAACCGGTCAATCTCGATCAATTCACGGGATCGTTTGAGTGCCTGCCAAGAATTGGACATCAAGAAAAGGGTGATCAAGATCATCCAAATTGACCACGCCCAGAGGGCATAACCCAATAAGCCCAGTCCGCCGACCAAGCCGATGATCGCGGCCACCTGCAAACTGCGTCCCCGGCCGACCATAAACCATAGCAATGAACGCAAAATCTGTCCGCCATCCAACGGATACACCGGAAGCACGTTAAAGACCAAGAGGATGCCGTTGATCCACGCCAGTGAGTGCAGGAACTCAGCGGTATCCGGTCGTGAAACGGCCCAGCCGTAGTGATTACTCATCCAGACCAGCGCCAGGAACACCGGCATCAATACCACATTCACCAGGGGCCCCGCCGCGATACTCCACAAGGTCGCTCCGGGACGATCCGGCGGTGCCACGTAGGCCACGCCACCAAACGGCCAGAGCACGATCTGATTGGCCTGACCGCCGGTGGACCGGCACGCCAGCGCATGACCAAACTCATGCATCAAAACGATGCCAAAGAGCGCCAGATACTCGGCCGCACTCCAGAATGGATCGTAGTAATTATCCTTTCGCTGAGTGAATTGATAGACAGCGACCAAGAACCACGACCAGTGCAGAAACACGTCGATTGAGGCGAAGCGAAATAGGCGGATTGATCCCTGCCGGGTTGGCAACATAGGTTGCGAGCCCTACCGGTCACTCCCGCCATCAACAAGGCAATACTCACCGCGAAACTTTTGCCGGGTGGTTTTCTGTCTTCGGGCTGGCCCCCCGGCCCTTCATCCGACAAGGATGCCTTCACCATGCTACGTTCCCCCACCCCCTTTGGTTTCCGTCGGCTGCTCCTTTGCCTTGGTCTCGCGGTATTCATTTCGATCGGCCACGCCGCCGAAGACCCGTTACGAGCCGGAGATCGAATTGATGTCACCTTGGTTTCCGGAGCCATCATCGAATACGCCAAGGTCATCGAAGTCACCGAGAACTCCATCATGGTGGCCAGTCCGCAAGGCGTGCGTGAATTTGCGGCCAAGAACCTCACTCCCGATCTGCGCGCCCGTCTGCCCGGAGCCACGGCGGCCATCGTGGCCCAGCCGGTGATTGCTCCGGTGCCCGACGCAAAAATCAATCCGCCCGCTCCGACGGCCGCTCCCACGACGACGGCCATTGATCTGGATGCCCTCGCCAAGGCGCTGCAGGATAAGATGAACGCCCAGCAACCGCATCCTGCGCTCGCCCCCGTGATTGCGCCAGCCGAGCCCGTGCCTGCCGACAATGGTTTCTACAACGCCCTCTTAATCGGACTGATCCTGATCATCCCCACCCTCAACGTCCTGGCCACCCGCAGCGTCATTCTGCATGCAACAGGTCCGGCGATGCCGGTGTGGATTCTCGTGATTTGGCTTTTGCCGGTGATCGGTTGCAGCAGCGCCTTCGCCGCGATTGGTCGTAATCCGCCGGTCAAGAGCTGATTCCTAATCTGAGTCAGCTGGACCGACTCCGCCAATTGCTTTTTCTGGGGGGGCGCGCTTAAGTGCAGGAATGCGCCTGAGACTGTTTATCTCCCTTGGCCTCGGCCTGTTTTCAACGGCCCTGACCGCTGCTCCACCGCCTGATTTCAACGCCTACTGGAATCAAGGCAAAGCCGAGCTGACCCGCTACACGCTCACCCAGTCGCGCTATGGAGAACAGCACAAAGGCGACGCTGTGCTGATCTTTGTCACCGAGCCTTTTTCACGCTCCAAACAGGTCAAGCTCGACGACTGGGCCGGAGCCGGCCGCGATCGGGTCGAGGTTCTCAAACTCAACTTCACCAAAAAATTCCTGACCGGCATTTATCCCTATTCGCTGATGCTGTCGGTTTTCACGCCGGTGGATTCAACTACGGGGGGCTCGCGCACGCTAAAAACCACCATGAGCGGCCAGGAGTGGTGCGGACATGCCTTTACCCAGCTTAATCTGCACAACGGCCGTTACCGCGTGCGCGGGTTTTCCTATTTCGAATCCGAGGGTGACGAAGACCGCACGGTGCCGGCGGCCTTCCTTGAGGACGAACTCTGGACCCGCTTGCGCCTTGACCCGCAAACCCTGCCCACGGGCGAATTTCCCGTGCTACCCGGCAGTTTTGCCAGCCGACTCCTGCACAAGCCGCTCGCCGTGCGCACCGCTCATGGCGAGTTCACCGAACCGGATGCCACCACCACCACCGCACGCTTTGGTGACGTGCCCTTGCGGGCCTACCGGCTCAGCTACGCCGATGGCGATCACCGCGTATTGACCCTCTATTTTGAGACGACTTTCCCGCACAATATTGCCGGCTGGGATGAAGTTTGGGACTCGGGACGCTCCGGAGCCCCCGCCGAAACCCACGCCACCCGCACCGCCACCCTGCTCACTCCCTACTGGAGCCAGCACGACAACAGCGACCGGCCATTACGGGAAAAGCTAGACCTGTCCACCGAACGGTAAGGGCGCTCTTCGAAGTAAATCGATGTCATGTTTGCGCCCCTCATTTGTAGGCCGCCTGCAAAACACTCAGTCTCGCGCATCAGTTAATATTGAAGGAAGCCCTCATACCAACAACCCGAAAGAACCAGACTTTGGGTGGGGCGGGACCGCTGGGCCCGTCGCGTGCGACAATTGACCACCGCTTGCTGTCGTCGAGCCTGACGGCCCAGCGGTCCGTCCCCACCTTTGAGTCAGTCTAAATACTAAGGGACGTTGGTATAAACCGGAACATTTCCGGACGTAAAAAAGCCGGCCCCGATGACGGTGGCCGGCTGAAAGTAGAAACTTAACGCGTTCTTCGCGTAGGAGTTATTTAATCTCCTTGTGCACGGTGTGGCGCTTGAGGGCAGGGTTATACTTCTTCTTCTCGATACGCTCGGTCACGGTCTTTTTATTGCGCGTGGTCAGGTAACGGGAGGCGTATTTGCCTTCTTTGCGGGCTTCTGTGCACTCAATGGTAACAAGTTCTTGCATGGTCGAAAGGTGTTAAAAGGGATGAGCAGAAAGCCCGAAGCGGGTCGGCGCAATCCCAAAGTTAAGGCTCATTCGCCACCGGCGACGCCAACGTATCAGCGTTTTTCCGTCAGCGGTAGCATCACCCCACGCCGAAACAGGGTCACCTGACCGGTGCTGGACGAAACCACAATCGAGATGCACTGGGTCGCCACCGACACCGCGGCCGCCGCCGCGTGACGGCTGCCAAGACCGCTGGGCAACACATGGTCGGCATCCGCCGCTTGGATCAGGCTGCCGGCCGAAATGACCACGCCGTCACCTCGAATAATAAACGCTCCGTCGATGGAGGAAAACTCCTTCACGGTCTCGTCCATGAACGGGCTGAGGATATTGCGATCCTCCTCCTTGTATCCGTAGAACGGATTCAAAACGAGCGGCTTGATGAGCTTTTCCACCTTGCCGGTGTCGCCGAGCACAAACAGACAGCCGATCGGCTTGCCTTCGCGGCCCTCGACGGCGAGCTCGACGGCGATGGCGAGAACGCGCTCGAGCACCTCGGGTTTGACGTCGTCGGGCAACAGATCGGCGTGTCCGGAAAGCAAGGTCTGGAACTCGCGCTCAACGTCGACGATCACCACGGTGTCGAACTGGTTGCTGCCGGCGATGCCGCCGACGCAGCAGATGCGGTCGTTGAACGAAATCAGCTCACGGGTCAGCGCCACGAATATCGCACTGCGCAACTGGGCGAGACGTTGGTTGGAAAACGAGCGGACTTGGATGACTTCCGTGGCTTCGTCATCGGAATCCTCCACCTCGATCAGATTACGAGTGACGAGGATGGTCTTGCTCTTGGGGAACCAGGCTCCCGGCTGGATGCCACCGACAAAGGTGTCGCCAAAAACCATAATCGCGCCGCAACCGGCACCGCGCGACACCCGGTCGGCTTCGCGAATCATCAGTCGGTTGATGCGGTTTTGCTGGGCTTGAATCGGACGCGACAGCAAACCGCCGGCGCCGATCAGCAACTTGTCATAAACTTCTTCGATCGAAGGTGCCTCGATCAACGCCTTCACAAAGTCCGGCTCCTTGACGAGGCGGGCGACCGAGGCGAGCACCTGCAGGTAATTGCGGGCCCGTTCGTCGGCCAGCAGCATGACGATCAGATGGATTTTTTCGCCTTCGAGCGAGGAGCCCTCTTGGGTGATGCCTTCGCGGCTGCGGCCGATTGCGATGACATAGCGGCGACCCATTTTTACGCGCACGTGAGGCAGAGCCACGCCCAGACCAAGATAGGTGGTCATGGTGCTTTCGCGCTGCAGAAGCCCGCGCAAAAGACTGTCCTTTTTTAGATCCGGAAACTTCGCGACGGACGCGTTGAGCAACTCACCTAGCGCGGATTTCAGATCCGTCCCGGACAGCTCGACCACGCGGCTGCGGGCAATGTATTTATCAAGCCGCATATGGGGTTTCGGCTAAGGGGAAAACCGGGGAGATCACTTCTCCCATTCGAGCGCGCCTTTTTTGACCTCGTAGAAAAGACCGAGCACCAAGACGCCAAGGAAGAACAAAATCGGGCCGAGGATTGACATGTGGTTGGCCAGAAAATCGCGGTAGATGAACGACCAGGGGATCAGAAAAACGACCTCGATATCGAACAAGATGAACAACATGACGGTGACGTAGAACTTCACCGAGAAGCGGCTGTGCACGATACCTTCGGCTTTCACACCGCACTCGTAGGGGGTGTCCGTGATCGCGGTGCCCTTGCGCACGCGCTGGCCGAGCAGGTGACTGACTCCGACGATGCCACCGGCAAGACCGGCGGCCAAAATGGCTTGAATAAGAATCGGGAGGTAATCGAGGGACGTCATGGCTCTGTTGAAGTGTAAAAAAGGACGCAGGCAGGGGCTGCTGACAAGGGCAATATTACGGATTGGTCGAGTGAACTTCGATTTCCGTCGGTTGAGTGACCCTGCGGGTGCCCACACCGAGCTTTTCGGCGAACTCCAGCGTGCGGATATCGTCAGAGATCGGTTTGAAGCCGGTGGCCACACGATGGGCGTTGATCCGTTGCCCAACCAGACTGTCCATCATCACCGGATCCGTGCCCAGCATGACCAGCGGTTCGGAGGCGGTGTAAAGTGAGTTAAACCACGGGCCACCCACGAATTGATAACGCTCCAGGCTGGCCAAAGTGAACAGCCAGGTCTGCCGCAATTCGGGGATCGCACTCATCTCGGCGACAGCGGCCGGGGCGCTAGATTCAGAACGGAAGAAGCGGGAGGTATTGGACGCGTTCCAGAGGGTGGCGTTGACCAAGGCTCCGTTGACGCCAAGCACCGCATGGTCGGAATAAACGGGCAGGTTGATCCAAAAATCTGCCTCCAAAAACAGCGGGGTCGCCAGAAAGCTCTTTCGATTCTCTTCAACGATCTCGGCCTTGTTCCATCCGCCGGCCGGTTGGGCCAAAATCGGATCAAAACGCGAGGGCAGCGGGCTGTCGTAATACCACTGCGGGTCATAGTAACCCTCCGACTCCAAAACATAGACGCGTTGCTGCGGAAACGGAGTCGGTCCGCCACCCAGCGGCGGCAGGTAGCCGGTCATCTGCAATTGCAACTGATTCAGCCCGACCAGAAAGATATTTTCCGGCGTATAACCCCGCCGGACCAGTGCCGCGATCACCGCTTTTACCATGGGCACGGGAGTCGCCAGACCGGGACCCGATTCAGCATAAACCTTCAAGCCAACCCGTGCTTTTTCCCCCGGTTGGATACGAACGCCCACCTGGGCTTCAAAGGCCTCGATCAAGGTCTCCACCGTGGCGTCGTAGCTCTGCTCACGGGTTTCCGACGGCGAAACTTCCGGCAGCTTAGCCGACCAGATTTTTACGTAACCGGCTGCGGGCGCTGCGAACAGGACGCCAGGAATGGTCAACCCGAGCAGGGTCGCGGCCAGTCCAAGACTCCGCCATCGCCAAGACCGTTGAATAGTTTTCAGCCCAAAACTTGCCGCCGTTGTCATCATAAATGCGCAATCCTTGACAGAGCATCCCCTCCCCCAAAAGTGCAACTCCCGTATTGCCGGGATACACCTGATACATGCCCGTCATCAAACCCAGCTGCCTTCGGGATCTTAAACTACGCATCAACATCGTCGATGTCGTGTCACGGGTGGCCACGCTCAAAAAAGCCGGTTCGCGCTTCAAAGGGCTCTGCCCGTTTCACAACGAAAAAAGCCCGTCCTTCCACGTCGATCCCGACAAGGGCTTTTTTAAATGCTTCGGCTGCGGCAAGGCCGGCGACATCATTTCTTTCGTCCGGGAAACCGAACAACTCGCCTTCACCGAAGCCATCGAGGCACTCGGGCAACGGTTCAACATTGCCATCGAATACGAGGACGGTGCCGGTCCGTCCCGCGAGGAACGTTCCCTGCGCCAGGAGCTGTTTGATATCCACGAAATCGCCGCCGAACATTATCATCAAACTTTCAAGTCAGACGATTCCGCCGGCGTCTGGATGCGCGACTACTGGACCAAGAACCGCCAGTTTTCGCCCGAACTCGCCGAAGAATTTAAGATCGGTGTGGCCCCGCCCGCCGACAACAGCCTGGGGGCCGCCCTGCTGAAACGGAAATTTTCCGAAGACGCCATTCGCCAATGCGGGTTGTTCTTTGTGCGCGAAGGCATGGTGATGACCCTCGGGGCGCTCAAACCCCGCTTCCGCGGCCGGTTGATGATTCCGATCCGTGACCATCAGGGCCGCGTGGTTGCCTTCACCGCGCGTCAGACCGATCTCACGCCTGAGGACGACCCCGCCCGCGAAGCCAAATACGTCAATTCGCCCGAGACTCCCATCTTCAGCAAGAGCCACCTGCTCTTTAACCTCGACCGCTCCCGCAACCATGCCAGCGAGGGCCATCCTTTTGTCATGGTCGAAGGCCAGCTCGACGCGCTCCGCTGCTGGTCAGTCGGCCTCAAGACCGCCATCGCCCCGCAGGGCACCTCCATCACCGAAGGTCAGCTGCAACTCCTCCGCCGCTATCACAGTCAGATCGAGTGCTTCTTCGACGGCGACAGCGCGGGACAAAAAGCAGCCCTGCGTTTTCTGCCGCTCGCATTAAAGACCGGTTTTGAAGTGCGCTTCCTCGGCGGTGCCGGCGACACCAAGATCGATCCCGATCTGCTCTTCCGCGAACACGGCCTCGCCGCCTATGACAAGCTGCGTAACGAATCCCGCACCGCCATGCAGTTTGCCTGCGCCAGCCTGCTGCCCGACGTCGCCACCGCTGGCGCTGAACAAAAAAACCGCGCCGCCCAGTCCCTCTACGAGATCCTCCGCCAAACCAGCTCGGAGGTTATCCGCTCCCAGTTTCTGGATGAGATCGCCAGCTTGTTGCGCTTGCCACTCGACGCGCTGCGTAAAGATTTTGCATCCACTCCCGATCGTCGCCCGGCCCAAGCACAACGGCCAAATCCTGAAGAAGCCGGAATACCAGTCCCTCCGGTTGAAAACCCCAACAGCCCCGAGCAGCATCTTTTGTTGCTTTGCCTGCATTTTGAGCATCTTGGGAAGCCACTCAGTAACCAATTGCCTCACGATTGGGTCGATTCCAGTCAACTCGCCGGCACTTTGCTCAACCGCTTTCTCGCGGAATTTGAGCAGGACTCTTGGCCTGGTCGCGATCACCTCGACCCCCTGCTGGAAACATCCGAAGAGCGCACGTTAGTCGCTTCCCTACTCTTCGAAACAACTGAACTCGATGACCCGGAAAAGGTTATCATTGAGGGCATCAAGCAGATCCGAGCCCGCGCGCTAGAGCCGCGACTGCGCCAAATAGAACTTGCTCTGGCCCAAACCGACCCAAACAGTGAAGTTAACCCAATTTCTCTGATCAAAGAACGTATGGAAATTCAGCGCCGACTGCGGTCCCCCATTGCATTGGGACCCGCCGCCGGCTAAGTTTTCCGTTTTCCTTCCCGACCACATCCATGCCGCGCAAAGCCAAGTCTGTTGACACTGATACTAATTCCGAAGCCGTCGAGGCCGCTCTTGAGCGTGTTCAAGGCGCTGACAACCTGCCCGCCGGAGGCATCAACGACAAGATCCGCAACCTGATCCGCCTCTCCAAGGAGCAGGGTTACCTGACCTTCGACGATATCAACGAGGCCCTGCCCGATTCCGTCGAGAATCAGGAGGAGATCGATAACGTCCTCTCCATTCTGCAGAATCTCGAAATCGAGATCCTCGAGCCCGATCAGGTCGAGGACTTCAAGCAGCGCCAGGAAGAAGCCGAGGAGGAAGAATCCCGTTCTTCCCAGAACGACATTTTGGACGATCCCGTCCGCATGTATCTCAAGCAGATGGGCCAGGTGCCCCTGCTTACCCGCGAACAGGAAGTTGAGATTTCCAAACGCATCGAGAACGCCGAACTCAAGGCCCAGACCGCCCTCTTCGAGGCGGCCATCATTGGCGGCTACATCGGCACCCTCGGCGCCAAGCTCATCAGCCGCGAAGAACGTTTCGACCGCATCGTCATCGACAAAAAAATCGAGAGCCGCGACGCCTACTTCAAGGGTCTGCCCAAACTCGTCGAGACCACCCAAAAGAACGAAGGCTCCGTCGCCGATTCGTGGGAAGAGTTCCTCAAGGCCAAGAACGAGGCCGACCGCAAAAAGATCCTCGCCAAGCACAAGAAGCGCGAGGCCACCCTGCGCGCCAACTTCTCCAAGTTCTTCTTCAAACTGAAGGTTTACGAAGAGTGGCTTGAGCAAATGCGTCCGGTGCTCAGCGAGATCGAGCAACTGCACAACCAGCTCAACCGTGCCAAACATCCCAAGACCAAGAAAGATGCGGCCATCGATACCAAGGCGATCAACACCCGTCTGAAACAGATCGAAGGCGACTTCCGCATTGAGCCCGCCGAGTTCGTTGCCGTGGTCAACCAGACCAACGTCCACGTTCGCGAAGCACACCAGGCCAAGACCGAGATGGTCGAGGCCAACCTTCGTCTGGTGATCTCCATCGCCAAGAAATACACCAACCGCGGCCTCTCCTTCCTCGACCTCATTCAAGAAGGCAACATGGGCCTAATGAAGGCCGTCGAAAAATTCGAATACCGTCGCGGCTACAAGTTCTCCACTTACGCCACGTGGTGGATCCGTCAGGCCATCACCCGCTCCATCGCCGATCAGGCCCGCACCATCCGTATCCCGGTGCACATGATCGAGACCTTGAACAAGGTCATGCAGGTGCAGAAACAACTCCTCCAGGAATTCGGCCACGAGCCCACCCCTGAAGAAGTCGCCGACGAGATGAATCTCCCGGTCGAGCGCGTGCAGCAAATCATGAAGATGGCGCAACAGCCCATCTCGCTGCAAAGCCCGGTTGGTGACGGTGACGACACCTCCTTTGGTGACTTCATCGAAGACAAGTCCGCCGAGAATCCCTACGACATGACCGCCTACTCGCTGCTCCGCGAGAAGATCATCGACGTGCTGGACTCCCTCACCGAACGCGAACGCCGCGTGCTCTCCCTGCGCTTCGGTCTGGTCGACGGCTACAGCCGCACGCTCGAAGAAGTCGGTAAACAATTCAAGGTCACCCGCGAACGCATCCGTCAGATCGAGGCCAAGGCCCTGCGCAAGATGCGTCACCCGACCCGTATCCGTCAGCTCCACGGCTTCTTCGACGCCGAGCAGCTCGACAACGCCCAGAACCTGCTCAAGCAGGTCCAGGCCAACAAGCCGGTCATCCCGCAGACCCCCTGATGCGACGGTTGATTCCGGCTTTGGTCTGCGTGCTGCTTTTGGCCGCTTGCAAAACCAAGCCGGGCTCAGCGCCCGCCGGCCCCGCCTACAGCCTCTCCGCCCAGCCGGTCATCGGCCGTATTTTGGTGACGGATACCCGTCATGGAACCGCGGTCGTCGCCCTCAACCTTGAAGGAACCGGCCTGCCGAGAGTCGATAATTGGCAGTTTATTTCACGACGTGACGACTTGACGCCAACCGCCCGCTTGGCCGGCACCGTCCACCGCTCGGGATCCACTCTGGGCGTGATCATTATTGAAGGCGACCCGCAGCCGGGCGACGAGGTTACCCTCGCCCCCTCCGTGGAAACTGCCCCTTAACGGAAGCGCTTTCCCCCTTTACTCCCCTCAGGCACGGCCTAGGGTGCACGTTCTCATCCTATGAACAGCCTCCCCACAGGTTTCGGTAACTTTCTTGCAGTTTTCGGTCTCGGCACTCCTGAGCTCGTGATCATTTTGGTCATCCTCCTCGTGCTCTTCGGCGGGGCCAAGCTCCCTTCCCTTGCCCGCGGCCTCGGCCAGTCGATCAAGGAATTTAAGAAGGCATCCGAAAGCGATGACAGCGACAAGAAGAAGTCCGACGACAAGCCGGATTCCGACAGCAAAAAAGCCTGATTGGTTCAGTCACTAAAATCGCGTTTGCCGATTTTAGTCAGGAGGCATTCAGGCCGGTTACATCGTCCGCTTTTTCGCGCAACCAGTCCTTAAACTTGCGCACCGCATCCGGTGTGCCGAGGGTCAGCAATTCATCACCTGCGTGGATCGTTTCATCCGCGCCGGGACTGAGGATACGATAGCCGCTGCGATTTACACCCGCGATCTGCACCCCGTGGTTTTGAGTCGGAGACAACTCGCGCAGCGAGCTCCCCGCGGCACGACTCCACGCCGGCACCGCGATAGCCTCCATGCCGACTTCATCAAAGTCTGAGATGTCCCCCGAAGTGGCGATTTGATTCAGGAAATGTTTCCCGGCGGCAATCTGCTCGACTGACCCAAGCAGGAGCACCTTGTCCCGTGCATACAACACGCTATCCGGACCCGGCAGCGGAATCATGAAGCCCTGCCGCTCGATACCCGCGACGGTGCAGCCAAACTTGGCGCGCATATCCAACTCGGCGAGAGTCTGGCCCTGACAAGCGGACAGGTCGGGCAGCACGCACTCATTCATCACCATCTTCCATTCATTGTGCGATCGCAGCCAAGGTGCGTTGGTCGGGCTCATCCGGGTGTCTCCCTGTTCCAGCACCCCCTGTAGCTCCACCTCCAGTTCACTGTGCCAATAAACCAGCTTGCGGCGCAGCAAAACCAGGGCGGCCGTAACCAATACTCCACTACCCAGATAGAACCAACGTGCCTGCGGTCCGCTGGGCAAAAACGAGCTTAACCAAATAAACATGGCTCCGGCCGCAACCACCCGGATTCCTGTTTCGATCAACGGTTGCAGACGATGTTTGCGTGGATGCCCGTGGGTGGAAACCTGCGCGTAGAGCATGGCCAATGCACCAATGTTCCTCCATACTGCAAGAAGCGGAAAGATGACCACCAGACTCATGCCGATCCAAAAAAGCACTTTGGGTCCGGCGACGAACAACCAGTCGCGACCCAACCAAGTTTCCACCATGACGAGCAGCGGATCCGCAAAAACCAAGAGCCCGGTGATGAAGACCACTTCTACGCCGATTTGGATGAAACGCTTGCGGCTGAGCTGCCAGAGCAGGTTGCGCTTTTGACGAGCCTGCATCCGCTCCAGCCAGTCCTGATAATACTGCAACCACACCGCCAGCCAGCGTGGCTGCGCGGACAATACCCGGTCGGCAATCACTTCCGAATGCCGGGTCAATAAAGGCGCCACCAAACTGGTGAGCAACGACAGGCCGACTGCCAACGGATAATAGCGGGGATGAATTACCCCGGCGAGCACGCCCATCTGGGCGATGATAAACGAAAACTCGCCGATCGGAGTCACCGTAATGCCGGCCCGTAACGCATCCTTGGCCGGGGTGCCGATCAAGGTCAGTCCCATGGACACCGAAAACGTGCGCGCGATCAGGGTGAAGACGGTTATCCCCACCACCATCAGCCACGAATCAGCGAGCAGGCGCAGATCGATCTGCATGCCGATCGCCACAAAAAACACCGCGCTGAAGATGTCACGCATGCCGCCAAAAGTGCGCTCGATCTGATGCCGGTGAGGCGTCTCCGCCACGATGGTCCCGAGTAAAAATGCACCCAGCGCCAGTGAATAACCCGCGTGATGGGCGATCATGGCCAAAGCAAACAACACCGCGCCCATGCCGAGCGTCTGCAGCTCTTCATCGGCTTCGGAACTCATTTTACGTAGCATCCAAGGCACCAGCAGTAACCCGCCGATTCCGGCTACAACCACAAACACCCCGAACATCCCGAGCGTCTCCAAAATCGCCGCGCCTCCTCCTCCTGCGCTGTCTTTTCCGCCCATCTGAATCAACGAATTGAGCACCGTCAGCATAACGACCGCGACCACGTCTTCTAACACGGTCACACCCATGGCGAGCTGCCCCGGACGCTCATGGGAGCCTCCCGTTTCGTGCAGAACTTTGCTGATGATGGCCGATGAAGAAATCATCAGCATGCCGGCGAGAAACAGCACCTCGGTGCCCTCCAAGCCCATGGCTGCGCCCAGTCCCCTCACCAGATAATAAAGCAACCCGGCCGATGCGAATACCGCCAACATCAGTCCCGGTCCCATCCGCCGCAATCGGCGCAAACTTAGCTGCATACCGATCGAAAACATCAGGAACACCAGTCCGACCTGGGCGGCCGTATCGATGCGGCCGACATCCGTGACGAAAGCAAACGGCGGGGTGAACGGCCCCACCACGATACCTGCCGCCAGATAACCGACGACCACCGACAAGCCTACACGTTGGCAAAACCAACCGACCAATCCCGCCACCGCGAGGATGACCGCCATATCTTGAATGAAATCGACTCCTTGCATGGGTAGGATGACCGTGACTGGTAACGCGTCCGTATCCCATCACGTGTCGGGGTGTTCATCCCGTCAAGCGAGTCCGGTCGGTTAGTCGCGACGATTTTGACCGTCGGTAAATGAAATCTTCAGATTGAAGAGCGGCAGCATGCTCAGCAGCCCGATAACGGTAAAACCAAGGACAATGTATCCGGCCGCATCATGCACCGTCCCTTCGATCGCCTCAGGACCATTGTGGTAAGCCCAGGCGGTCAGGAAAATGCCGCGCATCAGGTTGGTCAGAAACGCGAAGATCATCGAGCAGATGACCAGCGCGATTTTCTTCCACAGACGCTCCATAAAAACCGCCGATAAAAACGAGCCGGCAAACAAACACGCGGTCAGGGAGCGAATGCCCGAACAGGCCTCCGCCACGCCGACTTGTCCGGTCGGCAGCACCAGCACATTTCCCTGTTGCTCGATCGGCATGCCCAAAATTTCGAAGGTGAAAAACACCACAGTAGTCACCCGGTTGAGCAGGAATACACTCAGGTTGGTTTCGATGATCGAGATCATCGGGGCCGATACCAGCCAGACCAGCACGGGGAAAATGAACAGGGCCGTCAGGCGCACCCGGGTGTCTTCGGTCCAATGGCCAACCGGGCTGTAGGAAGGCGCCGCCGGGGCGCTCACGAAAATCAGAGGGAGCAGCACACAAATGCTACCGAAGGTGATCGCCAGCGTGCCCGGATAGGACGATCCGGCGCCGGCGCGATAAAATGCACCCAATAAGAATAACAGCGCACCACCGATCAGGCACAGCAGTGACCCGACCGTCATTACACCAGCCGCCACTCCAGCAGAGCGGGCTGCGCCTTCTGCCCGGCAGGCGGTCAAGGCGGCGCGGATGCGCGGCCAGCGATCATTGACCACAAACAGAACGAATGCGGGCACCAACCAGCCAAAGCCGTAATCCTCCTTCACCTTCCACCAGTGAGACTGATCCCAGGCGATAAATCCCATGAAGCCAAAACACACCAAAAGTGTGCCATAAAACTGGCTTGGTAGGGAAGGTGTGGAATTACTCTGCATGACGTTTGAGGTATGGCTCCCAGAGGAGGGGAAGGGTAGACTTAGCCCGATTGGCAGGGGGCGGGCCAGCACTTTCCATAGTCATTATTTGCCATATGTCTTCGTTATTTAAATCAGTAGAACGATCAGGTCGAAAGAGCCGCCTCTACGAGACCCGCCAGTTTAGCCTCCAGCCCCGAAAGTCCGGAACGAACCCTGCGTTGCATATCGTCGAGCGGTATCGGCGTTGCATCGACCAAGATCGGGGTGGCCTTCATCATCGGTTGACGCGTTCCCGTATCCACCAACTGCTGCCGCCAGCCTGCGGGCGGCCTCCAGGTGTAGACTCGCTCACGCGTGTTCTCCGGATGACAAAACTGCATCCCCGTCACCTGACCGCCGGATTGATCATACCAAACCATCAAATCGCCGGATGGGGATTGAAACCAGCGCCGGTGCAAGCCCGGCTCTTGCCGGACCTGTTTGTATTCAACAAAAGGCGAAGGGTCAGACTTCATGGCAGGAATTTGGAGACCGTTCAGGCCTGCTTGAAGACCAGGGAGGCATTGGTGCCGCCAAAGCCGAAACAGTTGCTCAAGGCCGCCCGCACCGGACGTTGCACGGCTTTGCCGGGCGTAAGATTCAGCCCCAGTTGCGCAATCGACGGATCCGGGTTGTCTAGATTGATGGTCGGAGGAACGACGCCTTCGTGGATAGCCATGACCGCGGCCAACGCCCCCATACTACCGGCGGCGCCGAGTAGGTGACCGACCATGGATTTGGTCGCGGTGACGTTGAGATTTGGCAACTGCGCGGCAAAGACTGCCGCGATTGCCTGGGCCTCCTCTCCGTCGCCAGCCGGAGTGGAGGTAGCGTGGGCGGAAACCACATCGACATCGGTCGCCTGCAGACCCGCCCGGTCCAGCGCAGATTGCATCGAGCGCTGTGAACCTTCCCCACCCGGTGCCAAGGAGGTCAGATGGTAGGCATCCGCCGAGGCTCCATATCCAGCCAGCTCGGCGTAAATCCGCGCGCCGCGGGCCAGTGCCTGTTCACGTTCTTCCAAGACAAACACCACGGCACCTTCGGAAAACACAAAGCCGTCACGTCCTTGGTCATACGGGCGGGAAGCCGCTGCGGGATCGTCGTTGCGGGTTGAGAGGGCCTTCATCTGGGCAAAGGCACCGATCGCCAGCGGGGTCAGCGCTCCTTCGGATCCGCCGGCCACCATCACGTCCACATCACCGCGACGAATCGCCTCGGCTGCTTCGCCCAGCGCGTGCCCGCTGGTGGCACAGGCGGAGGCCACGGCCATGTTGGGACCACGCAGATTGAGCAGGAGGCTGACTTGGCCGGCCAGCAGGTTGGGCGCGATTTGCAGGATAAAAAACGGTGATATTTTGCGAAAACCACCGGTGTTTAGCGTGGTTTGCATGGCTTCGATTTCCGGCAAACCGCCAATCCCCACACCCAGAGCCGCGCCCATACGTTCGGATTTCAGGGTCGTCCGATGGGCATCCAGCCCCGAGTCCGCGTAGGCCTCGACTGCCGCGACAGCCCCCAAATGGGTAAAGCGCCCGAACTTGCGGACATCCTTGGGCGAAAACGCCGTGGCCAGCGCTTCCCGTTCCTCCCCATAAGGATGCAGCGGACTAGCCAGCTGGGCCGCGGGATCAAATCCCCTCACCTCACCGGCAATTTTCACCGGGCAGGCCGTGGTATCAAACCGCGTGATGGCGCCGATGCCGGATTGGCCGGCCTTGAGGGCGGCCCAGGTTTCAGGAGCGGTGTTGGCCAGCGGAGTAACTGCACCAATACCGGTGACAACCACACGGCGACGGGAGGCAGAAGGGACAGGGTTCATAGAGAATAGGGAGTTGCGAAAAGGTAACTGAATGCCGGTTGCAATGGTAATTGTCACCCCAGTTTTCGCGAATCGCGAAGGAACCCAAAATTGGGATTAATTGTAAAAAACCCGCACGCTATGGGGCTTTGACAAGGTTCAACCAGAACCTTTGGATGCGGACGATTTTCATCATGCAGCAGCTCCACCCTTACTGGCGAATGGACTACATTGAGGCACCTCGTCCCCCCGCCTCCAGCCGCCCCTTTTCGGAGCTGCCGGCCTCCGGCGACGACCGAGCCGCCCTGATTGTGCACCGCAGTGCCCACAGTTATCTGATGCTCAATCGCTTCCCTTATAATCCGGGCCACCTGCTGGCCATTCCCTTCCGCGAGGTCCGCGACCTGCCCGAGCTTTCTACTGAAGAGCGGGCTGATTTGTTCGAGATTCAGATCTTTGCCCAAATCCTGCTCAAAAGCGTCATGAATCCGGATGGGTTTAACATTGGCTATAACCTCGGCTCGGCCGCCGGTGGAAGCATCGCCCACCTGCACGGCCATATCGTCCCGCGCTGGAACGGGGATAACAACTTCATGCCCGTGCTCGGCCAAACCCGCATTCTCCCGCAGGCCCTCGAACAAACTTGGGAACGCCTCACCGCCGGCATCCCCGCACTGATCGCGCGTCCCTAAGCGCATCCAACGGTCCCGTCCGCTATCCGGATGACAAGCACCGCCATCCATGGCTTCAAAGACACTTCACTTTCCCTCCCCCCGCCACCTCCACCAGCTCTATGCCGGACGCGAGGACAACCTGACCCTGGTCGAAAACCGTCTGGCCGTCACGTTGATCAGTCGTGACGATTGGCTGACGATCGAAGGCGACGACTCGAACATCGCCCGGGTTGAAGTCCTCCTCGGCTTTCTACAGGAGGCCCGCGGACAAGGCGTGAATATCCGCACACCCGACTTTGAGCGCTTTGCCGAACTCGTGGCCCGCGGAGAAGATACCACCCTGCGCGCCCTTTTCGACAAACCCTTGGTCGTGCCAACCCAGCGCAAAAGCATCGTCCCCAAAACCCTCGGTCAAAAACTCTACCTGCAGTCGATCCTCGAGCATTCCCTCGTTTTTGGTGTGGGTCCGGCCGGCACCGGCAAGACCTACCTCGCGATGGCGGCGGCCATTTCCGCGCTCATGAAAAATGAGGTTCGCCGGATTATCCTCACCCGACCCGCAGTCGAAGCCGGCGAAACCCTAGGGTTCCTCCCCGGTGATCTCCGCGAAAAAATCCTACCCTACCTGCGTCCCCTGTATGACGCCATGCACGACATGCTTGATGCTGGCGATGTCGCCAAATTCACCGAGCAAGGCGTGATTGAAATCGCCCCCCTCGCCTACATGCGCGGCCGCACCTTGTCCGATGCCTTCATCATCTTGGATGAGGCCCAGAACACCACGCCGGAACAAATGATGATGTTCCTCACCCGCCTGGGCGAAGGCTCCCGCATGGTGGTCACCGGCGACATCACCCAGGTCGATCTGCCCAAGGCCAAAGTCTCCGGACTGATCGAAGTGGAACGCATCCTGCGGGATGTCCCCGGAGTCGCCTTTCATCACTTCAGCGGAGCCGACGTCGTCCGTCATCCGCTCGTGCTCAAGATCATCGAAGCCTACGAACGCTACCAAAACCCGATCAACGCCGCCCGATCTCCGGCCCGTTGAACCCAAATGCGATGAGCTTCCTCGAACGTCTCCAAGCCCTTCTTTCCGGTTCCACTCCCCGTCGCCGCCGCAAATCCGCGCCGGTCAACGGACCGGCCGCCTACTTCGAAACCAGCCGGCTGGTCGCTTCGCTGATCTTCATCGCGACGGTCGTCGCCATTGTCTTCATCAGCTTCGTGGGAGTCTCGTCCGGCAACCTGCCGGTGCTGCCCAACCAGATCGCACCGGTGCGCATTGTCGCCAGCGTGCCCTTCAGTTACGAAAGCGCGGAAAAGACCCAGTTGCTACGGGAACAAATCCGCGACCGGGTTCCGCCGGTTTATCGCATCGACATGGGTTCCTACACCCAATTCGAGACAAATCTGCGCCAACTGCTGACCGGCTTCAGCACGATCGACAACCTGCCCGCCGACGCCAAACCGGCGGCACTCTCCAACCTGCGCGACACCTTCAATGCGGCCGGTCCCTACCGCGCCACTTTGGATGAAATCAAAGCACTGTATAGTTCGGGTGACACCGCCGCCCGAAAAATCATGGCGGAAACCGGTCTGGGCATCCTCAACTCCATCTATCGCCAGGGTGTTAACGACAGCTCCTCACTCTCCCGTGATCCTGCTCCCGGCCAGACCGAGCTCTTCCAGATCATCCGCGCCGACAACGACGTCGTGCAGCGTCCCGCCGATTCGCTGGAGGACGCCCACACGTTTCTGCGGATCAGCCTCGCCGCGGAAGGTGGCGATCGCGTCCGCAATCACGCACTCTTCCGCTTTTTCCAAAACGGTCTGACCCCGAACCTGATTTTCGACCGGGCTGCAACCAAAGCGAAACAAGTCGAAGCTTCCCGCCAACTCCAACCCGTCATCGTGCAGGTTGAGCGCAACCAAACCATCATCGAGCCCGACACCCGGGTCACCCAGGAACAATACGAGATGCTCGCCGCCCACCGACGGGCCTTGGTAGAAAAAGGCGGTGCCCTGATCGACGAAGGCCTGCAACTTTTTGGCCGCACCCTCCTCGTGCTCGCCATGGTTCTGGCCAGCCTGCTCTACATTCGACTCGAAGATCCTGAAACGCTGACCAGCAACGGCCGGCTGGGTCTGCTGGCGCTGGTTGTCATCATCAATCTCGCCCTCGTCCGCGCCACCTACTCGCTGGGCAGTCTGCCGTTCTTCATGGAGAACACCACGGCCGCATCCGTGCTCCCCTACATCGCACCGGTCACCATCGCACCGTTGATCGTGGCCATTTTGATCAACGCCGGCTCGGCCATCTACATGGCCCTGCTCATCGCTATTTTCACCAGCGTGATTTACGGCGGCCGGCTGGATCTACTCGTGCTGACGTTTCTCTCATCTCTGGTCGCCGTGCATGCCTGCCGTCAGACCCGACGCCGCAGCAACATCGTGCGTGGCGCCACCTTGGGTGGTCTGACCGTGGCAATCTTCGCACTGTTGATTGGCATCGTGGACCGGTTGCCACTGCTCACCATTGGTAAATACATGGCCTCCGGTCTGCTGACCGGACTGGTCTCCGGTGTCATCGTCGCCGGCTTGCTACCCGTCCTGGAAGGACTCTTTAAACGCACCACGGACATTACCCTGCTTGAGCTCACGGACTACAATCACCCGTTGCTCCGGTTGATGCAGCTCGAGGCTCCCGGCACTTACCATCACTCGCTGGTCGTCGCCCAGCTCTCCGA
This sequence comes from Opitutaceae bacterium, assembly GCA_037969015.1. GTDB lineage: Bacteria > Verrucomicrobiota > Verrucomicrobiia > Opitutales > Opitutaceae > JAUWBF01. The sequence continues at coordinate 216,894 of JBBKWO010000017.1, forward strand.
AAACGCCGCCTCCGCCATCGGTGCCAACCCGCTGCTCGCTCGCGTCTGCGCACTCTTCCACGACATCGGGAAAACCAAGAAGCCCGAATACTTCATCGAGAATCAACGCGACGGCATCAACCCGCACGACGTCAACAACCCGTCGCTATCCGCCCTCATCATCAAGAGCCACGTGAAGGATGGAGTTGACCTCGCCATCAAATACAAACTGCCGCGCGCCGTCATTCACGTCATCCAGCAACACCACGGCACTTCACTGATCCGCTATTTCTTCCACCGCGCCGTCCACTCGTCCCGACCCGGCTCGGCCAACCGCCTGCCTCTGCCGACCTCCGCGTCCAAAGATCCGTTCACTCCGTCCCTCCCCGGACTCGAACCGGCTCCGGTTTCCGAAAGCACCTACCGCTACGACGGGCCCGTGCCGCGTTTCAAGGAAAGTGCCATCATCCATCTGGCCGATGGTGTCGAAGCCGCCTCGCGCAGTTTGCGCAAAGTCAGCCCGCAGCATCTTTCCGAATTGATCGAACAGATCTTCCGCGACCGCCTGGCCGATCATCAGCTCGATGAATGCCCGCTCACCCTCGCCGACCTCGCCGAGATCAAGGAGAGCTTCATCCACACCCTGCTCAACATGCTGCACGGCCGTATCTCCTATCCCACCGGCGAAGAAGACATGAAAGCCCCCGCTCAGCTTCCGCCGGCCGCACCGGTCACAATCCCCGCGCCGGCACCCGTGGAGAAGCCGGCCGACGAGTCCGCCAAGCCAACCGTCGTCTGATTTATTTTAATCGTGCCAGCCCGCGACATCTCCATCCGCAACGCCCATCCGCGCCTCAAGCTCGACCGTCGGGCCGTCACCCGAATCATCACCACCCTGGACCAGCACCGAGACCGTTTCGACGGCGGGTGTCCCGACGGTGAACTTTCCCTGGCGTTTCTAACCGACGAAGAACAAGCCGAGTTGCACGGTCGCTTTCTAGATGACCCCACCCCGACGGACGTCATCACATTCGAAGGCGACCCTCTTTTCGAACAAGCCGGGGAAATCTGCGTCTCGGCTGACACTGCTTTCACTTACGCGACCAAACACGGTCACGATTTCGCCGAGGAACTCTCACTCTACGTTGTGCATGGCTGGCTCCACCTCGCCGGCTACGATGATCTTGAGCCCGCGCTGAAACGACGCATGCGCGCCGCTGAAAAACGCGCCATGACTATTTTGCGTGAGTTGGAAGCCCTGCCCGCCTTTCGACTGGCTTGATTAAACCCGCAGCAGGGACACCGTTGGGGATCGCAACCATGCTCGCCACGCCCGTTAAGCTTTCCTCAGCCCGCAACGCCTTCTTTTCTGGACTACTTCTGCTATCTCCGCTTGCGGTCACCTTCATGGTGTTCTCCTGGCTCGTGCAGCAGGTGGGCGGCCCCTTCCGCAAGTGGTTTTTCTTTTATATTCCGGACGCCCTGCTGAACGAATCCAGCCTCTCAATTATCTGGGACATTCTGGCTACGCTGATCGTAATCCTGCTGATCACGCTGCTGGGCTATGTGTCTCGACTCGTGCTCGGCCGCTACTTTGGCCAGATCGCCGAACGCGCCATCAATAACATTCCCGGACTCGGCACCATTTACCGCACGGTCAAACAGATCGTCGACACGTTCAGCGCACAAAAGCGCAACATCTTCGAAAAAGTCGTCCTGATCCAGTTCCCCCGCGAAGGCTCTTGGGTCATCGGCTTCCTCACCAATCAGGCCCAGGGAGAAATCCAAATGCGCACCGCACGCGATCTTTGGACCATCTTCATGCCGACCACACCCAACCCCACCTCCGGCTTCCTCCTGCTCATCCCGCGCGAAGATATTGTGACACTCGACATGACCGTGGGCGACGCCATGAAGCTCATCATCTCCGGCGGCACCGTCACCCCGCCTTGGCCCGCACCGGTGGATTCAGAAAAAAAACCCGCCACCACATTGCCGGTAACCTGAGCGTATCGCGCACCCATGGGTCCACCGCTCTCCACCGACGCCATCGTTCTGCAGCGTCATCCCCCGGCCGAAAACTTTCAGCGTCTCGCCATCTTCAGCCCCACCGAAGGCAATCTCACTGCCCTGCAGCGCCTGGCCCGGAAAAGTTCTCCTGAAACCGCCACCGCAGATCTTTTCGATGAACTACAGCTGCGCTTGGAAACGGGACGCCAAAGCAGCGGCTCCAACGGCCTTTGGTTCGTCAAGGAAAGCCGGCTGACCCAACGCCACGCCGGCATCGGCCGGAGCTATGAGGCTCTGCGCCTCGCCTCGGATTTGGCCACCTTGGTCGCCCGTAATCCGGTGCCAGAGGAAAGTCTCGCCTCCGTCTACGCCCTGCTCCGACAAGCCCTCGCCGCCTTCGCGACCGGCGTGCGTCCCGACGTCGTCGCATTCAAGGGACTTTACTGCTTCGCCCGGGACGAAGGGTATCCGCTAAAGCAACAATGGGTCCCCACTCTGCCAACAACCGATCGCGACACGGTGGCCGGCTTGCTGGCCCGACCACTCGTTGAACAAATCGCCGAAGCAACCGACGTCGCGCGACTGCACCGCCGTTTGACCGACTACCTGCGAAGCCATACCGAGCTACAGCTCGACTGATCCGCATGCACTACGATCTCGACAACCACACCGCCTCGCTGGGCATCGGCGAGTTCGCGACCTTCGCCACCGGCCCGCGGGACGATGGCGGCGGCGGACACTCCGGCATCTGGCGCGCTCAACTGGGTTCACACTGGCACCGCGAACTGCAACTTCGCGCCACCGAAGCAGAACCCAACGCCAAGTTCGAAGTGCCCATCGAGGGTAAGGTCGTCCACGCCGGTTGGGTCATTACGCTCACCGGCCGCATGGACCAATACCTGCCCGGTTCAAAGCAAAGTCTGATCCGGGAAATCAAGACCACCCTGCGTCCCCTGCCGCGCGCCGACGACGAACTGCGCTCAGAACACCCCGACTATGTGGTGCAACTCGCCACCTATCTGGCCCTGCATCGCATTGACCGGCCCGACCATGCGATCAACGGCGAACTCGTCTTCGTCGAGGCCGGTAGCGGACTCAGTCAAACCGTTCACCTCACCCGCAACGACGACCACCTCTTCCGTTCACGACTCGACCGGCTGACTGCGTTCCTCGACTTGCGCCACACCGCCCGTCTGCGACTGCGCAACCTGCGTTTCAAGCCCCCCTTCGCCACCCTTCGCCCCGGTCAGGAAACCACCCGCACCGACCTGACCGAAGCCCTGTCCAAACACCAACGCATCCTCTTCACCGCGCCGACCGGTTTCGGTAAAACCGGCGTGCTGCTCGAATGCGCTCTCGACCACTTGCGGGCCGGCCGCGCCCAGCGTCTGGTCTACCTCACGGGCAAGGCCACCGGTCAACTTCAGGTCAGTCACACGCTGGCTTCCATGACCACTCCACCGGATAAGGATACCGAGAGCACTGGCGTCGCCGTGTGGACCATGCGTCCCAAAAAGGAGCACTGCATCAACACGACCTTCCATTGCACCCGCGAAGCCTGCGGCTACCTCCACGATATCGAGGGACGCTGGGAACGCGGCGGACTCGGCCGTTTTCTGCACTTCGAAAATCACTCCCGCGATCTGCCAGCGCTGACTGCAGCCGGCAAAAACGCCCGCGTCTGCCCCTACGAGATCACCCGCGCCGCGCTCGGGTTTCAGGATGTCTGGGTCGGCGATTACAACTACGTCTTTTCCCCTTCCAACCGCGGCATCTTCTACGACCAGCCTGGCTGGGAACCGGCCGACACACTGCTGGTAATCGACGAGGCACATAACCTCTCCTCCCGGGTGGCCGATGCCTACTCGCATCAAGTCAACGCCACCGACGCCCAAGCCGTGCTGGCGGAACTGGATCACCACCACGCACCCAACGGACTCCAGCGCACGTGGGAAACCTGGACCCGCCTGCTCGCCAACCTCGGCGTCTGTGACGAACTCGACCTGATGCTCGAGGACGACGTGCAAGAATTGGTCCGCACTCTCAGCGACCAATTGGCAACCGCCGCGCTGGATCCCGCCGCGCTCGGCCCCTTCGTGTGCGAACAGCTTTGGCGGATGCCAGTGCTCGCCGAATGGATGGCCCGCACCGACCTGCCGCGCCTGCTTTGGTCTCCGCGCTCGGGTGAGCTGAATTTCACCTGCCTTGATGCCGCCGCGGCCATCGGCGAGACGCTCGCACCGTTTGGCGGAGTCATTTTCGCCACCGCCACTCCCGGTCCGCCCGGAGCCTTTGCCAACGCCTGCGGATTCGACGAACCCGCCAAGCTGTATTCACTCGATGCACACACTCCCTGGCGGAGCGGAGCGTATTCAGTAGCCTATGACGTGCGCGTCGACACCAGCTATACTCAGCGTGCGCGTTACCAAGGAGACACGGCCGATACCATCGCCGAGCTCCACGCCAACGCCCGTGGACCGGTCGCGGTGTTTTTTCCCAGCTACGCCTACGCCGAGGCCATCGAACGGGCTCTGGCTACACGTCATCCGCAAATGCGGGTCGCCCGCCAACCCCGCCAGAGTGGACTCGCCGCGCAAGCCGACTGGATGGAAACCGCGTTGGCGTTTAACGATGCCCTCTTCCTGATCCTCGGCAGCAGCTTCGCCGAGGGCATCGACGGACTCGGCGGAAAAATCACCCACGCCATGGTCGTCGGCCCAGCCCTGCCCGAGGTCAACGCGGTGCAACGGGCAAAACAATCCGCACTCACCGGCGCCACCCGCGAGGAAGCGTTTCAACGGGTCTACCAGATTCCTGGTCTGCAAAAGGTGAACCAGGCCTTGGGCCGCTTGATTCGCGCTCCCGGACAACATGCCCACGTGCTGTTGCATTGCCGTCGTTTCATCGAGCCCGCCTACGCCGCCCTGCTCAGCCCGGAATATCAGTTCGGCGAGACCATCACGACCGACGGAGATCTGGCCGCCTGGCTCGATTGAAGGAGCGTGGGCATTCCTGCCCACGCAGTGTGATGCCCATGAGAGGCGGACATTCCATCGCCGTTTCATAACCAACGGCGTGGGCGGGAGTGCCCACACTCCTTCCCGAACGGGCACAAAAAAACCGGCGATGTTCGCCGGTATAAAATAAGTTGGCCGGTCACCTACCCCTAAGTGACCGGCCATTTGCTTTCTTAGTTACCCCAAAAATGCCACTCGCTAAGCGAGGGCACAACGAGAAGAAACTCTTCCTAACCTCCGGCGTCAATACTTTGTTGAGATTTTCTAAAAAAAAACGCCTCGCGATAACGCGCCCCCACTAGGTCTACTTAACCAATTCAACAGAAGCTATTTGCATATTTACATTCAACATGCCGGTTGAGCCTTCCGAGCGAAGGGTCAGTTGTTCGAGCCCCAAATACGGTGCCCGTTCGGCCAGCGAGGTGTAAAACCGAACCACTGCCGCAAAATCCGCCCGGCGGCTGGTGACCTGCAAGGTGTGGAAGGCGAACTGGCTCGTGCGCTGAGTGCGAGGAGGGTCGGTATTGACTGACAGTCCGGCTTGATTCGCCAGCGCCATGACTTCCGCCACCAACGCCGTGGCGTCGTAGGTGCGGCTGGGATCCAAGTTTTGCACCGCAACTGCGGCCGCAGCCTCAATCGCCTGTCGGTTATCGAGCCAGATTTGCTGGGCCGCGATATCCGTGCCGGCCGCTCTCAGTGTGCTATTGGACGCTTTGATATGATCTGTGGACGCGCTGAGCCAAATGGCGGCACCGATCAACACAAAGGCGACCAAAAGCACTTTCTCACGTATTTGCCGGCTAAAGAACCACTCTTTCACAGGGCACCTCCTTCATCAGTTGTCTCAAGCTTAAAGGCATTAGGCCGAAAATCGAGCGAGAGCACAAAACTGGTCTGTCCATCGCGAGCGCGGATGTCGCGAGTCTCCACCGTGGCAATCGCGGGCAGCGCCCGCAGTGCGTTTTCATAGGCACCGACATCGGCAGCATTGCCGGTGCGGGCTTCGATCTCCAAGCCGTGCACCCCGCGGGTGACGGTGCGCTGAAAGCTGATCGATTCCGGACGGCCGGGATTAATAACCGCCAACATTTCCATCGGCATCAGGCGCCGTTCGCCCAGCTCGGCGATACGGGTCACCAGGGTCTGGGCGGTTTCGATACGTTGCACATCGCCAGACTGGGCCAGCACACGACTACCGATCACCGAGGAACGCCAGCGCATCAACCCTGCCCCGACATCCAGCACCGCAGCCAAGATCAGCAAAGCTGCGGCCACCTGAAGACCGCGCCACAACCACATGTCACGACGCGCGGTTTGCCGGCGGGCCTCCAGAAAATCATCGTCACGAATGTCCGCGATATCCACCGAGGTCGCCACGATTTGCAAGGGAGGCAATTCCCCCAGCGTCAGAGTGATCTGTCGGTCATCACCATAAACCGCCAGCGGCTCGCCAACCACCACGCGCTTGGTCGGAACACGCGAAAGTCCGGCCCGGGCGGTGGCTTCAGCCAAAAGGGCGCCGTCATCGTTTTGCACCCGCGACAAAACCGCCGCCGGCAACTGTCCCTGTCCATCCCGGACCACAACAGTCAAACGATCGCCCGAACGATAGAGCTCGGCCACCGTTTCGGGGTCGCGTGGTGCACACAAGGCAAGGAAATCAGGCAGGACCGCTGCGGCATTTTCCCAGTCCTCGGTAGAAACGCGTTTACGGTAAGCTGCATAGACGAGCGCGCTGGCACCGTCGGGTGCGATCAGACTGCCCCAATACAATTGGGCGGGGGCAAACGGCGAGAGGCCTTCGAGCGCGAGTTCGATCTGTTGCTCAGGTTCGGCATCCGGAACCAGCATGATGCGGCGGACAAAAAAGCTGTCCCCCGGTATCAGCGCGATGGCTGGTGGCGGAGGTGGTGCGGGCAAGAGAGCGGTCAGCTTGGATGAAAGCATGGTCAGGGGAGCTCGGCCGGCTGGCCGTTGTCTTCGTGAATCTCCAGAATTTTAAAAGGGTAGTCCAACTTTTCCTCAACCTCAGTGGTTGCGGCTGATGGCTCTGCCGTGGATGACGCGATCGGTTCGGGGAAAGTTACGTCCTTATCCGTGGTAACCAACGCCTCCAACCGCATGTTGGAAACACCTTCCCGGACATAGATGATGATCCGCAGACAATGCATATCCACGCCAAATCCATCCAGCGGCGCACTCCCGCCAACCAACTCCTGGGCTTCCCGCATAGTCCTGAAATAAGCCGGGCGGCCGGGGGCCCGGGGCAGCGTTCCATCCACATAGCCGCGCAAGTTGGTAATCTGATTGGAATCCAAGGCGTTGGCCATCAACAGCACTTCCGGCGCGGCAGTCAGATTGCTATCGGGAAATTCGTAAAGTGAAACGCACTGCCGAAACGCCTCGCCCAAGGGTGTGAGTTGCCCCTCGGGGGTGTAGAAAAAGTCGCGGGCGACCGCGATGGAGGCAATCTCATCGAAGGAGCGCAGCGAGCGTTGGGGTGGATTATGCGCCGGGGTCTCCCTGGTATATACATCAGGCGCCGACTCATAGTTGACCGGAGTATATTCGGGATCGGTCCAGGCAATGAACGCATCGGCCACCCGCTCTGAATCGTAGTGCGACAGGCCGAGGGTTTCGAAGAGAATTTGCAAACGCCGGAAATCGGCCTGGGGCAGTGACAACTTGCCGCTTTCGTCTTCAAATTTAAACGTTACCTCCACCCCTTCGCGCGGCTCGATCCCCGCATAGACATACGGATCACCCCAGCCCTGGTCGGGAGCCTGCAGTTTGCCACCGTCAACCGCACGCACCTGGGCGATGACAGCCAGAGCCGTTTCAAGCGCATCATAGGCATCCGCCCGCAGGTGGTTCCGATCCGCCGCCCGGGTCGCCATGGTCAGCTCAAGCGAGCTTTCCTCGATAAAGCGCACCAGCATGAAGCTGGCGAGCAGGATGGTGACCAGCACCAGCACGATCACCGACCCACGGCTCCCGCGGGCCTCTGCCATCCTGTCGCCATCTGAATGATTCAATACCATGTCGCCCCCTCCCCGCGCACCGGCACGTCAACGACATGCTCCACCGCGTATTCGCCCTGCTGATACCTAATGTGCAATCGTAAAGGCATCGTGTAACTGCCATCGGCCGCCTTGGTGATCTCATCCTCGGTTTTCCAACGTTTAAACGTCTCGTCGTAATAATCGTAGCCCAGCGAAACCACGAACGGACTGATCACCGCGGTGCGGGGCGGGTCCTCACCGTAGCGTTCCTCGGCACGGGATTGCCAGGTCAACACCAGGCCGGTGCGCTCGACCACGCCGAGGGAAACCTCGACATCGGGCAACGGTCGCTCGGGCCAGGTCAGCAGCCGGCTGCCCGCGGCCAGCACAAACGAAATACGTGGCTGGTCGGAACCATAGGTTTGCGCCACCTCCTGCACGGTCAAACCACCACCCGCAGCGCCGGATGCCTGTTCAAGCATTTCAGTGACATGACGGGTGACCGCGCGGGCATGTTGATCAAACAGGCGCAGGTCACGATTGTGCCCCCAAACCTCGGCCATGGAAAAAATAAAAACGTTGAGCGCCACCAACAACGAGCCGAGCAGTGCCAGCGACAGCAGCACCTCCAACAGGGTGAATCCTCGTGAAACGCGTGTATTCATAGACGCGCACGCTCCTCTTCCAACCGCTGTTTGGCGGCGTCCAGCAGTTTGGTTCTATCGGCCGCTTCGGACCAAGTGGGTCGAAGCAAAGTGTGGGTTTCTTCAATTCGTTCCGACGCACCGCCCTCCAACGCGGGCAGCTCAACCTCGAGCGTAACCGAAAACAGATCGGCGACCGGCAGTGGTTCGACCACCGAGGTCCAGTGAACCACGCGCTCATCGGTGAGCACGACTTCACCACCTGATTCGGCCGTGCCCAGATCGGGCTCGGCAAAAAGCGCATGTCGGGCCTGCTGCATGGCCTCAAGCTTGGGGTCAGCCTTGCGCAGCGCGTCATGCGCAAGGATCAAATTAACATAGGCCGCTCCGAGTGCGACCGCCGCGAGTGCAAAGATGGCCAGACTGACCAAAACCTCGACCAGCGTGAATGCACGGCGGGCCATTAGAGATGAAGTTGTGGTGGTCGCACTCATCAAGGGCGGTCGGATAAGTCCGGTTGAGGTGCGCAGGTCCACGGATCGATAATCGCCACCCGCCGCACCTGACCGCGCTGGATTTGCACCCGCACCGGATCACAGGTGCCATCGGCATAAAAACGCAGGTGCTCCAGAGGCGTTTCCTCCAATTGTCCGCCGATAAGAACGGCTTGATCGACCTGGGCTTTCAATAGCCGCACCGAAAGATCGGGTTGGACCGGGAGCACCAGTTGCTGGTCCTCTCCCCAAATGTAGGCGGCCCCATTTTCCAGCGAGGTCACCTCGATAGTTTGACCGCTGATTACTGCCTCGCGTCGCAGTTTCTGAAACAAGGAAAGTAATGCCTGCTCGGGACTTTCCTCACGCGAGGCATTCAACAGGCTGGCGGCCCCTCCGATAAAAAGCGCCCCGAAGATCGCGAACAGAGCCAGCACCAGCAAAACCTCCATCAAGGTAAAGCCGGAGGTGGCGCCAACGCTGCGGCTCGGAGGGCGCAAGCTCACCAGTTGCCGATGTCGTCCGGAGTCTCGGCGACCTTGTCTTTGCCCTTGGAGAAGAGATCGTAGGCCCCGTTGTTTTGGTTCAGCTTGCCGGGATAACGATACTGGTAAGGCTCACCCCAAGGATCAACCGGCACACCACCACCACCAGTGACTTCGATATAGGGCCCCTTCCAACGCTCAACCCGGCCGGACGGCGGCGTCAGCAAGGCCATCAGCCCCTCGGCGGTCGACGGATAATCACCGGTGTCGATACGGTAACGAACCAGCGGCGCCTTGAGTGATTCAGTGACAAACAGCTTGGACACGGACTCCTGACTGTTGCCGAAAATGTCGTCGGCTTTATTGACGACCAAACCGACCAGAAGGCCGAGAATCGCCAGAACCAGCAAAAGCTCGACCAAGGTGAAGGCACGCTGGACGGTGGAACGCAGACGACGGGGGGAACTGGTGAACATGGACAAACAGGAGAGGAAAAGGTGAAAACAGGGGACGGAAAATTACTGCGTTTTGTTGGTTGTCGCGGCCTGACGCAAAGCACGACGACGACGAACCTCTTCGGCCACGGCCTCAAGTCGGCGGGAATCAGCAGGGTTCGACTGGCGGGCCTGCGAGCTCCTGGGGCCGGTCGCGTTGTTTGTGGGCGCCGCGGCAACAACAGCAGACGGCATCGCCCCTGCGACGATATTGGCTCTCTTCATCGTCAAGTGAAGTATACGGCCACCCTGGCTGACCCGAAGCTCCTGATTGTCGGGATCATATCCAGAAACCTCGATATCACCCTTAGATTCGCCCTCAGCCACCCAATAACCGCGCTGCGTGGAGGCATCAAAAACGCTGAAATAACGCTGGCCACCCTCAACCACCAAACTGCGAAATTCCAGCGAAGCTTCCGCGGGAGCAGACACCGTAGTTTCCGCTTTCGGAGCTTGGCCAAAGGGGGAATTATCCAATAGCGGCTGCAAGTCCTCTCCCATCAGGGAAGAGACAAGGACTGTTAACGACAGGGTAACTGTGAGTGCAGGGAACTTCACGGGGACAAGATAGGGGCAGCTGAACGTGCAGCTGGCAATAGCAACCTAGACGTCAACACGCACACAAAGTTTCCGTCTCGGCAGGTATTTTCTAGTTTTGTGGTGGAGCCTGGCCATGCAGTGTCACCCACACCCTGACATGCTGATCGCCTTGCACAAACCCTACGGACTGCTTTCACAGTTCACTCCTGAACCCGGTTCGACGTGGAGAACCTTGGCGCAATGCGGCCTGCCCCCCAGAGTCTACCCGTTGGGGCGGTTGGATGCGGATTCCGAAGGCCTGCTACTCTTCTCCGACGAAGCCGGACTCAACACCCGGCTCATGGACCCCAAATACGCCCATCGCCGTGAATACTGGGCGCAAGTTGAACGCATCCCCTCAACCGCGGCACTGCTTCAACTCGCCGTCGGTGTGCGCATCGGAAACCACCAGACTCTGCCCTGCCAAGTCAAACGACTGGACCCGGCCCCGGATTGGCCGGTGCGCAATCCGCCGGTTCGATTTCGAAAAACCGTGCCTGATTGCTGGCTGTCCTTGGAACTGACCGAAGGTAAAAACCGACAGGTTCGCCGCATGACCGCAGCCATCAATCACCCCACCCTTCGGCTCGTCCGGGTGCGCATTGGCCGATTGACCTTACAGTCTCTCGGTCTTGGCCCAAGCCGTTGGCGGGAATTAACCGCAGACGAACGCGCTGCGGTTTTCAGTCAGGACCAAACGGCAGGTCAGAGATGAACGATCACCTCTGAGGCGGCAAAACGAACCTTGGGGGTGCCGGCATACTTGTCATCAGCCGCGCGGTATCCGACCGGACAGGCGCAAACCGTTGCATATCCCGTATTTTCCAGCCCAAGAATTTCATCATAGGTCGCAGGCACCAACCCCTCCATCGGACACGTATCCACCCCGAGCAGAGCGGCCGCAGCCATGAACTGACCCAGCGCGATATAGATTTGATGCGTTTGCCACGTATCGAGACGACCGGTTTTGCGCGCGGAATCCAGACTCTGATTAATGACCTTTTTGAACGGATCCAGCGATGCGACCTGTGCCTCACGCAGTTCCGCCGTGCGCGCCATATAGCGGTCCACGTGGGCGGCATCGAGATCCTTGCGCACCAAAAACACCACCAGATGAGAGGCATCGACCACTTGGGTCTGTCCCCAAGACGCGCCCACCAACCGGGACCGGATTTCCGGATTATCCACCACTAAAAAGCGCCAGGGCTGCAATCCGAAGGATGACGGGGTTAACACCAAGGATTGTTCGAGAACCGACCAGGTATCGGCCGGGATTTTCCGGACAGGGTCAAATTTTTTGGTGGCATAGCGCCAATTGAGGGCATCAAGCAGTTGCTGGGAAGAAATGGGAGTCATTGCTAAAACGAACATATTCGAGACCCTACGAACGCAAGCACTGCCAGCATCTTGCGACCGGTGCTTGACTTGGCGGGATTCCCCATTTTTCGTCGCCCTTCGTTTTTTCGCCAGAGTAGCTCAGTGGTAGAGCAGCCCCGACTCGTCGGGGTTGGTCGCCAAGGAACTACAGATTTCAGTTTCAACGCCAGAGTAGCTCAGTGGTAGAGCAGAGGACTCATAAGCCTTTGGTCGCCGGTTCAATCCCGGCCTCTGGCACCATTTTTTCAAAAAACATGTTCACGGTTTACATCCTGCGCGGTGCATCCGGCCGACATTACATTGGGATGACTTCGGATTTGCAGGCTCGTTTTCAACAACACTGCAATGGTCACACTCATACCACCAAACGCCTTGGCGGTGAACTGCACATCGTGGCCAGTCGCTCTTACCCCACTCACGGCGAGGCCGCAGCCGTAGAAAAACAGCTAAAGTCGTGGAAAAATCCCTCAAAGGCCATCGCCCATTTGTCCATCAGCGGGTAGACCAGCCCCGACTCGTCGGGGTTGGTCGCCGGTTCAATCCCGGCCTCTGGCACCATTTTAGACCAACCCGCCGACATCACCGTCCGCGGGTTTTTCGTGCCCGAATGACGTATGCGGCAAATTCGTGGTTTAATTTACACGTTGGTTAAGGGCTTGCCAGCAGGCACCCGAAAAGATTTTTTTGTCCGTTTCGCCAACCCGTATCCACACCATGAAAACCTCCCCTTCGACTACCTCGTTTCCCCAGCCCGAAATCGGCCGTGAAATGAAAGGCGCCGACGTCGTCGTCGAGTGCCTGGCCCGCGAGGGTGCGGATGTCATCTTCGCTTATCCCGGCGGTGCCTCCCAAGAGCTCCATCAGGCCCTTGCCCGTTCGGACAAAGTTCGCGTCATTCTGCCCCGTCATGAACAGGGTGGTTCCTTCGCCGCAGAAGGCTACGCGCGTGCCACCGGCAAGGTCGGCGTCTGTATGGCCACCTCCGGTCCCGGTGCCACCAATCTTGTTTCGGCCATCGCCGATGCGTTCATGGACTCGACCCCCATGGTCGCCATCACCGGTCAGGTTTACCAAAAATACATCGGTAAGAGCGCATTCCAGGAAACCGACTTCTTCGGCATGACCCTGCCGATCGTGAAGCACTCCTATCTGGTGCTCGACGCCAAGGATCTCCCCCGCATTTTCAAAGAAGCATTCCACCTCGCCCGCACCGGTCGTCCCGGCCCTGTCGTCATCGATATCCCGAAGGACGTGCAACAGGCGCTGGTCACCCCGGTTTACCCGGCCACTGTTTCCTTCGCGAACCCGACCATCGATGCCAAGCAGGAGGCCTCCGATGAGGAGCTCACACACATCCTCGGTCTCATCGCCAAGTCCAAGCGTCCGGTGATCTACGCCGGCGGCGGCCTCATCTCCGCCGAGGCCCATCACGATCTGAAAGCATTCGTTGAGAATACCCACATTCCGGTCGCCACCACGTTGATGGGAGTCGGCGCTTTCCCCGAGACTCACCCGCTCTCCATGCAGTGGTTTGGCATGCACGGTTCCGCCTATGGTAACTGGGCGGTCGATCAAGCCGATCTCGTGCTCTGCTTCGGTGCCCGTTTCGACGACCGCATCACCGGTGATGTCAGTAAGTTTGCCGCCGAATCGACCATCGTGCACATCGACATCGACCCGTCGGAGCACAACAAAAACAAGCGCGTCCAGTTCCCGGTCGTTAGCGACATCAAGTATGCCCTCGTTCGCATGAACGAGTTGATCGCCTCCACCAAGATGGTCATGCCCGACACCAAGGCTTGGCAAACTCAGGTCGCCGCCTGGAAACGCGACTATCCCTTCAGCTACGAAGAGACCCGCCACATCATTCCGCAGGAAGCCATCGCCGCGCTCTACGAGCTTACCAAGGGTGACGCCATCATCACCACCGGCGTTGGCCAGCACCAGATGTGGGCCGCCCAGTTCTACCGCTTCAACGAACCCCGCCGCTACATCAGCTCACTCGGTCTCGGCGCGATGGGTTACGGCTATCCGGCGGCCATCGGTGCCAAGGTCGCCTGCCCCGATAAGCAGGTCATCGACATCGATGGTGACGGCTCGTTCGTCATGAACATCCAGGAGCTGGCCACCGCCGCGGTCGAGAAGATCGCCGCCAAGGTCATGATTCTGAATAACCAGCATCTCGGTATGGTCGTGCAATGGGAGGACCGCTTCTACGGCTCCATCCGCGGCAACACCATCCTCGGCCACGCCGACAACATCGGCGGTCCCGACAATCCCGGCGGCCTCTATCCTGATTTCGTAAAGATCGCCGATGGCTTCGGCGTTAAAGGTCGTCGCGTCATCAAGAAAGAAGAGCTCAAGGAAGCCATCCAAGAGATGCTCGACCACGACGGCCCCTACCTGCTCGACGTCATCGTGCCCTACACCGAACACGTGATGCCGATGATCCCTGCCGGTAAGACGGTGAAGGAAATGATCCTCAAGTAAGGAACTGCCCTACTCTCTCAAAACAAAAGCCGGACCTGAAAAGGTCCGGCTTTTTTGAGCGGGTGGAGGGAAAGGAGCGTGGACATCCCTGTCCACGCCGAGCGGATCACACCGTGGAAAACCCAAGGTCCTGCTCTTTGATGACCTCCAACAGCGCGGACAGGAATGTCCACGCTCCTTCCCCTGCTCAAACCGGTTGCTGCTGCGAGATGCAGTGCAGCGTGCCGAGTCCCCAGATGAGGTGGTAACAGTCGATCGGCACGATTTCTCGACCGGGGAAGCAGCCGCCAATGATCGCACAGGCTTCGGCGTCACGCGTCGGTTGGCGGAACGTCGGCACCAGCACCGCCCCGTTGATGATCAGGAAATTTGCATAACTGGCCGGCACCCGCTGACGCTTGTAGCCAAAGGGCTTGGGCATGGGCAGCTCGACGATGTCGAACTTTTTGCCGGCGGCCGTGCGGAAGCCCTTCAGTCGCTCAAGGTTCTCGGCGAGAATCGTGTGGTTCTTGTCGTTGGCATTGGGCTCGACGCAGGTGATGAAACCTTCGGGCTTGTAGAAGCGCGTCATGTCGTCGATGTGGCCATCGGTGTCGTCACCGACGATGCCCTCGCCCACCCAGAGTATTTCCGTAACTCCCAGATAATCGCGCAGGTGCTGCTCAATCTGCGCCTTGCTCAGCTTGGGATTACGATTCGGGTGAAGCAGACACTGTTCGCTGGTCAGGAGCAGACCCTCGCCGTTCACGTCAATGGAACCGCCTTCAAGGATCATGTCATTGATGAAGCGCTTCAACTTAAGCTTCTCACCGATGCTCGGCGGGATTTCGTTATCGAGGTCGTAGGGCGGGTATTTGTCGCCCCATGCATTGTAGGCCCAGTCGGTCAACGCGACCTCGCCGCTCTTGGAGTGCTTGACAAAGATCGGCCCGTGGTCACGGCACCAGGCGTCGTTGGTCGGGTGGTCGTAGAAGGTGACCTTGGTCATGTCCGCACCAGCCTTGGCGCAGAGCTTCTTGGCGCGGGCATGCAGCTTGGCGGTGGCGTTGATGCGGACCTCCTCAAAACGACTGATCGCGGCGACGATGCGGGCGTAGACGTAGGGCACCGGACGGAACTTGCCCGGCCAGGTGGCGTAGTTGTGCGGCCATGACAACCAGACGGCGACTTGCGGAGCCCACTCGGCGGGCATGCGGTAACCGAGCGCCGCCGGGGAGTCGGCGGGGTTGGCGGAAGGTTTTTTGACCGTGGTCTTTTTCGCGACGACCTTCTCGGCAGGCGCGGTTTTTTTCGCTGAGGCTTTGGCCATGGAAATGCGTGGAGTGACTGCGCAAGAAATCCCGGTGCGGATCGCAACCGGTGATTCGGACGAATCAGTCGATGTAACGTTTGGTGAGCGGACCGTAGGCATCGATACGACGATCGCGCAGGAACGGCCAGTGAGTGCGGGTCACATCGACCTTGTCCAATTCGATCGGCACGAGCAGGACTTCTTCCTTGTCGGTCGATGCCTTGGCCAAGATCTGACCGCTGGTGCCGGCGACAAAAGTCTGTCCCCAGAACTCGATGCCGTCGCCGCCGACCGAGTCGATGACTTCGGTGCCGATGCGATTGATCGCGGCCACGTAGCAGCCGTTAGCCACGGCATGGCTGCGCTGGATGGTTTCCCAAGCGCCATGCTGGTTTACGCCGTATTCAGCTTTCTCCGACGGATGCCAGCCGATGGCCGTCGGATAGAATAGAATCTCGGCACCTTGCAGCGCGGTCAGTCGGGCGCCTTCGGGATACCATTGATCCCAGCAGATGAGCACTCCGATACGGCCAAACTTGGTATCCCAGGCCTTGAAGCCGGTGTCGCCGGGCGTGAAGTAGAACTTCTCGTAGAACAACGGATCGTCCGGGATGTGCATCTTGCGATAGATGCCCAAGAGCGAACCGTCCGCGTCGATGATGACGGCGGTGTTGTGGTAGAGACCGCTGGCGCGTTTCTCAAAGAGCGAGGCGATGATCACGACGCCGTGTTTTTTGGCGACAGCCTGAAATGCCTCGGTGCTGGGGCCGGGGATTTTCTCGGCCAGACCAAAGTGGGCGTGATCTTCGCTCTGACAAAAATACTGCGAGCGGAAAAGCTCCTGGGTGCAGATGATCTGCGCCCCGCCAAGCGCGGCCTTTTCGGCAAGCTCTAGGGTCTTGTCGAGGTTCGCCTTGGAATCGGGTCCGCAGGCGTGTTGGAGCAAACCTAAGGTAACAGTGGGCATGGTCGCTTAAAAGAAACGATGAAACGCGGCGCGTCGAGCGGGTCGGTCAGTATACGACCTTGTTGAGCGGATATTCCACAATGCCCTCGGCTCCGAGCTCCTTGAGCTGGGGAATGATTTCGCGGACCACCTTCTCGTCGATAATGGTTTCGAGGGCGACCCAGTCGGCATTGCTAAGCGTGGAAATGGTCGGGTTACGCAGCGCGGGCAGCGTGGAGATGATCCGGTCAAGTGACGCCTTGGGCAGGTTCATCTTGAGGCCGACCTTGCTGTTGGCCTCAAGCGCACCGATCAGCAACATGGCGATGGTCTCGATCTTCTTACGCTTGGCGGGATTGGCCCAGGCGTCCTTGTTTGCGATGAACTTGGTGTTCGTCTCCATCAGCGTGTCGACGATGCGGAGCTTATTGGCACGCAGCGAAGAGCCGGTCTCGGTGATATCAACAATGGCGTCGACCAAGTCGGGCACCTTGACCTCGGTCGCGCCCCAAGAAAACTCGACCTTCACCGGGATGTTACGGGACTCAAAGTAGCGTTTGACGGTGCCGACCATCTCAGTGGCGACGCGCTTGCCAGCGAGATCCTCGGGCTTTTGCACGGAGGAGGCCTCGGGCACGCAGAGCACCCAGCGGGACTTGAGGTTGGATGCGCGGCTGTAGATCAGGTCGCAGACTTCGACGACGTCGGACTCGTTTTCTTGAATCCAGTCGAAGCCGGTAAGACCGCAATCAAAGAAGCCTTGCTCAACATAACGGCTGACCTCTTGGGCGCGCACAAAGCGGCCGTCGAGTTCAGGGTCGTCGATCGACGGCTTATAGGAGCGCGAGCTGGTGGAAATTTTCCAACCGGCCTTGGCGAAGAGATTTTTAGTGGATTCCTCGAGGCTGCCCTTCGGCAGTCCGAGCATCAGCAATGGAGCTTGGGCGGACACCCCTACAAGGCAGCTTTGCCCATGAGTGCATTCAAGTTAAATCAGTAGGCTCCAGATATTCGTCACCATAAAGTGCCAGATCTTCATACGTTTATTGACAACCGCAGGGGAGATGTAAAAAACGCGTATCGCAGTCGCTCCTGCGAAATATAAAATTTGCTCATGAGTTCCTCCCCCCAGCCCCTGATTTTAGTAGTAGAAGATGAGCCGGAATTGGCGCATCTGATCGCCAACTACTTGGAGGAAGCGGGAATGAAGGCCCAGATCTGTAATCGCTCCGCTCACGCACTGCGGTTTCTGAAGACCAATTTCGCGAACTTGTTGCTTTTGGACATCAACCTCCCCGACCAATCCGGGTTCGGTTTGATTGAAGACTTACGGAAGCATGATATCCAAGTCCCGGTAATTTTTGTTACCGGCAACAGTTTGGAAGTCAGTAAGATCAAAGGACTGGAGCTTGGTGGAGACGACTACGTCACCAAGCCCTTCAGTTATCCTGAACTGGTCGCCCGTATTCGGGCGGTTCTCCGTCGGGCCGAGTCCGGTTCAGATCTGACTCTGACCAAAAACGTCAAGGTGGTCGACGAACCTTTCGAGTTTTGCGGTGCAGAAGTGATCCCCCTTAGATTGGAAATCAAATTGCAGAATGGGAATGTGCAGAAAATCGGGCGCAAAGAGATCGGCATCATGGCTTATCTCAAACAACACCAAGGCGCTGTGATTACCCGCAAGACCCTCATTCACTCAGTCTGGGGTATCCACGCCAACGTCAAGAGCCGCTCGCTTGACCAGTATATCGTCAAAGTTCGCGATATGCTAAAATCCAGTGGTCACACGCTGGACTCGATTCGCACGGTCCATGGAGTCGGCTATATCTTCGACCCCGAAGGTAAACATTCCGATTAATCCCAGCATTAACCGTCTATTGGCTGCGACCAACGGCAATCGCCTTGTCGAGCAGCTGATTGCCCTCTGCGGTGGCACCTTGGGCTCCAAACAATTTTGCGGCATCAAGATAAGCCGTTTCTTGTTCCGCCAAAGGCAAAGTCTGGATGCCACTGATCATCGCTGCCATGGCGGCCTTGGCGGAACGGAGCCTCAGCTGCACCTCGGCCAATCTTAACCACGGGGCCGGCATATTCGGAGCAGTGCGGGTCGC
Organism: Opitutaceae bacterium; assembly: GCA_037969015.1. Classification (GTDB taxonomy): domain Bacteria; phylum Verrucomicrobiota; class Verrucomicrobiia; order Opitutales; family Opitutaceae; genus JAUWBF01. Next base: position 235,816 of record JBBKWO010000017.1, read on the forward strand.
TCGGCTGAAGCAACGCAAAGCCCGGTCGTTTTCACCAAAGGCAACGGCCGCCAAACCATGGCGGTAGGCCGCCTCTGCTTCGGACTGGGTAAAATCCACGGCAAACAAACGCACGCGTGATTCGATCCTGCCGAACTGCGGAGGAAGTTCATAAATAATCGGCCTAAGCCAGACTGGGTCCAGATCACCGGCCAGCAGGCGCGGCCCCACTGAAGTGGGCGCATCTCCATCCGGAGAATAAATGAGTCCACCACCATCAAACCCAAACAAGGCCAAATGGGTGACGCCCCACCGCCGCACCAATAGTGCCGCCTCCTCCACGTGCTTGGCACCCAACAAACGCTCTGCTCGCGACAACCCCGAGCGGTTTTCCCAGTAGAGTGTTCCCAGACTGCTAAAATCACCAAAATAAGATACCGCGGTGGAAGCGTCAGGCGCGGCCAGCAAGATAACCTCGCGGCCCGCCGCGTCCGCACGCAGCACCCGGGCAACATCCCGATATAACAACTGGCGCGCTTCCTCCGACTGCACATCGCCACGACGACTAACTTCCAAGCGTTCTGTTACCAACTGCCAGGGATGCCATCCCGCTAAAACCACGATAACGATACCCGCCGCAACCAAACTTGTTTTCCCGCTCTTACTGTCGCCTGAAATTCTCCCCCAGAACACCGCGGCAAGCACCGCCAACGGACCGCCCGCCATCAACATCCATCGATTCTGCCACCAAGCCAAAACCAGCAGTAACACAGTCACCCACCAGACCATGCGAAGAAGAAACCCCTCCCCAGTTCTTCTCGCGCGCCAAGCGACCACCCCGGTCAAAACCAGAAATGCGGGCTCCAGCACAACATAGCTGAAATAATGCATCCAGCCGAGTGCACCAACCCTGGTGGGGAGTGATTCCAGCTCGGTGACATGCGCGTGGATTCGCTTGAGAACAGGATCTAACAAACCAAATACCGACTCCCTCCCAACTCCGATGATCATGATCGGCAGGACCAAGGCCATAAGACTCATGGTCAAAACGCCCAACTCAGTCCGGGTGGGTTTGAACGAAGCTCGCAACCGAGCTTCCGAATACCACGCCAATAACTCCGCACCCGCAACCCACGCCAACGCGTAAACCGGGTGATTGATCTCCAGCCTCCAGCCCAGCCGGTCGGGGAACTGCTCGAGTAGATAAAACCCCAAGCACAACGCCCCTCCCCACCTCCCCCAGTGACGCCAAACCTTACCGGAAAATGCCAATCCCGTCCCAGCCGGTTTGCCACTCATCATCAGCGCCACGGATAACGCCGCAAAAACCGGAATGATTGAGGCGGCACTGAACCACATGCCCACCGCACCAAAGATCGCCGAAATCATCATCGCACGTTTCGCCGATGCTTCGTCCCGAGCCCACCAATCCCAACCATCGCGTGCACTGTTTGCACCGGTCCGATGCCACCCTGCCCCGGCCAAAGCCACGCCCAACACCATGCCAGCACCACAAGCGGTAATGATGCCGTGATGATCGGGATTACCCGGATAAAACCCCGCATAGAACCCACGATGCCCCACCATGACCGCCGCCATGACCGCCCCGAGGCCGGCACTCCAGCGGCGGCTGATCCAAATCCACAAACCCAGCGTCAACAGCACCAACACCGGCAGGTTTGCCCACACCGCCGACCTCTCCAACCCGTTTAAAAAACCGCCACCGAAGACGGAGCTCCAGAGTTTCCCCGCACCGATCAACCACCAAGCCCACGCAGAATTCCAGAAAACCGGACGACCTTCAGGTGCGTTCTCAAACACATCCGTGCGCAGACGCCAATCCGGTCCGGCTTCAAGTCCCCCGGCCAGTCGCACCCAGGTTTGGGCGTCAAAAGCCGTGCCCAACGGCACCTGCTGACGGGGTAAATCCATCGGGCTTACCGTGAATTTCTCGGCCGTAACCCGCTGCAAATAGTGGTCCATCGCCGCGGCATGCCAGAATACAAATCCCAATACCACCACCAGCACGACCACCGGCCAACCCCAGCGCTTCTCCGCCCGGCGGCGAGGCTCACCGGTATCGACTGTTGGATCACTGCGCTCGGCTGGCATCAGTTTGGGTCAGGTATAATTATTAAAACAACTCGGCCTGTGAGTAACGACGTCTGGCCTCGGCCAGGGCACCACGCATTTCCATCGATTCCAATATACGTAGAATTGCATCCACATCCGGTGGGACCGGAATGCCGGTCTGAACCGGTAGTGCGAGATTCAACGTGGTCAATTTACGATTACGGATCAGATCATCGGCCTTGGCCGGTATGAGTTCACGAAACCGGTCCGGCTTCACTGATGCGGCGGCGGCCAATAAGCCGTCCAGAGAACCGTATTCAAGCAGCCACTTGACCGCGGTCTTGGGACCGACACCGGGCAATCCGGGAATGTTGTCGGACGCATCTCCTACCAACGCCAGATAATCGGCAATCGCGGTCGGCGAGACGCCAAACTTTTCCACCACCCCTCCCGCATCCATCGTGCGCCAGCCTAACTTCGGATTTGCCGACGGCGGAGGCAGCAGGATGCGGATGCGTTCATTAACGATCTGGGCGAAGTCCTTGTCCGAACTGACCACCAAAACGTCGTGACCGGCACCCGCCAACGCCACCGCCTCCGAGGCCAGCAAATCGTCGCTCTCGACGCCATTCTGCTCAACGCCGACCAGTCCCATCGCCTTGGTCAGCTCTTTTAATATCGGGATCTGCTGCTGCAAGGCGTCCGGCATTTCCGCCCGCTGTGCCTTATAGTCAGGCAAGAGCGCCAGACGGTCTTGTGCGCCCCCCAGATCAAAAAAAACCAGCACCCCGTCGGGACGTTCCTGATCGGTCAAACGCCAGATGGATTTCACCCAGCCATGAACCGCATTTGTGGGAAACCCATCAGCCCGGTTGAGCTCCGGGATCGCGAAAAAACAACGGTAGGCTAAATTAAAGCCATCTATTAGGAGCCACTTGGACATGATGCGAAAGAGGTCACGAGCAAAGTCAGATTCAGGCAAACAAAAGCCCCGGCCTTTTGGGGCCGAGGCTGATAAATATCCCGCTGGTGCGGGCAAACCGTGGATTATTGTCCAGTCCGGATGCGAGAGTCAGAACCGGCGGGAGTGACCACACTGGGATTCTGGAACATCGAGCTGGCATTAACACCCTTGAGGTTTTGCTTCTTCGGCGAGCCACCGGGGCTGACCAAATTGGCGGTCACAAAGATGAGCAGGTTGCGCTTGGAGGATGTTTCTCCCTTGGACTGGAAGAAGCGGCCAAGCACAGGGATATCACCCAAGACGGGGATCTTATCGCTGACCTTTTTGACTTCTTCGCGGGTCAAACCACCCATCACCAACGTTGCACCGTCCCAGACCGTGACCTTGGTGCTGATTTCGCGAACCGAGAAGATCGGTTGATAGAAACCAGAAGGCACGTTGACGGTGATGTCGCCGGAGATGGCCACGCTTTGACCGCCGTATTCAACAAAGCCTTCGAACTCGGTGACCTTCGGACGCAGGTCGAGGCTGATGGAATAATCATCCTCTTCCACAGTCGGAGTAACGTTGAGCTCAACACCGACATTGCGGGTGGTGAAATCTTGAGGCGTGCCGGCGGTGATACTGACGCCACCGGTGCCGTTACCCGTGCTGACTTGGCTTTGCACTTCACCGTAGCTCTGCGGGTAACGCAGTTCCTGAGCGACCGCGATATTGGCCGGATTACCGGAAAGCACGGTGACCTTCGGAGCGCTCAACAAATCGGTGCCACTGCTCTGGGAGAGGGCGCGGATCGTAGCAGTTACGTCAAAGGAACCCAGCACGGCGCTAAATCCGACAAGATCACTCGCGGCTGAACCAAGACTGGCGGTTCCAGGAATGGCAGGCGTGGGATTGGAGATCGAGGTGGTCGACGGATCGGTCAGCGAATTGTTGACCGAAGGCGCAACCGTGATGGAGCCTGCATTCACGGCCGAACCAACGCCGAATGCACTGATGAGGCTGCGGTTTGAGGTAGTTGCGGTGCGACCGCTGGGCACACCCGAAATCAATGAACCCGCACTGCGCGTGTTTTGACGGGCAGCCCAATTGACACCCATTTCTTCGAGCGCGCCTTCCTGCACTTCCATGAACTTGGCTTCGATCTCCACCTGCCGGACATCATTATAACGGTTCAGGATGGCGCGGATACGCTCTAGATTACGATTGGTCTGGGTAACGATGATCGAGGCACCGTCGTAGGCCAAGCTGGAGCCGGGAGTGTTGGTGAAATCAACACCGGCCTGCTGCAAGAAGGCCTGCAATGAGGAGCCTTCGCCGCCACCGCTGCTACCACCACCGCCAGCGGCGGGAGCGGGAGCAAAGGGATCGCTGGACACCGCGGCGGAACTGGCACCACCCCCCCCCCCCAAACCGGTCATACGGGTGACCGTGGAACGGGTGACTGCAAAGAATTCAGTGGAGAGCTTAATCGCATCACCGCCGCTGTTCGGCTGCACAACGATGGCGTCGGCCTGCACCTCATACTCGTAACCGACTGAAGTCACGATGAAGTCGAGGATGCGCTTCAGGGAGAGATTGCGCAGGGTGATGCTGACGGTCGGATTTTTGTTCGCCGGATCAAGCAGAACCAAATTCACGCCGGCACCAGCAGTATCATACTCGGCACTGATCGCGCTGAGGGTGCTGACTACGCGGCTCAGCTCAAGATTGTTAAAATTAACGCTGGGGATGATGATGCTGTCGAGTTTAGTAAGCAGGGCTTTCTTGGCACTGTCCACGCCTGCGGTCCGATCAGCGGCGCGATCTTCATAGACGCCGGGGCGCTGCCAAGCGCCGGCAACTTCTTGCAACAACTGCGCACGGGTTTTTTCGCGATTCAGATTACCCACGCTGGCGCGATCCTTGGCGATGCGGGCAAGGAAATACTTGGCGTCAGGATTGTCCGGCTGCTGCGTCTCCAACTCACGGAAAGTCTCCTGTGCGCCATCAAGATCAGCGGCGATGTATTGGCTGCGTCCTTTGGCCAACAATGAGGCAATCTGCGAGTGGTCACGGACGTAGTTGGGAGAAGCTTCCACCAAGGTGGGGCGATCCGGATGGAGCATCGCCTTGTTGATGTCGCCCTGAAGAGAATTAGCCGCCTTCAAATTGGCGTCAGGTGACTTCTTGTAGGTCTCCAAAGCTGCTTGTGCCTCAGTAGTCTTCCCGTCTGAAAGGTAGGCTTCGGCCTTCTCTAATTGGAGGTCCAAAATATCTGACTGAACATCAGCGATCAGCTTTTGAGTCAGAGTGTTGGCAGGCAGCGTGCGAACGGCGGCATCCAGCGTGGCGATGGCGCCGTCATAATTGTCTTGGGAAGCCAACTTCTTGGCGGCCGAACGCTGACCGTTAACATCGGACATCAGCGCCTTGATACGGGCGGCCTCATCACGAGCCATGACCTCGGCGGTCGGCAGAGCTGCTGCGGCCACAGGTGTGGGGGCAGAAATGTCGGCGGCTTTGCCAGGAGTGTAGACAACTTCGACCGGCTCCTGAGTGGCCACGGGAGCAACAACCGCCGGCGCAGACGCCTGGGCAAGCTGGTCATTCACACCGGCCAGCAAGCGCTGAACGGTGACGTCATTGGGAGCAAGTGCGAGCAGTTGCTCGAAATTAGTCTTGGCGGTGGCCAAATCGCCAGTGTCGCGGGCGCGGAGTCCGTCCGCCATCAAGCGGATTTTCGTCTCGGTTTGGCTCTGCGCATTAATGGCAGGGACTGCCACAGCCAGCAACACGGGGGCGGCCAGCGAAACGAGAAGCGATTTGGGTAGCTTGGAGGTATTCATCAGGGGATTAAAGGTAGGACAAAAGTGATTTGCGGATTAAAAAACGACTCAAAAATCATGCTTGGCTCAGAAGCTTGGGAAAAAACCTTCTGGCATGGTTGAGGTAGACTCGGTGGCGGGCTCAGCGGGTGCTGCTTGTTCAACCGGGACGACCGGCTTGTCTGTAAGAGTTTTTGTTTCAGGCTCGGGCAATTCGCCACCGGACTTCGTTACCGTGGCTGTATTGGCTTCAGTCTGGATGGAAACGATGTTGTAGGTGTAGTCGCCGACCGTGAACGACTCTCCTGCCTTGAATTCACGGGTGCTGCCTTCGCCGTCAACTTGCACAACGACGGCCGGGTCGGCCTCAATCAGTCGCTTGGTGTTGGACAACTCGGTTTCCTTGCCGGTCTTGAGATCACGAACGCGGGCGCTGGCGACCGTGTAGACTCGAAGCTGCCCATCGATCGTCTCGCGGATGACCTCCGCAGAGAACTTCACGATCTCCATGTTGAGCGAAGGGATCTTCTTCCCAGTAGTTCCGAGAATGGTCTCACCAGTCTGCTCGTTAAGGAAATTGCCACGCGCATCCGCGCCAGTGCCGACGTAACCAACGAGTTGCAGCGGGAAAGGATACTGGACAACTTTGACCAAATTCAGGCCAAAGGGCACTGGTGGTTTCTCCACTTCTACAACAATCACGGTTTTAATCGGCGGGGTTACGGTGAATTGCTTGGTCTCTTTGTTGTAGTAAATAACCGGCGGCGTGAACACGTCGTAGATCCAATTGGGGCCACGCGGAAGCGACGTTGCCTGAGGCCAAAGCTGCGCCTCGGAAATCGAGGCGGCCGGCAAGGGTTCAGGCGTGTAGGCCGCACCAGAACTCGGCACGGTGACGCGGCCTTCGAGCTTGGTCAGTTGGCCTTGTTGCATAAACGCCCAAGCGCAGGCACCGGCGAACAGGATTCCACCGGTAGCGAGAAAGATTTTATCGGAAGCTGGGGTAGTCATGTCAGGGAGTCTTGACCAGGTTGATATATTCGATGGTCACCGTAAACCGGGAGGTGATTTGATCTACAATCGGTTGAGCTGCTGCAGGCTCAGCGGTAGATGTGCCGCCCGGCGCGGCGGTGCCAAACAATGCACTCAGGGAGTTTACCGCGGGGGCCGGTTTGCTGCTATTGGAACCGGCCTTCGTAGCAACCGATTCAACCTCGACGCTGCGCACCACCAAAGGAAGATCGAAGGAGGCAATTTCATTTAGAAAATCACGCAGGGCACTGGAGTAACCAATAAAGGTAAGCTTAAACCCGGTGGTTTCCACAAAGCCCGGCACGGCGGCGGTCATACGTTCGTCGATGGAAAAATAATCGCTGTCGGGATTATTATTTCCGGAAGAACTGTTCCGGGAGACGATTGCGGGAGCGGCAGTTGCATTCGTCGAGGACGGACGATTGCGTTGCAAGGATACCAACTCCTGCGGTTTCGCCTTGAACAGGGTGGTGAGGAGATATTCAGACACCAGACGTTGACGGTGCACCAAGGCGATATGATCGCGTTCCGGGCCGGTGCTCGAATAGGTGCTGAATCCAAAACGCGTCCCTTCGGGAATGCCGACTTCAGCACTCGCTGCGGCCGTGCGCATGGCTTCGATAAAATTAGCCAAATCGAAATAGGCCTCGGTCGGACCAACCGGCGGAACTGCGGTTTGCACGCGCTTGGCAAACTCACCGCGGCCCTTGAGCGCGGCTTGCATAGTCGCCAGCAGGTTTTCGGATTGGGCCAGATCAGCCTTCACTGCCGAGAGATTTTCATCGGAGGGGAAAGGCGTGCGATTGGTGAAGCTGTCCAGCACTTGGGACTTCTGCTGCACAATACGGGCAGCCGCGGATACCTTACCCATGGTAAGATAGAGCAGCACACCCGCTCCAACCGCAATGGCCAGCAGGAGTGAAATGGTGATGGTGAAAACAGGATTGGTTTTGAGCCGAGCCATAGGGGAAGTGGGGGTCAAAGGGGACGTTGGGGATCGACCACGAGGATAAAGTCAAACCGGAGAATACCGGGCTGATCCGCGTTAAAACTCTCGCTCTCGATTGCTTGGATAAAACGAGAATCCACAAAGCTCTCGAGCAGCGCCTTGACCCGTTCATAGGAATCCTGACTGACCTTGGAAACCGGATTGTTGATATCCAAGAGGCGACCACTCACCTGCAACCGGATTACATCCGGTGCTGTCGGTGCGGCAGAACCGCTTGCGGGCTGTCCAAAAACGGGATTGCTCGACGCAGCACCGTTGGTCGTGGGACGCTGCACTTTTAACTGATCCAACCAAACATCACCAACGCGGGTGAGCCGGTCCTGCAGATCGGTTAGAAAGTTAATCCAGTTGGCCTTGCTCTCCACCAAGCTGCGGATGGCCTCAACCTGCTTGCGGGATTGTTCGATTTGCTCACGGTTCTGCTCACTCGCTGCCTGCTTATTTTGCAACGGTATCGTCGCGGCTTCATAAGCCTGGGCCTCTCCCTTGTAGGCAGCCAGCAATCGCTGCGACTGCACCAGGGGCGGGATAAAGATCAAAGCCGTCAAAACGGCTGCGGCGACCAACATCGGCTGACGACGACGGAAGGCCAGTTTGGATCCGATCGACGGGGGCAGCAGACTGAAACGGTCTTCTCCCTTGGCCGGAGGCACCGCCAGACCGATCATGCCGGCGAGCACGACCTGACAATCACGTGCCTCGGACGCGGCGGCGCTGACATCCACATTGCGAAGTGGATCCAGCCGATCGACCGGCATTTTGAGGCGATCACTCAGGAGTGAAACAACATCTTCGATCAAAGAACCGCCACCACTCAGGAAAACGGACACCGGTTGTTCGGCGCCGCTTTGGCGACGATAGTTTACGGTGGAACGGGTGATCTCCAGCTGCAGCCGCCCGATGAAAGACTGAACCGCATTGGCGACCGCGGCACGAGCAGGCGAGCTGGCCGGCAGTTCACTGGTTCCACTCAATACCTGAACCTTGAGCGATTCGCTGTGGGCAAAGTCCTGCTTGATCTCTTCGGCTATGGACTGGGTAATCGTATTACCCGCCAAGGGGATGGTCCGGATAAAAAAGCGTTCGTTCTCTACGAAGAGTAAATTGGTCGAGCGGGCTCCGATATCGACCACCAGCACACTGTCGGTGATCTCGGGATAATTATAGCGGAAACACCGCAACAGGGCGACGCTGGAAGAGGAGGCGCCCTCGACAGCCAAACCTGATTCACCAACGGCTGCGCAGGCGTTTTCCACCACGTCGAGCTTGGCTGCTCCCAACATGACCTCGAGGTCCAAGCCGTCATCGGCAACCGTCAGATGGTCCCAAACCACTTCATTCAGCGGATATGGAATGTTCTGTTGGGCTTCAAATTGAAAGATTTTGTCCCGCTTCGACTTATCAACCGCGGGTGTCTTGATGAATTTGCTCAGCGTGTGATGGCCGGGCAGACCGATCAACGCAGCGCCGCTGAATTTTTCGCGATGAACGAGTTCACTCAAAGACTGGGTCAGCAATTGCGACCACTTGCCTTCAAGCGCGGCGTCGGGATTAAAAGTTTCAATGGCGAACCGCTCTAAGGAGAGCCGGCCGGACTTGTCGCTTTGGAGCAAACCGCAAGCGACGTGGCCGGCGCCACAGTCTACGGCGAGAACACGAGGGGATGACATAGGGGGAGACGGAGTCGATTTCACATGTGCCCAGATGCGGCAAGAAGAAACTTGGCGCGGGGCATATAAGGAAAGAACCCAGCGCGCTTAGCGCTCGGTTCGAATGATGGTTGGAGCGGGCTTGCCGGAGGCAAAAGCAAATGGTGTGAGATACTGAGGCTGGAGGATACCATCATTGGCACCGGCTTCAGAGGAAACCCGCGAAATAAAGCTCTGTAACGATGCAGCGGTAAAGGAACTGGAAACACTCTTGCGGGAAGGGGGCTGGGGCTTGCCTTCAGCCTCGATATCGACCGCGTAGAATTTAGCGTCACCGCGGATGTTGTCGCGCTTCACGACTTCAGGCGGAAGGTAGAAACGAAAAACGGACTTTCCTTGTTCGATGGCGACCGCCTCGGCCGAGGCACGGTAGAAGGTAAATCCGGGTTGGCCGTCGGCCCCCACTCCCTCGATGCCCAGACTCAAGGTTGCACGGACGCGATTAACATGACGGTTCGTGCCCTTGGGCTTGTCGGGCTTGGCGTCCACTTCGATGGCTATCTCATACCAATTGTCACCGGGATTCAGGCCGCGGATATTGGAATCAAAACGAACATTGTCGACTTCAACCAAAACCGGTCCGGCGGGGGTTTGCGCGCTGGAACGAACGATTCCGGCACCCGTTAAAAGCAGTGCCAGACCAAAGCGTAGAGGAGTAAGGAGTTTCATAGGGGTTAACACAAAACCATTGTGCAAGGTTCCCCGCTCGTCACGCTTAAACATTACACAATACGCATGAAGTTCACCGATGCCTTCACTCGTATATATCACTTATCAATATGGCTGCCGTTCTAGACTACAAAATCGCCGTTCTGGTCTTCGTGGAAAACGAGGCGGGGGAGCACTTGCTCCTGCTCCGAAAAAAGTCCCCTAACATCGGAACGTGGAGCCCGATCGGCGGTAAACTTGAGCAGGCCATCGGCGAATCGCCCTTCGAATGCGCCGTGCGAGAAACACGTGAAGAAACCGGATTGGTGATCACGACACAAGATCTCCACCTGTTCGCCATGATCGCGGAAAAAGCCTACGAGGGCGCGGCCCACTGGCTGTTGTTTTTATTCCGATGCCATCTGCCCATCACCGCCCTTCCACCAGAAATCGCCGAAGGCCGGTTTGGCTTTTTTGCTCGCGAAGAAATCGACGACCTGACTTTGCCTGCCACGGACCGGCAGGCATTATGGGATATCTATGACCGCCACAGGGAACAATTCGTGGCCCTCCGTGCCGACTGCCACCCATCTCAAGACTTGAGCATAATCTTCGAACAAATCACCGGCTAAGTTCACCCCGATTTCAGACACCAATCACCGCACCGAGTAAACGCACTTGATTTCTTGGACCCGCGCCCAGAAAAACAACCCTCCATAAGACCATCTTTCTCCTCTACCGTGAGCAAAAAAACCACCAATACCGCAGACGTGAACGCCTCCGACGGCGCCGCTGCCCCCATCAACTCCCAGCTCTCGTCCGAGGCCAAAATCGAGCTTTACCGCAAGATGGTGCGTATTCGTAGATTCGAAGAACGCAGCCTGCGCGCCTATCAGGGCAAAAAAATCGGGGGCTTCCTTCACCTTTATATCGGTCAAGAGGCCGTTTCGGTCGGCTGCTGCTCGCTTATGGAGAAGGATGATCACGTCATCACCGCCTATCGTGACCACGGTCACGCCATGGCTGTCGGCATGGACACCAAGCCACTCATGGCCGAGCTCTACGGCAAGGTCACCGGTTGCTCGAAGGGCAAGGGCGGATCCATGCACTACTTTGCTCCCGACAAAAACTACTGGGGCGGCCACGGCATCGTCGGCGGCCAGATCCCCCTCGGCACCGGTCTCGCCTATGCCGTGAAGTATCAGGGCAAGAAGGGCTGCGCACTCGCGTTCATGGGTGACGGTGCCGTCAACCAAGGTGCCGTTCACGAGGCCTACAATCTCGCCGCCCTCTGGGATCTTCCCGTCATCTTTGTTATTGAGAACAACGGTTACTCGATGGGCACTTCACAGGAACGCTCTTCCGCCGGCCCCGGGCTCGCCCAACGCGGCGAAGCTTACGGCATGGAATGGGCCACTTGCTTCGGTCACGACGTCTACGAAGTTCGCGCCGTCATGGACAAATACATGACCCGCGCCCGCGAGACCAACAAGCCGGCCGTCATCGAAATCGACACCTACCGCTACCGTGGTCACTCCGTCGCCGACCCTGACAAAACCTATCGCACCCGCGAAGAGGTCGAGGAATACCGCCGGACCAAAGACCCCATCAACCTCTTCCAGGATAAGCTCAAAGCCGAGAAGGTCCTCACCGAGGAAATCATCGAGAAGATCGACACCGAGGCCCGTGCCGAGGCCGACCTGGCCGCCGAATTCGCCGAAGCCAGCCCCTTCCCTACCACGGACGATATCCAGACTGATGTTTATTGGGAGGCCGACAATGCCGACAAGCGCACCTCCAAGGGCCGCCTGTTCTTTGATTAATCCGCCGCAGTGCCTTTCCTTCTTTTTTAAAAACAACTCTCACCACCCATGGCCGTAATCACTTACCGCGAAGCCATCCGCGCCGCCCTTGCTGAAGAACTTCAACGCGACGAAAACGTCGTCCTGATGGGCGAAGAAGTCGCCCAGTTCCACGGAGCCTACAAGGTCTCCGAGGGCCTGCTCGAAAAATTCGGCCCCAAGCGCATCGTCGATACCCCCATTTCCGAAGCCGGCTTCATCGGCATGGGCGTCGGTGCCTCCATGCTCGGCATCCGTCCCGTGATGGAGCTCATGTTCTGGTCCTTCTACTCCGTCGCCTTCGACCAGATCCTGAACAACGCCGCCAACGTTCGCTACATGTCCGGCGGCCAGATCAACTGCCCGATCGTCATCCGCGGACCGGCCAACGGCGGCACCAATGTCGGCGCCACCCACTCCCACACCCCGGAAAACGTCCTCGCCAATCACCCCGGCGTTAAGGTCATCGTGCCCGCCACGGCCGCCGACGCCAAGGGCCTGCTCAAGTCCGCCATCCGCGACAACGACCCGTGCTTCTTCCTAGAAAACACCATTCTCTATGGAGAGAAAGGTGAGGTTTCCGACGATCCCGAGCTGCTCATCCCGCTCGGCTTGGCTGAAGTTAAACGTGAAGGCACCGATCTCACCATCGTCACCTACGGCCGCTGCGTATTGCATTCGCTGGCCGCCGCCGAAGTTCTGGAAAAGGAGCATGACATCTCCGTTGAGGTCGTCGACCTGCGCACCATCCGGCCGCTCGACATCGACACCGTGCTCAAGTCTGTCGCCAAGACCCACCGCGTGCTCATCGTCGAGGAGCAAAAGCCCTTTGCTTCGGTCGGTTCGCAGCTCTCCCACATGATCCAGCGCGAAGCCTTCGACGAACTCGACGGCCCGATTCATCGTCTCGCCACCATCGACGCACCGGCCATCTACAGCCCGCCCGTCGAGGTCGAGCAGCTTCCCAATCCCAACCGCGTGATCAAGGCTGCCCTCGCAGCCCTCGCCTGATTCCGCTCTTCAACTTCAACTTAGAACTTAAACTTTTCCCATGGCCGATATCATCGAAATGCCGAAACTGAGCGACACCATGACGGTGGGCACGCTCGTCAAGTGGCTCAAAAAAGAAGGCGATAAAGTATCCAGCGGCGACATGCTCGCCGAGGTCGAGACCGACAAGGCGACCATGGAACTCGAATGCTTTTTTGACGGCGTCATCCTGAAAATCTTCGCCGAAGCCGGTGCCCAGGTCGCCCTTGGCGAACCGCTCTGCGCCGTCGGCAAAGAAGGCGAAACCGTCGAGGCACCCGCCAAAAAGGCTCCCGCTCCCGCCGCCGAGGAGAAAAAAGAAGAGCCCCAAAAACAAGAAACCCCCAAGGCCGAATCCAAGCCCGCTGCGGCTGCTCCTGCTCCCTCTGCCTCTCCGGCTCCCGAACCCGCGCGCGCTTCGGGCGAACGCGTCAAAATCTCCCCGCTCGCCAAGAAGCTCGCCGCCGAAAAGGGCATTGATCCCTCCCACGTCAAAGGCTCCGGTCCCGGTGGCCGCATCGTTCGTGACGACATTAATGCCGCCGAAAAGGCCGGCACTGGTAAAGCCGGCTCAGCCAAGAGCGGCGCTTCCTTCGCCGGCGGCTCACTCGCCGCAAAGGGCCCGATCCAACAGGAGCGTGGTATCCCCGTCTCCACCATGCGTGGTGTCATCGCCAAGCGCCTGATCGAGTCCAAGACCACCATCCCGCACTTCTACCTCGAGATCGAGATCGATGCCACCCCGTTGCTCACGCTCCGCGAACAACTCAACGCCGGGCTCGCCGATTCAGGCGTCAAGCTCTCGGTCAACGACTTCATCCTCAAGGGCAGTGCTGAGGCCCTCCGCAAGGTTCCCGACGTCAACGCCTCTTGGGCCAACACCGAGATCAAATACCACCCCGCCGCCCACGTTTCCTTCGCCGTGGCGCTGCCCGATGGTCTGATCACCCCGGTCGTTTTCAACGCCCACGAGAAGTCCGTCTTCGAGATCAGCAAGGAAGCCAAGTCCCTCGGTAAAAAAGCCAAGGACAAGAAGCTCACTCCCGCCGAATTCACCGGTGGCACCTTCTGCGTCTCCAACCTCGGCATGATGGGCATCCCGAAGTTCCTCCCGATCATCAACCCGCCCAACGCCGCCATCCTCGGCGTCGGCACCACCGTGGTGAAACCCGTGGTCAAGAACGGTCAGATCGTCATCGGCCAGACCATGACCCTTACCCTCAGCTGCGATCACCGCGTAGTCGACGGCGCGGTCGGCGCCCAGTTCCTTGGCGCGCTCAAGGCCGTGCTTGAGAGCCCCGCGTTGTTGCTGATCTGACCTTCCAAGCCTTCCTCAGTCTCCAAGACCCGGCCCGCAAGGCCGGGTCTTTTTATTGTAACCACTTCCGGTTTGCGGGAAGCACCGGATGGGGCGATAGTCCCGCCGATGTCCAAGTCCAAGAAGTCCTCCACCAAAGTTTCCGCCCAATCCTACGCCGTCCCCGCCTTTCTTGATGAGCTGCTGGCCGCCCGTTCGCCCTCCGGCGCGGAATACGAAGCCCAGGCAGTCTTCGATAAATACGTCAAACCCGCCGCCGAAACCTACGCGAAGGACGCCCTCGGCAACCGTATCGCCACTCTGAATACCAAGGGCGACCCCGTGCTCATGCTGGCCGGCCATATGGACGAACTCGGTCTGCTCATCACCTACGTCAACGCCGACGGCTTCCTCTATTTCGATACCATCGGCGGACACGACAAAACCGTTATTTCCGGTCGTCGCGTGATCATCGCCACCGCCAATGGCCCGGTGAAGGGCGTCACTGGCAAGCGCGCCATCCACCTCATGAACGAGGCCGATCGCAAGAAGGTCCCCGAGCTGCATGAGATCTGGATCGATATCGGCGCAACCTCCAAAAAAGACGCCCTCTCCCGCATCTCCATTGGCGACACCGCCACCTATGATCACGGCTTTGAGCTGATCCATGGCAGCATCGGTGCCGCCCGCGCTTTCGACAACAAGGTCGGCGCCTATGTGGTCGGAGAAACTCTCATCCGTTTGGCCAAACTTAAAAAAGGCTTCGCCGCCCGGGTTGTCGCCGTCGCCACTTCGCAGGAAGAGATCGGTTGCCGCGGTGCCACCACCGCAGCTTACAGTGTCGATCCTCACCTCGCTCTCGCCGTTGATGTCGGCCACGCCACCGATCACCCCGATTGCGACAACCGCAAATACGGCGAGACCAAACTCGGCGGCGGCCCGATGATCTGCCGCGGACCCAACATCAATCCCTGGGTCTACAATCAACTCCTCAAATGCGCCAAAAAGCTCGGTATTCCCTATCAGCTCGAAGCCGAACCCCGCCCCACCGGCACCGATGCCAGGGCGATTCAAATGGGCCGGGGCGGCGTCGCGACCGGTTTAGTCAGTATACCGCTGCGTTACATGCACACGCCCAGTGAATTGGTCGACTTGGAAGACGTGGAACGCTGCGTGCAGCTGTTTGTGGAATTCGCCCGCAGCCTGAAGCCTGGCGACTACGGTCACTTCTGATTTTCCTGACCAGACTCAGAAGCTTCGAGCCGGGACACCGCTGTCGATACGCGACTTCGAATTTGTCTGCGTGACGACAGTCGCATCCGGTTTAAATGGAGCCGCAGTCTGATCTTGCTCCGGTTTGGATTCTCCAGATCCCGGACGCAGTGTGCTGCGCACCAGCCGGCGTAAGCGCTTGGTCGAAATCCTTACATTGAAGGTGCGCCTGAGGACACCGCAATTGGCCGGATGATGCAGAAACTGTTGAACATCATGGGTGAAATCCCGAAAGCGGTGTAGCGTGCCGACATTCCGCACCAAATCGAGATCGGCTGCGAAGTGATCCGGCCGCATAAGCTTCACGACATGATAAAACCACCGGGCATGCGGATAGAGTGACTGAGCCAGCAGCACTTTCTCATAGCGCTCCGGTTCAAGGTTGTTTCGCTGACAATACAGCTCGGCAAAAGACGTTCCAGACATGGGGTAAGGGGTTTTCCACCGGGGTAGTGGGTATTATCACCCAAAGGACACACACCCCGCTGGGCAAATGAATTCATCCGAGCCGACCGCCGACCAACCTGACCGCCTAACTTTATAAGCGGGGATTTTAGCCCGGATATTTCACCACATCGAACAATCAGCTCACCCAAATATCCGTTTTACCTTCGGCAAAAGCCCCGACAGGGCGGGGTGAACTTCCTTGTCGCGGTTAACCCCGACAAGGTCGGCCCGACAGGGCGCATATCGCACCAGAGGACTGGTGAAATATGCGGGTTAGCCAATTTAGCGACTCAGGCCGCGTCCTTGTCTTTCCGCTCGGCCTTTACCCTTTTACGCAACAGCGGGCGGCGTTTACCCGCCACCACCGCCGCGTCGATAACGACCTCAGAAATATCATCACGCTGAGGCAGCTCATACATGACCTCGAGCATGAGGTTTTCCATGATCGAACGCAGCGCGCGGGCGCCAGTTTTCAGGTCGATGGCCTTTTGGGCAATCGCTTTGACCGCATCCGAGGTGAGTTTGAGACGCACCCCATCCATCGCGAAGAGCTTGGAATACTGTTTAATCAACGAGTTCTTGGTGCGGAGCAGCACCTTCTCAAGGTCGGCCACGGACAACTGATCCAGCACGGTAAAGACCGGCAGGCGGCCGATAAACTCGGGGATCATGCCGAAACGCACGAGATCCTCGGGAGCAACGGATTTCATCATTTGTTCGGCGGTCAGATACACCGTGCGGGTTTCCCCGGCGGTGGTAAAACCGAGGCGGTTTTGTCCTTGGCGACGCTCGATGATTTTATCGAGCCCGACAAAGGCTCCGCCGCAAATAAAGAGGATGTTGGACGTATTGATCTGAACGTAGTCCTGATTCGGGTGCTTGCGACCGCCTTGCGGGGGAACGTTGCAAACGGTGCCTTCAAGAATCTTGAGCAGCGCCTGCTGCACGCCTTCACCGGAAACATCACGGGTAATCGATACGTTCTCAGTTTTGCGGCCGATTTTGTCGATTTCGTCGATGTAGATGATACCGCACTCAGCCTTCTTGACGTCGTAGTTGGCTGATTGGAGCAGGCGGAGAACGACATTCTCCACGTCTTCACCAACATAACCGGCTTCGGTTAAGGTGGTGGCGTCGGAGATCGCAAAAGGCACGTCGAGCACCTTCGCGAGGGTGCGGGCCAGCAGGGTTTTGCCAGAACCAGTCGGGCCGGTGAGCAGGATGTTGCTCTTCTCGATTTCAACGTCGTTGAACTCGGGCGCCAGCGCGCCGCCCTCGGCCGTCGCCGCCTTGTCGCGGGTGCCGGAGTTGAGGCGCTTGTAATGATTGTAGACCGCGACCGAGAGAACCTTTTTGGCGTGGTCCTGACCGATGACAAAGTCATCGAGTGCGCGCTTGATTTCGGAGGGCTTGACCAGACGGACCGGTGAACGCGATTCGATGGCGGGAGTCTGCACCTCGCGGTCCACGATGGTTTTGCACACCAGCACGCAGGAGTCGCAGATGTAAACACCGGGACCTGCGATGATCTTCTTAACCTCTGCCTGCGACTTACCGCAGAAGGAACAGAGCGTCATGCGCGAGGATTTGGCCATGGGAATAAGTCCGCCTGAGAGATGGGCGGGTGTCGAGGGCGTTGTAGGCGGTGCGAAACCGCGACCGGTCAGGCCGCGGTGGCGATGCTGGCGGCCTCGTCGGTAGATTCGACCACGTGGTCGACGATACCGTAGGCCTTGGCCTCGTGCGCGCTCAGGAAGTAGTCGCGATCAGAGTCCAGATCAACTTGCTCGGCGGTCTTGCCGGTGTGTTTGGCAATAATCGCGCTCAGGGTGGTGCGCCAACGCTGGATTTCACGGGCGGCGATGACGATATCGGCGGCTTGGCCACCGGCACCGCCACTGGGCTGGTGAATCATCACGCGGCTGTTGGGCAGAGCGAAACGCTTACCCTTGGCACCTGCGGCGAGCAGCACGGTCGCCATGCTGGCGGCCTGGCCGATGCAGTAGGTGACCACGTCACACTGAAGGAAGTTGATCGTATCGTAGATGGCCATGCCACCGGTCACCACACCGCCGGGCGAGTTGATGTAGAGGTGGATGTCCTTCTTGGGATCTTCCATCTGCAAGAACAGGAGCTGGGCGATGACCACGTTGGCCACCTGATCATCAATCGGCGTGCCGATGAAGATGATCCGGTCCTTGAGCAGACGGGAGTAGATGTCCATCGACCGCTCTCCGCGGCCGGTGTTTTCGAGAACGATAGGGACGTAGTAGCTCACGTTGGTAAGGCCGGGACCGGACGGGAATGTCAGGCGGTTGCCTCGGCGGTCGACACCGTAGCCTTGGAAACCACCAAATCAAGGGCCTTGTCGAAAATGATCGACTGCTGGATGGAACGGAGGCGTTCACGATCCTTGGTCAGCTCCTTGACGAGCTTCTCGGGAGTGGAGTTGTTCATCATGGCCTCGCGGTAGATGAAGGTGTCGATGTCCTTCTCGGTCACCTTGATATCTTCCTTCTCGGCGATCTTGGAGAGGATGAACTGGGTCTTCACGCGGGTGGCGGCGGCCTTGCGGGCGCCATCGAAGAGCTCCTGTTTGTCCTTCTCGAACTGGTCGGCGGGAACGCCACGACGCATGTTCTCTTCCATGAAACG
Organism: Opitutaceae bacterium; assembly: GCA_037969015.1. GTDB lineage: Bacteria > Verrucomicrobiota > Verrucomicrobiia > Opitutales > Opitutaceae > JAUWBF01. The sequence continues at coordinate 254,578 of JBBKWO010000017.1, forward strand.
ACGCAGCACGGACTGGGTCTCGGCTTCGATCAGGCTCTCGGGAACGGCGAACTCGACCTTGCTGGTGAGGGCCTCGACGACCTGATTACGCTGGGTCTGACGGTTCTGATAGTCCTTGCGGAGCTTGAGGTTGTTGAGGGTCTTGGCCTTCAGGCCTTCGAGGTCATCGACCTGCTGGGACTTGAAAAAGGCTTCGTCCATCGGAGGCAGCACGCGCTCACGGATTTCCTGAACCTCAACCGCGTAAACGGCGGTCTTGCCGGCGAGCGCGGGAGCACCGGCAAACTCGGCCGGGAAAGTGATGGTGACGTCCTTCTTGTCACCGGTGGAAAGGCCGGAGAGTTCCTTGCCGAGACCGGGGATGAGACCTTCGTTTTCACCTTCGACTTCTTCCCACGTCTGGGGAACGGATCCGTAGATCTGCTTGTCGGGGACGAGCTCGAGGATCGCCTGACCGTCAACGGTGCCGGTGTAGGCGAGCTTCACGTAGTCGCCCTTGGCTGAAGGACGCTCGGCAACGTTAAACTCGGCGCGCTCAGCACGGAGGGCATCAACGGCGGCGTCGACTTCGGCCTCGGTGGGCTCGGAGCTGGGGATGGAGGTGCTCAGACCCGAGTAGTCGGGGAGCTCAAAGGTAGGGCGGAGATCAACCGTGATGGTGATGGTCGCGACCTGATCGGCGGCGATGGTGCCTTCCTCAACACCGGTGATCTGGAGAACATCGAGCTTGGACTGCTCGAGACCGTCGCGGTAGGCCTTGGTGACAACCTTCTGCTTAAACTCTTCGCCGATCTCTTTGCCGTAGCGCTTGATAACGAGATTAACGGGGGCTTTTCCAGGGCGGAAGCCGGGGAGGCGGGCGGCCTTGGAAACTTCACCGATAACGGCTTTGTGCTCGGCGGCGACTTCGGCCAGGTCGAGGGAGACCACGAGGGATTTGCGGGTTTCAGAGACGTCTTTGATTTCGATGTTCACAGTAAGAAATGAGAAGGTGGGTTATATTGACAGAATCCGACAATCTACGACTCAGCGACTAAATCGGTCAATGCCGTATTCCGACGCTTGAAAGCTGGGCGCGGTGGCCGCTACATGCCTGCAACGTCCCCATGGAGTCTCTTCGCCAATTGCTTGATCATCATACGCCGCTACTGCTGGTCGATACCTGTTCGCAGGTGATCCACGCCGGCCTGGCTCGCGATGCCAACACACCCATGCGATGGGAAATCGGTGAGGAGGAGGCGGGCTCGGGTCTTTTCCGTGCGGTTGAAAAACTGCTCTCCGAAGAAAATCTGCGCATAAGCGACCTGCGCGGGTTTGCGTTCTGCGAAGGTCCTGGATCGGTGCTCGGTATCCGAACCGCCGCGGTGGCGCTGCGCACGTGGCATGTCTTGAACCCGGCTCCTATGTTTGCCTTCCAAGGTTTGGATGTTGTCGCCCGTTTTCTAAATCAACCCGACCTCACGGTGATCGCCGACGCACGGCGCGACAGCTGGCACGCCGCCCGGATCGGCCAACCGATATGCCGCGTTCCGTCCCCTGAGTTGAGCGGAAAGTTGGTGATGCCTGACGGCTTTCGCCACTGGAGCAAACTGCCCGCTGAAGCCGGACGGACTCCTTACAACCTGGCCGAGATGCTCACTGCCACCGTCGACCAACCGCTATTCCGACCTGTCGATGCGCCGGACGCTTTTCTGCACGAAACTCCAGCCTACGCCACCTGGACGCCACAAGTTCACCAAGCCCCCACCGTCCGCTGACCATGCCCGCCGCCACCAGTCTACCGCACCGTTGCTGGGCCGAAATCGATTTGGCCGCACTTGAGCGCAACCTCCGCTACATCCGCGCATCCCTGCCCGCCCACATCCGCTACGTCGCCGTGGTCAAGGCCGACGCCTACGGGCACGGCCTGCCGCAGACCGCCACCCGTCTCATGCATGCGGGAGCGGACCTTTTTGCCGTGGCCAACTTGGCCGAAGCCGCCGCGCTGCGTGAGCTCAGTCCCGACTGGCCGGTCTTGGTGCTCGGCCCGCTGCTTCCCGACGAAGATCGTCACGCAACGGAGTATGACAACGTCGCCCTCACCGTTTCCTCCAGCGAGGAGGTTGATCGCTTTGAAGCCGCCGCCACCAAGGCCGGACGCCCCCTCGCCGTCCACCTCAAGATCGACACCGGCATGGGCCGCCTCGGCGTATGGCATGAGCAAGCCGCGGCCCTGTATCAAAAAATCCGTGACGCCGCGCACCTGCGCCTCGAAGGCGTTTTTACGCACTTTTCCTCCTCAGACGAGGATACCGCAATCACCGCCGAACAACGTCGTCGCTTTCTGGCCGCGCTCGACCGCCTTCCGGACCTCGACCCGTCGTCGATTTTTGTCCACGCCGACAATAGTGCCGGCCTCGAAACCTACGAAGAGGCCGGTCCCTTCAACGCCGTTCGCGTCGGTCTGCTGCAATTCGGCGTGCTCCCCTCCCCCGGCTCCCTGCTGGAACAGGTCCACACCGAACCTGTCTTCAGTTTCCGCACCCGCATCGGCCTGATCAAAACCCTGCCCGCCGGCACCGGCATCAGCTACGGCGGCACCCACATCCTCGCCCGCGAATCCCGCGTGGCCATCCTCACGGCCGGTTATGGAGACGGCATTCCCCGCGCCGCCAGCAACCGGGCCTCGGTCCTCGTCAACGGTCAACGTTGCCCCGTGCTCGGCCGGGTGACCATGGACCAGACCATCATCGACGTCACCGACCTCACCAAAGCCAAGGTTGGCGACGAAGTCGTGCTGGTAGGTCGCCAAAAGGGCGCCGAAATCAGCCTCGGCGAATTCAGCGCCTGGGCCGACACCATCCCGTGGGAGACTCTTTGCTCGGTGACCAAACGTGTCGCCCGCGTCTACCGCACCTCCTTGGGCGTCTGATTATTTGCCTTTAGGCGAAACCCTGCCACGGTCCCGGCGTCCCATGGAATAACCTCCGCCAGACCATGACCCCGCCCCTCCCCCCAAA